>NZ_JBICXM010000001.1:449388-891731 GCF_043200235.1 Streptomyces sp. NPDC048441
AAAAGCCGGGGGGCGCCCCCCCCCCCCCCCCCCCCCGCGCCCCCCGCCCCCCCCCCCCGGGGCCCCCCCCCCCGCCCCCCCCGGCGGGGGGGGGCGGGGGGGCCCCCCCCCCCCCCGGCGCCCCCCCCCCCCGTCCCGTTTCCGTCGATCCGCAGCCCCAGACGTACCAACTCCGCGTCGGCGAGCGCGTCGAGGATGTCGGTGTCGCCCCCGCGCCAGCCCTCGGCGAGGCTGCCGGCGGTGGCGTCGGGGAGCTCGGACGCGGTCAGGGCGACCTCGTCCAGAGGCCTCAACAGAGCCCGCAGGGCGAGCAGTTCCCGCCCGTCGTCACTGGCGGCGAGCTCCTGAGCGGCCTGGGCCTGCCGGATCCAGCGCAACCGGCGAGGGAGCCAACTGCTCAGGACGAGTCCGACGGGCACGAGGAAGACGACGACGGCGCCTACGGTCACCGCGGTGCGGACGGCCACCGGGTCCCCGGTGCCTGCCGCGTCCGCGACGGTCTGCAGGGCGGCGTCGACACGGTGGCCGACCAGCGGCAGCCGGGACGGCGCGTCGAGGGACGGAGCTTCGGGTGATGGGCGGGTCAGCAGACAGGCCAACCGGTACGCGACGACGGCGGCGGCGGTCCACACTCCGGTCCACAGCAGTACCGCGCTGTCGCCGAGGAGCTGTCGGGTCCGTCTACCGGGATTCTGGGCATACCACATGGTCTGATTTGACCCCTGGTGCCCGAGTTTCGGTACCCGCCACGCCGACATGTCCCCCCGCAGCCTTGCCTGCACCGAACAGGCCTTTCCTGCCCACCCGCCCGTTGCCCCGGAGCGTTGTTCCCCACGACGCACCTGCTGTCGGCAGCGCTCGCGCGGGGTCGTGTCGGTATTTCCGCCCGGAGCACGGTTCGCGGCACTCCGGGGCCGAAGTACCCATGGGGCCACTGGACGATAGCGAGGACGGACATACCGGCGCGGCCCCGCTGCCACCGACGAACCGATGCCGCGTCGCCCACCCCCACCCAACCGCGACAGGCGCCGCAGGCATCCCCGCAGCGCCCCCGCACGGCGCCCCGCCCCGCCGGCCGCAGGCCTACGCCGCAGACATCACCCGCTCCAACGCATCAAAGTCCTCCACGCACTTCCCGCAGCCAAGCGCCACGCTGTCCAGCGGCTCATCGGCCACGAAGACAGGAATCCCGGTGGCCGAAGCCATCCGCAGATCCAGCCCCGGCAGCAACGCACCCCCGCCCGTCAGCACGATGCCGTGTTCCATGACGTCACCGGACAGCTCCGGCGGGCACTCCTCCAGCGTGGCCCGCACCGCGGCGATCACCGCCTCCACCGGCTCGTCAAGCGCGGCCCGCACCTCACGCACCGTCAGCTCCACCGTCTTCGGAAGCCCCCCGACCTTCTCCCGCCCCCGCACGGTGAACTTCCGCGACTCCAGCGATTCATCGCCAGGCACCGGCCACGCGGAGCCGATCGCGACCTTGACGTCCTCGGCGGTCCGCTCACCGATGAGCAACCCGTGCTCCTTGCGCACGAAGTTCGTGATCGACTCGTCCAGACGATCCCCGCCCACTCGGAGCGACTGCGCCGTGACGATCCCGCCCAGCGAGATCACGGCGACCTCAGTAGTCCCGCCCCCGATGTCGACCACCATCGATCCCCGCGGCTCCGCCACCGGAAGCCCCGCCCCGATCGCCGCGGCCATCGGCTCCTCCACCAGGTGCACCGCACGGGCCCCAGCCCGCTGAGCCGCATGGACGATCGCCCGCCGCTCGACCTGCGTGACACCGCTCGGCACGCACACGACCATCCGCGTACGAGGACGACGCCCCGGCACGGCCTTGCGCACGAAGTGCCTGATCATCTCCTCGGCGGCTTCGTAGTCACTGATCACGCCGTCCCGCAGGGGGCGGATCGCGGTGATGGACCCCGGAGTACGGCCGATCGTCTCCTTGGCCTCCGTACCGACGGCGAGGGCGGTCCGCGCGCCCTCCTTCATGGCGACCACGGACGGCTCGTTGAGCACGATCCCCTGCCCGCGGACGTAGAGAAGGGTGTTCGCTGTGCCGAGGTCGATACCTATGTCCATGATCGCCAAGTTTGCCCGGCGAATTCCCGGATCGTCGGGACCTAGGTCCTGAATCACCCGGGACCAAAGTCCCGACAGAGATCCCGACAGGTCCCGGCGGCAACTGTCATACCCCGTCCGTAGACTGGCGTACGTGAGTGACCTCCCCCCGCCTGACAGCGAGCATCCCGACAGCGACGACCGTTTCACCGAGATCGTCGAAGCCGAAACAGACCGCGACCCCGACCTCGCCGTGATCGAGGCGGGCAGCCGCACCCTGCGCACCCAGTCGGGCCCGCCCCAGAGCGACATCCCCTCCCGTCCCACCGACCCGGAGATCGACAAGGCGCTGCGCGAGGTCGAGACGGAGCTCGCGAGCCGCTGGGGCGAGACCAAGCTCGAGCCCTCCGTCAGCCGTATCGCCGCGCTCATGGACGTCCTGGGTGAGCCCCAGCGCGCGTACCCCTCGATCCACATCACCGGTACGAACGGCAAGACGTCCACGGCCCGCATGATCGAGGCCCTGTTCAGCGCCTTCGAGCTGCGCACCGGGCGGTACACATCGCCGCACGTCCAGTCGATCACCGAGCGGATCAGCCTGGACGGCGCCCCCATCGAGGCCGAGCGCTTCGTGGAGACGTACAACGACATCAAGCCGTACGTGGAGATGGTCGACGCCCAGCAGGAGTACAGGCTCTCCTTCTTCGAGGTGCTCACGGGCATGGCGTACGCGGCCTTCGCGGACGCCCCCGTGGACGTCGCCGTCGTAGAGGTCGGCATGGGCGGCAGCTGGGACGCGACGAACGTGATCGACGGCTCGGTCGCCGTCGTCACGCCCATCGACCTGGACCACACCGACCGCCTGGGCAACACGCCGGGCGAGATCGCCGCGGAGAAGGCCGGCATCGTCAAGCCGGACGCGACGGTGATCCTCGCCCAGCAGCCGGTGGACGCGGCGCAGGTCCTTCTTAAGAAGGCCGTGGAGGTCGACGCGACAGTGGCCCGCGAGGGCCTGGAGTTCGGCATCGTCTCCCGCAGCGTGGCGGTCGGCGGCCAGCTCCTGACCCTGCGCGGCCTCGGCGGGGAGTACGAAGAGGTCTTCCTGCCGCTGCACGGCGCGTACCAAGCACACAACGCCGCAGTGGCGCTCGCCGCGGTAGAGGCGTTCTTCGGCATCGGCTCGCAGCACGCGCGCCCGCTCGACATCGACACCATCCGCAAGGCCTTCGCCTCGGTCTCGTCGCCGGGCCGCCTCGAAGTGGTCCGCACCTCGCCCACGATCGTCCTGGACGCCGCGCACAACCCGGCGGGCGCCCGCGCCACCGCCGAGGCGGTCAGCGAGGTCTTCGACTTCAGCCGCCTGATCGGCGTGGTCGCGGCGAGCGAGGGCAAGGACATGAAGGGGCTGCTCGAAGCCTTCGAGCCGATCTTCACCGAGGTCGTCATCACGCAGAACTCAAGCCATCGTGCGATGGACGCGGACACGCTGGCCGGGATCGCCGTCGAGGTCTTCGGCGACGACCGCGTCCAGGTCGAACCGCGCCTGCCGGACGCGCTCGAAGCCGCGATCACCCTCGCCGAGGAAGAGGGCGAGTACGCGGGCGGTGGCGTCCTCGTCACCGGTTCCGTCATCACGGTCGGCGAGGCCCGACTGCTCCTGGGGAGGGGCTGACTCCTGTGCGTACGCTCTGTGCTTCGACGCTGATCGGCGAGTTCTTCGTCATCGGCTTCGCCGGTCTTGTCGCCATGAAGGACCCGGATCTGACGATGGGTACGGTCTGGACGGTGAGCGGCATCGCGATGCTGCTGACCGTCCTGCTGTGCGGAATGATCACCAGGCCCGGCGGAACGCAGCTGGGCTGGGCGCTGCAGCTCGCGCTGATCGCGAGCGGTTTCATCGTGCCGATCATGTTCTTCCTGGGGGCGGTGTTCGCCGCCCTGTGGTGGGCCTCGCTGCACTTCGGCCAGAAGATCGACGAGGCGAAGGCGAGGTTCGCGGCGCAGGCCGAGGCCGAGGCGGGGGCGTAGCGAACCAGCCCGGCAGCAGGGCCTGGCAGGGCGGGCTCCAGGGCCCGGAGGTAACGCGGTGTAGTGGGTGCCGGTATCCTGCCGGGCAACCCACATGCTCGTAGAAAAACTGCTTGGAGCCGCACATGACCCAGCGCACTCTCGTCCTGCTCAAGCCCGACACCGTCCGTCGTGGCCTGATCGGCGAGATCATCGGCCGCATCGAGCGCAAGGCGGGCTGGACGATCTCCGCGCTCGAGCTGCGCTCGCTCGACCAGGAGACGCTGGAGCAGCACTACGGCGAGCACAAGGGCAAGCCGTTCTACGAGCCGCTGGTCGACTTCATGGCCTCCGGCCCCGTCGTCGCGCTCGTCGTCGAGGGTGAGCGCGTCATCGAGGGCGTGCGCGCCCTCGCGGGTCCGACCGACCCGATCGCCGCCGCGCCCGGCTCCATCCGGGGCGACTTCGGCACCATCGTCCGGGAGAACCTGATCCACGCGTCGGACTCCGAGGACTCGGCCGAGCGCGAACTGAAGATTTTCTTCCCGGGCGTCGCCTGACCCGTCGTGAAGCCCGGCGGGCAAAGCGTTGCGTAAAGGTTTACGTAAAGACTTCTGACGCCTAGTCAGCAGGGCGCCGCCCTGAACCATCAGCAGGGCACCGCCCTGACCAGGGGTGGCCGAGAAAACCGGCCGCCCCTTGGCATATGCGCCCCCATTGGGGGAACCCGTGCCTCCGATGGCACGTCTCCAAGAGCGAGGCGGCGCATCATCTGCTGACAATGGCGAAGACCCTAGCGCCGTGTTCGTGCAGGCGAGACTACGATGTAAGCCTCCACACCACAGCGCACTCACCTCGCCTACCTATAAAGCCATCACAAGCTCCACTGGGAAGGCCAGACGCATCCTCATGGGGAACAACATGTCGTTCATCGGCCGTGACATGGCTGTCGACCTCGGGACCGCCAACACGCTGGTCTACGTCAGGGGTCGGGGGATCGTACTCAACGAGCCGTCCGTCGTCGCGATCAACACCAACACCGGTGGCATCCTCGCTGTCGGCGCCGAAGCCAAGAAGATGATCGGCCGCACTCCGGGCAACATCGTCGCCGTGCGGCCACTGAAGGACGGCGTCATCGCCGACTTCGAGATCACCGAGCGGATGCTCCGCTACTTCATCCTGAAGATCCACAAGCGGCGCTACCTCGCCCGTCCGCGTGTCGTCGTCTGTGTGCCCTCCGGCATCACAGGAGTCGAGCGCCGTGCCGTCATCGAGGCCTCGTCGCAGGCCGGTGCCCGCCAGGTGCACATCATCGAGGAGCCCATGGCGGCGGCCATCGGTTCCGGTCTGCCGGTCCACGAGGCCACGGGCAACATGGTGGTGGACATCGGCGGCGGCACCACCGAGGTCGCCGTCATCTCGCTCGGCGGAATCGTCACGGCACAGTCGATCCGGGTCGCGGGCGACGAGCTGGACAACGCGATCATCCAGCACATCAAGAAGGAGTACAGCCTTCTTCTCGGTGAGCGGACCGCCGAGCAGATCAAGATCACCATCGGTTCGGCGTACGACATGGACGCCGACGAGCACACCGAGATCCGCGGCCGGGACCTGGTCTCCGGGCTGCCCAAGACGGTCGTCATCTCCGCCGCCGAGGTCCGCAAGGCCATCGAGGAGCCGGTCAACGCGATCGTGGACGCGGTCAAGACGACCCTCGACAAGTGCCCGCCGGAGCTTTCGGGTGACGTCATGGACCGGGGCATCGTTCTCACCGGGGGCGGCGCGCTGCTGCGCGGCCTCGACGAGCGCCTGCGTCGCGAGACGGGCATGCCGATCCACATCGCCGAGGACCCGCTGGACAGCGTGGCGCTCGGCTCCGGCAAGTGCGTCGAGGAGTTCGAGGCGCTCCAGCAGGTGCTTGACGCTTCGCCGCGCAGATGATCTGACGCGAAATGGTCCGCCGTACGAGTGCCTGTCACTTCGTGCGGCGGATCGTTGATATAGAGGCAAGGCATAACAATTCCGCGGCGCCCGCAGACGCCGCGGATTCCGATTGCTTAGATTTACTCAGAGATACGCAGACTTGCCCATAATTCCAAGGATTTCCAACTGAGGAAGGCACGGCCGCCGCACGTGAGGGACACACGAGAGAGCCGGCTGCTCCTGGTGCTGCTGATCGCCATCGCGTTCGCTTTGATCACGGTGGACATCCGTGGTGGCGAGGACTCGCCGGTCGACGGTGCCCGGCAGGCCGCCGCCACGGTCTTCGGCCCGGTCGAGGACGGCGTATCGTCCGCCGTCGACCCGATCGGCAACGCCATCGGCGCGGTCAGGGACTCGGGCGACCGGCATGACCGGATCGCCGAACTCACGCGGCAGAACGCCGCGTTGAAGGCGAAGCTCGGCAGCGACGACCGCAACCACAGCCGCGTCAGGCAACTGGACAACATGCTGAAGAAGGCCGGTGCCGGGCAGTACGGCATCAAGGGCGCCGAGGTCATCGGCATAGGAGCGGCCCAGGGCTTCTCCTGGACCGTCACGATCGACGCGGGCGCCAACGACGGGCTCAAGCGCGACATGACCGTCCTGAACGGCGAGGGCCTGGTCGGCCGCGTCACCACGGTCGGCCCGAGCACCGCGACCGTCCTGCTCGCCAACGACCCCGACTTCACCGTCGGCACCCGCATGGAGAAGACCGACGAGCTGGGCTTCGCCACCGGACAGGGCGACCGCCCGCTCTCGGTGCAGATGCTCAACGGCAAGGCCAAGGTCAAGAAGGGCGACCGCCTCGTCACCTTCGGCTCGCAGGCCGACAAGCCGTTCGTGCCGGGCGTACCGGTCGGCAAGGTCGTCCGCGTCGACCCCTCCGGCGGCGACCTGACGCGCAACATCTACATCAAGCCGTACGTCGGCTTCACCAAGCTGGACATCGTCGGCGTCGTCGTAGAAGCGCCCCGTGAGGACCCGCGCGACACGGTCCTGCCTAAGAAGCCCGCCAAACCGAAGCCGACCCCGACGGTGACCGTGACGGCCACCCCGTCAGGACAGCCCCCGGCCAACGGCGTCGACAACGGCAACGACGAGCAGTAGGAGCCCCGGACCCCATGCGCTTCAACCGAATCCTGCTCTCCACCACCCTGATCGTCGTCGCCCTGGTCATCCAGGTCAGCGTCCTTGCCCGGCTCCAGCTGCCGGGCGCGGTCCCGGACCTGATGCTGCTCACGGTGCTCGGCCTCGCCCTCGTCTACGGCCATGTGGGCGGCGCCCTCATCGGCTTCGGCGCCGGTCTTCTCGCCGACCTCGCCCCGCCCGCCGACCACGCGGCTGGGCGGTACGCCCTGGTCCTGTGCATCGTCGGCTACCTCGCGGGCTTGGCCAAGCCGGAGACCGGACGGCTCAGGTCCGCCACCGGGCCGCTCGTCGTGGTCGTCGGCGCCGCCATCGGCTCGACCCTGCTGTACGCGGGCGTGGGCGCCCTCGTCGGGGACACCGCTGCCCGCCATGTGGGCCTGGGCGGGCTCCTCTTCACGGCCGCCCTGTACGACCTGCTGCTCGCGCCGTTCACCGTGCCGCTGATCATCGCGCTCGCCCGCAGAGCCGAGAACGATCCACTGGGGGAGACCTCTCCCGCCAACAAGGCCACCGACGTCTCGTCCGGCTGGCTCTCCTCAGGCACAGGACTGCGTATCGGCAATCAGCGCGGCGGCCTGCGGATGAAGGCGGCCAAGGCCCGCGTCGCGCGCGCCGGACGCATCAAGGGGGTCAAGCGCCTGTGACCGCAGCGCAGTTGGCCCCGTACCCGACCGGCCGCGCACACAGGTCGGTCGTGTACACGTACTACTCGTACACACACTGAGAGGGGGAGCAAACGCAGTGACCAATATCCCCGAGACCGGTCGGACCCCACGGGTCCAGATCCGCCTCATCGTCATCCAGATCCTCGTGCTCTCCCTCCTCCTCACCCTCGGCGGCCGACTCTGGTACCTCCAGATCCGCAACGGTGAGGAGTACGCCGAAGAGGCCTCCGGCAACCACGTCCAGCAGGTCGTCGACCCCGCCGTACGCGGCTCGATCCTCGACGCCCGCGGCGTGCCGATCGCCGACAACCAGACCCGCCTGGTCGTCTCCGCGTCCCGCACGGACCTGATGAAGATGAAGGACGACGGCAAGGCGGCCCTCGACAAGCTCGCCGAGGTCCTCGGCATGAGCGCCAAGGACGTCGCCGACAAGGTCCGCCTCTGCGACTCCAAGACCCCGCAGCCCTGCTGGAACGGCTCGCCCTACCAGCCGATCCCGATCACGGACGAGGCCACGCCCCGGCAGGCCCTCCAGATCCGCGAGCGCGCCGAGGACTTCCCCGGCATCACCGCCGAGCCCACCGCCGTACGCCGCTATGCCGCGCCCGGCAAGTCCAACACCGCCCAGGTGCTCGGCTACCTCTCGCCCGTCACGGACGGCGAGATCAACAAGGCCAAGGACACCGACTCGCCGTTCCTCCGCTCCGACCAGGTCGGCCGCTCGGGACTCGAGCGGACGTACGACGCCCAGCTGCGCGGCAAGGCGGGTGTCACCCGCTACGAGGTCGACAACCTCGGCCGTGTCATCGGCAAGGCCAAGGACGACCCGGCCGAGCCCGGCGCGAACGTCGTCACCAGCATCGACGCGCGCGTGCAGGCCCTGTCCGAGTACTGGCTGAACGACGCGATGAAGAAGGCCCGCCACGAGTTCGACAAGAACACCGGCGAGAACTACAAGGCCGACGCGGGCGCCGTCGTCGTCATGGAGAACAAGACGGGACGCGTCGTCTCCATGGCGTCCAACCCGTCCTACGACCCGAACGCCTGGGTCGGCGGCATCTCCGGCAAGGACTACGCGCAGCTCACCGGCAAGAAGTCCAACTACCCCCTCCTGAACCGCGCCATCCAGGGCCAGGCGGCCCCTGGCTCGATCTTCAAGGTCATCCCGACGGCCGCCGCGGTCAACGCGGGCTACGACTTCAACGGGCGCTACCCCTGCCCCAGCTCGTACTCCATCGGCGGCCAGACCTTCAAGAACTTCGAGTCCCAGGGCCACGGCAGCATCACCCTCGGCCAGGCGCTCGAAGTCTCCTGCGACACCGTCTTCTACAAGCTCTCGCACGACCAGTGGTCCAAGGACGGCGGCAACAGGCCGAAGAAGGACGCCAAGGACTGGTTCTACAAGACGGCTCACCAGTTCGGCCTCGGCAAGGAGACCGGCATCGACCTGCCGAACGAGGTCTCAGGCCGTGTCCCGGACCGCCAGTGGAAGAAGGACTTCTGGAAGGCCAACAAGGACGGCTGGTGCAAGCAGGGCAAGAAGGGCGGCGACTACACCGAGCAGATCGCGTACGAGAACTGCCTCGAAGGCATGAAGATGCGCGCCGGTGACTCCGTCAACTACTCCATCGGACAGGGCGACACCCTCGTCACGCCGATACAGATGGCGACGATCTACTCCGCGATCGCCAACGGCGGCACCCTGCACGACCCCACCGTCGGCAAGGCGATCGTCAGCGCCGACGGCAAGCAGGTCCAGGAGCTCAAGCCCAAGTCGCACGGCAAGCTGCCCATGAGCCAGAAGACCCGCGACGACATAGACGGTGCCCTCGCCGACGTCGCCACCAAGGGAACGGCCGCCTGGCGGTTCGGCGGCTGGCCGCAGGACAAGATCCCGATGCACGCCAAGACGGGTACGGCCGAGGTCTACGGCAAGCAGACCACCTCGTGGTTCGCGACGTACACCAAGGACTACTCGATCGTGATGACGATCTCCCAGGGCGGTACGGGTTCCGGAGCATCGGGCCCCGCCGTCCGCAAGATTTACGACGGCATCTACGGCCTGGACGACAGCGGCAAGCAGAACCTCAAGAAGGCCCTCCTGCCCCAGCCGCAGAAGAACCTGCCGAAGATCGAGACCGACGGTTCGATCGACTCCCCGAAGATCAAGCCGTACAAGCCGGAGGCCCCCAAGCCGCCGCAGGACCAGCAGGAACTGGCGGGCGCGCCCGCGAACGGGAGGCGCGACTAGTGGCCGGCAAGAGTGGCTTCTCCGTCTCCGGCTACGGGCCCGAGCGTTCCTCCATGGCCCACCTGTTCGCCCGCGACTCGCTGGTGCGCAGGCTGGACTGGCCGATACTGCTCTCGGCGCTCGCGCTCTCGGCGATCGGCTCCGCGCTCGTCTTCTCGGCGACGCGCAACCGCACCGAGCTGGTCGGCGACGACCCGTACGCCTACCTGTTCAAGCACGTCCTGAACACCGGCATCGGCATCGCCCTGATGGCGGGCACGATCTGGCTCGGCCACCGGACGCTGCGGACGGCCGTGCCGATCCTCTACGGCATCTCCGTCTTCCTCGTCCTGCTCGTCCTCACCCCGCTCGGCGCGACGATCAACGGCGCGCACGCCTGGATCGTGGTCGGCGGCGGGTTCTCCCTCCAGCCCTCCGAGTTCGTGAAGATCACGATCATCCTGGGCATGGCGATGCTGCTCGCCGCCCGCGTCGACGCGGGCGACCGGGCCCACCCCGACCAGCGCACGGTCCTACAGGCCCTCGGCCTGGCCGCCGTACCGATAATGATCGTGCTCCTCATGCCCGACCTCGGGTCGGTCATGGTGATGGCGATGATCGTGCTCGGCGTCCTCCTCGCGTCGGGCGCCTCCAACCGCTGGGTCTTCGGACTCCTCGGCACGGGCGCGGCGGGCGCGGTCGCCGTCTGGCAGCTCGGCGTCCTCGACGACTACCAGATCGCCCGCTTCGCGGCCTTCGCCAACCCCGCGCTCGACCCGGCGGGCGTCGGCTACAACACCAACCAGGCGCGCATCGCGATCGGCTCCGGCGGCCTGTCGGGCACCGGCCTCTTCAAGGGCTCGCAGACGACCGGGCAGTTCGTGCCGGAGCAGCAGACGGACTTCGTGTTCACCGTCGCGGGCGAGGAGCTCGGCTTCCTGGGCGCGGGGCTCATCCTGATCCTGCTCGGCATCCTGCTCTGGCGGGCCTGCCGCATCGCCCGCGAGACGACCGAGCTGTACGGCACGATCGTCGCGGCCGGGATCATCGCCTGGTTCGCCTTCCAGGCCTTCGAGAACATCGGCATGACGCTTGGCATCATGCCGGTGGCGGGGCTTCCACTGCCCTTCGTCTCCTACGGAGGATCATCGATGTTCGCCGTCTGGGTGGCGGTCGGGCTGCTTCAGTCGATCAAGGTGCAGCGGCCCATGTCGGCGTAGGCCGGTTCCGGGGGCTGCCCAGCGTTCCGTTTCGCGTCTAGATTCGGTTCATGGCGGAGACGAAGCGCGAGATCGAGCGTAAGTACGACGTCGGGGTGGCGGACCTGGCGCTGCCCGACCTGAGCGGTGTCGCGGGGATCGCGGATGTCGTCGACAAAGGCGTCGTCGATCTGGACGCCGTCTACTACGACACGGCCGCCCAGCTCCTGGCAGCTTCCTCGATCACCCTGCGCCGTCGCACGGGCGGCGACGACGCGGGCTGGCACCTGAAGCTGCCGGTGTCGCTCGCGCAGGGCGTGCGCGACGAGATCCGGGCGCCGCTGTCCGACTCCGTTCCGCGCGCGGTATCCGGTCTCGTACGCTCCCGGATCCGCGAGGCCGAACTCGTCCCCGCCGTACGCCTGTTGTCCGCGCGGGACCTGCGCCACCTTGTCGACGAGAAGGGCGAGTTGCTCGCCGAGTACAGCATCGACCGGGTACGGGCCGAGCGGCTCATCGAGGGCGGCGGTACCGCCGAGTGGGCCGAGATCGAGGTGGAGCTCGCGGACGGCGCGGACCCCACGCTGCTCGACAAGGTCGAGAAGAAGCTGCGCAAGGCGGGGCTGGAGCGGTCGTCTTCGACGTCGAAGCTGAGCAGGGCGCTCGTGGAGACGGCGCCGAAGGAACGTAAGGCCAAGAAGTCCGGGAAGTCCGGGAAGTCCGGGAAGAAGGGCGAGGCCTTCGCGGGCATCGACGTCCCCGTCACCGCGGGCGACCACGTCCTGGCCTACCTCCGCGCCCAGCGCGACGCGCTCATCGCCCTCGACCCCGACGTCCGCCGCGACCTGCCGGACTCCGTGCACCAGATGCGGGTCGCCACGCGACGGATGCGCAGCGCGTTCCGCTCGTACGGGAAGATCCTCGACCGCACCGTCACCGCCCCGGTCGGCGACGAGCTGAAGTGGCTCGCGGGTGAGCTGGGCATCGACCGGGACCAGGAGGTCCTGACCGAGCGGCTCACCGCCCGCATCGCCGCTGCGCCGAGGACGCTGCTCCTGGGCCCCGTCCGCGGGCGCCTGCGCATCTGGACCGTCGCCCACCGCGCGGGCTCCCGGCGCAGGACCGTCGCCGTACTCGACGGGAAGCGGTATCTGGCGCTCCTGGAGTCCGTCGACGCCCTGCTCACCGACCCGCCGCTGCGCCCGGCCGCCGCCGCACCCGCGGCCGAGGCCGAGGCCCTCCCCAAGGCCGTGCTCAAGGACTACGACCGCCTCGCCACCCGCGTCGAGCACGCCCTCGCGCTCGATCCTGGCGAGGGCCGGGACCTGGCCATGCACGAGGCCCGTAAGGCCGCCAAGCGCGCCCGGTACGCGGGCGAGGCCGCGGCACCCGCGCTCGGCAGGCCCGCCAAGCGGTTCGCCAAGCGGATGAAGGCCGTCCAGACCGTGCTCGGCGACCACCAGGACAGCGTGGTGGCCCGCGAAGCGCTGCGGAACCTGGCGATCCAGTCCCACGCGGCGGGGGAGACCGCCTTCACCTGGGGGCTTCTGTACGGCCAGGAGGAGGCGGCCGCGGCGGACCGGGAGCGGGAACTGCCGGAGGTGTGGGCCAAGGCGTCCCGGGCGAAACTGCGGTCGGCATTGGGGGGCTGACGGCCGGGGTACGCTGGATGGTCACCCCTGCCAGCCATGAGAACCTGCCGAAAGACGCTGTGATGCCTGTCGAGTCCGTCTTCCCACGACTGGAAGCGCTTCTCCCGCACGTTCAGAAGCCCATCCAGTACGTCGGCGGAGAGCTCAACTCCACCGTCAAAGACTGGGATGCGTGTGACGTCCGCTGGGCGCTCATGTACCCCGACGCGTACGAGGTCGGGCTGCCCAACCAGGGCGTCATGATCCTCTACGAGGTACTGAACGAACGTGAGGGCGTCCTCGCCGAGCGCACGTACAGCGTGTGGCCCGACCTCGAAGAGCTGATGCGGGAGCACAAGGTCCCGCAGTTCACCGTGGACAGCCACCGCCCCGTCGGCGCCTTCGACGTGTTCGGCCTCAGCTTCTCCACGGAGCTCGGGTACACGAACATGCTCACGGCCCTCGATCTGGCCGGGATTCCCCTGGAGTCAAGGAACCGCACCGTCGACGACCCGATCGTCCTCGCCGGAGGCCACGCCGCCTTCAACCCCGAGCCGATCGCGGAGTTCATCGACTGCGCGGTCATCGGCGACGGCGAGCAGGCCGTGCTCGACATGACGGCGATCATCCGCGATTGGAAGTCCGAGGGCCGCCCCGGCGGCCGCGAGGAGGTGCTGTTCCGCCTCGCGAGGACCGGCAACGTCTACGTCCCCGGGTTCTACGACGTCGAGTACCTCCCGGACGGGCGGATCGGCCGCGTCGTACCGAACAGGTCCGGTGTCCCGTGGCGCGTGTCCAAGCACACCGTCATGGACCTGGACGAGTGGCCCTACCCGAAGCAGCCCCTCGTGCCGCTCGCGGAGACCGTCCACGAGCGCATGTCCGTCGAGATCTTCCGCGGCTGCACCCGCGGCTGCCGTTTCTGCCAGGCCGGCATGATCACGCGCCCCGTACGGGAGCGAAGCATCACCGGCATCGGCGACATGGTGGAGAAGGGTCTCAAGGCGACCGGCTTCGAAGAGGTCGGCCTGCTCTCCCTGTCCTCCGCGGACCACACGGAGATCGCGGACGTCGCCAAGGGCCTCGCGGACCGGTACGAGGAAGACAAGATCGGCCTCTCCCTGCCCTCTACCCGCGTCGACGCCTTCAACATCGACCTGGCGAACGAGCTGACGAGGAACGGCCGCCGTTCGGGCCTGACCTTCGCCCCCGAGGGCGGCAGCGAGCGGATGCGCAAGGTCATCAACAAGATGGTCTCCGAAGAGGACCTGATCCGCACCGTCGCGACGGCGTACGGCAACGGCTGGCGCCAGGTCAAGCTGTACTTCATGCTCGGCCTGCCCACTGAGACCGACGAGGACGTCCTGCAGATCGCGGACATGGCGGCGAACGTCATCGCCAAGGGCCGCGAGGTCGCGGGCAACGACATCCGCTGCACGGTCTCCATCGGCGGCTTCGTACCGAAGCCGCACACGCCGTTCCAGTGGGCCCCGCAGCTGTCGGCCGAGGAGACGGACTCCCGCCTCACGAAGCTGCGCGACAAGATCCGCGGCGACAAGAAGTACGGCCGCTCCATCGGCTTCCGCTACCACGACGGCAAGCCCGGCATCGTCGAGGGCCTGCTCTCACGCGGGGACCGCCGCATCGGCTCCGTCATCCGCGCGGTGTACGAGGACGGCGGCCGTTTCGACGGCTGGCGCGAGTACTTCAGCTATGACCGCTGGATGGCCTGCGCCGAGAAGACGCTGCCCGACTTCGGCGTGGACGTCGACTGGTACACGACGCGTGAGCGCACGTACGAAGAAGTCCTGCCCTGGGACCACCTGGACTCCGGTCTCGACAAGGACTGGCTCTGGGACGACTGGCAGGACTCGCTCGACGAGACCGAGGTCGAGGACTGCCGCTGGACCCCTTGCTTCGACTGCGGCGTCTGCCCGCAGATGCAGACGGAGATCCAGATCGGCCCGACCGGCAAGAAGCTGCTTCCTTTGTCGGTAGTGAAGTAAGTGACGCACCCCGAGCCGGTGGACGGGGCGAGTGGTCCTCAACTCGCCCTGCCCACCGGCCTCGTGCGTCTCTCCTTCGTCGCGGCGATGGAGGAGTTCCGCGCCGAGGGGCGGGGCGGCGATGACGACGACACGACGCTCGGCCGCACTCTGCGCGACTACGGAGACAAGTGGCACGACCCGGCGGTCTTCGAGCGCTACGTCGCCGAGGTCCGCGCCGCCGAGCACCCTGCCGAGCCGCTGTCCGTCCCCGTGACGACCCTCTGGTACGCGGACGGCACCGACTACTTCGGCCGCCTGGCCATCCGGCACAGCGTCGCCACGCGCTTCCTGCGCGAGTACGGCGGCCACATCGGCTACGACGTGCGCCCCACGGCCCGCCGCCGGGGGCACGCCACGGCGATGCTGATCGGCTGTCTGCCGTACGCCCGCGAACTGGGCCTGGATTCGGTCCTGGTGACCTGCGACACCGACAACACCGGTTCGCGCAAGGTGATCGAGGCGGCGGGCGGCGTCTTCGAGGACGAGCGAGGCGGAAAGCTGCGCTACTGGATCCGAACCGACACCTGACCGACCGAACCGGCACCCGCGAACGAAGCGTCTAGGACGGCATGGATCTGGAAAAGCGGCCCTCGCCCCCGCAGCAAGCCGAGCAGGCACCGCCGCAGGCTCAGGCCGAGGGCTGCCTCGCGGTGGCCATCCGCATTCCGGTGCGGATCGTCGCCCTGGTGATCGTCGTCCCGATCCGCCTTCTGTGGGACGCGATCGCCGCCTGCGGGCGCTTCCTGTACCTCACGACGCTGCGCCCGGTGGGGCGCGCGTTCGCCTGGCTGGGGCGGACGCTGATCGTGACACCCCTGGAGTGGCTGAACGAGTACGTCTTCACTCCGGTCGGGCGCGGTGTCGGCACGGCCACGGTGTGGCTGCTCAAGGCGGTGTTCGTGTGGCCGTGGGTGGGGTTTTGGCGGTACGTGGTGGTGCCGTGCGGGCGTGGGCTCGCGTGGCTGGGGCGGGTGCTGATCGTGGTGCCCGCCGGGTGGCTGTACGCGTCGGTCCTCACGCCCATCGGGCACGGGATCGGCTGGCTGTGCAGGGGCGTTGGGCTCGGCATCGGCTGGCTGTGCAGGGGAGTCGGGCACGGCATCGGCTGGCTGGGGCGGACGCTCTTCGTGATCCCGGCCCGCTGGCTGTACGCGTCGGTGCTTACCCCGCTCGGGCACGCGATCGCCTGGCTTGCGAGGGCGGTCGCTGCCGGGGCGGCGCTCGCCGGGCGCGGTGTCGGCACGGCCACGGTGTGGCTGCTCAAGGCGGTGTTCGTGTGGCCGTGGGTGGGGCTTTGGCGGTACGTGGTGGTGCCGTGCGGGCGTGGGCTCGCGTGGCTGGGGCGGGTGCTGATCGTGGTGCCCGCCGGGTGGCTGTACGCGTCGGTCCTCACGCCCATCGGGCACGGGATCGGCTGGCTGTGCAGGGGAGTCGGGCACGGGATCGGCTGGCTGTGCAGGGGCGTTGGGCTCGGCATCGGCTGGCTGGGGCGGACGCTCTTCGTGATCCCGGCCCGCTGGCTGTACGCGTCGGTGCTTACCCCGCTCGGGCACGCGATCGGCTGGCTGGGGCGGGGGATCGGTGCCGGGTTCCGATGGCTCGGCAGGGGGATCGCCTGGGCCGGGTCGGGTATCGCTGCCGGGATCGGCCTGCTGCTGCGGGGGATCGGGACGGTGCTCGGCGCCCTGGGGCGCTGGATCTTCGTCGTGCCCGCCGTCGCCGTGTGGCGCTGGGTGTTCGTGCCGATCGGGCGCGGAATCGCTGTCGTCGCGCGTGAGATCGGCGACGCGCTTGGGCACGCGTGGCGGGTCGCGGGACATGTGTCGCGGGCCGTGTGGCGCTTCTTGGGCCGCCTCCTGCGGTGGATCTTCGTCGATCCGGTGCGCTGGGTGTACCGCTCGGTCCTCACGCCCGTCGGGCACGCCGTGCGTGACGGGGTCTGGCGGCCCGCCGCACGGGCCGTGAAGGAAGCGCGCCGCGTCACCCGGCAGACACTGGCAGCCGCCCGCCAGAGCGTCCGGGAGGCACGGGCCGACGTGCGGCGCATGTTGTTCGGGGCGCCGAAGCAACAGGTCCCTGTGGGGGCCGACCCGCGGGAGCCCGTGCCGGTGCCGGTGGCCCGGCGGGAACCGGACACGGCTGGGACACGTACTGTAGGTAGCAGTACGACCGCACTCACGAAGGACTAGACCACTGGGCAAGCGACAGCCCGAAGGCCCGCCGCCCGCTCCCGCGGTGCAGCGCATCCGACTGCGCTACACCAAGCGCGGCCGCCTCCGGTTCACCAGCCACCGTGACTTCCAGCGCGCCTTCGAGCGGGCGCTGCGCCGCGCCGATGTGCCCATGGCGTACTCGGCGGGGTTCACCCCGCACCCGAAGGTGTCGTACGCCAATGCCGCCCCCACCGGCACGGGCAGTGAGGCCGAGTACCTGGAGATCGCGCTCACCGAGCAGCGCGACCCCGACAAGCTGCGCGAGCTGCTCAACGAGTCGATGCCGACCGGCCTCGACATCGTGGACGCCGTCGAGTCCCGCACCTCAGGGCTCGCCGACCGGCTCACCGGGTCCGTCTGGGAGCTGCGCCTCGTCGGCGTGGAGCCCGCGGACGCGGAGCGTGCCGCCGAGGCCTTCCGGGCCGCGGAGAGCGTCGAGGTCCAACGCCGCGCGAAGAACGGAATGCGGACGTTCGACGCCCGCGCCGCCGTCGTGAGCCTGGAGGCGATCGCGCTCGACCAGGCACTCACGCACGACGCTGATAGGCCGACGGACCAGCCCTGTGCGATACTGCGGCTGGTTGTTCGGCACGTGACACCTGCTGTACGACCCGACGACGTTCTGTCCGGACTCCGAGCTGTGGCCGACCTGGCGCCGCCGGTCGCCGCAGCGGTGACCAGGCTGGCGCAGGGGCTGCTCGACGACGAGACCGGCACGGTGACCGACCCGCTCGCGCCCGACCGCGAGGCTGCCACGGCCCCACTTGAGAACCAAGGGGCCGCCGCAGCCGCCGCGAAGGTGCCGGCGCAAGAAGGTCCCGCGTAGCGCACGTCGTAGCGCCGCCCTTGTACTCGGGAGCCACCTGGGTCGGGCAGCGCACTGACCGAGACTTTCGCCAGGCCGTCCGCATTTGGGCGTACGGAACCGGCGAGACAGACACATAGAGCTCCCGTGCGGCGCCCACGCCCCCGGATGGCGGCCCCGCGTAGCTGAGCGAGGGCCGCGGACATCACCGGACCAGGCGCGGCGCCCGGGAGCGTGACGGGAGAACCGCCCGGATGCTTGAGCCGAACGAACCCACTGAGGGCTCGGACAACAACAACTCACCCAGCGACACCTTGCCGCCGCGCCGCAGGCGCCGCGCCGCGTCGCGTCCAGCGGGCCCGCCCGTGGGTGCCACCGAGGGGGCGGCACCGGCCATACCGGCCGCCCCCGCCTCCGAAGAGCCCGCAGAGGCCGCCGCTCCGC
Organism: Streptomyces sp. NPDC048441; assembly: GCF_043200235.1. Classification (NCBI taxonomy): domain Bacteria; kingdom Bacillati; phylum Actinomycetota; class Actinomycetes; order Kitasatosporales; family Streptomycetaceae; genus Streptomyces; species Streptomyces sp. NPDC048441. The sequence continues at coordinate 467,833 of NZ_JBICXM010000001.1, forward strand.
AGCCGGAACCGGCCGAGGAAGCCGCTCCTGCCCCGCGTGCGCGCCGCAGGGCCACCCGCCGCGCCTCGGCTCCCGCCGGTGCTCCGCAGGGCGCTGAGGCCCCCTCGGAGGCTCCTGCCGCCGAGCCCGTCGCGGCCGAGGCCACGGCTGATGCCGAGCCCGCCGAGAACGCTCCCGCCCCGCGTCGCCGCCGCGCGACCCGCCGCGCCTCCGCCCCCGCCGGTGCGCCGCAGGGCGCCGAAGCCGCCGTGGAGGCGCCTGTGGCCGCCGAGCCCGCCGCCGAAGAGCCCGCCGCCGCGCCCGAGGCGCAGCCGGAGTCCGGTGACGCTGCCCCGCGCCGCGCCCGCCGCCGTGCGACCCGTGGTTCTTCCGCTCCCGCCCCTGAGGCGCAGGCCGCGGAGCCGACGCCCGCCGCCGAGGCTCCCAAGGCCGCCGAGCCCAAGGCCGCCGAGCCCAAGGCCGCCGAGCCCGAGGCTGCGCCCGCCGAGGAGGACGCCCCCCGTGGGCGCCGTCCGCGCCGTGCCACCCGCAAGGCCGCCGCCGGCTTCTCGGCGCCCGCCCCGACGCGGGCCCGCAAGGCGCGCGCCGCCGAGGCCGACGACGACTCCGGCAGGCCCGCGCGGCCCGCCGTCGCCGTGTTCCAGGCGCCGGTGTTCGCCGCGCCGATGTTCCAGACCCCCGAGAGCGCCGCCGCTGCCGCCGCTGCCGCCGAGGTCGCCGACGAGCCCGCCGAAGAGGTCGAGGCCGAGGTCGAGCCCGTCGCCGCCGCACCGGTGGTGGAGGAGGAGACCGGAGGGCGCCGTCGCCGCAACCGCCGCCGGGCCGCTGAGGAGCAGCCCGCCGCCGAGCCCGCGAAGAGCGCTCCCAAGGCTGCTCCGAAGGCCGCTCCGCAGGCCGTGGAGGAGCCCGTCGAAGCCGAAGAGGCCGAGGACAGCGACACCGACAACGACGAGTCCGACGACTCCGGTGAGCGGCACGGCCGCCGTCGCCGTCGTGGTGGCCGTCGCCGCCGCCGCGGTGAGTCCGCCGACGACTCCGGCGACCAGCAGGACTCGGACGCCGAATCCGACACGGACGCCGCCGCCGAGTCAGGCGACGAAGCCGAAGACACCGACGCCGCGGCCGAGCAGGCCGATGAAGACGCCGATGACAACGGCTCGGGTGCCGGTTCGAGCAGCAGCCGTCGCCGTCGCCGCCGCCGTCGCCGTGCCGGTGACTCCGGCGAGGGCGAGAACACCGCGGACGGCGACCCGGAGCGCACGGTCGTCAAGGTCCGTGAGCCGCGCAAGAAGGAAGAGCGCGAGCTGGGCACCGGCGTCGACGAGGTCACGTCCATCAAGGGCTCGACCCGCCTCGAGGCCAAGAAGCAGCGCCGCCGCGAAGGCCGCGAGCAGGGCCGCCGCCGCGTCCCGATCATCACCGAGGCCGAGTTCCTCGCGCGCCGCGAGGCCGTCGAGCGCGTGATGGTCGTCCGCCAGAACGGCGAGCGCACCCAGATCGGCGTCCTCGAGGACAACGTGCTCGTCGAGCACTACGTCAACAAGGAGCAGGCCACCTCGTACGTCGGCAACGTCTACCTGGGCAAGGTCCAGAACGTGCTGCCGTCCATGGAGGCCGCCTTCATCGACATCGGCAAGGGCCGCAACGCCGTCCTGTACGCCGGTGAGGTCAACTTCGAGGCGCTCGGGATGGCCAACGGCCCCCGTCGCATCGAGTCCGCGCTCAAGTCAGGACAGTCGGTCCTCGTGCAGGTCACGAAGGACCCGATCGGCCACAAGGGCGCCCGCCTGACCAGCCAGGTCTCGCTGCCCGGCCGTTACCTGGTCTACGTGCCCGAGGGCTCGATGACCGGTATCAGCCGCAAGCTGCCCGACACCGAGCGCGCGCGTCTGAAGACCATCCTCAAGAAGATCGTCCCCGAGGACGCGGGCGTCATCGTGCGCACCGCCGCCGAGGGCGCGAGCGAGGACGAGCTGCGCCGAGACGTCGAGCGTCTGCAGCAGCAGTGGGAAGAGATCCAGAAGAAGGCGAAGAACGGCGGCGCCGCGCCGACGCTGCTCTACGGCGAGCCGGACATGACCGTCCGTGTCGTCCGCGACATCTTCAACGAGGACTTCTCCAAGGTCATCGTCAGCGGTGACGAGGCCTGGGAGACCATCCACGGATACGTCGCCCATGTCGCCCCCGACCTGGCCGACCGCCTGAACCGCTGGACCTCCGAGGTCGACGTCTTCGCGACGTACCGCATCGACGAGCAGCTGATGAAGGCGCTCGACCGCAAGGTCTGGCTGCCCAGCGGTGGCTCGCTGGTGATCGACAAGACCGAGGCGATGATCGTCGTCGACGTCAACACCGGCAAGTTCACCGGGCAGGGCGGCAACCTCGAAGAGACCGTGACGAGGAACAACCTCGAAGCGGCCGAAGAGATCGTGCGCCAGCTGCGCCTGCGTGACCTCGGTGGCATCGTCGTCATCGACTTCATCGACATGGTGCTCGAGTCCAACCGGGACCTGGTCCTGCGTCGCCTGCTCGAATGCCTGGGCCGCGACCGTACGAAGCACCAGGTGGCCGAGGTCACCTCGCTGGGTCTCGTCCAGATGACCCGTAAGCGCGTCGGCCAGGGCCTCCTGGAGTCCTTCTCCGAGACCTGCGTCCACTGCAACGGCCGTGGCGTGATCGTGCACATGGAGCAGCCGACCTCCGTCGGTGGCGGTGGCAAGCGCAAGAAGCGCGGGCGCGGCGGCTCGGAGCAGGGTCACGAGCACACGCACGAGCACGAGACGGCCGACGAGGTCGAGACCGAGGCCGAGGTCGCGGCGGAGGCAGCGACCCCGGTGGCGCTCCCCGAGCCCGAGTTCGTGCCCGACGAGGAGCTGTACAGCAGCGCCTCCGAGGCCGAGTCCGCCGCGTCCCGTGGTGGCCGCTCGCGTCGTCGGGCGACCCGTCGGGCTTCGGCTCCGGCCGGCGCCCCGAAGGCGGAGACCGCGCCCAAGGCGGAGAAGCGTTCCAGGCGTGGCGCCAAGGCCGAGGCTCCTGAGGCCGAGGCCGCTCAGACCCCGGCTGCTGAGGTCGAGGCCCCGCAGGCCCCGGTTGTCGAGGCTCTGGTTGTCGAGGCTCCGGTCGTCGAGGCGGCTCCCGAGGCGCCTGTGGACGACGCCGCTCCGAAGGGACGTACGCGCCGTCGTGCGACCCGCAAGGCGACGTCGCCCGCCGGTTCGCCGAAGGCCGCCGAGAGTGCCGAGCCGGAAGCCGCCGCGGTGATCGTCACCGAGGCGCCCAAGGCGGAGCCCGTCGCGGAGCCGGTCGTCGCCGAGCCGGTGGCCGAGGCCCCCGCTGCCGACGCCGCCCCGGCCCGTCCGCGCCGCCGTGCGGTCCGCAAGGCCACCGCGCCGACCACGTCGGAGGATGCGGCCGTCCTGGTCGTCCCGTCGGCGGAGAAGGCCACGGAGGCCCCGGAGAAGGCCACGGAGAAGCCCGAGGCGGACGCCGAGGAAGCCGCTCCGGCCAAGAAGACGGCGCGTAAGGCCGCTGCCAAGAAGGCGCCCGCGAAGAAGGCCGCGGCCACCAAGAAGACCGCGGCCAAGAAGACGGCCGCAAAGAAGACGACGGCCAAGAAGGCGTCGAAGACGACGAAGAAGACCACCGCGGCGGAGCAGGCGCCCTCGGGCGTCAACGCCTCCGCGGGCGACGAGAGCTGACGCTCTCCTTCGTAGTCCGTCTGTACGACAGGGTGCCCCCGGCACGGCGATTCAGCCGAGCCGGGGGCACCCGGTCGTACAGACGGGTGAAGTACCTGTAAAACTCATGCGGTTGATGAAGGGTTGCGCGAACGTGAAGTCTGGGGAGACGTTCAGTTCGCGTCAGGGGAGGGGATTTTCGATGGCGCATGGGCGCATGAGGGGCACGGGACGTCACCGTGCCGTGAGACAGATCAAGGGCGGCAGGCAGGCCGTCGCACTGGCCACGGTCCTGTCGGCGGCGGGGATCCAGACCGTCACGGCCATGGGGACGGCGGCGGCGGACGGGGAGCCGCCGATGCTCGAGGCGCCGATCTTCAACGATCCGCTGGGCACGCCCGAGCAGCAGTACGCGATCCGCACCCGCCTGATCGAGCTGACGAACTCCGCGGTGCCGGGCTCGACCATCAAGGTCGCGGTCTACCACGTGTGGGAGGCCTCGGTCGTCAACGCGCTCGTGGCGGCCAAGGACCGCGGTGTGCACGTACAGATGCTGCTCGACGAGTCCAGCAGGAGCGACCGCCCCACGAACACCTCGTACAGCACGCTCGCGTCGGCGCTCGGCACCGACAAGAGCAAGTCGTCCTTCGTGACGCTCTGCCCGGCGAACAAGTCCTGCCTGGGCGACCCCCAGTACGGCAAGTCGATCATGCACAACAAGTTCTGGCTGTTCTCGGAAGTCGAGGGTGCCAGGGACGTCGTCGTGCAGACCACGTCGAACTCGACACCCTCGGCGCACACGAGGTTCTACAACGACGCGCTGCTGCTGCCGAACAACCCGACGATGTACGAGGCGTACGCCGACTACTTCACCGACATGATCGGCAAGAACTGGCGGAACTGGGACTACCGCACGGTCAGTGACGGCCTCTACAAGGCGTACTTCTTCCCGCGCTCCGGCACGGTGAACGAGACCGACACGATGTACTCGGTCCTGAACAACGTGCAGTGCAACTACAAGGACGCGGCCGGGGTGACCCAGCACACCAAGATCCGCGCCTCGATATTCAAGATCACCCGGAAGCAGATCGCCGACAAGCTCGTCTCGCTCAAGAAGGCGGGCTGCTCGGTGAGCGTCCTCTACGCCGAGACCGACAGCGCCAAGAGCCAGGGCGGCACCGCCGGCACCTGGGAGGCGCTGCACAAGTCCGGCGGGCCCACCATGCGCTGCCTGAACGACGACCGGGACCCGCTGCACCCCGGCACCAAGCTGGTGACGCCCTACATCATCCACTCGAAGTACCTGCTCATCGACGGCATGTACGACGGCAGGCGGAACAAGCTCTCCTTTACCGGTTCGCAGAACTACACGGCGCCCGCCCTGCGCGAGAACGACGAAGCGATCGTGAAGGTCGACGACGACTCCGTGCACGACACCTACCGCGGCCACTTCGACCGCGTACGGGCCGTGGCCTGGCCGGGCAGCGCGGACACCACCGACCTGTGCAAAGGCGTCAAGCCGCTGCCGCCGGACGGAGAGAACCCGGTTTGACCCTTGCGGTCGAGCCCCGTAATCTTGACCGTCGGCGTGTTCATAGGCACGCCTTACCCCTGTAAACCTGATTTCCTTCCGGCGCCTGGCGCTCGGGAGAGGCCGCCCGTGCGAATGGGCGGCTGGACTGCCGGGGTCCCGTTCCGAGTGAGAGAGAGTCCCGCGTGTACGCCATCGTGCGCAGCGGTGGTCGTCAGCACAAGGTTGCTGTCGACGACATCGTTGAGGTTGACAAGATTCCCACCGCCAAGGTTGGCGACACGGTCGAGCTCTCGACCCTGCTCGTTGTCGACGGCGAAGCCGTGACGAGCGACCCGTGGGTGCTTGCGGGCATCAAGGTCACGGCCGAGGTCGTGGACCACCACAAGGGCGTCAAGATCGACATCCTTCGCTACAAGAACAAGACCGGCTACCGCCGTCGCCAGGGTCACCGCCAGCAGTACACGGCGATCAAGGTCACCGGTATCCCCACGGCTGCGAAGTAAGGGACTGAGACAAGATGGCACATAAGAAGGGCGCATCGTCCACTCGGAACGGGCGCGATTCCAATGCTCAGCGGCTCGGTGTGAAGCGCTTCGGCGGTCAGACCGTAAACGCCGGTGAGATCCTGGTCCGCCAGCGTGGCACCCACTTCCACCCCGGCTCGAGCGTCGGCCGTGGCAAGGACGACACGCTGTTCGCGCTGGCCGCCGGTGCGGTCGAGTTCGGCACCCACCGTGGCCGTAAGGTCGTGAACATCGTTCCGGTCGCCTGAATTCAGGCTTCTGCAGAACAGGTTCTTCGCGAGGGCGGACCTCACTTCCCTGCCGGGAAGCGGGTCCGCCCTTCGCGTGTTACACCTAGGGGCATTTCGTCCCTGACATTTCGCATGTTTCTGGAGGCACATCCCATGACCACCTTCGTGGACCGCGTCGAGCTGCATGTCGCCGCGGGTAGCGGGGGCCACGGCTGTGCCTCCGTCCACCGTGAGAAGTTCAAGCCGCTCGGCGGACCTGACGGCGGCAACGGCGGCCGTGGCGGAGACGTGATCCTGGTCGTCGACCAGTCGGTCACGACCCTGCTCGACTACCACCACTCCCCGCACCGCAAGGCCACCAACGGCGCCCCCGGCGCCGGTGACAACCGCTCCGGCAAGGACGGCCAGGACCTGATCCTGCCCGTGCCCGACGGCACCGTCATCCTCGACAAGGACGGCAACACCCTCGCCGACCTGGTCGGCCAGGGCACGACCTATGTCGCGTCCCAGGGCGGCCGCGGCGGCCTCGGCAACGCGGCACTCGCATCGGCCCGCCGCAAGGCGCCCGGCTTCGCCCTCCTCGGCGAGCCGGGGCAGGGCGGCGATGTCGTCCTGGAGCTCAAGACCGTCGCGGACGTCGCGCTCGTGGGCTACCCGAGCGCCGGCAAGTCCTCGCTGATCTCGGTCCTGAGCGCCGCCAAGCCGAAGATCGCGGACTACCCCTTCACGACGCTCGTCCCCAACCTCGGTGTGGTGACGGCCGGTTCGACCGTCTACACCATCGCCGACGTACCGGGTCTGATCCCGGGTGCCAGCCAGGGCAAGGGCCTCGGGCTCGAGTTCCTGCGGCACGTCGAGCGGTGCAGCGTCCTGGTGCACGTCCTGGACACGGCGACCCTCGAGTCCGACCGTGACCCCGTCTCCGACCTCGACATCATCGAGGCCGAGCTGCGGGAGTACGGCGCGGGCCTGGAGAACCGCCCGCGGGTCGTCGTCCTCAACAAGATCGACGTACCCGACGGACAGGACCTCGCGGACCTCGTCAGGCCCGACCTGGAGGCACGCGGCTACCGCGTCTTCGAGGTGTCGGCCATCGCGCACAAGGGCCTCAAGGAGCTCTCCTTCGCGCTCGCCGAAGTGGTGGGCGCGGCGCGTGCCGCGAAGCCGAAGGAGGAGGCGACCCGGGTCGTCATCCGCCCCAAGGCCGTGGACGACACGGGCTTCACCGTCAAGCTCGGCGACGACGACATCTACCGCGTGCGCGGCGAGAAGCCGGAGCGCTGGGTGCGCCAGACCGACTTCAGCAACGACGAGGCCGTCGGCTATCTCGCGGACCGGCTGAACCGTCTCGGCGTCGAGGAAGCGCTGATGAAGGCGGGCGCCCGCAGTGGCGACGGCGTCGCCATCGGCCCCGAGGAGAACGCGGTCGTCTTCGACTGGGAGCCGTCGGTGATGGCCGGTGCCGAGATGCTGGGCCGCCGCGGCGAGGACCACCGTCTGGAGGAGCCCCGTCCGGCCTCTCAGCGCCGCAGGGACCGCGACACGGAGCGGGACGACGCGGAGAAGGCGTACGACGACTTCGAGCCGTTCTAGAGCCCCTCAGGGGCGCGGGGAACTGCGCGACAAGCCACGACGCACCCGCGGTCAGGTACGAGACATGGGAAGGGCCCCGGAGCCAGAAGCTCCGGGGCCCTTCCCATACGTACCGAAGACGCCTACGCCGTGACGGAGTCTTCCGCGCCGTTCTGCTCGCTGGCGTCGGACTCCATCTCCTCCGCCGCGTCCTCCGCGGCCCGCTGGCCGGGGATCTCCGCGTCGATGCGGGTGGCCATGCGGAAGCGGCGTTCGTCGGCCTTGGCCGACAGCGCGAGGACCGCCTCGTTGAAGCGGACCAGGGAGGGCGGGTCCGAGGGGCCGAGGAGGTGCTCCTTGAGGGCCGCGCGGGCCTCGGCGTGGGCGTCCTCCTCCGGGGAGCGGACGGACTCCAGGAGGGCCGGGATGCCCTCGGCGTCGGGGGAGAGGATCGCCGCCGCGCTCACCGTCGGGAAGCCCGCGCGGAAGTCCGCCTCGGACATGCCTGACGTGTTGGCGACGGCGTACGGCTTCTCGCTGCTCAGCCAGTCCGAGACCACCGAGGAGACATCGCTGATCAGCAGGTCCGCCTGGTTGAAGCAGGAGAAGATCGCGGGGCGCGCGGTGGTGATGATCTGGTGCTCCCACTCGGGGAACGACGCCCAGTAGGCCGCCTGCCACGCCGTGATCGCCTCGGCGATCGCCGCCTGCTGGTCGCCGTCGGGCGTGCCCTGGAGCATCATCCGCTCCATCTCGTCCACGCTCGTGCGGAACGCGGTGGAGGTCAGCTTGTCCAACTCGGCGGTGCGGCGCGTCAGTTCGGCCGCGGCCTCCGGGCCGGGACGGGCGCCGGAACGCTTGGCGGCGGCGTCGCGGATCATGGCCTTGATGCGCTCGTTGGCGGCGCCCGCGCGCGGGTCCTGCGAGCCGGTCATCGGGTGCGGCTTGTAGACGAGCCGTACGCCGTTGTCGGCGAGGAGGTGCCGGACGATGTTCTCGCCCGCGAGGGTCACCGACGTATTGCCCGGGTTGCCGTCCCAGCCCTCCCAGGTGGGGGCGTACAGGACGGTCGTGTAGGTACCTGTGGGGGCGCCGGTGGACGGCAGGATCGGGGACAGCTGGGGGCGGCCGACCTCGACCACGTCCTTGTCCTCGACGCCGACGTCAGCGGCTTGGTAGCGGTCGCGCGCGGCGGGGCCCGCCACCCACACCTCGTCGTACGCCTTCGCGTACGGGTTGCACGAGGACAGCTTGTCGCTCTCGCCGTGGTTGATGAAGGCGTGCTTGATCGTGGGGATGCGCAGGACCTGCGAGGTCTTCGCGGCGTTCGCCGGGTGCAGCATCATCTTCAGCGTCGAGGTCTCCAGGGAGAACATCGTCGCGACCTTCGGGAAGCAGATGATCGGGACGTCGGTCGCGTCGATCTTCTGCACCATGAACCGCTCGCGCAGCACGATCAGCGGCTTGCCGTCGAGCGCGGAGAGCGTGGAGAGCCACATGTTCGCCTGGTACGCGGACGTGGAGCCGCCCGAGAAGTACATCGCGACGGAGGGCTGGTAGTCGGCCAGCCACTCGTCGAGCCACTCCATGACCTTCTGGTCGTTCTTCGCCCGCTTCTTAGGAAGCAGCCAGGTGGCGAGGTAGATCGCCCCGAAGCCCATCAGGGCGATGGAGATGCCGAGGCCGATGCCGCCCCAGTACGCGTCGGTGGTGCCCGCGGTGACCACCAGGCCCGCCGTGGTGGGGATCGAGAACGTCAGCAGGCGGTGGGCCTGGCGGCGCGAGAGGATCCGCGGCGGGGCCGCGGTCAGGTGCAGCGCCGACGTGTCGATGTTGCGCGTGACGATCGGCAGCGTGCGGGTGCGGCGCACCAGTATGGCGGTGGCCTGGCAGCCGAAGTGCAGGAAGTAGAAGGCGAGCAGCGCGATCGTCAGCGGCGACTGCTCGGCGAGCGGCTCGATGCCGTCGATGCGCAGCAGGCCGACCAGGATCAGCATGTCGCGCAGGAGCTGCCTGACCGTGACATCGAAGCGGATCTTGCCAAGGAGGGACAGCAGGCCCGGCTGTTTGTACTGCAGGTAGACGTCGAGCGCGAGGTTCGCCGCAGACGCGGCGATGAACACCGGTACGTACGGGACCAGCGCGCTGACGAGCTGGGCCGTGAAGAGCGCGAACATCGCGAACAGCGCGGAGAGCTGCACGATGCGGCGGGGGGCGAGTCCGGCAGAGGGCACGGGCTTGGGCTCCTGGCGGGGGGTCGGGGGGATCGGACGGGGGATGTCGAGCAAGGCGACCACTGACCGTATGACGTGCGGCGGCTCTGTAGCAATCTTCCGTGACGACAATCACCGGATAAAGGGGCAAAGGTACTGAACCTGAGGGCCGGGATTCCCCTCGAGGCCCGGGGGTCCGCCCCTCGGAATACCGGGGCGCCTCACCTGCGTATTCGCGTAGATTGCAGGTCCAAGAGGCATTGGGATCAACTGGGGATGTACGTGACTGGGGCTAGGCAGGGCGTCCATGACGCCCACAGGGTTGTCGTCAAGGTCGGGTCCTCGTCCCTGACCACCGCGTCGGGGGGTCTGGACGCCGACCGTGTTGACGCGCTCGTCGACGTACTCGCCAAGAGCCGCAGCGGTGGCGAGCGCGAGATCGTGCTCGTCTCCTCCGGTGCCATCGCCGCCGGGCTCTCGCCGCTGGGCCTGCGCAGGAGGCCCGAGGACCTCGCGAGGCAGCAGGCGGCCGCCAGTGTCGGCCAGGGGCTTCTGATGGCCCGCTACACGGCTTCCTTCGCCCGTTACGGCGTACGCGCGGGGCAGGTGCTCCTCACCTCCGACGACATGGCGCGCCGCGCCCACCACCGCAACGCGTCCCGCACCCTCGATCAGCTCCTCGCCATGGGCGCGCTGCCCGTCGTGAACGAGAACGACACCGTGGCCACGGACGAGATCCGCTTCGGCGACAACGACCGGCTCGCCGCCCTGGTCGCCCACCTGGTCCGCGCGGACCTCCTGGTCCTGCTCTCCGACGTGGACGGCCTCTACGACGGCGACCCGGCCAAGCCCGGCACCTCCCGGCTCTCCGAGGTGACGGGGCCCGCCGACATAGCGCACGTCCAGATCGGCAGCGCGGGCAAGGCGGGCGTCGGCACCGGCGGCATGGTCACCAAGGTCGAGGCCGCGCGGATCGCCGCCGCCGCCGGTATCCCGGTCGTCCTGACCTCCGCGAGCCAGGCCGGCGACGCCCTCGCGGGCCGTGACACGGGAACGTACTTCCACCGCACGGGCCGCCGCTCCGGCGACCGGCTCCTCTGGCTCCAGCACGCCTCCGAGCCGCAGGGCGCCCTCACGCTCGACGACGGTGCGGTGCGCGCGGTCGTCGAGGGCCGCAAATCGCTCCTGCCCGCCGGGATCGCGGCCGTCGACGGCGACTTCACCGCGGGCGACCCGGTCGAGCTGCGGGACACCGCGGGGCGTGCCGTCGCGCGTGGTCTGGTGAACTTCGACGCCAAGGAGCTCCCGCAGCTCCTCGGTCGTTCCACGCGGGAGCTCGCGCGGGAGCTCGGACCGGCGTACGAGCGGGAAGTCGTGCACCGCGACGACCTGGTCCTGCTGCATCCCTAGGACCCCACAGGCCTCGTTTTCCCTGCTTCTTCCCTCTTCTTCCCTGGTTCCGCCGCATCAGGAGTCACAGAAGTCCCAGCCGCGCCGCAGCCGTCCCCCGGCCGAAAACAGGCGCGAACGCCGTGCGCCGACCGGCCTCTGCGAGGTGAAACTCCCCAAAACCGCCCCGCGGGGGCGCTTGGCCTGCTCAACTTTGTTCCAGACACTTCCGCACGACCATTGCGTATCCGCACCCCTATTGCGTAGAGGAGGCCGTCGTGAGACGAGTGCGCCCAGGAGCGGCGTCCCGCGCGCCGGCTGAGCGGTCCCTGACGAGCGTCGCCGCAGGGGCGACGTACACGGGTGCCACGCGGGCGGCGGGCGAGACGGACCTGAGCCAGGAGAGCCAGGAGGGCGAGACGGTGGAGGCGCCCCGTCTGTGGCACGTCACGCTGAGCGTCTCCGGCGCCGAAGCCCCGCTGAAGGAGGTCAGGCGAGGCCTCGAACAGCTCGCCCACGACCACCCCTTTCTGCTGACCAGCAGGTATGCGCCCGACCATGCGGAGATCCGGTACTGGGAAGAGGCCCGCGACCTGCACGACGCGGCCGCGGTCGCGCTCAGGCTCTGGGGCGAGCACCGGCAGAGCGCGCAGCTCCCGCCGTGGGAGATCGTGGGGCTCGAAGTCATCGACCGCGACACCTACCACCAGCGGATCGCGGAGGGGTACGGCCCACTGCCGGCGACCCCGGTGGGCGTGCACCCTTTTTGAGCCGTGTGCCCGGCCGGACGTTCTGCTCCGTGAGCCGTCGTGAGCCGTCGTGAGCACGGTGGTCTCGGCTGCTGAAACAGCGGGTGGACCACGGCCGCTCCGCATTACGCTGCGGACATGACGTCCCTCACCCCCTCGTTCTCGGGCTTGCCGTACGACAACCTCTCGCCCGTCGCCCAGGCCGCCTACCGCGCCCGCGGAGCCGCCGCGACGCTCGCGCCACTGCCGCGGGGCGTCAAGGACGACGCGCTCCTGGCGATCGCCGACGCTCTCGAGGTGCGTACTGCCGAGATCATCGAGGCCAACGGCAAGGACACCGCCCGCGCCCGCGAGGCCGGGACCAGCGAGTCCGTCGTCGACCGTTTGACGCTCACCCCGGAGCGGGTCCGCGCCATCGCCGCCGACGTGCGTGACGTGGCGGCCCTGCCCGACCCCGTCGGCGAGGTCGTCCGCGGCTCGACCCTGCCGAACGGCATCGACCTGCGCCAGGTCCGCGTCCCGCTCGGCGTGGTCGGGATCATCTACGAAGCCCGCCCGAACGTCACCGTGGACGCGGCCGCCCTCTGCTTGAAGTCCGGCAACGCCGTGCTCCTGCGGGGCTCGTCATCGGCGTACGAATCGAACACGGCGCTCATCCGCGTGCTTCGCGACGCCGTCCACGGAGCGGGCCTGCCCGCCGACGCCGTTCAGCTCGTCCCGGGCGAGAACCGCGACTCCGTGCGCGAGCTGATGCGCGCCCGCGGACTTGTCGACGTCCTCATCCCGCGCGGCGGCGCCTCGCTGATCAAGACCGTCGTCGAGGAGTCCACCGTCCCGGTCATCGAGACCGGCACCGGCAACTGCCACGTCTACGTGGACGCGCAGGCCGACCTCGACATGGCCGTCGACATCCTCATCAACTCCAAGGCCCAGCGCCCCAGCGTCTGCAACGCCGCCGAGACGCTCCTGGTGCACGCGGACATCGCCGACGCCTTCCTGCCGCGCGCCCTGGACGCGCTTGCCGAGGCAGGGGTCACCGTGCACGCCGACGAGCGCGTCATCGCCTATGCCGACGGGTCGAAGGCCACCGTCGTGCCCGCGACCACGGAGGACTGGGAGACCGAGTACCTGTCGTACGACATCGCGGCGGGCATCGTCGACTCCCTGGAGCAGGCGGTCGAGCACATCCGCCTGTGGACCTCCGGGCACACCGAGGCGATCGTCACTACATCGCAGCAGGCCGCGCGCCGCTTCACGCAGCTCGTGGACTCCACGACGGTCGCCGTGAACGCCTCCACGCGTTTCACGGACGGCAGCCAGTTCGGCTTCGGCGCCGAGATCGGCATCTCCACGCAGAAGCTGCACGCCCGCGGCCCCATGGGGCTCCCCGAGCTGACGTCGACGAAGTACATCGTCACCGGGGACGGCCACACCCGCTGAGTCCCGCTGAATTCTCGTACCGTCTGCCCAGATTGCCCCTTCCGGGTCTACGCTGGAGACGTGCCGGAGGACGTGGGGGGCACGCCGTCGTTTCCTGACGGCTGGGAGCCCGACGACGACCGTGACCGCGGGGGCGCGGACGAGGAGTTCGCCTCCGTGGTCTTCGACGAGGACTTCGTCCGGTCCGCCAAGGTTCATGAACCCACCGCGGTGGAGCGGCTGCTGGCCGCCGCCCAGGCGCGCGCCGAGGCCTCGGACGCCGAGGCCCGCCGGGCCCGCACCCGCGGTCCGGGCGGTGAATCGTCCGAGGACGATCTCTACGAAGACGGCTTCGGCCCCGAAGACGGCGGCGAGTTCGGCCACGACCCCGACCTCGACGACGTGTACGACCGCGAGTTCAGCGACGAGGGGTACGGCCGGCAGAGCGGCTACGGCAGCCACAACCGCTGGCACCGCCCCGTCGCCTGGATGCTCGCCGTCCTGATGGGCATAGGCATGGTCGCGCTCGCCTTCACCGCGGTCTATCGCGGAGCCTCGTCGGGCCGCCAGGACCGGATACCGCCGCCCGTGTCCACGGAGCCGTCCGCCTCCGCGGAGTACGGCCCGCCGCCGGTGTCCGCGACGCCGCGCACCCCGTAGGAAGTTGTCAGAACTTGTCGTGTACCAGGGCGTTTACCTGACCGCCCGGAGACCTACCCTGAAGGTATGGGCGGGCCAGAAGAACCACCCGAGGGGACGCCACCCGAGGGTGCCCCCGCCGGTGGCGAGGACGAGTACCGATCCGTCGTCTTCGACGAATCGTTCGTCCGCGCCGCACGGCTCCAGGAGTACTCCGCGCAGGAGCGCCTGGATGATCACACCCACGCGGTGCGCCGCCGCCCCGCGATGGCCCGCAAGAACTTCTCCAAGCAGGCCATGATCCTCGTCCTGCTGATCGCCATTGCCTTCGGCACCGCCATCTACATGGGTGTACGCCATCCGTACGAGGCCCCGGCCGCGCCGCCCCCCGAGCCGCTGCGGATGACCGTCATACCGCTCTCCCCGCCGGGTTCCGTGCCCGGCGCCGAGAAGGTGGACGATCTGTACGCGCACAGCCCGGCCGCGCAGTTCCGGGTCGGCGCGGAAGGCATCAACATGCCCTCCGCGCGGCGCACTTCGCACTTCTCGGACGGCCAGATCATGACCGCCCTGACCACCGCCAAGGACTACCTGGTCGAGTCCTCCCTCGACCCGGACGTGCTCACCGGCGGCGCCGTGCGGTCCGCGCGGATCCTGCTCGACCCGCGGCAGCTCGACCAGTTCGACGAGAGCTTCGCGCACCCGGCGGCGGACGGGCGGCACGCGCCCACCGGCTGGCTCATCCGCTTCGACCCGACGAAGACGGCCCTCGCATCGACCGGAATCCGGGTCCAGGGCACGCTGCACGCCACCGAGACGGACAAGAACACCATCGAGGTGACATCGGACCACACCTTCGTCTACGCGCTGCGTCCGGTCGGCGTGGACGCCAAGGACGGGCACGCCAAGGCCTCGCTCTTCACCGTCCGCCGCGAGCTGCAGTTCCGCTTCGACCGCGACGACCTGCGGATGCACCAGGCCGAGCTGCTCGTCTCGTACACGCAGGCGGGTCCGCTCGCCTGCTCCGCCGACGCCGCGAACCAGCTGCGGCCGCTGCTCGCCGGGCAGAAGGCGAAGGCGGGCGGCCCCGCGGGCACCGACCCGTACGCGACGGGTGACGCCACGGCGCTGTGCGGATCACTGTCCGCCACCGCCCAGCCTTCGCTCTGAGGCTGTCCGAGGGCTACTTCGCTTCGGAGGAAGGCGGGTCGTCGTTCCGGCCGTCGTCCTGCTGCCCGCCTGTGAACTTCCCGCGCAGCTTGCCGCCCAGGTCGCCCGCGCCGCCCGCGATGTCGTTGACCAGCTTCATCAGCGGGTCCTTGCTGTTGCGTACGTTGTCCGCGTAGCTGGAAGCGGACTGGCGGAAGGAGTCCGACACCGAGGTGTCCTTGTCCTCGTCGCGGCGGGGGTAGTGCCCGTCCATGATCCGCTGGTACTCGCGGGTCTCGGCCCACTTCTTCAGCTCGGCGGCGCGCACCGTGGTGAAGGGGTGCGTGCGCGGCAGTACGTTGAGGATCTTCAGGACCGAGTCGCGCAGGTCGCCCCCGGCCTCGTACTCCTTGGCCTGCTCGAGGAACGCGTCCACGTTCATCTCGTGCAGATGATTGCCGCCCGCGATCTTCATCAGGCCGCGCATCGACGCCTCGATGTCCTGGCCCACCAGGAGCCCCGCGCGGTCCGCGGACAGCTCGGACTTGCGGAACCACTCGCGCAGGGCGGTCACGATCGCCATGATCGCCACGTTCCCGAGCGGGATCCAGGCGACCTTGAGCGCGAGGTTCGTCAGGAAGAGCAATATCGTGCGGTACACCGAGTGGCCGGAGAGGGCGTGGCCCACCTCGTGGCCGACGACCGCGCGCATCTCCTCCTCGTCGAGCAGCTCGACGAGGCCCGTGGTCACCACGATGATCGGCTCGTCGAGGCCGATGCACATCGCGTTCGGGTTCGGGTCCTGGTTCACGTACATCGGCGGGACCTTCTCCAGGTCCAGGATGTAACAGGCGTCCCGCAGCATGGTGTTGAGATGCGCGAACTGCGCCTCGGAGACCCGTACGGAGTCCGAGAGGAACAGGAGCCGCAGGCTCCGCTCGGGGAGCAGCCCGCTGAGTGCCTTGAAGACGGTGTCGAAGCCGCTGAGCTTGCGCAGGGCCACCAGGGCCGAACGGTCCGCCGGGTGCTCGTACGCCCGTGAGGAGATGCCGGGAAAGCGCCTGCGCTGCCTGCTCGGCACGTTCTCGTGGCCGCCGTTCTCCTGGCCGCCGTCCTGCCGGCCGTGGTCGTTGTCGTCGGTCATGCCCCATCCCCCATGCTCGTCCAGTCATGCCCCCGAGGTGGGGCCCAGCCTAGGCGGAGATACCGTGACAGGGCAGCACAGCGATTGGAGTCGCCGTCATGGAGTACAGCGCCGCAGCCCACCACTGGGTCACGGAGGCGGCCACGCACGCCGCCAAGGAGCAGGGGGCGGGCAATCTGCTCCGTATCGTGCTGATCGTCATGGTCGTCGGTTGCGTCCTGGTGGGGTGGCTCCTGCTGAGGGGGTACCGACAGGGCGCGGACGCGGGTACGGCTCCGGACGCGGGCGAGGGTGCGAAGCCTGGTGCGAGTTCCGCCGAGGGCTCCGCCGAGAGCCGCGACGGCGATCGCGTGGGCCGCGACAGCTGAGTCGGCGTGAGCCCGGCCGGTGCCCCCGCATACGATGGCTCCGAAGTCTTTGTCCCGCCCACCTCCGGATAGGTCCTGCCGACGATGAGCCTCCACAGCACAGCCGCCCAGCTGGTCACTCTCGCCTCCGAGGGTGAGCACGGCGGCGAGCACGAAAGCCTCAGTCCTCTCCTCACCGGTGGTGGTGCGTTCGTCGCGCTGCTGCTGCTCCTGTGGATCACCACGCGCTTCAACCGGGACCGCTGAGCGGTCTCACGGAACGGACCGCTGAAACAGAGCCCGTCGACCGGGCCGGTAGGGTCTGCACGCATGGGAGAGCAGGACATGCCTACCGGCCCCGGTGCCGGCCCGGTGAGCAAGGGCAAGCGCCGCCTCGGAGTCATGGGCGGAACGTTTGATCCGATCCACCACGGACACCTGGTGGCGGCCCAGGAGGTCGCCGCGCAGTTCCACCTCGACGAGGTGGTGTTCGTGCCGACCGGGCAGCCGTGGCAGAAGAGCGACAAGGTGGTGTCCCCGGCCGAGGACCGCTATCTGATGACGGTCATCGCGACGGCCGAGAACCCACAGTTCTCGGTGAGCCGCATCGACATCGACCGCGGCGGACCGACCTACACGACGGACACGCTGCGCGATCTGCGCACGCTCAATCCCGACACGGACCTTTTCTTCATCACGGGCGCCGATGCCCTCGGCCAGATCCTCACCTGGCGCTATACCGAAGAGCTTTTCTCCCTTGCGCACTTCATCGGGGTCACCCGGCCCGGTCATACGCTGACCGACCCGGGCCTGCCGGCGGGCGGGGTCTCGCTCGTGGAGGTCCCGGCCCTCGCCATCTCGTCCACGGACTGCCGTGCGCGGGTCGCCAAGGGCGACCCCGTCTGGTATCTGGTGCCGGACGGTGTGGTGCGTTATATCGACAAGCGCGAGCTGTACCGCGGCGATTGAGCCGAGAGGGGCACCGGTGAACGACCGACAGTACGACCCGTATGCGGGCGGCGACCCGTATGCGGGCGAGTACGCGGCTGATCAGTACCAGATCGTCGGGTACGACGAGTATGGGCAGCCGGTGTACCAGCAGGTGCAGCCTTCGACTTCGTACGACCCGTACGGCGCTCAGCAGCAGTCGCAGCCTCCGCAGCACCAGCACCAGCACCAGCAGCAGCCGCAGGGTTATGGCTACGACCCGTACGCGACGGGGCAGCAGCCTCCTGTCCCGCCGTACGACTCTGGTTCTTACGGCGGCACGTACGGCCAGCAGCAGGCCCCCCAGCAGACGCAGACCGGCTGGATCCCGCAGCAGTCGCGGCAGCCGGATCCGGAACCCGAGCCCCAGCCTCAGCCCCAGCCCCAGCCCCAGCCTCAGCCCCAGCGTGAGCCTGAGCCGGAGCACCGCGATCCCGCGTACGAGACCCAGCAGTTCTCCTTCATCGAGGAGCCGGACGAAGAGTCCGAAGACGTCATCGACTGGCTGAAGTTCACCGAGAGCCGTACCGAGCGGCGCGAGGAGGCCAAGCGGCGCGGGCGTTCCCGGGTCGTCGCGCTCGTCGTGGTGTTCGCGCTCGTGATCGCGGGCGGCGTCGGCTACCTCTGGTACGCGGGCAAGCTGCCAGGCCTGTCGGACGACGCGTCCGGCGACGCCGCCGCGGCGGCCGGACCGCAGAACCGCGACGTGATCGTCGTCCACCTGCACAACACCAAGGGGGGCGGCACCTCCACGGCGCTCCTGGTGAACAACACCACCACCAAGCGGGGCACCACCGTCCTGCTGCCCAATTCCCTGGCCGTGACGGACGACGACGGCGCCGGGACGACGCTCGGCAAGTCGGTCGACGACGACGGTTCGACCGGCACCCGCGAGGCCGTCGACACGCTGCTCGGCACCCAGGTCGAGGGCACGTGGCGGCTCGACACCCCGTACTTGAACAACCTCGTCGAGCTGGTCGGCAACATCGACATCGACACGGACGCCGACGTGCCGGACCCCAAGGCCAAGAAGGGCCAGGCGCCCCTCGTCAAGAAGGGCGAGCAGCAGACCCTCAGCGGCCAGATGGCCGTCGCGTACGCCACCTATCGCGCGTCCGGCGAGTCCGAGACCGCGCAGCTCAAGCGGTTCGGGCAGGTCATGCAGGGCGTCCTGCGGAAGCTGTCGTCCGACCCGCAGGGCGCGACGACGACCGTCCAGTCCCTCGCCCAGATCCTGGACCCGTCCCTCAAGGAGAAGGACCTCGGCGCCTTCCTCGCGAAGCTCGCCGACCGGGCGAAGGGCGGCGACTACTCCACGGAGCTGCTCCCGGTGCGGCAGGACGGAACGCTGTCGGAGAAGGCCGGCGCGAGCGTCGTCAAGGATGTCCTGGGCGGCGCGGTCAAGCCGCCGGGGAAGGACGCGGCCGTACGGGTCGGCGTCAAGAACGCGTCCGGGACCAAGGGCGCCGGGCAGAACGCGCGGATCTCGCTGGTCAACGGCGGCTACACCTTCGTCGACAGCGGCGCGGGCTCGGTGGCCCAGGCCGCGTCGCAGGTCACGTACGCCGACGCGGGCAAGAAGGCGCAGGCCACCGAGGTCGCCAAGACCCTCGGTCTGCCGCCGAGCGCGGTCCGCAAGGGCAAGACCGCACCCAACGCGGATGTGTCGGTGATCCTCGGCCAGGACTACAAGGCGGGCTGACATCACCGGACCCCGGCCGGGCGCGTTCCGGCCGGGGTGACGCAGTCGACAGGGTGATCGGGACATCGTCGGGGGTGGTGTCGGCGGTCCGTGAGACCCTTGGTGTGTCTTGACCACCTGAAGGAAAGCGCACTAGTGACCGCCACGGACCGCTCCATCGAGCTCATCAAGGCCGCCGCACAGTCGGCGGCCGACAAGCTCGCGCACGACATCATCGCGTACGACGTCAGTGACGTGCTGTCGATCACCGACGCCTTCCTGCTCGCGTCCGCGCCCAACGACCGCCAGGTCAAGTCGATCGTCGACGAGATCGAGGAGCGGCTCAGCAAGGAGCTCGGCGTCAAGCCGGTGCGCCGCGAGGGCGACCGCGAAGCCCGCTGGGTCCTCCTGGACTACATCGACATCGTGGTGCACGTCCAGCACAGCGAGGAGCGTGTCTTCTACGCCCTCGAGCGCCTGTGGAAGGACTGCCCCGAGATCGACCTCCCCTCGGACGCCGTGGCGACCCGCGGCAAGGCCGCCGAGCACGCCGAGCAGCGCGCCGCGGAGGAGGCCGCCGATCTGGACGGTGAGCTGCGGTGATCAACCGCGGCTGCCGGATCATCCTGTGGCGGCACGGCCAGACGGCGTGGAACCTGGAGCGCCGCTTCCAGGGCTCCACGGACATCGAGCTGACCGACACCGGTGTCTCGCAGGCCAGGCGCGCCGCCCGGCTGCTCGCCTCGCTGAAGCCGGATGCCATCGTGGCCTCCGACCTGAAGCGGGCGGCGGCCACGGCGGCCGAGCTCGCCGGCATCACCGGCCTCGACGTCACGCACGAGCAGGGTCTCCAGGAGACCTACGCCGGTGAGTGGCAGGGCCTGACGCACGACGAGATCATCACGCGCTTCGGCGACCAGTACGCCGCGTGGAAGCGCGGTGAATCGGTGCGCCGCGGTGGTGGCGAACTCGAGACCGAGGTCGCCGACCGGGCCGCCCCGATCGTCCTGAGCCATGCCGAGAAGCTGCCGGAGAACGGCACGCTCGTGGTGGTCAGCCACGGCGGCACGATCCGCACCACCATCGGCCGCCTCCTCGGCCTCGACTCCCTCCACTGGGAGGGCCTCGGCGGGCTCTCGAACTGCTGCTGGTCGGCGCTCGGCCAGGGTGCGCGGGGCTGGCGCCTGCTCGAGCACAATGCGGGCACACTGCCGGAGCCGGTGCTCGGCGACGACGATTAGCCCTGGGCAGGGCGGACGTGAGAGCCGCTGGTGGGAGGGCCTGAGAGGGCCCGTCACCCGGATTTCACATTCCGGCTTGTCGCAGGCTAAAGTTCTTCTTGTTCGCCCGCCGAGCGGGACGAACACGCGGGGCTATAGCTCAGTTGGTAGAGCGCCTGCATGGCATGCAGGAGGTCAGGAGTTCAATTCTCCTTAGCTCCACAATCCGGATCCCGTCCTCATCAGAGGGCGGGATCCTTCCGTTTCCGGCGGCCTGAGCTCGCGGAGCTCGGCCGCCCGCAGGCGGCTCACCTCGTCGTCCGGTGTGTACGTGACGATCCGGCACTCCGGCATCCCGTTGATGGACAGCGAGACCGACGTCATCCGCAGCTCACCGACCGCCGCGTGCCGGAACGTCTTCACGCGTGGTCCCGGCTCCGACACGACGCCGCTCTCCCACAGCTCCGCGAAGTGCGCGCTCGCGGCGGACAGGCCGCGTATGAACTCCTCCCAGGCGGGCTCGCCCACATGCCGTCCGTACGAACTGCGCAGCGTCGCCACCATCACGGGCAGCTCCTCGTCGCGGAAGACCAGCGGGCAGACGGGGTCGGGCACGATGAACAGAGTCCACAGCACGTTGGGAACGCCGAGCGTCGCTATCTGGGGGACGAAGAACAGATCTCGATAGGCGGGGTTGGTGGCGAGGATGTCGTACCGCGCGTTGTAGACCACCGCGGGATGCGGGTCGAGGGCGTCGATGATGCCCTGGATCTCCGGTCCTACGGCCTCCGGGGACGGGCTCTCGCGGTCCGGGGAGTACGGAACGTCGGCCAGGTGGTACAGATGCTCGCGCTCCGGCTGGTCCAGACGCAGCGTGCGCGCCACGGCGTCCAGGACCTGCGAGGAGGCGTTGATCGGGCGGCCCTGCTCCAGCCATGTGTACCAGGTGACGCCGACTCCGGAGAGCTGCGCGACCTCCTCGCGGCGCAGCCCCGGCGTGCGGCGGCGGAGGCCCGGCGGCATACCCACGTCGGCCGGTGTCACCCGTGCTCTGCGGCCGCGCAGGAACGTGGCAAGCTCCGGCCTTCGTCGCTGAGTCGTTCCCATCGTCGTCACGTCCCCCATCGTCGGTCCACTCCCCGGGCCTTGCCAGGTGCTGCCAGTACCAGCATCAGCGGGCTCTCGTTACCCGTACCCCGTCGCCGTCAGGCTCGGTCCCATGACATCGACCACCCCGACCACCGCAGCCGACCCCGCTGATTCAAGTCCCGTACTCAGTAAAGCCCCTGGCACTGACAATCGCCGTGGCCGACTGCTCGCGGTCGTCATCGCCGCTCAGTTCATGGCGCTGCTCGACGCCTTCATCGTCAATGTCGCCGCGCCCACCATCCGCACTGAACTGGGCGCGTCGGGCGCCGGGTTGCAGCTGGTGATCGCCGGATACACCATCGCGTACGCCGTGCTCCTGATCACCGGCGCCCGGCTCGGCGAACGCCTCGGCCACCGCCGTGTCTACCTCGTGGGGCTCGCGGTCTTCACCGCCGCCTCACTCGCCTGCGGACTCAGCCAGGGCACGGGCGAGTTGATCGCCTTCCGGCTGTTGCAGGGCGCGGGCTCGGCGCTTCTCATCCCGCAGGTGCTCAGCCTGATCCAGCGCAACTTCACGGGCGAGGCACGGACGAAGGCGCTCGGCGCGTACTCGGCCGTGCTCGCCATCGGGGCCGCCGCGGGGCAGGTGCTCGGCGGAGTCCTGGTCAGCGCCGATCTGTTCGGTACGGGGTGGCGGCCGGTGTTCCTGGTGAACGTGCCGGTGGGTGTCGTGCTCCTGGTGGTGGCGCGGCGGGTGCTGCCGCGTGACGTCTCCCGGGAGCCGGGGGAGCGGGCGCGTGGTCTCGATCTGCCGGGCCTGGTGCTGCTCGGCGCCGCCGTCTCGCTGCTCACCGTGCCGCTGGTGCTCGGGCAGGAGGAGGACTGGCCGCTGTGGTCGTGGGTCTCGATGAGCGCGGCGGCGGTCCTCTTCGTGCTCTTCTGCGCGTACGAGTCCCGGCTCGCCCGGAGCGGCGGGGCGCCGCTGATCTCGCCGCGGGTCCTGCGCATTCCCGGCATGGGCCTCGCGGTCTTCCGGATCGCCGCCGTGATGTCCGTCAACGCGGGCTTCCTGTTCGTGCTCACGCTGCACCTCCAGGGTGGCCTCGCCTACAGCGCGCTGCGTGCCGGTCTCACGTTCGCGCCGACCGCGGTGGTCTTCGGGGCGGTCGGCCTCACCTGGCGCCGCTGGCCCGTGGTGGCCCAACGGGCACTGATTCCTGGCGGGTTCGCGCTCACCGCGGTGTCGGCGGTCACGGTGGGCCTGCTGCTTCGGGAGGGCGGGGAGGGCGGACTGTGGCTGTATGCGGCCTTCGTGGGCATCGGCGCGGGCCTCGCCCTCGGGTTCAGCCCGACGCTCACCCGGGCGCTCTCCACGGTGCGGCCCGAGGACGCGGCGGACGCCAGTGGCCTGCTCTCGACGGTCGCTCAGCTCGGCCAGCTGATCGGCGTGGCGTGTTTTGGCGCACTCTTCCTCAACCGGCTTGAGTCACAAGGGGCTCCGGGGGCGTATTCATCGGCGGACGCGCTTCTTGTGTGTGCATACGCACTGGCCGGGGTGGCCGCGCTGGGTGCCGTGTCCGGACTGGTACGACTGCGTCGCTGACCGGGTCGCTCGGGCCGTGGCAGAATCGGACAGCCGGAGGGGGACCGCACCAGACCACCGATCGTGACCCGACGGGAGGGAGAGCGATGCCTGCGAGCATCCCCGATGGGGCCAGTGGCCTCATCGAAGTGGCCGCGCCGTGCCGCGCCGCCACTCCCTTCGCGGCGATCGCCCACCTGACCTGTCCGTCCTGCGGTTCGTCCCATGTCGCCCAAGTGCTCGGCGACAACGGCGGTGTCTCGTACGTGTGCACGGCCTGCGGCCGCAGCTGGAGCTGATCGATGGGTGCACACAGGCGGAAGTGCGACTGGTGCGGCAGTGGTACGCCGATCGTCCGCGACATGGAACCCGTCAACCAGGACTACCAGTACTGGTGCGAGGAATGCGCGCGGGCGCTGATCATAAAAGGCGACCCCATCGAGACGTACCGCGAGCTCGAAGGGGAGCCGATCTATGGTCGGCTGCTCGACGAGCACTGCACGCTCAAGCGCTTCTACACGTTCGCCACGGCTTGATCCGCCGGCGGGTCCGACGGCCGATTCCTTGCAGCAGGAACGCGAAAGCGGTCCCTACGTAGAGAGCGGACAGCGTCATCTCGCCATAATTCTGGCCGAG
Source organism: Streptomyces sp. NPDC048441 (assembly GCF_043200235.1). Lineage (NCBI taxonomy): Bacteria > Bacillati > Actinomycetota > Actinomycetes > Kitasatosporales > Streptomycetaceae > Streptomyces > Streptomyces sp. NPDC048441. Next base: position 491,614 of record NZ_JBICXM010000001.1, read on the forward strand.
TTCAAGCCGTCCCACGCCGTGCGGAACCCACCACAGGGCGTAGGAACAGAAGACCAGGACCACGGCCGCGGTGGCCGCCCACCGGGCCCGGCCGCCCCGGTGCGCCGCGTCCGTCCACATGAGCAGCCCCATCGGTACGCACCACACCCAGTGGTGCGACCACGACACCGGGCTGACCAGGAGCGCCGTCACCGCGCAGGCCACCGCTGCCAGGGCGCGCTCCCCGCGCAGTGCGGCGGCCACCGAGACCGCGAGGCCGAGCACACCGGCCGCGGCTGCGGCCACCACCCACCAGAGGCCCGGTTCCGCGGTGTGCAGAAGCCGTGCGAGCACCCCGCGCAGCGACTGGTTCGCGGTGTCCTCGGCGAACCCGACCCGGCCCGCCTCGAACACCATCCGGGTCCAGAAGCGCCGGGAGTCGTACGGCAGGACGGCGGCCGCGAGCAGCGTCGCGCCGACGAACGTGACGGCCGCCACGCTCGCGCGCCGTACGGGTTCCCGCCACTGCCCGTGCCGTGCCGCCTCCGCGGCACCGCAGAGCAGCAGGAACACCGCGAAGAGCGCGGGCGTGAGCTTGATCGCCGCCGCGACGCCGATGCCCACCCCCGCCCAGCGGTGGCCGGGGCGCCGTGACAGGTCCCACAGGACCAGGGCGGCGAGCAGCAGATTGATCTGGCCGTAGCGCAGGGTCGTCCACACAGGCTCCGCCCAGACGGCGAGCGCGGATACCCACAGGGCGGTCTCCACGCGCGCGTGCCCGGTGCTCGGGACGGGCCCGACGAGGCGGAGGGCGAGGTGCGTGAACGTCACCAGGAGGGCCAGGTTCCCGACGGTCGCGAGCGTGCGCATGTCCGCCGTGTCCAGGAGCGTCAGCGGGGTGAACAGGAGCGCGGCGAACGGCGGGTAGGTGGTGGGCAGATGGGCCTCGGTGGTACGCAGCGCGTAGAGGTCGCCGCCCGCGCGTACGGTCTCGCCCTCGGCGCGGTAGACCATCAAGTCGATCATCGACACGTCCGCAGCGCGCTGCGCGAGCCAGAAAGCCGTGAAGGAGAGCAGGCAGACCCCGGCGGCGAAGGGCACGCGGCGGCGGGCGCCGGCAAGCGCGATCACGGTCACGAAGGCTGACAGTACCGGCCGTATCAGTACAGACCGGAAACGATTTGGTGGAGCACGGGGAGGACCGTGTAATGTTTGCGGAGTCGCCGGGGGAACCGGGCGGACAAACAAGGGGCTATAGCTCAGTTGGTAGAGCGCCTGCATGGCATGCAGGAGGTCAGGAGTTCAATTCTCCTTAGCTCCACAGCAGATGAGAGCGGGCCACCCGGATCGGGTGGCCCGCTTTCGTGTGTCTCCTTGTGGGCTATGAGCGCCCGCTGCCGAGTGCCCTGCGGCCACGGCCACGGCCCGGTGGCAGCGCGAGCGGCAGTGCCGTGCGCGGCGAGGGCACGGACGGGTCCTCCTCGATGCGCAGCGCGAGTGCGGGACAGCGGCGTACGGCACGTTCGGCACGCGCTTCGGAGTACCGCGGTACGGACGCTTCCGCTACGCCGGGGAAGCCGTCGGGGCCCAGCTGGATCAGCTCGGGGACGATGTCCGCGCACAGGCCGTGCCCCTGGCAGAGGGTCCAGTCGACGGCGAGCCTGCGACCGCTCGGGGCCTCTCCTTGCGGGACGTCTTCCTGGAGTGGCAGGACGCCCTCCACGGGGCGGCCGCAGCCGCCGCCGAGCACGTGCGCGGCGAGGTCGTCCGTGAACGCCGAGATCGTGGAGTCGATGAAGGCCGCGGTGCCGTCCGGGTGTTTGCAGGCGCCGCGTCGCTTCACGGCCCGTGTGACCTCACGCAGCGCCTCCAGGGCGGTGGGTCCGCCGCCGTTCAGGACGTCCGCGAGGCCGCGGGCGGCGGCGGGGAGTCCCAGGTAGCAGGGGCCGCACTGTCCCGCGCTCTCGCCTGCCAGCCAGTTCGCCACGTGCAGCGACTCCCCGAGCGGGCAGGTGCCGGGCCCGATCGGCAGGATCGCGCCCGCGCCGAGCGCGCCCCCGCAGGCCTCCAGGGAGGCGCGTGAGACGACCGCGTCATGGGCGGTCATCGCGTCGAGCCACTTGCCGTGATAGCCGCCCGTCAGGACGCCCTGGGGGAGCGGCGGGGCACCGGCCAGCTGTAGGACGTACCGCAGGGGTACTCCGGTGGGGACCTCGACCACCATGGGCCGCGCGACGGCTCCGGAGACGGTGAGCAGCACTGTGCCCGGCTCTTCCCGCAGGCCGGTGCGGCAGTAGCGGTCGGCGCCGATCCGGGCGGCGACCGCTAGCTGGGCGAAGGTCTCCGCGTTGGACAGCAGCGTGGGCGCACCGCCCACTCCGGAGTCGGAGGTGCGGACCTTGCGCCCCGGAGGCATCGGCGGGCCGCCGTCCGCCGAGCGGACCAGGGCCGAGGACTCGCCGGTCACCATGCGCACCGGATTGCGCTGCACGCGCGCGCGGATGCTCGATCCGCGCCGGTTGGTGAGGCCGCGCTCGGCGAGCGCCGAGAGCATCGAGGACTCGGTCGAGTCGCGGGTCACGCCCACGACGAGCGTGCGGGCACCCAGGGCCTCGGCGGCAAGGAGGGCGCCGTCGAGGATGAGGTGCGGTGCGCGGTTGATCAGGACGGTGTCCTTGCGGCAGGCGGGTTCGTCCTCGCTTCCGTTGACGACGACCACGGGGCGCACTCCGCGACGTATCGCCGCGTCGGCGACCGACCGCAGCTTCTTGGCGAAGGGGAAGCCCGCGCCGCCCCTGCCGCGCAGTGCGATGTCCTCGGAGAGGGTGGCCAGGGACTCGCCCGCCATGGGTTCGAGCGGCCCGTGCACCTTGAGGTGCATCGCGAGGTCGAGGCGCTCGACCAGGTCGAAGCCCGAGGTCAGGAGCGGAAGCCCGACGACGCGGACCTCGGGGACATCGGGCAGCGACGCGTTCACTTGGGGCCTCCGGTGGCGGCGTTCCAGGGCTCGCCCGAGCTCGGCGCCTGGAAGGTGTGGGGCAGCGGCTCGGTGGCGGGGCCGCTGTCGTACGGGGCTTCGTACGGGGAGTCGTAGGAGCGGTAGGGGGTGTCTCCGGAGTCGTACGCCGTGTCGTACGAGGTGTCGTACGGGATTCGGGGGGCCTCGGCCGGGGGAGGCGGCGACGGGGCCGGCCAGCGTGGCGGCGGCGGGTCGGTGCGGGGGATGACCTCCGTGGGCTGGTTGGTGGAGGCGAGCACGCGGTAGGCCGCCGCGATGCCGACCACCGGGGGCGGGCCGGACTCGGGTTCGGGGGCACGGCCGGGAGCGGCGGCCGTGCCGGGGAGCGGCGATTCAGCGGTGTCCCGGCGGACGGGCTCCCTGTTGCGCGCTCTGGTCTCCGGTTCGAGTACGGCCAGGATCCGGGCGGCCACCTTCCGCTTGACCGGGAGCGGGGACGCGCGCAGGGCGACCGCTCCCGCGACGGAGATCAGGCAGAGGCAGTACAGGGCGATCACCCACGGCTTGGGCGCGCGTCCCGCGTACAGGCCGTGGATCAGCGCCGAACACCAGGCGGGGTAGGCGAGCATGTGCAGCGCACGCCAGCGCGACGCGACCTGGGCCGGCGACGCGAAGGCGCTGCGCAGGGCTCCGGTGATGCCCGTGACCACCATGAGGAGCCCGGCGAGCGAACCGAGGCCGATGAGCCCGTCGCTGCCCGAGAAGCCGAGCCCGAAGGGGATGAGGGCGCCGACCGGCGACACATGGTCGAGCGCGAGTTTGACGGTGACGTGCAGCAGCAGGAAGCCGATGGAGGCGACCGCGGTGGCCCGGTGCACGGCTTGGGCGAGCAGTCGCTGACGGGAGTGCAGGAAGAGGCGGTCCGTGGCGACCAGGCCCCACACGACGGCGGCGGTGAGGGAGACCAGGGACAGGACTCCGGTGGTGAAGTCGAGTGCGGCGCGGAAGGCGTCACTTCCGACGATGACGAGCAGGGGTATGAGGAGCAGTGCGGCCGTGGCCAGGACCCCGCGGGTCGTTCTGCTCGGTTCGGGGAACGCGGGGAGCGAACGGCTTGCGCGGCTCGTGCGACGTGTGCGGCCCGCGCGGCTCTTGCGATGAGGGTTCAGAGGGTTCATGGGGGCGACTCCGAAATGGCTCGATCGCCGCATGTTAAGTGGCCGCATACCAGTGAGTACGAGGTTTGAGTTATTGCGTTGTTATAAAAGCGCGACACGATCTTGGTGTTGCCCCGATAGTGGTCGGTACGCGGAGTAACCCTTGGCCAAAGGTCGGGTTCCGGGCCTCCGGTGGACCACGGGCCGCCGTGGAGCGGCCCGGCGGAACCTCGTCGCGGGCCGCGCGAGCGCTGCGGTACCCTGACGCCATGCGTGCCGTACGCCTTCTGCTTAGCGGGCCGCGCTGATCAGTCCCGACCGCCGGAAAATCGCGGTCGGCATCGGCGCGGCGTCCCCTCCTGTGTGAGGGGATTTTTCATTTGGCCGGGACGGTCATTTCCGCAGGCAGAGACGATCGATGGAGCTTTGAGGATCATGAGCGAGACGAATTCTGCTGCCGCCTCCGAGGTGGCAGCTCCGCACCGCTACACGGCCGCTCTGGCCGCCGACATCGAGGCTCGCTGGCAGGACTTCTGGGACGCGAACGGCACGTACGAGGCGCCCAACCCGAGTGGTGACCTGGCCGCGGACGGTGCCGCGCAGGCCGCGCTGGTCGCCAGGCCCAAGCAGTTCATCATGGACATGTTCCCGTACCCCTCCGGTGCGGGCCTGCACGTCGGCCACCCCCTGGGGTACATCGCCACGGACGTCTACGCGCGCTTCCAGCGCATGACGGGCCACAACGTCCTGCACACACTGGGCTTCGACGCCTTCGGCCTGCCCGCCGAGCAGTACGCCGTACAGACGGGCACGCACCCCCGGGTCTCCACCGAGGCCAACATCGAGAACATGAAGGCGCAGCTGCGCGGTCTGGGCCTGGGCCACGACAAGCGCCGCTCCGTCGAGACGATCGACCCGGGCTACTACAAGTGGACCCAGTGGATCTTCGTACAGATCTTCAACTCCTGGTACGACGCCGACGCGCAGAAGGCCCGCCCGATCGCCGACCTGGTCGCGCAGTTCGACAGCGGTGAGCGGGCGGTTCCGGGCTCCACGCGCGCGTGGAGGGACCTGGACGCCAACGAGCGTGCCGACCTGCTGAGCGAGTACCGCCTGGCGTACGCCTCCGACGCGCCCGTCAACTGGTGTCCCGGCCTGGGTACCGTCCTGGCGAACGAGGAGGTCACCGCCGACGGCCGGTCCGAGCGCGGCAACTTCCCCGTCTTCAAGGCCAAGCTGCGCCAGTGGAACATGCGCATCACCGCCTACGCGGACAGGCTGCTCGACGACCTGGACGCCCTGGACTGGCCCGAGGCCATCAAGCTGCAGCAGCGCAACTGGATCGGCCGCTCCGAAGGCGCCCGCGTCGACTTCCCCGTCGGCTCCGAGGGCGGCGACGCGATCACTGTCTTCACCACCCGCCAGGACACGCTGTTCGGCGCCACCTACATGGTCCTGGCGCCCGAACACGAGCTGGTCGACAAGGTCGTCCCCGACGCCTGGCCCGAGGGCACTCACGAGACGTGGACCGGCGGGCACGCCACCCCGGCCGAGGCCGTCGCCAAGTACCGCGCCTTCGCCGCGTCCAAGTCCGACGTGGAGCGGCAGGCGGACGCCAAGGAGAAGACAGGTGTCTTCACCGGCGTCTACGCCACCAACCCGGTCAGCGGCGAGCAGGTCCCCGTCTTCATCGCCGACTACGTACTGATGGGCTACGGCACCGGCGCGATCATGGCCGTCCCGGCGCACGACAGCCGCGACTTCGCCTTCGCACGCGCCTTCCACCTGCCGATGCACTGCGTCGTGGAGCCGTCCGACGACCGCGGCACCGACACCACGACGTGGGACGAGGCCTTCTCCTCGTACGAGGCGAAGCTGGTCAACTCCACGAATCAGGAGATCTCCCTGGACGGCCTGGGCGTCGTCGACGCCAAGGCGCGCATCACCGGCTGGCTGGCCACCCGCGGCATCGGCGAGGGCACCGTCAACTTCCGGCTGCGCGACTGGCTGTTCAGCCGCCAGCGTTACTGGGGCGAGCCCTTCCCGATCGTCTACGACGAGGACGGCATCGCCCGCTCGCTGCCCGAGTCGATGCTGCCCCTGGAACTGCCGGAGGTCGACGACTACTCCCCGCGCACCTTCGACCCGGACGACGCGGACACCTCTCCGGAGACGCCGCTGTCCCGCAACGAGGACTGGGTCAACGTCACCCTGGACCTGGGCGACGGGCCCAAAAAGTACCGCCGCGAGACCAACACCATGCCCAACTGGGCGGGTTCGTGCTGGTACGAGCTGCGCTACCTGGACCCGCACAACGACCAGAAGCTGGTCGACCCGGCCATCGAGCAGTACTGGATGGGCCCGCGCGAGGGCCAGCGGGCGGGCGGCGTCGACCTGTACGTGGGCGGCGCCGAGCACGCGGTGCTGCACCTGCTGTACGCCCGCTTCTGGTCGAAGATGCTGTTCGACCTGGGGCACATCTCGTCCAGCGAGCCGTTCCACAAGCTGTACAACCAGGGCATGATCCAGGCCTACGTGTACCGCGACAGCCGTGGCTTCCCGGTGTCGGCCACCGAGGTCGAGGAGCGTGACGGCCAGTACTTCTTCGAGGGCGAGCCGGTCAAGCGCGAGCTGGGCAAGATGGGCAAGTCCCTGAAGAACGCGGTCACTCCGGACGAGATCTGCGAGGAGTACGGCGCGGACACCCTGCGCCTGTACGAGATGGCGATGGGCCCGCTGGACGTCTCGCGCCCGTGGGACACGCGCGCGGTGGTCGGCCAGTACCGCCTGCTCCAGCGGATGTGGCGCCTGATCGTCGACGAGTCGACCGGCGAGGTCACGGTCGATGACGTCGCGGAGTCCGATGTCGCGGAGGGCACGCTGCGCGCCCTGCACAAGGCGATCGACGGCGTGCGCCAGGACCTGGACGGTATGCGGTTCAACACCGCCATCGCCAAGATCACCGAGCTGAACAACTACCTGACCAAGGAGGGCGGCGCGCTGCCGCGCTCGGTCGCCGACCGTCTGGTGCTGCTGATCGCGCCGCTGGCCCCGCACGTCGGCGAGGAGCTGTGGCGCAAGCTGGGCCACACCGACTCGGTGGTCCACCAGGACTTCCCCGTGGCCGACCCGGCGTACGTCGTGGACGAGACCGTGACCTGCGTAGTGCAGATCAAGGGCAAGGTCAGGGCGCGCCTGGAGGTCTCCCCGTCGATCTCGGACGAGGAGCTGGAGAAGGTGGCGCTGGGCGACGAGAGGGTCGTGGCGGCGCTGGACGGCGCGGGCATCCGCAAGGTCATCGTGCGGGCGCCGAAGCTGGTGAACATCGTTCCGGCGTAACGGCACGCGAGCGGCATAGGGGTAGTCCCCTACGGGCAGGTTGGGGGTTCCGCTGGAACCCCCGGCCTGCCCTTTGCGTTTACCGTTGAAGGGTCGGTGCGGAACTCGCCGCAGGACTTGAGAGGAGCGTCATGGAAGCCGTGATCGCCGTCGTGGCGCTGCTCGTCGTGCTGGCACTGGCCCTTGGTGCGTACGTGACGGTGAAGGCGATCGGAGCCGCGAAGCGCGGCGTGGACCGCACGATCTCGCAGGCGCGTCGTTCGGTGGAGGACACGACCCTGCGTGCGAAGAGCTTCGCGCAGGTGGGCACAGCTGCCGAACTGGCCCAGCTGCGGCTCTCGTTGCGCACGTCGATGCGGTCGACGCAGGACGCCCTGCGGGCAGGCGTGGCCGAGGACGTCTCGCTGAAGGAGTCCCTCGGGCTCTTCGAGCGGCTCAGCGCGCATGGGCACGAGCTGGACGACGAGCTCCGGCGCCTCGAGCGGGACCCCGACAAGGCGTCCCTGTCCGAGCGGCTCCCCGGGCTGCGGGAGCGCACGGAGCAGATCACGAAGTCGGCGGACTCGCTTCGGTGGGTGGTGCGTGACCGGGCACACCATTTCGCGGACGACGACCTGGACTCGCTGAGCACCCAGATCGACCTGGAGACGGGCGCACTGCGGCACTGGACCACGGAGCCGACGCCCACGCCCACGCAGACCCCCGCCTCGTGGCCCGAGCCCGAGCCGGCGGCGGACGCGGGCAAGCAGGCGGAGCAGACCTGGACGGAGCCTTCGCCACCAGAGCGGCCCGAACAGTCGGCGCCGCCCGCCATCACACCGCCGACGCCGCGGACCGCCTACCCCTGGGAGAAGCAGGCCAGGCCCGAGAGCACGACGTGACGGCGCGCGCGGCCTGGCACGGCAGGGGCCGCCGGGAGCACGACTGGCACACTGGTCGGCACGGGGTCGGGCTGCCGTCGTCGGGCCCAGGCAGGTAATCTCCACCGCATGTCCCGTCATGTCGCGATCGTCACGGATTCAACGGCCTACCTGCCGCAGCGGACGATGGAGCGGCACAGCATCACGTCGGTGCCTCTGACCGTGGTCCTCGGTGACCAGGCGCTCGAAGAGGGCACGGAGATCTCCGCCCGCTCCCTGGCTCTCGCGCTGCAGAAGCGGCGGTCAGTGACCACGTCACGGCCGAGCCCGGAAGTCTTCGCGGAGACCTATCGCAAGGTCGCGGACGCGGGAGCGACGGCCATCGTCTCGCTGCATCTGTCCGCCGAGTTCTCGGGCACGTACGACGCGGCGGTCCTCGCCGCGAAGGACGCGCCGGTGCCGGTGCGGGTGGTGGACACTGGAATGGTCGCGATGGCCCTGGGCTTCTGCGCGCTCGCGGCGGCGGAGGCGGCCGAGTCCGGCGCCGCGGTGGACGAGGCGGTGGCCGCGGCGGAGAAGCGGGCCGCGAACACCTCCGCGTACTTCTACGTCGACACACTCGACTATCTGCGCCGGGGTGGCCGGATCGGTGCCGCGCAGGCACTTCTGGGTTCGGCGCTCGCCGTGAAGCCGCTGCTCCAGCTGGACGGCGGGCGCATCGAGATGCTGGAGAAGGTGCGTACGGCGTCGAAGGCGATCGCCCGGCTCGAGGAGATCGTGGTCGAGCGGGCCGGGGCGGACCGCGTCGACATCGCGGTGCATCATCTGGCGGCGCCTGAACGGGCGTCCACCCTCGCGGACCGGCTCAGGGACCGGGTGCCTGGCCTTGCCGAACTGCATGTCAGCGAGGTGGGAGCGGTGATCGGGGCGCATACGGGGCCGGGGTTGCTGGGAGCTGTGGTTTCGCCTTGGTGAGGTGGGGCTCGTGTCGCGCTTTCGGGTGACGGAGTTATCCACAACTGCTGAGTAATCCACGGGAATTGACCAAGATCAACAAGAATCCGCCGCGGTGCCTAGCGTCGTCGGCATGGCACTTCGTTCACTTTCACGGACACATGTAGCGACTAGCGGGCCGGGGCGTGACCCCGCGTCCGACGGCCGGGCCTCGGGCGGCCGATCATCGGGTGGCAGCGCACGATATCGACATGCCCGCAGGCGGGCGGCTCGACGGGGACGTGCTTCGACGGAAGCGGGGGCGCGGGGGCGGGCGCTGCGGTTGCGTGCTGATGCGCTGTTTGCTGAACCTGAACGGGCGGTGGATGGCGAGGAGTTGAGGTCGGGGGCGCCGCCGGACGGTCGGGGCGTGGGGGGTGTGCCTGCGGCGCGGCCAGGGGAGGGGTCGCCGGGGCGGGGCCTTGCGTGGCGGCAGCTGGTGGCGGGGGAATCGCAGCAGCAGCTCGTTCCGCAGCCGCAGCCGCAGCCGCGGCCAGAGGCCGTGCCGCAAGGACAGCCGCGGCCGGTGGCTGTGCGGCAGCGGCAGCCGCAGCCAGAGCCAGAGCCGCAGCCAGAGCCAGAGCCGCAGCCAGAGCCAGAGCCGCAGCCAGAGCCAGAGCCTGTGCCAGAGCCGCAGCCAGAGCCAGAGCCAGAGCCAGAGCCAGAGCCGCAGCCGCAGCCAGAGCCAGAGCCAGAGCCAGAGCCTGTGCCGCAGCGGCAGTCGCAGCCGGTGGTGGAGCTGCAGCCACCGAGCGTGCCGCGACAGCAGTCTCGGTCTCGTTCGCAGTCGCAGCCACCGCCCTTGCCGCAACGACACCCGCAGTTCGCGTTGCAGTTGCAGCCGCAGGCCGTGCGGCAGCCTCAGGCCGTAGCGTCGTCTCGGGATCAGGCTCAGACAGAGGCTCAGACACAGGGGCAGGAACAAGCGGCCCACGGCCAGGTTCTGGCGCCGCCTCGGGGGAGCCCGCAGTCGCAGCCCCGGTCTCAACTCCAGCCTCGGACCCCAGCTCTGTCGCCGGTGGCTGGTGGTGAGCGGGGTTCGGTCCTGCGGGGGCGGGTGGGGCTTGCTGTGCGGGAGCGGCTGCCCCTGTGGCTCCAGCTGCGGTGTGGGCTCGAGCGGCGGAGCCTGGTCGCGCTCGCGGCGGTCCTCGTCCTTGCCGCGGCATTCGCCGCCCAGCACTTCTGGGCAGGGCGGACCCAACCGGTGCGGGCGCCGGACGTGGTGGCGGCGACACCCGAGCGGGGCGCTGAGCCCTCACCGTCTCCGGGAGCGCCTCCTTCGGGAAGCGGTGGCCGGTCGACGGCCGGTGCGGACGGGGTGCCCGCCGCCGTAGGCGCCATCGTCGTGGACGTCAGTGGGAAGGTCCGCAGCCCCGGAATCCTGCGGCTGCCCGCGGGTTCCCGGGTCGGCGACGCGCTGAAGGCCGCGGGCGGGGTCCGCCCCGGCACGGACACGGACGGTCTCAACCGCGCCCGCGTGCTCATGGACGGTGAGCAGGTGGTGGTGGGCGCACCGGCGGCGGCACCGGCGGCGCCCAGTGCGGGGGCCGGCCCATCCCCGGCGGCCGGGCAGCCGGGGATGGGCCCCGCCGCGCCGGTCGGCCTCAACTCGGCCACCGTCGAGCAACTCGACGGACTGCCGGGCGTCGGCCCGGTACTGGCCCAGCACATCATCGACTACCGCACGGAACACGGCGGGTTCCGTGCGGTGGACGAACTGCGCGAGGTCAACGGAATCGGCGACAAACGCTTCGCCGACCTGCAGAGTCTTGTGCGGCCATGAGGCCGACGCCCAGGGCGGCCGTGGTGCCGGGCGCCGCGACGGATCCGGCAGCCGACCCCGCCGTTCACGCCTCGCCCGGACGCCGGCTCGGGGACGCCCACCCCCGCCAGGAGGGCCCGGCGGACCTTCGCCTCGTGCTGCCCGCCCTCGCGGCCTGGGGAACGGCGGCTCTGGCGCTGGATGCCCCGCCCCGGTGGGTGATCGCAGCCGTGGTGGTCTGTGTGGCGGTGGTCGGCGCGCTGCTGGTGACGTGGACGGTGCGGGGCGGCTCGGCAGGCGAGGGACGGCAGCATGTTCGGGTCCCGGAGCGACGGCACCGCTGGGGGCGGGTCTCCGTGGCGGCGGTCCTCCTCTGCGCCGCGGCGGCAGCGACATCCGCGGCGCTGCACGGCGCCGACCTGCACCGCGGCCCGATCCCTGCGCTGGCCCGCCGATATGCCGCAGTGGAGGTGGAGTTGGAGGTCACCGCAGACCCCCGGCTCACCCGTCCGCGTGTCACGGGGGCCCGTGCTGTGCCGCCCTCCGTCATGCTGGAAACGGAGATCGTCCGGGTCACGTCGGCGGACGGCAAGACGTTCGTGACCCGCACCCCGGCCCTGCTCTTCGCTGACGACGGCGACGGCGACGGCGACACGGGACCGGATTCTGCCGCCCAGTGGCAGAAGGCGCGCTGGCTCAAGCTGCTCCCCTCGACCCGACTGCGCCTCAGGGCGCGCCTCGCGCCTCCCCTGCCGCAAGGCGACCGCATCGCGGCGGTGCTGCGGGTGACCGGAGGGCAGGCACCTCAGGTGATCGAGGCGCCGTCGGGGTCACAGCGCCTGGCGGGCGGGTTGCGGGGCGGGTTGCGAGAGGCCACGGACGGGTTGCCGCCCGACGCCCGAGCGTTGTTGCCCGGCCTCGTGGTCGGCGACACCTCGCGTGTGCCGCCTGAACTGGAAGAAGCCTTCAGGGCAACGGACCTGACGCACCTGCTCGCTGTGAGCGGGGCCAACCTCACGATCTTGCTCGCCCTGCTCATCGGCCCGCCCGGCCTTGCCCAGCGCGTCGAACGGCGGGGTATCGCGCCGCGGTTGGGGATCCCGCTGCGGGCGACCGCGCTGATCGGCGGCGCACTCACCCTCGGCTTCGTCATCGTCTGCCGACCGGACCCGAGTGTGCTGCGGGCGGCTGCCTGCGGGCTGATCGCGTTGCTCGCCATCGGGACGGGGCGGCGCCGGTCGCTGATCCCCGCCCTGGCCGCCGCCGTGCTGCTGCTCGTCCTGTACGACCCCTGGCTTGCCCGCAGCCCCGGCTTTCTGCTCTCCGTGCTCGCCACCGGAGCCCTGCTCACCCTCGCCCCGAGGTGGAGCACGGCCCTCCAGAGGCGCCGGGTTCCCCCACGTCTTGCTGAGGCACTGGCCGCCGCGGCCGCGGCGCAGGCGGTGTGCGCGCCCGTCGTCGCGGTCATAGCGGCACGGGTGAGCCTGGTGGCGGTGCCCTGCAACCTCCTCGCGGAGGTGGCCGTCGCGCCTGCCACGGTGTTCGGCTTCGCCACGTTGGCGGCGGCTCCGTTGATGATGCCGGTGGCCAAATCCCTCGCGTGGTGCGCCGGGTGGCCTGCGAGGTGGATCGCGGACATCGCCCGCACGGGAGCGGCTCTGCCCGGCAGCGGTGTCGACTGGCCCGGCGGCTGGCGAGGTGGTCTGCTGCTCGCGCTCGCCACGGTCGGCGTGGTCCTGGCCGGCCGCAGGCTGCTCCGGCACCCCTGGCTCAGCGTGACCTGCGCCCTGCTGCTCCTCCTCGCGATCGTGCGGCCCCCGCCCCTCACCCGGGCGATCACGGGCTGGCCCCCGCCGGGCTGGCGGTTCGCGATGTGTGACGTGGGGCAGGGGGATGCCACCGTGCTCGCGGCGGGGGACGGGGCGGGAGTGGTCGTCGACGCGGGACCCGACCCGGTGCTGGTGGACCGCTGTCTGCGATCACTCGGCATCACACGTGTCCCGCTGGTGCTGTTGACCCACTTCCACGCCGACCACGTCGCGGGCCTGCCGGGTGTGCTGCGGGGGCGGTCGGTCGGGGCGATCCAGACGACGGGGTACCAGGAGCCACCCGAGCAGGTGGAGTTCGTACGGGAGCAGGCGGCGGCCCATCGCATCCCGGTGACCCGTGCCGCGGCTGGGGAGCGGCGCCGCGTCGGCGATGGCGCCCTCGACTGGCAGGTGCTCTGGCCCTTGGCGGAGGGAGCGGGCTCAACAGCTGCCACTCCCGACGGTCCGAACGACGCAAGTGTCGCTCTGCTCGTCCGCTCGAGAGGGCTGACCCTGTTGCTGCTCGGGGATCTCGAACCGCCCGCTCAGCGAGCCCTGTTACGCACGCCTGCCGTGGCGGCACTGCCACCCGTGGACGTGCTCAAGGTCGCCCACCACGGGTCGGCCTATCAGGACCCCGGGCTCCTGCGGCGGGCCGCGCCTCGATTCGCTCTTATCTCGTGCGGCAGAGACAACTCGTACGGGCATCCGTCGCCCCGTACGGTCGCGGCCTTGCGGGCCGGGGGAGCGGAGGTGCTGCGGACGGACAAGAACGGCGCGATCGCGGTTGTCGGCCGGTCTCCCGAGCGAGCCGCACGAAGCGAAGGCGCTGGTTTGCGTCGAATGCCGCAACGGTGATCGAATGCATATTCGTGGAATGAGTTGTCAAGTTGCGCGGGGGTGTGTCGCATATGTTCGGCCGTTGGCTGGGAGACCGTACGAAGCGAGCCGGTCGGACGAATCGACCCGGTCGGACGAACCGGCCCGGTGGGGTCGTTCGGGCAGGTCGGACAGGGAGCCCCTTGTCCGCCGTGCCGGTTCCGCCCAGTGCGGGGGTGCTCAGCTGCCGGGTGCTCGACCCCGTCAATGAGCCCGTGCGACATGCGGAGTTCGCGGTCAGTGATGCCACGGGGCGGAAGGTCGTCGGTGGGGGACTCGATCCGTTCGGCTCGTTCGTGGCGGCCGTTCCGGCCGGCGACTATCGCCTGGCGGTCTCGGCGGAAGGGTTCACGCCGTACCGGGGGAACGCCACGGTCGGGGAGAACGCGCACGCCTCGCTCGGGGACGTCATGCTTCAGATAGCCAAGCCCCCGGCGCTGCCCGAGCCCGGTGACTGGGAGATCGACCCCCTGCACTCCTCGGTCGGTTTCACCGCGCGGCACATCGGGCTCGCCCGCATCCACGGGCGGTTCAACAGCTTCGCGGGCGCCATCCGGCTGGGAGAGCGCATGGAGGACTCCGCGATGCATGTCGTCATCGACGCGGCCTCCATCGACACCGCGGTGAAGATGCGCGACGACCATCTGCGGTCGGGCGACTTCCTCGACGTGGAGCGATTCCCGACGATGGAGTTCTACAGCGACCGCTTTGTGCACAAGGGCGGCAGCCGCTGGGCGATCACGGGTGGCCTGACGCTGCACGGCGTGACGCGCACGGTCACGCTCGAGACCGAGTATCTCGGGGTCGGCCGCGGTCTTGAGGGCGAGACCCGGGTCGCCTGCCGCGCCTCCACCGAGCTGCACCGCGATGACTTCACGATCACCTGGCAGACGATGCTTGCCCGCGGTATCGCCGCGGTCGGCCCCAGCATCACGATCGACCTCGACATACAGGTCCTGCGCAAGGGCTGATCCCGGTCGGGCAGGGACACCTGGACCTCAGGGAGCCTCGAGCCAGCCCTCGTACTCCGCCGCCAGTTCGTCGAGGGCCGCGCGGTCCAGGCGTCGGTCCGGGTCCTCGACCACGACGAGCCACTGGGCGTCTTCGGCGTCGTCCTCGCCCGCCAGGGCGTCACGGACGAGTTGCGGCTGCTCGTGGACGCCGAAGCGGTCGGGGAGTTCTTCGGCCACGTCCTCCGCGGCGTCGCGGTCGGGCAGCACCAGGACATGTCGTACGTCGGTCACCTGCCTATTCTCCGATACGGGGCGAGTCGCCGAGGAACCGGCTGTCAGTGCCTCGTGGGATGCTTTACCGCGATGGCCAGGAAGACAGATACCGCCGACCCGCTCGCTCCTCTCACGCTCGCCGTGGGCCAGGAGGACCTCCTCCTCGACCGCGCCGTGCAGCAGGTGGTCGCCGCCGCCCGTGCCTCCGACGCGGACACGGATGTGCGCGACCTCACCTCCGACCAGTTGCAGCCCGGCACGCTTGCCGAGCTGACCAGTCCCTCGCTCTTCGCCGAGCGCAAGGTCGTGGTCGTACGCAACGCGCATGATCTGTCCGCCGACACGATCAAGGACGTGAAGGCGTATCTCGGGTCGCCGGCCGAGGAGATCACCCTCGTCCTGCTTCATGCGGGCGGGGCCAAGGGCAAGGGGCTGCTCGATGCGGCCCGCAAGGCGGGGGCCCGTGAGGTCGCCTGTCCGAAGATGACCAAGGCCGCGGACCGGCTGTCGTTCGTACGGAGCGAGTTCCGTGCGCTTGGCCGTTCGGCCACCTCGGAGGCGTCCCAGGCTCTGGTCGACTCGATCGGCAGCGATCTGCGGGAGCTGGCTTCGGCGGTGTCCCAGCTGGTGGCGGACGTCGAGGGCACGATCGACGAGGCGGTCGTCGGGCGCTACTACACGGGACGGGCGGAGGCCTCCTCCTTCACCGTGGCCGATCGTGCCGTGGAGGGGCGGGCGGCCGAGGCGCTCGAAGCGTTGCGGTGGTCGCTGTCGACCGGGGTTGCGCCTGTTTTGATCACCAGTGCGTTGGCGCAGGCCGTGCGGGCCATCGGGAAGCTTTCGTCCGCGCGGGGTGGGCGGCCTGCCGATCTTGCCCGTGAGCTGGGGATGCCGCCCTGGAAGGTTGATCGGGTTCGGCAGCAGATGCGGGGGTGGTCTCCCGACGGGGTGGCGGTGGCGCTTACCGCTGTCGCGGCGGCCGATGCGGGGGTCAAGGGGGGCGGGGACGATCCGGAGTATGCCCTGGAGAAGGCCGTCGTAGCCGTCGCACGCGCGGCGCGGTCCCGTCGCTGACGTCGCTGAATCTTTCCCCCGTAAGACCGCCGGTTCGGTATCTGCGGGTAGCTCGTGGCTGGTCGCGCAGTTCCCCGCGTCCCTTGCGGGGCCCGTGCGCAGTGATGTCCGCGCGAGTGGTTCGTGGCTGGGCGCGCAGTTCTCCGCGCCCCTGACGCGGCCCCGGACACAGCAATGCCCCCGGAGTGGGCCGGGGGCATTGTCGCAGCGTGGCGTACTGCGTGGTCTGTCCGCGATTCGAGGTAGAGGGCTCGAATTACCCTCGCGGGAGGATTGATCAGCGCCCCGGCGAGCCGGGGCAAGGGTTTCAGCCCTGGAGGGTCGCGACCTTCGAAGCAAGCGCCGACTTCTTGTTGGCGGCCTGGTTCTTGTGGATGACGCCCTTGGAGACGGCCTTGTCGAGCTGGCGCGAAGCCTCACGCGTCGCCTCGACGGCCTTCTGGGTGTCACCCGCGGCAACGGCCTCGCGGGCCTTGCGGATCGCGGTCTTCAGAGAAGACTTGACCGCCTTGTTGCGCTGACGCGCCTTCTCGTTGGTCTTGATCCGCTTGATCTGGGACTTGATGTTCGCCACGAAAGAGCCTTTTCAGGTTCAGGTTCTGCAGAGGTACTGCAGATGAGTTGTTTGTTTCGCCTGTGCCTCAGAGCCCAGAGGGCCAGGAGACACAGCTGCCCAGATTACCAGTCGCGATGCGACCGGCCCAATTCGGGTGCAGGTCCTCACCCTGACCGGCCCAAACCGGGCACAGTGCCTCGCCCATGGGACCATGGAACCTACGTATAGATCCGACCCGAGGCGACAGGCGCCTCAAGAGACAGGACCCTGCGTGCCCGCGACCCCTAAAAATGTGCCCGCGCCGAGCCGTACCGACCCGGCTCTGATCCGTAATTTCTGCATCATCGCGCACATCGACCACGGCAAGTCCACGCTCGCCGACCGGATGCTCCAGCTGACCGGTGTGGTCGACCAGCGGCAGATGCGCGCCCAGTACCTCGACCGCATGGACATCGAGCGTGAGCGCGGCATCACGATCAAGTCCCAGGCGGTGCGTCTGCCCTGGGCCCCCACCGAGGGCCCCGAGCAGAGCAAGACCCATATTCTCAACATGATCGACACCCCGGGGCACGTGGACTTCACGTACGAGGTGTCCCGCTCTCTCGCGGCGTGTGAGGGCACGGTCCTTCTCGTCGACGCCGCGCAGGGCATCGAGGCGCAGACTCTCGCCAACCTCTACCTGGCGATGGAGAACGACCTCAAGATCGTTCCTGTGCTCAACAAGATCGACCTGCCGGCAGCCCAGCCGGAGAAGTTCTCCGAGGAGCTCGCCAACCTCATCGGCTGCGACCCTGACGACGTGCTGAAGGTCTCCGCGAAGACCGGCATGGGCGTCGAGGCGCTGCTCGACAAGGTCGTCGCCGAGGTCCCGCCGCCGGTCGGCGTCGCGGACGCGCCCGCCCGCGCGATGATCTTCGACTCGGTGTACGACTCCTACCGAGGCGTCGTGACCTACGTACGAGTGGTCGACGGCCAGCTCAACAAGCGTGAGCGCATCCGGATGATGTCCACCGGGGCCACGCACGAGCTGCTCGAGATCGGTGTGTCGTCTCCCGAGATGACCCCGTCCGACGGCATCGGCGTCGGCGAGGTGGGCTACATCATCACCGGCGTGAAGGACGTCCGTCAGTCCAAGGTCGGTGACACGATCACCTCCCTGCACAAGGGTGCGACCGAGGCCCTGGGCGGCTATAAGGACCCGAAGCCGATGGTCTTCTCGGGTCTTTATCCGCTGGACGGCTCGGAATACCCCGACCTGCGCGAGGCCCTCGACAAGCTCCAGCTCAACGACGCCGCGCTCGTCTACGAGCCGGAGACCTCCGCCGCCCTCGGCTTCGGCTTCCGCGTCGGCTTCCTGGGTCTGCTCCACCTCGACGTGATCCGTGAGCGGCTCGAGCGCGAGTTCGGGCTCGACCTCATCGCCACCGCCCCCAACGTGGTCTACCGCGTGGACATGGAGGACGGCACCGAGCACACGGTCACCAACCCGAGCGAGTTCCCCGAGGGCAAGATCGACAAGGTCTTCGAGCCGGTCGTACGCGCCACGATCCTCGCGCCCAGCGAGTTCATCGGCTCGATCATGGAGCTCTGCCAGACCCGCCGCGGCACCCTCCTCGGCATGGACTACCTCTCCGAGGACCGGGTGGAGATCCGCTACACCCTCCCCCTCGCCGAGATCGTCTTCGACTTCTTCGACCAGCTGAAGTCCAAGACCCGCGGTTACGCGTCCCTGGACTACGAGCCCACCGGCGAGCAGTCCGCCGACCTGGTCAAGGTCGACATCCTGCTGCACGGCGACCGGGTCGACGCGTTCTCCGCCGTCACGCACAAGGACGCCGCGTACGCGTACGGCGTGCGCCTCGTGGCCAAGCTGCGGGAGCTCATCCCGCGCCAGGCCTTCGAGATCCCCGTCCAGGCGGCCATCGGCTCCCGGGTCATCTCCCGCGAGACCATCCGCGCCATCCGCAAGGACGTGCTCGCCAAGTGCTACGGCGGTGACATCTCCCGTAAGCGCAAGCTGCTCGAGAAGCAGAAGGAGGGCAAGAAGCGCATGAAGATGGTCGGCTCCGTCGAGGTGCCGCAGGAAGCCTTCATCGCCGTGCTCTCCAGTGACGACAGCGGTCCTGGCAAGCCCAAGAAGTAGTCCCGGCAAGCCCAGGAAGTAGTTGTCGCCCCGTCCTGCACGGGCGTCACAGAGGCAGCACAGAGGCATCTCAAGGGGTCCGTCGCGCTCTTGCGCGGCGGACCCGTTCTTGTATGAAGTGACAGGCAGAAGCCCCTTACGCGGCGGGCTTCAGCGCTCTACTCTGATCACTGCTCGTAGGTTACTCGCAAGTTAAACAAGACCAGCAGCCGCCAGCCAGTCGCCGCCATGTCGCGGGTCCGGAGGATGTCGTGAGCGACACACAGACCTTGATCGAGAACCGTCCGCCGTCCGTGGCGCACCTCTTCCTGGAGCGCGTGGCGGCCACGCCAGACGCCGAGGCTTACCGCTATCCCGTACCAGCGGCGTCCGGCGACGGTCCCGACGAGTGGAAGTCGCTGAGCTGGGGGCAGGCCGCCGAGCGTGTCTACGCCATCGCGGCGGGCCTGATCGAGCTCGGCCTCGCCCCCGAGGACCGGGTGGCGCTCGCTTCGTCCACGCGGGTCGAGTGGATCCTCGCCGACCTCGGCATCCTCTGCGCGGGCGCGGCCACCACCACGGTGTATCCGCAGACCAACGCCGAGGAGTCCACCTACATCCTGGCCGACTCCGGCAGCCGGGTCCTGATCGCCGAGGACGCCGCGCAGCTCGCCAAGGCGCGCGAGAAGCGGGCCGAGCTGCCCGAGCTCCGGCATGTCGTGGTGATCGACGCCGAGGGCGCCGGAGCGGTGGAGGGCGACCCCGAAGGATGGGTGCTCACGCTCGCCGAGCTCGAGGCGCGCGGCGCCGCCCACCTGGAGAAGAAGCCGGACCTCATCAAGGACAGGGTCGCGGCGATCACCAAGGATCAGCTCGCCACGATCATCTACACCTCCGGTACCACCGGCAAGCCCAAGGGCGTGCGCCTGCCGCAGGACAACTGGTCGTACATGGCGAAGGCCATCGCATCGACCGGTCTTCTCGGGCCGGACGACGTGCAGTACCTGTGGCTGCCGCTCGCGCACGTCTTCGGCAAGGTGCTGACCTCCGGGCAGATCGAGCTGGGGCACGTCACCGCCGTCGACGGCCGCGTCGACAAGATCATCGAGAACCTTCCGGTGGTGCAGCCGACGTACATGGCCGCCGTGCCGCGCATCTTCGAGAAGGTCTACAACGGGGTCGCGGCCAAGGCGCGGGCCGGTGGTGGCGCCAAGTACAAGATCTTCCAGTGGGCGGCCGAGGTCTCCCGCGAGTACGCGAAGGTCAGCCAGGACAACTTCCGCAGGACCGGCAACGCGTCCGTGCCCTTCGGCCTCGGCGCCAAGCACAAGGTCGCCGACGCGCTCGTCTACTCCAAGCTGCGGGAAGCCTTCGGCGGCCGGCTGCGCGCCGCCGTCTCCGGTTCGGCCGCGCTCGCGCCCGACATCGGCTACTTCTTCGCCGGCGCGGGCATCCACATCCTGGAGGGCTACGGCCTGACGGAGTCCTCCGCGGCCTCCTTCGTGAACCCCGGCGAGGCCTACCGCACCGGCACCGTCGGCAAGCCGCTGCCCGGCACCGAGGTCCGGATCGCGGATGACGGCGAGATCCTGCTGCGCGGCCCCGGCATCATGGAGGGCTACCACGGCCTCGCCGAGAAGACCGCCGAGGTTCTGGAGTCCGACGGGTGGTTCCACACCGGGGACATCGGCGAGCTCTCCGCCGACGGCTATCTGCGGATCACCGACCGCAAGAAGGACCTGATCAAGACCTCCGGCGGGAAGTACATCGCGCCCGCCGAGGTCGAGGGACAGTTCAAAGCCGTCTGCCCGTACGTCTCCAACATCCTCGTGCACGGCGCCGACCGGAACTTCTGCACCGCCCTGATCTCCCTGGACGAGCCCGCCATCCTGGCCTGGGCCAAGGAGAACGGCCTGGACGGCAAGAGCTACGCGGACGTGGTCGCCGCCCCGGCCACGGTCGCACTCGTCGAGGGCTATGTGAAGGAGCTCAACGAAGGTCTCCAGCGCTGGCAGACCGTCAAGAAGTTCAAGCTGCTCCCGCGTGACCTGGACATCGAGCACGGCGAGCTGACGCCGAGCCTGAAGCTGAAGCGTCCGGTCGTCGAGCGCGAGTACCAGCACCTGATCGACGAGATGTACGCGGGCTCGCGCGAGGCCTGAGCCTCACGTCACCCGCCCGCGCCGCATCTCCTTCACCAGCTCCTCCATGTGCGTCACATGGTGGCGCAGTTCCAGTACGTCCTTGAGGCTGCTGGCGGCCATATGCGTCTCGATCGCCGAGAGGCGGGCCGCCAGCTCGTCGAACTGCTGCTGTTCGCGGGCCAGTATTCTCTCCAACTGCTGGTTCTTGCGATGCAGTTCGAGGAAGACGGTGACCTTGGCGCGCAGTACCCACGGGTCGAACGGCTTGGTCATGTAGTCCGCGGCGCCGGTCGCGTAGCCGCGGAAGGCGTAGCCCGCGTCGTTGTCGGTGCCCGTCAGGAAAATGATGGGAACGTCTTTGGTCTGGTCGAGCCGCTTGATGTTCGACGCGGTCTCGAATCCGTCCATCCCTGGCATACGTACGTCCAGGAGGATCACGGCGAATCGTTGCCTCAGTAGCGCCTTCATCGCCTCCTCGCCCGAACGGGCGCGTACCAGCGGTTCGTTGAGTGACCCCAGGACAGCTTCGAGCGCCATCAGATTGTCCTCCATGTCATCGACAAGGAGGATGCTCGCGCGGTTGTCGGTCATGACAGTTGTGCTCATGGTGACAGTGCCTCACTCGGTCGTCGGCGGAACGGCGGACTCCCCAGGAGTGCCTGCCGGATCCGGTGCAACGGGCTTCTCTTCTGCTGTGGGTGTGTCCCGCTCGTCCGCACCGTCGCCCTCGGGGGCCAGGAGAGCGCAGGAGACGGTGAGCAGCTGGTCCACGTCCACGGGTTTGGGTACGTAGTCGCTGGCGCCCTGCTCGATGGCCTTCTCGCGGTCGCCGGGCATCGCCTTGGCGGTCAGCGCGATGATGGGAAGGCCGGTCCAGCGCGGGGTGCGGCGGATGGCGGTGATGGTTTCGTAGCCGTCCATCTCCGGCATCATGATGTCCATCAGGATCAGATCGATATCGGGATTGCGCTCCAGGGTCTCGATTCCTTCGCGGCCGTTCTCCGCGTACAGGACGGGCATTCCGACGCGGCTCAGCACATGGGTGAGCGCGAAGACGTTGCGGATGTCGTCGTCCACGATGAGGACGCGGCGCCCGCGCAGTATGCGGCCCGCCGGGCCCTCTCGGTACTCCTCCAGCTTGGTCGGCGTCGGCCAGCTGTCGTCCTGGTCGCGGAACGTGTGCAGGGTCATGGCCGCTTCTCCCTCCGGCTCGGGGAGGGCGGCAGTGGACGGCCTGGTCGCCGCGTATGCCGCCGCGGCCGGTCCGTGGCCCGGGTGCGCTACGGGGACGTACAGCGTGAAGGTGGAGCCCTGTCCCGGACTGCTCTCCGCTGTGATGCGGCCGCCGAGGAGTCCGGCGATCTCGCGGCTGATGGAAAGGCCGAGGCCGGTGCCGCCGTACTTGCGGTTGGTGGTGCCGTCGGCCTGCTGGAACGCCTCGAAGATGGCGGGCAGTTGGTCGGACGGGATGCCGATGCCGGTGTCCGTGACGGCGAAGCAGAGCAGGTCGACGCCTTCGTGGAGCATGTGTTCGTCGGTGCGTTTGACGCGGCTCACGCGCAGCTCGACGCGGCCGTTCGCGGTGAACTTGACCGCGTTCGACAGGAGGTTGCGCAGGATCTGCTGGAGGCGCTGCTCGTCCGAGAACATCTCCCGCGGCACGTCCTCGCCGACCGACACCTCGAAGGCGAGCCCGCGGTCGAGGGTGAGCGGGCGGAACGTCGCGTGGACGTAGTCGAGAACCTTGATCAGCGGGAGTTTCTTGGGTCGTACGTCCATGCGGCCCGCCTCGATCTTCGACAAGTCCAGGATGTCATTGATGAGTTGGAGGAGGTCGGAGCCCGACCGGTGGATCGTGGTGGCGAACTGCACCTCCTGGTCGGAGAGATGGCTGTCGGGGTTGTCGGAGAGCAGCCTGGCCAGGATGAGCAGCGAGTTCAGCGGGGTGCGCAGCTCGTGCGACATGTTCGCGAGGAACTCCGACTTGTACTGCGAGGAGGTGGCGAGCAGGGCCGCCTTCTCCTCGAGCTCGGCGTTCGAACGCTGCAACTCCGCCTGCTGGAGCTGGAGTTCGTCCGAGCGGTCCTGGAGCTGGGTGGCGAGGCGCTGGGACTCGCTGAGCAGCGACTCCGTACGGGAGTTGGCGATGATCGTGTTGATCGCAACGCCGATGGTGTTCACGAACTGGTCGAAGAACGCCAGGTGTACGTCCGAGAAGCGGGAGAACGTGGCCAGCTCGATCACGCCGAGCAGCTTGTCCTCGAAGATGATGGGGATGATCACCAGGCTGGCCGGGGCGGCGTCCCCGAGTCCCGAAATGATCTTGATGTAGTCGGCCGGCACCTCGTCGACGAGGATCCGCTTCCTCTCCAGGGCCGCCTGGCGCACCAGACCGTGCGCGGGCATCGCGCCGGTGTCGACGACCGAGCCCTGCGCTGAACCGTACCCGGCGATGAAGGCGAGCCCCTTGACGGGCCTGGCTTGCAGCGTCGTGGTCTCCTCGGCGTCCGGATCGGCGAGGAAGAAGGCGCCGTACTGCGCGTTCACCAGTGGGGTCAGCTCGCGCAGGATCAGGTCGGCGACCTCCATCAGGTCGCGGTGGCCCTGCATCAGGCCCGCGAGACGGGCGAGGTTGGACTCCAGCCAGTCCTTGGCGCGGGTGGTCTCACGGAGGTTGGAGACCATGAGGTTGATGTTGTTCTTGAGCTCGGTGACCTCGCCGCGGGTCTCGACGGTGATGGAACGGGTCATGTCGCCCTGCGCCACGGCGGACGCGACCTCGGCGATCGCGCGGACCTGCGTGGTGAGGTTCAGGGCGAGCTCGTTCACGTTCGTCGTCAGGCGCTTCCATGTGCCGTAGACGCCCTCGACCCTTGCCTGGCCGCCCAGTTGGCCCTCGGAGCCGACCTCGCGGGCCACCCGGGTGACCTCGGAGGAGTAGGAGGACAACGTGTCCACCATGGTGTTGATGGTGGTCTTCAGCTCAAGCATCTCGCCGCGCGCGTCGACGTCGATCTTCTTGGAGAGGTCGCCCTGGGCCACCGCCGTGGCGACCTGCGCGATGTTGCGGACCTGTCCGGTGAGGTTGTCCGCCATGTAGTTGACGTTGTCGGTGAGGTCCTTCCATACGCCGGAGACCCCACGCACCTGGGCCCGCCCGCCGAGCCGGCCGTCCGTGCCGACCTCGCGTGCCACGCGGGTCACCTCGTCCGCGAAGGCACGCAGCTGCTCCACCATCGTGTTGACGGTGTCCTTCAGTTCAAGGATCTCGCCGCGCGCCGTCACCGTGATCATCTTCGACAGGTCGCCGTTGGCGACGGCCGTGGTGACCTGGGCGATGTTGCGGACCTGAGAGGTGAGGTTCAGCGCCATGAAGTTGACGTTGTCGGTGAGGTCCTTCCATACGCCGGAGACCCCACGCACCTGGGCCTGGCCGCCCAGGTTGCCTTCCGTGCCGACCTCGCGGGCGACGCGGGTGACCTCGTCGGCGAAGGCGGAGAGCTGGTCCACCATCGTGTTGATGGTCGACTTCAGTTCGAGGATCTCGCCCTTCGCCTCGACCGTGATCTTCTTGCCGAGGTCGCCCTGGGCGACGGCCGTCGACACGAGGGCGATGTTCCGCACCTGTGAGGTGAGGTTGTCCGCCATGAAGTTGACGTTGTCGGTGAGGTCCTTCCATACGCCGGAGACCCCACGCACCTGAGCGCGCCCGCCCAGATTGCCCTCCGTGCCCACCTCGCGGGCGACCCGGGTGACCTCGTCGGCGAAGGCGGAGAGCTGGTCCACCATCGTGTTCACCGTCGACTTCAGCTCCAGGATCTCGCCCCGGGCGTCGACGGTGATCTTCTGGCTCAGGTCGCCGTTGGCGACGGCCGTGGTGACCTGGGCGATGTTCCGCACCTGTGAGGTGAGATTGGACGCCATGAAGTTGACGTTGTCGGTGAGGTCCTTCCATACGCCGGACACACCGCGGGCCTGCGCCCGGCCGCCCAACTGCCCCTCGGTGCCGACCTCGCGGGCGACACGGGTCACCTCGGCGGCGAACGCGGAGAGCTGCTCGACCATGGTGTTGACGGTCAGCTTCAGTTCGAGCAGCTCGCCCGTCGCCTCGACCGTGACCGTCCGTGTCAGGTCTCCCTGTGCCACCGCCGTCGTCACCAGGGCGATGTCGCGCACCTGTGCGGTAAGCCGGGCCGCCATCGTGTTGACGGCCTCCGTCACGTCACGCCAACTGCCCGAAAGACCACGCACCTTGGCGCGCCCGCCGAGCCGCCCCTCCGTGCCGACCTCGCGGGCGACGCGGGTGACCTCGCCCGTGAACAGCGACAGCTGGTCGACCATCGTGTTCACCGCGCGGCCCAGGCGCCGCAGGTCGCCCCGCAGCTCCCGGGTGCCGTCGTGCAGGTCCACGCGCTGGGTGAGGTCGCCGCCCGCGACCGCGTTCAGCACGCGCGTCGCGTTGGCCGCCGGGGCGACCAGGGAGTCGAGCAGCGTATTCACGTCATGGATGCGTGTGGCCCAGCTGCCCCGCCCCGGGCTCGCGGAGAACCGCTCGTCGAGGTGGCCGAGACGGATGATCTCCCGGCGTACGCGGGAGAGTTCGCCGTCGAAGTGGAGGGAGCGGTCCATCATCTCGTTGAAGACCGCGTGCAGTTCGGCCGTGAGGCCGTCGCCGGTCACCGCGACCTTGGCGAAGTCCCCGTCTCGCGCGGACCGCATGGCGGACAGGAGCAAGCGCAGGTCGGGAGCCGCTTCCGGGGTGGTCTCCTGGATGAATCCTGGGGCCGTGTCCGGAACTTGTCCGGGGCGCGGCGGGGGTATCGGAGCTGGCTTCGGTGACGGAATCTGACCGTGGCCGAGCGCGGGCATAGCAGTGTTCTCACTCATAACGGCCCACTTCAGTAACTCGGTGCTTATGGGCGTGGCCAGTCTGTCACTCTGTCCGTGTCGGCTGAGGCGTATTCGACCGAACTGCTCAGGAGCCGAAACGTGGGGTCCATTCCGATGCAACGGGAGACCACTTTCCGTGCGCCCGCCCAGCCGGAGCACCAGCCCGGCCCGCCGGCGGTGGTGTGCACATCGCTGCCCGGAAATCCGCTGGCGCCCGCCGCCGCACGCAAGTTCGTGCGCGCGGCGCTCGCCGACTGGACCGAGCTCGCCGTGCCCGCGGCGGCGGGTATCACCGACCGCCTTGCGGACGACGCCGTGCTCCTGGTCAGCGAACTCGTCACGAACGCCGTCGTGCACGCGGGCACGACCGTCGAGCTGCTCTGCAGGCTCGACGAGGCGGGCCTTGGGGAGAGCTCCGACACTTTGGTGATCGAGGTCTCCGACCACCATCCCGCCCGCTCGGTCCGCAGTGAGCCGGCGCCCCAGCCGCCCGGCACGCCCGAGTACGGCCGGGGCCTCCAGCTCGTCGCGACCCTCTCCGACTCCTGGGGCATCACCTACCGCACCGGCACCAAGGCCGTCTGGGCCCGACTTCCTGTCGGGGGCGTACAAGCCGTCCAGGAGATCGAGTCGTACGCGAGCGAACAGGCCATGCAGCGCGGCCATCGCGCCGCCGAGCTCCTCGCCCCGCTGCCGAAGCGGATCACGCACGACACGGAGTGGGTCAACCGTGGCGCGCTCACCTTCCTCGCCGAGTCGTCCGATCTGCTCGCGGGCCAGTTCGACGAGGAGCTGGTGGCCGCGCTCGCCGGGCAGCTCCTGGTGCCCAGACTCGCGGACTGGTGCGCGGTATGGCTCGACGACGAGGCGGAGACCGCCGGGCGCGGCGGCGGGAGCGGGATCGCGGGCACCCGGCTCGCCCGCGTCTGGCACAGCAGCGAGCACCACATAGAACTACTGCGCCATGCCCTGGAGAAGGACCCGCCCCGGCTGCCCGAATCGGCCGGCTCCGGCGCCGTCCCCGTGCCCTGGCCCGGCGAGGCGTCGGCCGGTGAGACATCCGGCACGGCCCTGGCGTACCGCCTCGTGGCGGGCGGGCGTTCGCTGGGCACGCTCGTCATCGGACGGGCCGGAATGGTGCGCTTCGCCGACGAAGTCACGGGCCTCATCGAAGACTTCAGCCGCCGCGTCGCGCTCGCCATCAGCGCGGCACGGCGCTATCAGCGGCAGGCCACCATCAGCCAGGTCCTGCAACGCGGCCTGCTGCCCAGCTCGGTGGCGGACATCCCGGGCGTGCAGAGCGGCGTGGTGTACGAACCGCGGGACAAGGGCGGCCCCGGCGGCGACTTCTACGACCTGTTCCAGGCGGGCAAGGGCCGCTGGTGCTTCGCGCTCGGCGACGTACAGGGCAAGGGCGTCGAGGCGGCCGTCGTGATCGGCCTCGCCCGGCCGTGGCTGCGGCTGCTCGCCCGCGAGGGGTACGAAGTCGCGGAGGTCCTCGACCGCCTGAACCAGCTCCTCCTGGACGACGCGACGGAAGCGGCGGACGCGGCGGCGGCGGTGGTCGCGGTGGCGGGCGGCCAGGGCGTGCCGCCCGAAGGGGCCACCTCACGCTTCCTCTCCCTCCTCTACGGCGAGCTGGTGCTCCTGGACGGCGGCGGTGTCCGCTGCACGCTGGCGAGCGCCGGACATCCGCTGCCGCTGCTGCTCTCGCCCGAGGGACACGTCCGCCCCGCGGCCACGCCCCAGCTGCTGCTCGGGGTCGTCGACGACGCCACGTACAAGAGCGAGACCTTCGAGCTGCACACCGGCGACACCCTCCTGTGCGTCACGGACGGCGTGACGGAGCGGCGCACCGGACGGCAGATGTTCGACGACGACGACGGCCTCGCGACGGCGTTCGCGAGCTGCGCGGGGCTCGACGCGGGTCTGGTGGCGGAACGGATCAAGAGGCTGGTGCACGAGTTCTCCGAGCGGCCGCCGGATGACGATATGGCGGTGCTCGTGCTGCGGGCGGAGTGATCTTTTCGCGCGGGGCTCCGGACGGGCCGAGCAGCGGCGTCGGGTCCGTCTTCGGTGCGGGACAATCGAAGGTATGCCTTCCGCACTGCCTGATGGTGAGCCCATGCCCGAGGACGGGGCGCTGCCCGCGTCCGCCCTTCAGGGGGCGGGGGCCCGTCCGCTCGGCTTCTACCTCCACGTTCCGTACTGCGCCACGCGCTGCGGCTACTGCGACTTCAACACGTACACGGCGACCGAGCTGCGCGGCACCGGCGGCGTGCTCGCCTCCCGCGACAACTACGCGGACACCTTGATCGACGAGGTGCGGATGGCGCGGAAGACCCTGGGGGACGATCCGCGGCCCGTGCGGACCGTCTTCGTCGGAGGCGGTACGCCGACGCTGCTGCCCGCGGCCGATCTCGTACGGATGCTGGGGGCCGTGCGGGACGAGTTCGGGCTCGCCGATGACGCGGAGATCACCACCGAGGCGAATCCGGAGTCCGTCGACCCGGCCTATCTGAGCGAGCTGCGGGCCGGGGGATTCAACCGGATCTCCTTCGGGATGCAGAGCGCGAAGCAGCACGTCCTGAAGATCCTCGACCGTACGCATACGCCGGGCCGGCCCGAAGCGTGCGTGGCGGAAGCGCGGGCGGCGGGCTTCGAGCACGTCAATCTGGACCTCATCTACGGCACGCCCGGCGAGTCGGACGACGACTGGCGGGCCACGCTGGACGCGGCGATCGGGGCCGCACCCGACCACGTGAGCGCCTATGCGCTGATCGTCGAGGAGGGTACGCAGCTGGCGCGGCGGATCCGGCGGGGCGAGGTGCCGATGACGGACGACGACGTGCACGCCGACCGGTATCTCATCGCCGATGAGGTGCTCGGCGGTGCGGGCTTCTCCTGGTACGAGGTGTCCAACTGGGCCACCTCCGAGGCGGGGCGCTGCCTGCACAACGAGCTGTACTGGCGGGGGGCCGACTGGTGGGGGGCCGGGCCGGGGGCCCATAGCCATGTGGGGGGTGTGCGGTGGTGGAACGTGAAGCATCCCGGGGCGTACGCGGGGGCGCTTGCCACGGGGCGGTCGCCGGGGGCCGGGCGGGAGGTTCTTGCCGCGGAGGACCGGCGGGTGGAGCGGATTCTGCTCGAGCTGCGGCTGCTGGAGGGGTGTCCATTGGGGCTGCTTCGGCCTGCGGGTCTCGCCGCCGCGGGCCGGGCGCTTTCCGATGGGCTGCTGGAGGCGGGGCCCTATGAGGAGGGGCGGGCGGTTCTTACTCTGCGGGGGCGGTTGCTGGCGGATGCGGTGGTGCGGGATCTGGTGGACTGACGGTTCGGGTTCGGGTGGGTCTCTCGCTGCTGGGTAATCGGATGGGTGGGCTAGGACTCGGACCCCGTCACGAAGTCGATCAGTTCCTCCACGCGTCCCAGAAGCGCCGGTTCCAGGTCTCGGTAGCTGTGGACCGAGCCCAGGATCCGTTGCCAGGCCGCGCCGGTGTTCGGCGGCCAGCCCAGCGCCTCGCAGACGCCTGTCTTCCAGTCCTGGCCTCGTGGGACCCGGGGCCACGCGGCGATCCCCACCGATGACGGCTTCACGGCCTCCCATACGTCGATGTAGGGGTGCCCCACCACCAGCGCCGAGGGAGAATTCACCTCCGCGGCGATCCTCGACTCCTTCGAGCCCGGCACCAAGTGGTCCACCAGGACGCCGAGCCGCGCGTCCGGGCCCGGGGAGAACTCCGTGACGATGGAGGGCAGGTCGTCGATGCCCTCCAAGTACTCGACGACCACGCCCTCGATGCGGAGATCGTCGCCCCAGACCCGCTCGACGAGCTCCGCGTCATGGCGCCCCTCGACGTAGATCCGTCCCGCGCGGGCGACCCTGGCCCGCGCACCCGGCACGGCCACCGAGCCGGACGCGGTGCGCGTGGGGCGTACGGGAGCGGCGGCGGACGGGCGGGTGAGGGTGACCCTCCGGCCCTCCAGGGCGAAGCCGCCCGGTGTCATCGGGAAGACGCGGTGCTTGCCGAAGCGGTCCTCCAGGGTCACCGTCGGGCCCTCCGCGGTCTTCTCGCAGCGGATCACCGCGCCGCAGAATCCGGTGCTCAGCTCCTCCACCACGAGGTCCGCCTCCGCGGCGACCTCCGGCACGGGCTTCGGCTTCTTCCAGGGCGGGGTGAGGTCGGCGGAGTACTGGCGCATTTGGACGACGATAAGAGAAGTGGCGTACAGGCGGCTACGACACGCCGAAACGGGTCGCCAGCGTGGCGCGTTGTGCACGGACAAAAGCCGCATCGACCACCGCACCGTGCCCCGGCACGTACAGCGCGTCCTCGCCGCCCAGGTCCAGGAGCCGGTCGAGCGCCGCGGGCCAGCGGGCCGGGACCGCGTCGCTGCCCGCCTGCGGTTCGCCCGACTCCTCGACCAGGTCGCCGCAGAACACGATCTCCGGGGTCTGAGCGGTGCCGGGGACCAGGACCGCGAGATCGTGGCCCGAGTGACCCGGGCCCACGTTCGCGAGCAGGACCTGCACCCCGCCGCCCAGGTCGAGCGTCCACTCCCCGCACACCGAATGCTGCGGCTGGACGAGCAGGTCGGTGGCCTCCGCCGCGGCATCCGGGCCGACCCCCTGACGTACGGCCGAATCGCGAAGATCGTCACGGCCCTTCGCCAGGAGCGCGTCGAGGCCGACCGCTCCGTACACCTCCACGCCCGCGAACGCCGCCGCCCCCAGGACGTGGTCGAAGTGCGGGTGGGTCAGGGCGAGGTGGGTGACCCGCCGCCCGCCGCCGAGGATGTTCCGCGCCTGGGTGCGCAGCTCCGCGCCCTCGCGCAGGGTCGCGCCCGCCTCGATCATCAGGGCTGATTCGGCGCCGACCACAAGGCCCGCGGTGCAGTCCCAGACCGGAAGGCGCCGCCGCCCCACGTGCGGCGCGAGCCGTTCCCAGCCCGCTTCGTCCCATGCCAGTGCCACGTCCATAGGCCGACGCTAGCGCCGTACTGGCGGCTTGGCAGCCGCTGCCCAGGCCATCGTGCCGACATACGAGGTCCGGCCCTTGCCGGGGCCGTACCTCGCGGCCGTACACTGAGCGGGGTATTGGCTGGCACTCGCCCGCGAGGAGTGCCAGGCGGGGCTGTGGGGCAGACAGGTTTCGGGGCAAATAGGTGGAGGTGTGCGCGGATGCTCAATGAACGCAGGCTCGAAGTGCTGCGCGCCATCGTCCACGACTATGTCGGCACCGAGGAGCCCGTCGGCTCCAAGGCGCTCACCGAGCGGCACAGCCTCGGGGTCTCCCCGGCCACTGTCCGCAACGACATGGCGGCGCTGGAGGAGGAAGGGTTCATCGCCCAGCCTCATACGAGCGCGGGGCGCATCCCGACGGACAAGGGGTACCGCCTCTTCGTCGACCGGCTCGCCGGCGTCAAACCGATGGCGGCGCCGGAGCGCAGGGCCATCCAGAACTTTCTCGACGGCGCCGTCGACCTGGACGACGTCGTGGCACGCACCGTGCGGCTGCTCGCGCAGCTGACCCGGCAGGTCGCGGTCGTGCAGTACCCGTCCCTCACGCGGTCGACGGTGCGGCACGTGGAGCTGCTCTCGCTGGCCCCGGCCCGCCTGATGCTGGTGCTGATCACGGACACCGGACGCGTCGAGCAGCGCATGATCGACTGCCCTGCCCCCTTCGGTGAGACCTCGGTCGCTGATCTGCGGGCGCGGCTCAACAGCAGGGTCGCGGGGCGTCGCTTCGCGGACGTGCCGCAGCTGGTGCAGGACATGACGGAGTCCTTCGACACGGAGGACAGGGGCACGGTGGCGACCGTGCTCTCCACGCTCCTCGAAACGCTCGTCGAGGAGACCGAGGAGCGGCTGATGATCGGCGGAACGGCCAATCTCACCCGCTTCGGACATGACTTTCCCCTCACTATCAGGCCGGTCCTGGAAGCCCTCGAGGAACAGGTCGTCCTGCTCAAGTTGCTTGGCGAGGCCACAGATTCGGGCATGACCGTACGGATCGGTCATGAGAACGCCCATGAGGGACTCAGCTCCACGTCCGTGGTCTCCGTCGGCTACGGTTCGGGCAGCGAGGCAGTAGCCAAACTCGGCGTGGTCGGACCGACCCGCATGGACTATCCGGGAACGATGGGAGCAGTACGCGCAGTGGCACGTTACGTCGGACAGATCCTGGCGGAGTCGTAAGTGGCCACGGACTACTACGCCGTACTAGGCGTGCGCCGCGACGCTTCTCAGGACGAAATCAAGAAGGCCTTCCGGAGGCTTGCGCGTGAGCTTCACCCGGATGTGAATCCGGATCCGAAGACTCAGGAGCGCTTCAAGGAGATCAACGCCGCGTACGAGGTGTTGTCGGACCCGCAGAAGAAGCAGGTCTACGACCTCGGCGGCGACCCGCTGTCCCAGGCGGGCGGCGGAGGCGCGGGCGGTTTCGGAGCCGGTGGCTTCGGCAACTTCTCGGACATCATGGACGCGTTCTTCGGTACGGCGTCGCAGCGTGGCCCCCGGTCGCGCACGCGCCGTGGCCAGGACGCCATGATCCGCCTCGAGATCGACCTCGACGAGGCCGCCTTCGGGACCACCAAGGACATCCAGGTCGACACGGCGGTCGTCTGTACGACCTGTAGCGGTGAAGGCGCCGCGCCCGGCACGTCCGCCCAGACATGTGACATGTGCCGCGGTCGCGGCGAGGTGTCGCAGGTCACGCGGTCCTTCCTCGGCCAGGTCATGACCTCACGACCGTGCCCGCAGTGCCAGGGCTTCGGCACGGTCGTGCCGACGCCGTGCCCCGAGTGCGCGGGCGACGGGCGCATCCGCTCCCGCCGGACGCTCACCGTGAAGATCCCGGCCGGTGTCGACAACGGCACGCGGATCCAGCTCGCGGGCGAGGGCGAGGTCGGCCCCGGCGGCGGCCCCGCCGGCGACCTCTACGTGGAGATCCACGAGCTGCCGCACGCCGTGTTCCAGCGGCGCGGGGACGATCTGCACTGCACGGTCACCATCCCGATGACGGCCGCGGCTCTCGGCACGAAGGTGCCGCTGGAGACGCTGGACGGCCTGGAAGAGGTCGACATCCGGCCGGGCACGCAGTCCGGTCAGTCGGTCCCGCTGCACGGGCGTGGCATCACACATCTGCGCGGCGGCGGGCGAGGTGACCTCATCGTGCACGTCGAGGTCCTCACCCCGACGAAGCTGGACGCGGAGATGGAGCGGGTCCTTCGGGAGCTCGCGGTGCTGCGCGGCGAGGAGCGGCCCACGGGGCAGTTCCAGCCGGGGCAGCAGGGCTTGTTCTCTCGCTTGAAGGACGCGTTCAACGGGCGGTAGCGCCTTGAGCGGTACGTGCGCCCCCGGCAGGGTTTCTCCCCTGCCGGGGGCGCTTTGTCGTCCGTCTCCGCGGGCCGTCTCGGGTTGCTCGCGCAGTTCCTCGCGCCCCTTACCGGGCGCGATTCGGCCGCCCGCCCAGGGCATGGCACGATGCGTTCATGTCCTCCGCACTGACCGATCTCTGTCGCTATCCGATCGTGCAGGCCCCCATGGCGGGCGGCGCTTCTTGCCCCCAGCTCGCCGCGGCTGTCTGTGAAGCCGGAGGGCTCGGGTTCCTCGCTGCCGGGTACAAAACGGCCGATGGGATGTATCAGGAGATCAAACAGCTGAAGGGGCTCACGAGTCAGCCCTTCGGTGTGAATCTCTTCATGCCGCAGCCCGAGTACGCCGACGCCGCCGCCGTCGATGTCTACCGCAGCCAGCTCGCGGGCGAGGCCACCTGGTATGAGACGCAGCTCGGCGATCCGGACAGCGGGCGCGACGACGGCTATGACGCCAAGCTGGCGATCCTGATGGACGACCCGGTGCCGGTCGTGTCGTTCACCTTCGGGTGCCCCACCCGCGATGTCTTTGACGCGTTCGCCCGCGTCGGCACCCTCACCATTGCCACCGTGACCACCCCGGAAGAGGCCCAGACCGCGCAGTGGTCCGGCGCCGACGCCGTCTGCGTGCAGGGCATCGAGGCAGGCGGCCACCAGGGCACCCACCGCGACAACCCCGAGACGGACGGCGCCGGGCTCGGACTTCTCTCGCTCATCACGCAGGTCCGCGGCACCGTGCAGATCCCCGTCATCGCGGCCGGCGGCCTGATGCGCGGCTCGCAGGTCGCCGCGGTGCTCGCGGCGGGCGCGGACGCGGCACAGCTCGGCACGGCGTTCCTGGTCTGCCCCGAGTCGGGCGCGAACGTCCTGCACAAGCAGGCCATGACCAACCCGCTGTTCACCAGGACCGAACTGACCCGGGCCTTCTCCGGGCGCCCCGCGCGAGGCCTGGTCAACCGCTTCATGCGTGAGCACGGTCCGTACGCCCCCGCCGCCTACCCCCAGATCCACCACCTGACAAGCGGCCTGCGCAAGGCCGCGGCCAAGGCCGGTGACGCGCAGGGCATGGCGCTGTGGGCGGGGCAGGGGCACCGCATGGCGCGGGAGCTTCCCGCCGGGCAGCTCGTGGAGGTCCTCGCGGCCGAACTGGCCGAGGCGAAGGCCGCGTTGGTGGCCGGGGGCCAGGCGTGACCGCGCCCGTCTTCGTCGTCGAGACCTTCGGGACCCTCAAGAACCCCGACGCGGGCGGCGGCGGACGCTACGTACTCGATGGTCCCGAAGGGCGGCACGCCGTCTCCGTGAAGCGGCTGCACACCGGTGAGGACGTCGTCCTGACCGACGGGGCCGGGCGCTGGGCCGACTGCGTGGTCGTGGACACCGAGGGCAAGGACCGGCTGATCCTGCGGATGGACTCCGTACAGGAAGAGGCGCCGCAGGAGCCCCGGATCACCGTCGTACAGGCGCTGCCCAAGGGCGACCGCGGTGAACTCGCCGTCGAGACCATGACGGAGACCGGCGTCGACGCGATCGTGCCGTGGTCCGCGTCCCGCTGCATCACGCAGTGGAAGGGCGAGCGCGGGGTCAAGGCGCTCGGCAAGTGGCGTGCCACCGCGCGCGAGGCGGGCAAGCAGTCGCGCCGGGTGCGCTTCCCCGAGGTGGCGGACGCGGCGTCGACCAAGCAGGTCGCCGCGCTGCTCGCCACGGCCGACTTCGCCGCGGTCCTGCACGAGGAGGGCAGTGAGCCGCTAGCCACCGCGGAGCTGCCCGCCGCCGGGCACATCGTCCTCGTGGTGGGCCCCGAAGGCGGCGTATCGCCGGACGAACTCGCGGCCTTCGCGACGGCGGGGGCGAAGCCGTACCGCCTGGGGCGTAGCGTGTTGCGCACGTCGACCGCGGGGACGGCGGCGGCCGCGCTGCTGCTGGGACGCACGGGCCGCTGGTCCTGAACCCTCGCTCCAGGTAAGAGCTCCAGGTAAGAGCTTCAGGTAAGGGGGATACCGTGGAACTCGCCCAAGTGAGGCTGCTGGTCTCGGACTTCAGCTCCTGCTACCACTTCTACGCGCAAGTGCTCGGCCTCAAGCCACAGTCGGGTGCGGTGGACGGACCGTACGAGAAGTTCAGCCCGGCGTTCGGTTCCGCGGGCATCGCGCTCCAGGACCGGTCCATGATGGCTCAACTCCTGGGCGAACTGGGGGAGTCCGCGACCGGGCACCGCTCACTGGTGGTGCTGCGGGTCGACGATCTCGACGCGTACTGCGCGCAGGTCGTCGAGCGTGGCGGGACCATCGCGCACGGACCGGTCCCGATGACGGACCGTATGCGGGTCGCCCACCTCAAGGACCCTGAGGGGAACTTGGTGGAGCTGCAGGAGTGGTTGCTGCTGCACGGCTGAGTGGACTGGACGCAAAGCGGTCTATCGTCGTGCGGCTCGTAGTGGCACCCTGCCGCCTATGGGGGCATTGAGGCGTATACGTGATCGTGCGGGGGAGCTACGTGGTGGCTTGCGGCGGCGTCGGCGGCGGGTGGTGTGCGCCGTCGCGTTCGCGGGCGCCGCGGCGCTCGGGGCCGCCGCGTGCGATCCCGTCGACGGAGGCATGAACTCCGCCGCCGTCGCGATCACCGTCGACCAGATGGGGACCAAGGAGCTGGAGCGGCAGCACCTCGACGTGCTGTGGCTCAGCTGCACCGCCACCTTCAAGGACAAGGTCACGCCGTCCAGCGGCGCCGAGCCCCGCGACACCGTCGCGACGGTCGACTGCCAGGGGCAGGCCAAGGAGGGGAAGGGGCCGGGCGGCTCCACGCACATCACCATCAAGGGGAAGGTGTGGAAGGTCGTCGACGAGCGGTGCGTACGCGGGGACTTGACCGCCAGGGTCGGGGGCAAGGAGTGGTTCCGGGTGGATGTGCTGGGGGACTGCTCCGGGGGCGGTAATGGGAATGGGAGTGGGAGTGGCAATGGGAGTGGGGGCGGTGGTGGCGGGGGAGATTCTTCCGCGACCCCCGAGCCGCCCGCGTCTCATCAGCCTCCCGGGCCCACCGTCACGGTGACCGTCACGGCCGATCCGCCACCGCGGCCACCTGACCCGACCTGCTCGTGCTTCCAGGGCAAGTGATCCAAAGCGCTGTCCGACTTCGCCCCGGCTGCTTACGCTGGCTGTGTGACTGAGACTGCTGGGCACCCTGCGTATCTTCGGTTTCCGCATCTGTACGGCGAGTTGGTCGCCTTCACCGCTGAGGACGACGTCTGGGCCGCGCCCCTGGACGGCGGCCGGGCATGGCGGGTCAGTGCCGACAACATGCCGGTGAACCACCCCCGTATCTCCCCGGACGGAACCACCGTCGCCTGGACGTCCACGCGTGACGGCGCGCCCGAGGTGCATGTCGCGCCGGTCGACGGAGGCCCCTCCAAACGCCTTACATACTGGGGGAATTCGCGTACGTCGGTGCGGGGCTGGACCCCGGACGGACGGGTCCTCGCGATCAGCGCGCACGGCCAGGCCTCGCTGCGGCGCAGCTGGGCGCGGGCCGTGCCGCTGGACGGCGGGCCCGCCGAGACTCTCCCGTACGGGATCGTGGGGAACGTCGCCCATGGGGCGGGGGAGGGGCAGGTCCTGCTGCTCTCCGCGCCGATGGGGCGTGAGGCCGCCTGGTGGAAGCGGTATCGGGGCGGCACGGCGGGGAAGTTGTGGATCCGGGACGGGGACGGGGACGGGGACGAGGACGGCAGCGGGGATGGGGCCGCCTCGGGTGGTGAGCGGCGGTTCGTGCGCGTCCATGAAGGACTCGACGGGAACATCGAGTACCCGATGTGGGTCGGGGAGCGGATCGCCTTTCTCTCCGATCACGAAGGCGTCGGGGCTGTCTATTCGTCGCTGCCCGATGGGGAAGATCTGCGGCGGCACAGTGGTGTTGAGGGCTTTTACGCCCGGCACGCGGCGAGTGACGGTACTCGTGTCGTTTACGCGTCTGCTGGTGAACTCTGGGTTCTGGACGACCTGTTGGCCGCCGAACCGCGCCGCCTCGACATCCGCCTCGGCGGCCAGCGCGTCGACCTCCAGCCGCACCCCGTGAGCGCGGCACGCTGGTTCGGCGCCGCCGCGCCCGACCACACGGGACGTGGCAGTGCCGTCTCCGTGCGCGGTGGCGTCCACTGGGTCACCCACCGGGAGGGGCCCGCCCGCGCGCTCGCCGCCGAGCACGGGGTGCGGGCCAGGCTGCCGCGTACGTTCCGGGTCGAGGGCGAGGAACACGTCGTATGGGTGACGGACGCGGAGGGCGACGACGCGTTGCAGTTCGCGCCCGCCACCGGGCTCGCCCCCGGTGCGACGCCGCGGCGGCTCGCCGCCGGGCAGTTGGGGCGGGTTCTCGGGCTCGCCGTGGCGCCCGACGGGAGCAGGGCCGCCGTCGCGTCGCACGACGGGCGGGTGCTGCTTGTCGAGCGGGAGAGCGGGGAGGTGCGGGAGGTCGACCGGGGGGAGCACGGGGATGCCGCCGGGCTCGTCTTCTCGCCGGACTCGGCCTGGCTCGCCTGGTCGCATCCGGGGCCGCGGCCGCTGCGGCAGTTGAAGCTGGCGAACACAGCTGATCTCTCGGTGTCCGAGGCGACTCCGCTGCGGTTCCGGGACTACGCCCCGGCGTTCACCCTGGACGGGAAGCACCTGGCTTTCCTGTCCGCTCGTTCTTTTGATCCGGTCTATGACGAGCATGTTTTCGATCTCGCCTTTGTGGGCGGATCGCGGCCCCATCTCATTACGTTGGCCGCTACTACTCCGTCGCCCTTCGGGCCGCAGCGGCACGGGCGTGCCTTCGAAGCGCCCGACAAGGACGAGACGCCGGACAGCGAGGGGGCGCCGGTCACCCGGATCGATCTCGACGGGCTCGCCGATCGCATCGTGCCCTTCCCGGTCGAGGCCGCCCGGTACTCGACCCTGCGGGCCGCCAAGGACGGTGTCCTGTGGCTGCGGCATCCCGTGCGGGGCGTGCTGGGGGCCTCGCGGGCCACGCCGTCCGACCCCGATCCGAAGAGCGAGCTCGAGCGGTACGACCTCGTGCAGCGGCGCGTCGAGGAACTCGCCCTGGACGCGGATCACTTCGCCGTGAGCGGTGACGGTAAGCGGGTGCTGCTCTGGGTCGACGGGAAACTGAAGGTGGTGCCGAGCGACCGGCGGGCCACCGGCGAGGAGGGGTCCGACTCGAACGTCACCGTTGATCTCTCCCGGGTGCGGCAGAGCGTCGACCCCGCCGCCGAGTGGCGTCAGATGTACGACGAGGCGGGGCGCCTCATGCGGGACAACTTCTGGCGGCCCGATCTGGGCGGGGTCGACTGGGATGCGGTCCTTGAGCGGTATCGGCCTGTGCTGGGGCGGGTGGCCACGCATGACGATCTTGTGGACCTGTTGTGGGAGGTGTCGGGGGAGCTTGGTACTTCTCATGCCTACGTCATGCCGGGGGGTGGGGGCTGGGGCAGTTGGGGTTCTGAGGGGAAGCAGGGGTTGCTCGGGGCGGATGTCTCGCGGGGGGCGGAGGGGGGAGCCGGAGGTGGAGCCGGAGCCGGAGGTGGGGACGGAGCCGGAGGTGGGGACGGGGGCTGGCGGATCGATCGGATCCTGCCGTCGGAGACGTCGGATCCCGCTGCCCAGTCGCCGCTTGCCGCGCCCGGGGTCGCGGTGCGGGCCGGTGACGTCGTCCTTGCCGTCGCGGGGCGGCCCGTCGATCCGGTGACCGGGCCCGGACCGTTGCTGGTGGGGACCGCGGGGAAGCCTGTCGAGCTGACGGTCTCGCCCGCGGGTGGGGGCGAGCCCCGGCACGCGGTGGTCGTTCCCGTCGACGACGAGGAGCCGCTGCGGTACCACGCGTGGGTCGCCGACCGGCGTGCGTACGTCCATGAGCGGTCCGGGGGGCGGCTCGGTTACTTGCACGTGCCGGACATGCAGGCGCCCGGGTGGGCGCAGATCCATCGGGATCTACGGGTGGAGGTCGCCCGGGAGGGGCTCGTCGTCGACGTCCGGGAGAACCGGGGCGGGCATACGTCGCAGCTGGTGGTGGAGAAGCTGGCACGGAAGATCGTGGGCTGGGACCTGCCGCGGGGCTCGCAGCCGTACAGCTATCCGGGGGATGCGCCCCGGGGGCCTGTGGTGGCCGTCGCCAACGAATTCTCCGGCTCGGACGGGGACATCGTGAACGCGGCGATCAAGGCGCTGGGGATCGGGCCCGTGGTGGGTACGCGGACGTGGGGCGGCGTCATCGGGATCGACAGCCGGTACCGGCTTGTGGACGGGACGCTGGTCACGCAGCCGAAGTACGCGTTCTGGCTGGAGGGGTACGGGTGGGGGGTCGAGAACTACGGGGTGGACCCGGACGTGGA
Source organism: Streptomyces sp. NPDC048441 (assembly GCF_043200235.1). Classification (NCBI taxonomy): domain Bacteria; kingdom Bacillati; phylum Actinomycetota; class Actinomycetes; order Kitasatosporales; family Streptomycetaceae; genus Streptomyces; species Streptomyces sp. NPDC048441. Next base: position 531,100 of record NZ_JBICXM010000001.1, read on the forward strand.
GGTGGTGATGACGCCGGAGGACTATGCGGCGGGGCGTGATCCGCAACTTGACGAGGCGGTACGCCTCGCGCTGGCCTCACTGGCGGAGACACCGGCGAAGGCGGCTCCGGAACTGCCGGGGCCGTAGGCCTGCGGCGCCTGTCTCGGTTGGGTGGGGGCTGGCGACGCGGCATCGGTTCGTCGGTGGCAGCGGGGCCGCGCCGGTATGTCCGTCCTCGCCATCACGGTCTGGGCGTGCTGCTTCTTCGGTTCTGGAGTTCTGGGAACCGTGCTCCGGGCGGAAATACCGACACGACCCCGCGGGTCCGCTGCCGACAGCAGGTGCATCGGGGCCGAGCCCTCGTCGGCAGGGGCGTGTTCGCTCCCCTGCCGACGAGTTCACCGCCCCACCCGCACCGCCCTGCCCGCTGCCGACCCTCCCCCCTGCTCCTTAAGAGCTTGGGGGAGGGTGGGAAAGGTTGTTCGGCAGGCGCAGCCGCAGGCGAGGGATCGGGCAAGGCAAGGGCGCAGCCCGGATAGCATGGCGAGAGCTCAGCGATCTCTACCGTCAAGACCGGAGGCGCCCCATGGCGGGAGAACCGCAGGCCGACTGCCTGTTCTGCAAGATCGTCGCGGGTGACGTCCCCGCGACCGTCGTCCGGGAGACCCCGACGACCGTCGCCTTCCGGGACATCAACCCGCAGGCCCCCACCCACATCCTGGTCATCCCCAGGGTGCACTACCCGGACGCCGCCACCCTCTCCGCCGCCGAGCCGGCCATCGCCGCCGATGTACTGCGCGAGGCCGGCGACGTCGCCCTTGAGGAGAAGGCGGAGAGCTATCGCATCGTCTTCAATACCGGGTCCGGCGCCGGGCAGACCGTCTTCCACGCGCACGCCCACGTCCTCGGCGGACGCGGCCTCCAGTGGCCCCCGGGATAACTCGCCTTGTCCGTACGCGAATTGGTGGTCCTCGGCACCGCGAGCCAGGTTCCCACCCGACACCGCAACCACAACGGGTACGTTCTGCTCTGGGACGGGCAGGGCGTGCTCTTCGACCCCGGTGAGGGCACGCAGCGGCAGATGCTGCGGGCCGGAGTCGCCGCGCACGATCTGCACCGCATCTGCGTCACGCATTTCCACGGCGATCACTCGCTGGGGCTCCCGGGTGTTATTCAGCGGATCAATCTGGACCGGGTCCCGCATCCGGTGACCGTTCATTTTCCGCGCTCGGGGCAGCACTTCTTCGACCGGCTGCGGTATGCCACCGCCTATCGCGAGACCGTGTCCTTGGTCGAGGAGCCGGTGGTGGAGGGTGGGCAGTTGGCCGTTACTCCTTCTTACGCGCTCGACGCCGTCAAGCTCTCCCATCCCGTCGAATCCTTCGGCTATCGCATCGCCGAGCCCGACGGGCGTCGGATGGTGCCGGAGCTGCTTGCCGAGCGCGGGATCTCTGGACCGGATGTGGGGCGGTTGCAGAGGGAAGGTGCTGTGGGGGGTGTCGCCCTGGAGGATGTCAGTACGGTGCGGCGCGGGCAGCGTTTCGCCTTCGTGATGGACACTCGGCTGTGTGATGGGGTTTATGCGCTGGCCGATGGGTGCGACATGCTTGTCATTGAGTCGACCTTTTTGGATGAGGATGAGCAACTTGCCTCTGATCATGGGCATCTGACGGTAGGACAGGCTGCCCGCGTCGCCGTCGATTCCGGTGTCCGGCATCTCGTACTGACCCATTTCAGTCAGCGCTATCCCGACCCCCGCGTTTTTGAGCAGCAGGCCAGGGAGGGTGGGTTCGATGGTGAACTCACCGTCGCCCAGGATTTGCTGCGTGTACCCCTTCCCAAACGAACCACTTGAGTGAGTCGCACCATGCCTCTTCCCAAAGCCGAACTTCATCTTCATATCGAAGGCACGCTTGAGCCCGAGCTGGCTTTTGAGCTCGCGGCGCGCAACGGTGTCGCTCTGCCGTACGCCGACACCGAAGAGCTGCGCAAGGCTTATCTCTTTGATGATCTGCAGTCCTTTCTCGATCTGTACTACGGGCTCATGGCCGTACTGCGGACCGAGGAGGACTTCGAGCAGCTCGCCGATGCCTATCTGGCGCGCGCCGCTCAGCAGGGGGTGCGGCACGCGGAGATCTTCTTCGACCCGCAGGCCCATGTGGCACGGGGCGTCGCCATCGGGACGGTGATGGAAGGCCTCGGGCGCGCCCTCGACCGGAGTGTGGAGCGGCACGGGATCTCCACCCGGCTCATCATGTGCTTCCTGCGCGATCAGTCCGCTGATTCGGCGTTGGAGACGCTGGAGGCCGCTGGGCCCCATCTCCACCGGATCGTGGGCGTGGGGCTCGACTCGGCCGAGGTCGGGCATCCGCCCGCCAAGTTCCGTGCGGTGTACGAGGCAGCCGCGGCACTCGGCCTTCGCAGGGTCGCGCACGCGGGTGAGGAGGGGCCGCCCGCGTACATCACGGAGGCACTCGATGTGCTTGGCGTCGAGCGCATCGACCATGGGCTGCGGTGCGTCGAGGACCCGGAGCTCGTGGAGCGGCTCGTGCGGGAGCGGGTGCCGCTCACCCTCTGCCCGCTGTCCAACGTGCGGCTGCGCGCCATCGACGTACTCGAAGAGCATCCGTTGGTGCGGATGATGGACGCCGGGCTGCTGTGCACCGTCAACTCCGACGATCCGGCGTACTTCGGCGGCTACGTCGACGACACCTTCCACGCGGTGCGGGAGGCCCTCGGCCTCGATCAGGAGCGGCTGCGGGAGCTCGCGCGCAATTCCTTTGAAGCGGCCTTCCTCGACGGGAGCGCGGCGGACGAGGCGTTGCGGGCGCGGTATCTCACCGAGGTCGCGGAATATTCGTTTGAGTGAGGGGTGAGGGCGGGGCTAGCCTCTGGCTCATGGACTCCTTCATTCAGCTCTACGGCTGACACGGCTCTCATAGGCCCGCACGCCCCGCTGATCAGCGGCAGGCGGCGGGCCGTCGTGTCCTCATCCGTAGCCGGCTCGTACGCAGCGCGTACGTAGCTGAATCACGCGAAGGAAACTCTCATTCATGTCCAGTCGACTCTCACGTCGCCCTGCCCATATCGCCATGGTCGGTGTCCCGATGGTCAGCCATGTGCTGCCCGGTCTGGGGATCATCCGCGAGCTGGTGGCGCGCGGCCACCGGGTGACGTATGCGAACGACCCGGCGACCCGCGAGCTCATCGAGCCCACCGGCGCCGAACTCGTCCCGTGCGTCTCGACGTTGCCCTTCAAGGACAACGTCTGGCCCGAGGACCCGATCGCCGCCAGCGGTCTTTTTCTGGATGACGCGATGGCGGTGCTTCCGCAATTGCGTTCGTTCTACGGCGACGACCCCGCCGATCTGTATCTGTACGACATCGGCGCGTACGTCGCCCGTGCGCTGGCCGAAGGGCAGCAGCGGCCGTTCGTGCAGCTGTCGCCCACCTTCGTGGCCTGGGACGGCTACCAGGAAGAGGTCGGGGCGCAGTTCCGGCAGCTGCCCGGGGCCGCCGAACTTGAGGAGCGGTTCGGGGAGTGGCTCGCGGGGAACGGGGCCACGACCCTGGATGTCGCCGCCTTCTCGGGCACACCCGACCGCGCCGTCGCGATGATCCCCCGGGCCATGCAGCTGTCCGCCGACCGGGTCGATCCGAAGCGGGTCGACTTCGTCGGGCCCTGCTTCGGGGACCGGTCGGGGCAGGGGAGCTGGCAGCGGCCCGAGGGCGCCGAGAAGGTGCTGCTCGTGTCCCTCGGCTCCTCGTTCACCCAGCAGCCCGAGTTCTACCGGAACTGCGTGGCCGCCTTCGGGGGGCTCGCGGGGTGGCATGTCGTGCTGCAGATCGGCAAGCACGTGGATCCCGCGGAGCTCGGGGAGGTGCCAGAGCATGTGGAAGTGCGGTCGTGGGTACCGCAGTTGGCGATCCTGGAGCAGGCCGACGCGTTCGTCACGCACGCGGGCATGGGCAGCAGCAGCGAGGGGCTGTTCAGCGGGGTACCGATGATCGCCGTCCCGCAGGGGGCCGAGCAGCCTCTCAACGCGGATCGGCTTGTGGAGCTGGGGGTCGCGCGGAGGATCGATACGGCCGAGGCGAGTGCGGAGGCATTGCGTTCCGCGCTGCTCGAGCTGACGTCCGACCCTGACGTCGCGCTTCGGGTCGCCCGTCTGAAGGCCGAGGTGCGGGCCGAGGGCGGCACCGCTCGGGCCGCCGATCTTGTCGAGGCCGAGCTCGGCGGGTAGCGGCCAGGCGCTCCTCGATCGCCGGACGGGCTGGATGTGCGGTCCGTCCGGCGATCGAGGCCGAGCTCGGCGAATCGGCGGGGCGTGACCCGCGGGTGGCCGCGCCCGCCAGGGCTCCATCCGTTACCTTGCCTGCATGGTCGTACCCCTCAAGCCCAGCATCGACCCGCTCAAGGCAGCCCGCAGAGCAGGCGACCCGCCCTGCGACGTCTACCTCACCGGCACGGTCTTCCTCGACATCATCTTCACCGGACTCGACTCCGCTCCCGTACGTGGCACCGAATCCTGGGCCCGCGGGATGGGGTCGAGTCCCGGTGGGGTGGCCAATATGGCGACCGCGCTCGCCCGGCTCGGCCTGCGCACCTCGCTCGCGGCGGCGTTCGGGGACGACCACTACGGGGAGTACTGCTGGGACGCCCTCGAACAGGGCGAGGGCATCGATCTGACCTCGTCGCGCACCGTGTCCGGCTGGCACTCCCCGGTGACCGTCTCCATGGCGTACGAGGGGGAGCGGACCATGGTCAGCCATGGGCACGAACCGCCGCCGGACGCCGATTCGCCGGACGGCGGTGCGCCCCCGTGCCCGCCACGCGCGCGTGCCGCCATCGCGTCGCTGACGCCGGGCACGCGCGCGCCGTGGATCGCCGAGGCCGCGCGCAACGGCACGCGGATCTTCGCCGACGTGGGGTGGGACGACACCGGGCGGTGGGACCTGGCGGGTCTCGCAGACCTGGCGCACTGCGAGGCGTTCCTGCCGAACGCGGAGGAGGCCATGCGGTACACCGGCACTTCGTGCCCCCGTGCCGCCGCGCGGGCACTGACCGAGCATGTGCCGCTCGCCGTGGTGACGCTGGGTGCGGAAGGCGCGTACGCCGTGGACGGGCGGACCGGCGAGACCGCCGAGGTGCCTGCCATCGCGGTCAAAGCCCTGGACCCCACGGGGGCGGGTGACGTCTTCGTGGCGGGCTTCGTGACCGGGACCCTGGCGGACTGGCCCCTCGCGGACCGCCTTGCCTTCGCGGGGCTCACCGCGGCGCTCTCGGTGCAGGAGTTCGGGGGGTCCCTTTCGGCGCCGGGCTGGGCGGAGATCGCCGCGTGGTGGCGCACCGTGCGGGAGGTCGACGACCAGGATCCGGTGGCGCTGCGGCGGTACGGCTTTCTGGAGGACCTGCTTCCGGAAGTGACGCGGCCGTGGCCGCTGCGGCGTGCGGTGCCGACGATCGGCTTCCGGTCGGCGTAGCGGCCGGGCGGCCCCCGCGACGGGAGTGGAAAAGCCCTACGGCAGTGTCAGTGGTGCGTCGTACTCTTGGCAGTGCAAGGCAGTCGAGCGGCCACCAAGCCCCGCATGAGGAGGATGAGCAGGCCTTCAGCGCCGGCCCATGACTCAGACACCCACAGCTCATACCCCTGCCCAGGGTCAGTCCCGAGCCCACTTCACCGTTCCGGCGAACCATCCGATGGTGACGGTTCTCGGCTCCGGAGACGCCCTGTTGCGCGTGATCGAGAAGGCCTTCCCGGCGGCCGACATCCATGTCCGGGGCAATGAGATCAGAGCCGTGGGTGACGCCCATGAAGTCACCCTCATCCAGCGCCTGTTCGACCAGATGATGCTGGTGCTTCGCACCGGTCAGCCGATGACGGAGGACGCCGTGGAACGCTCGATCGCCATGCTCAGGGCGGACGAGGCGGGGGAGGGGGACGGCCCGGAGACCCCGGCCGAGGTCCTCACGCAGAACATCCTCTCGTCCCGCGGCCGCACGATCCGCCCCAAGACGCTCAACCAGAAGCGTTATGTGGACGCGATCGACAAGAACACCATCGTGTTCGGCATCGGCCCCGCGGGCACGGGCAAGACCTACCTCGCCATGGCCAAGGCCGTGCAGGCCTTGCAGGCCAAGCAGGTCAACCGCATCATCCTGACCCGCCCCGCCGTCGAGGCCGGCGAGCGGCTCGGCTTCCTGCCGGGCACGCTCTACGAGAAGATCGACCCGTATCTGCGCCCGTTGTACGACGCGCTGCACGACATGCTCGACCCGGACTCGATCCCTCGGTTGATGGCGGCGGGGACCATTGAGGTGGCGCCGCTGGCATATATGAGGGGAAGAAGCCAACCGGTATGGACCAATGTGCTGACGCCCGATGGCTGGCGACCCATTGGCACAATTAGAGTGGGCGACTTGGTCGTCGGCTCCAATGGTGAGCCGACCCCGGTCCTCGGCGTCTACCCGCAGGGCGAGAAGGACATCTACCGTGTCACGGCCCAGGACGGCTCCTGGACCCTGTGCTGCGGCGAGCACCTGTGGACGGTCAGGACGCGCGACGACAAGCGACGCGACAAGCCGTGGCGGGTCCTGGAGACCCAGGAGATGATCGGCAACCTGCGCGCGGCGCACGCACGGCGGTACGAGCTGCCGATGCTCACCGCGCCCGTCGAGTTCCCGGAGCGCGAGGTCCGCATGGACCCGTACGCGCTGGGCCTGCTCCTCGGAGACGGCTGCCTCACCGGCTCCACGACGCCGTCGTTCTCCACCGAGGACGTCGAACTCGCCCAGGCGCTTGAGGCGGCACTCCCGGGCGTCAATGTGCGGCACAAGAGCGGCCCCGACTACGTACTGAACCGGGTGAAGTCGCCTGGCGACGTGGTCACTCTGGAGAATCCGGTCACCGGCGTCATGCGCGAGCTGGACCTCATCGGCAGCCGTTCGCACTCCAAGTTCGTGCCGGACGACTACCTGTTCAACACGGCGGAGATCCGGCTCGCAGTGCTCCAGGGCCTGCTCGACTCCGATGGCGGTCCGGTCACTCAGGACGACCGTACGTGCCGTATCCAGTACTCGACGGCGTCGATCGTCCTGCGGGACGACGTGATCGCACTCGTCCAGTCGCTTGGCGGTGTCGCCTATACGAAGCGCCGTCAGGCCGAGGGTCGCGAGCAGGGCACCGCCCTGGCCGCTCATCGCTACGATTCCCACGTCGTCGACATCCGACTCCCCGAGGGAATCGAGCCCTTCCGCCTCGCCCGCAAGCGCGACAAATACCACGCGGCCGGAGGCGGCGGACGCCCGATGCGCTTCATCGACAGCATTGAGCCCGCAGGCCGCGAGGACGCCGTATGCATCCAGGTCGCGGCCGAGGATTCGCTGTACGTCACGCAGGACTACCTGCTCACGCACAACACCCTCAATGACGCGTTCATCATCCTCGACGAGGCGCAGAACACCAGCGCCGAGCAGATGAAGATGTTCCTCACCCGGCTCGGCTTCGAATCGAAGATCGTGATCACGGGCGACGTCACGCAGGTCGACCTGCCGAACGGCACCAAGTCGGGTCTTCGTCAGGTCCAGGACATCCTGGAAGGCATCGATGAGGTGCACTTCTCGCGGCTCACCTCCAGCGATGTCGTCCGGCACAAGCTGGTCGGCCGTATCGTCGACGCGTACGAGAAGTACGACGACAGCCAGCAGATCCAGAAACAGCAGCAGCACCAGAAACACGGGAAGTAGCGGAAGCCGCACCATGTCGATCGACGTCAACAACGAATCCGGAACCGAGGTCGACGAGCAGGCGATCCTCGACATCGCCCGCTACGCGCTCGCGCGGATGCGCATCCACCCGCTCTCCGAGCTCTCGGTGATCGTCCTGGACGCCGATGCCATGGAGCAGCTGCACATCCAGTGGATGGACCTGCCGGGGCCGACGGACGTCATGTCCTTCCCGATGGACGAGCTGCGCCCGCCCGCCAAGGACGAGGAGGAGACCCCGCAGGGCCTCCTCGGCGACATCGTGCTCTGTCCGGAGGTCGCCCTCAAGCAGGGCAAGGACGCGGAGACGGAGCACTCCATGGACGAGGAGCTTCAGCTGCTCACCGTCCATGGGGTGCTGCACCTTCTCGGGTACGACCATGAGGAGCCGGACGAGAAGGCCGAGATGTTCGGCCTCCAGGCGGCCATCGTCGACGGCTGGCGCGCGGAGAACGGCCTGACCGGGCCCTCTCCGGCGCCCACCGTCTCGTAGGGCCATGAGCTTCCAGCTGATCGCGGGCGCCGTCGCCCTTGTCGTCGTCGCCTGGCTCGCGGCCTGCGCCGAGGCGGGCATCGCCCGCACCTCCAGCTTCCGGGCGGAGGAGGCGGTCCGCTCCGGGCGGCGCGGCAGCGCGAAGCTCGCGCAGGTCGCCGCCGACCCGACCCGCTATCTCAACGTGGCGCTGCTCGTGCGCGTCGCGTGCGAGATGGCGGCGGCGGCGCTCGTGACGTACGCCTGCCTGAATGAATTCGCCGAGACCTGGCAGGCGCTCGCCGTCGCCATCGCGGTGATGGTCCTCGTGTCATACGTGGCCGTGGGGGTTTCGCCGCGCACCATCGGGCGCCAGCACCCGCTCAACACGGCGACGGCCGCCGCGTACGTCCTGCTGCCGCTGGCCCGCGTCATGGGCCCGATCCCGCCCCTCCTGATCCTCATCGGCAACGCCCTCACGCCCGGCAAGGGCTTCCGGCGCGGCCCGTTCGCCTCCGAGGCCGAGCTGCGCGCGATGGTCGACCTCGCCGAGAAGGAATCCCTCATCGAGGACGACGAGCGCCGCATGGTGCACTCCGTCTTCGAGCTCGGCGACACCCTCGTACGCGAAGTGATGGTGCCCCGGACGGACTTGGTCGCCATCGAGCGCTTCAAGACCATCCGGCAGGCCCTGACGCTCGCGCTGCGGTCCGGCTTCTCGCGGATCCCGGTGACGGGCGAGAGCGAGGACGACGTCGTCGGCATGGTGTATCTGAAGGACCTCGCCCGCAAGACGCACATCAACCGCGACAGCGAGTCGGACCTGGTGTCGACGGCGATGCGCCCGGCGACGTTCGTGCCCGACACGAAGAACGCGGGGGATCTGCTGCGCGAGATGCAGCAGGAGCGCAATCACGTCGCCGTCGTCATCGACGAGTACGGCGGCACGGCGGGCATCGTCACCATCGAGGACATCCTCGAAGAGATCGTCGGCGAGATCACCGATGAGTACGACCGTGAACTGCCACCCGTCGAGGAGCTCGACGACGGCTGCTACCGCGTCACCGCGCGCCTCGACATCGGAGACCTCGGCGAGCTCTTCGGGTTCGACGAGTTCGACGACGAGGACGTCGAGACGGTCGGCGGCCTGCTCGCCAAGGCGCTCGGCCGGGTGCCGATCGCCGATGCGTCGGCGCTCGTGCCGCTGCCGGACGGGCGGGAGCTGCGGCTCACCGCGGAGTCCGCGGCGGGGCGCCGGAACAAGATCGTGACGGTGCTCGTGGAGCCGGTCGCGTCCCAGGACGCGGAGAAGGGAGTGCGTGGATGACCCCGCAGGAACTGCGTGCGTTCTGCCTGTCGTTCAACGACGTGGCGGAGGAGTTTCCCTTCGGCCCCGAGTTCTCGGTCTTCAAGGTCGCGGGGAAGATGTTCGCGCTCTCCTCGCTGGACGCGCGGCCTTTCACGGCCAACCTGAAGTGCGATCCCGAGATCGCGGTCCAACTGCGGGCCACGCACCCGGAGATCGTGCCGGGATGGCACATGAACAAGCGGCACTGGAACACGGTGACGCTGGACGCGAAACTCCCGGACCAGCAGGTCCGGGAGCTCGTCGAGGACTCGTACGACTTGGTCGTGGCCGGGCTCCCGAAGGCCGTGCGGCTTCGGCTCGACCGGCCCTGAGCTGTCGGCTCGACCGGCCCTGAGCTGTCGGCTCGACCGGTCCTGAGCCGTCAGGCGGTGCGCCTGGTGCGCAGGCCCGTCGCGACCAGTGCCGCCGCCGCGATGACCACGATCGCGTCGATCAGGATGACCGTCCGCGCCCCCGCGAGGAGATCCGATCCCGTGGTCGCGAGGACACCCAGCAGCGGAATGCCGACCGTGATGCCCACCTGCTGGGTGGACGTCACCAGGCCCGTGGCCAGGCCCTGCTCCTCGTCCGGGACGCCCGACGTGACCGTCACGCCGTACGAGATGATCGCGCCGAGGTGGAACATGCTCGCCAGCGAGACGCCCGCCGTGGCCAGCCAGACCGACCCGGTGCCTTCGTCGATGCCGAGCAGTGTCGCGATGAACAGGCCCTGGCCCAGGAGCGAGACGACGAGGGTGCGGCGGGCGCCGAAGCGGCTGATGACCTTGGGTGCGTAGATCCCCGCGACCACCGAGAGCACGCCCTGCACGCCGAAGACGAGGCCCGTCTGGAAGGCGGAGAGCTTCAGGACTTCCTGGAGGTAGAGCGTGAGGACGAAGACGATCGCCGACATCATCGAGAAGGTGACGAGGCCGCCCAGGTTGCCCCACGCCACCGTCCGGCGCCGCAGCATCGGGAGCGAGACGAGCGGGGACGCGGCACGCGACTCGATGAAGATGAAGGCCGCGAGCAGCAGCACACCGGCGGTCAGCGTGACGATGACGTCGGTGCCGCCGAAGCCGCGTTCGGCGGCCGTGGAGAGCGCGTAGATCAGGGCGAGCAGGCCGCCGGTGACGGTGACCGCGCCGGGGATGTCCAGGCGGGGGCGGTCCGGGGTGCGGGACTCGGGCAGCAGGCCGGGAGCGATCGGCAGCACGAGCAGCGCGAAGAGGGTCAGCAGGCCCATCGTGGAGCGCCAGCCGAGCGTGTCGGTGAGTACGCCGCCGAGCACCATGCCGACGGTGAAGCCGAGCGAGAGCAGCGTGCCGGAGATGCCGAGCGCCCGGTCGCGCTGCGGACCTTCGGGGAACGTCGTGGTGAGCAGGGACATGCCGGTCGGCACGATGGCCGCCGCGCCCACTCCTTGCAGCGCGCGTCCGGCGAGGAACGACGCCGGGTCCCAGGCGAAGGTCGCGAGCAGCGAGGCGAGGCCGAACAGGGCGAGCCCGGCGAGGAACAGCTTGCGCCGCCCGAACAGGTCGCCGGTGCGGCCGAAGAGCAGCAGGAAGCCGCCGGAGGGAAGGGCGAACGCGGTCACCGCCCACTGCAGCGCGGACTGGCTCATGCCCAGGTCGGCACCCAGGACGGGCAGCGCCACATTCAGTACGGAGAAGTCGAGCGCGACCATGAACTGGGCGGCGCAGAGCACGAAGAGGACGAGCTTGTCGCGGGAGGAGAGCTTGGGGGCCTGGGCCTGGGCCTGGGCCTGGGCCTGGGGTGAGGGGGCCGTGGTGGACGGGGGAGCTGTGGTGTCGATCGCCATGCGATGAGCTTCGGGCCTCCGGAATACCAGTGGGGAGCGGGAACTTATGCTGGTGGTCGGAACACCAGTCAGGGGGAGCTGCAGATGGCGGGTTCGGGTGAGGTGGCGGCCATGGTGCCGCGGGACGCGTCCAAGGCGCGGCGGCTCGGCGAGTTGCGCGAGTTTCTGATGAGCCGCCGGGCTCGGGTCAGCCCCGCGGACGCGGGCCTGCCGGACGGCGGGGCGCGGCGGCGAACGCCGGGGCTGCGGCGCGAGGAGGTCGCCGTGCTCGCCGGGGTCGGCGCGTCCTGGTACCAGTGGCTCGAGCAGGGGCGCGACATCTCGGTGTCGCCGCAGGTCCTTGACTCCGTGGCGCGCGTACTGAAGCTGTCGAGCGCCGAGCGGCGGCATCTGTACGTGCTCGCCGGGCTCAATCCGCCGGCGCCCGAGGTCGCACAGGCCGACCAGGACATGTGCGCGGGGTTGCAGCGCCTCATCGATACGTGGATGCCGTACCCGGCACACATCATGGACCGCTACTACAACCGCGTCCTCTACAACGACGCCGCCGGGATGGTCTTCGGGATGCGTCCCGGGAACACCCAGAACTGCATCGTGGACTTCTTCACCGACCCCATCTACCGCGCACGGAGCAGGAGTTGGGAAGAGAACGCGGAGACGGTCGTCGCGCAGTTCCGGGCGTCCTGCTCCGAGTCTCCCGACGACGAGGGCTTCCAGACGGTCCTCGCCGAACTGCGGGAGGCGGCGGGCGAGGAGTTCACCGAACTGTGGGAGCGGCGGGACGTGCGGCCCCCGGGGCAGGTCCACAAGGAGCTCACGCATCCGCTGGTGGGGGCGCTGCACGTCGAGTCGACGCCGCTGAAGGTGCCGGCCAGGCCGGACCTCACGATCGTGCTGCATACGCCGCTGAACGAGGCGGACACGGCGGCGAAGCTGGAGTGGCTCGCGTCGCCCGAGGGGCGGCGGGGGTCCATGTACCCGGTGGCCGTGTAGGGCTCTGAGCTCCGTATGCTCGGTTCATGACCGAGAGTGCTGCGTCGCTTGACGCTCTTGATGCCGAGGACCGCAAGATCGTTACGCTGGCTCGTTCGGCGCGGGCGCGGAACGGGGTGCCTGAGGGGGCCGCGGTGCGGGACGAGACGGGGCGGACTTATGTCGCCGGGACCGTTGCGCTTGCCTCGCTGGAGCTTTCCGCGCTGCGCACTGCTGTGGCTATGGCTGTTGCCTCCGGGGCGGAGTCCCTTGAAGCGGCGGCGGTCGTCTCCGCCGGGGAGGCGCTGTCCTCGGAGGATCTTGCCGCTGTGCGGGACCTTGGCGGGGCCGGGACGCCGGTGTTCCTCGCGGGGCCTGATGGGGAGGTTCGGGTGCGGGTTCAGACTGGGTGACTTTTCCCCGATCCCGCCCCTTCCCGAGACTGGGGCCCCGCCCCAGACCCCGTACAAGATGTCCTCAAACGCCGGACGGGCTGGATATTCCAGCCCGTCCGGCGTTTCCGGTGCGTCAAACCGCGTCCGGACCCCGCTCACCCGTCCGCACCCGCACCACCGTCTCCACCGGAACCGCCCACACCTTCCCGTCACCAATCTTGCCCGTGGCCGCCGCGCGGACGATCGCGTCGATGGTCGGGTCGAGGTCCGCGTCATCCACGACGACCTCGACCCGCACCTTCGGCACCAGGTCCACCTGGTACTCCGCCCCGCGGTACACCTCCGTGTGCCCCCGCTGCCGCCCGTACCCACTCGCCTCCGTGACGGTGAGTCCCTGCACGCCGAGCTCCTGGAGCGCGGTCTTCACCTCGTCCAGGCGGAACGGCTTGATGACCGCGGTTACGAGCTTCATGCGACGGTGCTCCCCTTCATCGGGCTGACCAGGACGCCGTGATCGTAGGCGGTCTCCGCGTGCTGCGTCTGGTCGAGGCCCGTCAGCTCGTCGTCGGGGTCCGCGCGGAAGCCCATGAGCTTGTCGATCGCCTTGCCGATGCCGTACGTGACGGCGAACGTGTACGCCCCCACCACGAGCACCGCCACCGTCTGCTTGCCCAGCTGGGCCAGGCCGCCCCCGTAGAAGAGTCCCTCCGCGCCGTCCGTCATCGTGGCCGTCGCGAACAGGCCGATCAGGAGCGTGCCGACCACGCCGCCGACCAGGTGGACACCCACCACGTCGAGGGAGTCGTCGTAGTCGAAGCGGAACTTCCATGCCACGGCGTACGAGCAGACCACGCCCGCCGCGAGCCCGACCACCGCGGCGCCGAGCACCCCGACGACCCCGCACGCGGGCGTGATGGCGACGAGACCCGCCACCGCGCCCGAAGCCGCGCCGAAGGTGGTGGGGTGGCCGTCCCGGCGCTGCTCCACGAAGAGCCAGCCGAGCAGGCCCGTGCAGCCTGCGAGCAGGGTGTTCAGAAGGGACGCCGCAGCCAGGCCGTTCGCGCCGAGTGCCGAGCCGCCGTTGAAGCCGAGCCAGCCGAACCAGAGCAGCCCGGCGCCCATCAGGACCATCGGCAGGTTGTGCGGGCGCATCGCGTCCTTCTTGAAGCCGATGCGCGGGCCGAGGACGAGCACGAGGGCCAGCCCGGAGGCGCCGGACGCGATCTCGACGACCAGACCGCCCGCGAAGTCGAGCGCGCCGAGGGACGAGGAGATCCAGCCGTCCGGGCCCCACACCCAGTGCGCCACGGGAACGTATACGAGCAGCGCCCAGACCGGCACGAAGACCAGCCAGCCAGCGAACTTCGTACGGTCCGCGATCGAGCCGCTGATCAGTGCCGTGGTGAGGATCGCGAAGGTCAGCTGGAACGTGGTGAAGAGGAGGGTGGGGACCGTCCCCGTGAGCGTGCTCGGGCCGATGCCCGCCATGCCGAAGTGGTCGACGCCGCCGATCAGACCCGCGAACGTGTCGTCGCCGAAGGCCAGGGAGTAGCCGGCGAGCAGCCACACCACTGTGACCAGGGCGATCGAGACGAAGCTCATGAGGAGCATGTTGAGGACGCTCTTGGTGCGGACCATGCCGCCGTAGAAGAGCGCGAGGCCCGGCGTCATGAGCAGGACGAGAGCGGTGGCCGCGAGCAGCCAGGCGGTGTCGCCGGTGTCGGGGCCACCGGCGGCGGCCAGGGTGGTGGTGAGGGAGTGCGACGAGTGCGCGGACTGCACGGGGAATCTCTCCTCCGGGTGGGGGCAGAGGGAGAGCGTCACTGCCGTGCGTTTCCGAACGGGCACCCTCGGGTTTCCGGTGTGTTTCGTGTTGCGGAGGAGTTTCCGGGAGCTCACGGATGTCCCCGCCGACGACGCGCCGATGCCCCGTCGGCGCCTCACCGGCGCCTCCTGGGCACCTCGGCGTGCTGCGGCCCTCTGTCGATCAGGGAGAATGGGCGCCATGAGCGTTCGTACCGAGTCATCCGAGCCGTCCGAGGCCACCCACCGCGCCGGCTTCGCCTGCTTCGTGGGCCGCCCCAATGCGGGCAAGTCCACCCTTACGAATGCTCTGGTCGGCCAGAAGGTGGCGATCACCGCGAACCAGCCGCAGACCACGCGGCACACGGTGCGCGGCATCGTGCACCGTCCTGACGCCCAGCTGATCCTGGTGGACACCCCCGGACTCCACAAGCCGCGCACGCTGCTCGGTGAGCGGCTCAACGATGTCGTACGGACGACGTGGGCCGAGGTCGACGTCATCGGGTTCTGTCTGCCCGCGAACGAGAAGCTGGGCCCCGGCGACCGGTTCATCGCCAAGGAACTCGCCGGCATCAAGAAGACGCCGAAGATCGCGGTCGTCACGAAGACCGACCTGGTCGACAGTAAGACGCTCGCCGAGCAGCTCATCGCCATCGACCAGCTCAGCACGGAGCTCGGCTTCGAGTGGGCCGAGATCGTGCCGGTCTCCGCCGTCGGTGACGAGCAGGTCCAGCTGCTCGCCGATCTGATCGTCCCGATGCTTCCCGAGAGCCCGCCGCTCTACCCCGAGGGCGACCTCACGGACGAGCCCGAGCAGGTCATGGTCGCCGAGCTGATCCGCGAGGCCGCGCTCGAGGGCGTGCGGGACGAGCTGCCGCACTCCATCGCGGTCGTGGTGGAGGAGATGCTGCCGCGCGAGGACCGCCCCGCGGACAAGCCGATGCTGGACATCCACGCGAACGTCTACATCGAGCGGCCCAGCCAGAAGGGCATCATCATCGGCCCGAAGGGCAAGCGGCTCAAGGAGGTCGGGATCAAGTCCCGCCAGCAGATCGAGGCGCTGCTCGGCACGCCGGTCTTCCTGGACCTGCATGTGAAGGTCGCCAAGGACTGGCAGCGCGACCCGAAGCAGCTGCGCAAGCTCGGCTTCTGAGCGGCGGCCAACTATCAGGGGCTACTCCACGCCCCTGATCCGCGTCACCAGCACCGCTCCCGCCAGGCCCACCGCCGCCGCCACCAGGTACAGCACCCGATAGCCGCCCAGGTAGGTCACGATCGGGGCCGCGATGGCGGGGGCCGCCACCTGGGGCAGCGAGTTGGCGATGTTGATGACGCCCAGGTCCTTGCCCCGGTCCATCGCCTTGGGGAGTACGTCCGTCATCAGGGCGAAGTCCACCGACGTGAAGACCCCGAAGCCGATGCCGAGCACTGCCGCCGAGACGATCGCCCCTGGCCAGGTCTGCCACAGGGCGAGCAGGCCCGTGGCCACCGCCATCAGCGTCCCCGCCCAGATCACGAACGGCTTGCGGCGCCCGGTCCGGTCCGACCAGGCGCCGCCCACCACGACCGTGGCGAGCATCGTCACGCCGTTCACGGCCGTCAGGATCAGGACGCCCTCTTCGGGGTCGGAGCGGTGCAGGCGGTCCCGCAGGAAGTAGAGAAGGTAGAGCAGCACCACCGAGTTGCTGACGTTGATCAGGAAGCGGGTCAGCCACGCCCAGGCCAGGTCCGGGTAGCGGCGCGGGCTCAGCCAGAAGCCCGCGAGGAATTCCCGCCGGTTCCACGGCGGCCGGTCGGCGGCGTCCAGGCGCAGGTCCCGATGGCGTACGACATAGGGCAGCACACCCGCCACCGTGAAGACCGCACATGCCGCGTACCCCGTGACCGTCCCGCCGGGCACCGTCGCGAGGCCGGTGCCGACGACCACGCCGAGCAGCTGCGCCGCCCCGAGCCAGCCGCCCACCGAGCCCCGCTGGAGCCGTGGCACCCGGTCGGGTACGGCAGCGGTGACCGCGGCGAACGCGGCGTTCAGGGTGAGCTGGACCAGGCACCAGCCCGCCGCCATCCACCACACCGAGCCCGCGGCCGAGAGCAGCAGGAGCGAGGCGGCGCCGCCCGCCGCGCCCGCCACGATCCACGGGGTGCGCCTGCCCCAGCGGGACGTCGTGCGGTCCGAGAGCGCTCCGAAGAGCGGGTTCGCGGCCAGCGAGACGACCGCGCCGACCCCCGTGACCCACGCGAGGACGGTCTCCTTCGACGTGCCGGCCGGGGCCAGGTTCTCCGCCTGCACGGCGAGCAGGATCTGTAGCGGGCCGTACCAGCCCACCCAGATCGCGCCGTTGGCGACCGAAAGTGACGTCGTCCAGCCCCGGCCGACCCGGTTGACGGGCTCCCGCAGGGCGCTGGCGGTCATGCGCGCTGCGCCCGCAGCGTCTCGCGCAGCCATGCGTACGACGCCTTCGGGGTGCGCTCAAGGGTGGTGTAGTCGACGTGGACCAGACCGAAGCGCTGCCGGTAGCCCTCCGCCCACTCGAAGTTGTCCATGAGGGACCAGACGAAGTAGCCGCGTACGTCCACTCCCTCCTCCAACGCCCGGTGCAGCGCCCGTATGTGGCCGTCGAGGTAGTCGATCCGCCGCTGGTCGTCGATTCCCTCGTACGAGCAGCCGTTCTCGGTGATCACCAGGGGAGGCAGGCGGTCTCCGTACCGGTCGCGGAAGTCGATGAGCAGCTCGGTGAGTGATTCCGGGACCACCGGCCAGCCGAAGTCCGTCACCGGGCGGCCCGCTATCTCCCTTGGGGAGAAGGGGAGTTCGGGTGGGAGCGTGAGGCCGGAGAACTCCGTCGGTGTCGCCGCCGGGAGCGGCGCGCCCACCTTGGTCGGCTGGTAGAAGTTGATGCCGTACCAGTCGATCGGTTCCGCGATGACCTTCAGGTCCGCTTCGAGGTCGTCCGCTGGCATCAACTCGCCTATGCCTTCCGGGTATTGACCCAGGAGCAACGGGTCAGCGAAGAGGCGGTTGAGCAGTACGTCGTAGAAGTCCGCCGCCTCCGTGTCCGCCGCCGATGACGACGCGGGCCAGGTCGGGCCGTGCGAATTGGCGATGCCGATGTCCGTGACGCCCGCCGCGCGCAGTGCCCGTACCGCGAGGCCATGGGCGAGCAGCTGGTGGTGCGCCACCGGAAGCGCGTCGAACATGAGCTGTTCACCGGGCGCGTGCTGGCCGAGCGCGTGGCCCAGGAGGGTGTGCTCGGCGGGTTCGTTGAGGGTGATCCACTTCTTGGCCCGGTCACCGATGCGGTCCGCCACCACGGCGGCGTACTCGGCGAAACGCTCGGCGGTGTCCCGCCGCAGCCAGCCGCCCGCGTCGGCGAGTGCGAGGGGCGTGTCCCAGTGGAAGAGGGTGGGGACAGGACGTACGCCCGCCGCGCACAGCTCGTCGACCAGGCGGTCGTAGAAGTCGAGGCCCGCGGCGCTCATCTCGCCCGCCCCCGTCGGGAGTACCCGCGGCCACGACACCGAGAAGCGGTACGCGTCCACCCCCAACTCCCGGATGAGCGAGACGTCTTCGCGGTAGCGGTGGTAGTGGTCGCAGGCGATCGCGGCCGTCGTGCCGTCCTTGACCCGGCCCGGCATCGCGGTGAACGCGTCCCAGACGGAGGGGCCGCGCTCGTCGACGGCGCCCTCGATCTGGTGAGCCGATGTGGACACCCCCCACACGAAATCGCGGGGGAACTGAGGAATCGCCGCACTCGCCGCACTCGCTGCCATGGGCGCGATCTTCCGTACGGCCGAGTACGGAAGTCAATGGGCGTACGCCAGAAAAGGTGAACACCGCTCAAGTTTTACGAGCCGTTCTCCTATGCCCCTTCCTCTCCTACGCCCCTTCCTTCAGCACTCGCGTGATCAGCTTCCGCTGCGGATCGGTAAGGCGTGGATCCGAGCAGTACACCGTGTGCCCGTCGATGGTGAGCTGGTAGTTGAAGCCGTCAGGCACCCCTATGGGCGGCGTGCCCCGGCCCTCGGCCAAGGCCTGTTCGGCCAGGGCGTGCCACTCGTGGGCATCGGGCAGTTCCGAGGTGTCGATCTCGGCGTCCCGCTCGATGCCCGCGAATCCTCCCGTGCGCTTCACCTGGATACGCATGGGTCCTGTCTACTCCATGGGGAGGTCAGTTGGTAGGCACCCCGACCTGGGACCACGCCTTCAGGACGGCCTGGTGCTCCTCGCCCTCGCCGTACTTGTCGCGCGAGGCGGCGACCGTCAGCTTGGCGAAGTCCGCGAAGGACGCGTCCTGCGCCAGCTGCCCGCCGGTCAGGACGGCGTACCAGATCTGCCCGGCCCGCTCCCACGCGTTGCCGCCGAGCGACTCGGCGAGCAGGTAGAAGGCGTGGTTGGGGATGCCGGAGTTGATGTGCACGCCGCCGTTGTCGCGGCCCGTGCGGACGTAGTGGTCCATGTCGGCGGGCTGCGGGTCCTTGCCGAGCACATCGTCGTCGTAGGCCGTGCCCGGCGCCTTCATGGAGCGCAGGGCCGTGCCGGTGACGCGGGGCGCGAGCAGGCCCGCGCCGATCAGCCAGTCGGCCTCGGTGGCGGACTGGCCGAGCGTGTACTGCTTGATGAGCGAGCCGAAGACGTCCGACATCGACTCGTTCAGGGCGCCGGGCTGGCCGAAGTACGTGAGGTTGGCCGTGTACTGCGTGACGCCGTGGGTCAGCTCGTGGCCGATGACGTCGACGGGGATGGTGAAGTCGAGGAAGATCTCGCCGTCACCGTCGCCGAACACCATCTGCTCGCCGTTCCAGAAGGCGTTGTTGTAGTCCTTCGAGTAGTGGACGGTGGCGTTCAGCGGCAGGCCGTGGCCGTCGATGGAGTTGCGCTGGTAGGTCTTCAGGTACAGCTCGAAGGTCGCGCCGAGACCCGCGTACGCGCGGTTGACGGTCGCGTCCTTGCCGGGCTTGTCGCCCTCGCCGCGGACCTTGCGGCCCGGCAGCTCGGTGCCGTGCCTGGCGTCGTAGATCGTGCGGTGCGGCTTCTCGGCGACCGCGTCCTTGGGCGGGGTGACGGACGGGGCGCCGATGACCGTGGTCAGGCGGCGGTGGGTGCGCTCGATGGCGTCCCGCTCCAGGGTGCGGCGGGCGGGACCGGCGAGCGTGGCGTCGTCACTCTGGGCCAGAGTGTCGAGAACGTGAGGCGGGATGATGGAGCAGAAGACAGGCTCGAAGCCTGGATTGGTGGCCATGGCGGCAATGTGGCACTGGGTCATGCCGCTGTCACTACCTGCCACCATGATTAGTGAAATAGAGGTATTGATCACCTCTTACCCGTAACCTAACCGCGATCCCGCATACTGATACGGATCCGCGCACACGGCGCGGCTCGGCTAGGCTGCGGAGCATCATGCGTTACGGGCTGCTTCTCCTCCTTAGCTGCCGCGGCGAGGGCCTGTAGTCGAGGCCGACCCCCTCCCCGCGGAGTTCGGTGTTGCTCGCGAAGCGACCGTCGGCCGTCCTTAAGGACACTCCCGAGGAGCCCCCGCATCATGGCGATCAAGCCGAATTTCCAGCGCGCCACCTCCATGCCGGTCCACAAGTACGGCCAGTACGACCAGGTGGACATCCCCGACCGCACGTGGCCCGACAACCGCATCACGGTCGCTCCCCGCTGGCTCTCCACGGACCTGCGTGACGGCAATCAGGCACTGATCGACCCGATGTCTCCCGCCCGCAAGCGCGAGATGTTCGACCTGCTCGTCCGCATGGGCTACAAGGAGATCGAGGTCGGCTTCCCGTCCTCCGGGCAGACGGACTTCGATTTCGTACGCTCGATCATCGAGGACGGTGCGATCCCGGACGACGTCACGATCTCCGTCCTGACGCAGGCCCGCGAAGAGCTGATCTCCCGCACCGTCGAGTCGCTGGTCGGCGCCAAGCGCGCCACCGTCCACCTGTACAACGCGACCGCGCCCGTCTGGCGCGAGGTCGTCTTCCGTGGCTCGAAGGACGCGGTCAAGCAGATCGCCGTCGACGGCACGCGCCTGGTCATGGAGTACGCGGAGAAGCTGCTGGGCCCCGAGACGGTCTTCGGCTACCAGTACAGCCCCGAGATCTTCACGGACACCGAGCTGGACTTCGCCCTGGAGGTCTGCGAGGCGGTCTGTGACGTGTGGCAGCCCGCGGAGGGCCGCGAGATCATCCTCAACCTGCCCGCCACGGTGGAGCGTTCGACGCCCTCCACCCACGCGGACCGCTTCGAGTGGATGTCCCGGAACCTGACCCGGCGCGAGCACGTCTGCCTGTCCGTCCACCCGCACAACGACCGCGGCACCGCCGTCGCCGCCGCCGAGCTGGCCATCATGGCCGGCGCCGACCGCATCGAGGGCTGCCTGTTCGGCCAGGGCGAGCGCACCGGCAACGTCGACCTGGTCACGCTGGGCATGAACCTCTTCTCGCAGGGCGTGGACCCGCAGATCGACTTCTCCGACATCGACGAGATCCGCCGCAGCGCCGAGTACTGCAACCAGATGGAGATCCACCCCCGCCACCCGTACGCGGGCGACCTCGTCTACACCGCCTTCTCCGGCTCCCACCAGGACGCCATCAAGAAGGGCTTCGAGGCGATGGGCATCCGTGCCGAGCAGCAGGGCAAGACGGTCGACGAGATCGAGTGGGCCGTTCCGTACCTGCCGATCGACCCGAAGGACGTCGGCCGTTCGTACGAGGCCGTGATCCGCGTCAACTCGCAGTCCGGCAAGGGCGGCATCGCCTACGTCCTGCAGAACGACCACAAGCTGGACCTGCCGCGCCGTATGCAGGTCGAGTTCTCGAAGATCATCCAGACGAAGACCGACTCCGAGGGCGGCGAGGTCACCCCGGCCGCGATCTGGGGCATCTTCCAGGACGAGTACCTGCCCAACCCGGAAAACCCGTGGGGCCGCATCCAGGTCAAGAACGGCCAGACCACCACGGACAAGGACGGCACGGACACGCTCACCGTCGAGGCGACGGTCGACGGCGCCGACACGATCCTGACCGGCACCGGCAATGGCCCGATCTCGGCCTTCTTCCAGGCGCTGCAGGGCATCGGCATCGACGTACGCCTCCTGGACTACCAGGAGCACACGATGAGTGAGGGAGCCTCCGCGCAGGCCGCTTCGTACATCGAGTGCGCGATCGGCGACAAGGTGCTGTGGGGCATCGGTATCGACGCGAATACGACACGTGCGTCGCTCAAGGCCGCGGTTTCCGCGGTGAACCGCGCGGCTCGCTGAGCCCACTCCGCGCCGCGCGCTGACCGACTCAGCGCCTCCTCGCGCACCTCTTCAAGGACACTTCCGACTCCCGGACGGGCTCATCTCGAGCCCGTCCGGCGGTCGTCTACCGGCCATCTCTCGTGCAGGGTGCTGACGCCACATCAACAATGTGGCTAACATCACGCCCAACGCGGCAATGTGGCCGGGGCGTTACGGAGGTGCGTGGTGCTGCCAGATCGGGGACGAATCGGCCGGGAATCCCGCATCTTCGGCAGGCCTGTATCGCGCGGGCGGGTCCTGCGCAGGCGCGTGATCGGCGTGCATACGGCCTGGACCACCGTGGGGGACGGCGAGTTCTTCTGCCCCGGCTGCGGTGGTGACCGCAACTACCAACGGCGCACCGGTCGTCGCCGCTTCGTTCTGCTCGGCCTTCCGGTCCTGCCGCGCGGTGCCGCGGGCCCCATCGTCGAGTGTGCCGCCTGCGGCGACCACTTCGGCACGGACGTTCTCGGCCATCCCACGACCACCCGCCTCTCGGCGATGGTGCGCGACGCCGTGCACACCGTCGTCCTCGCGATCCTCGCCGCGGGCGGCACTTCATCGCGTACGACGCTCGACGCGGCCGTCGGCGCGCTGCGCGGCGCGGGGTACGACGACGCCTGCGAGGAACAGCTCGTCGCGCTCGTCGAGGCGCTCGCCGCGGACACCGGACGGGCGACCGTGCCGGACGTCGACCCCGGTCTCGCCATAGAGCTCCACGAGGCGCTCGACCCGCTGGCCCCGCACCTCGCCCCGGCCGGCCGGGAGTCGATCCTCCTGCAAGGCGCCCGCATCGCGCTCGCCGACGGCCCGTACACACCCGCCGAGCGCGAGGTGCTCGCCACGGCGGGCGGTGCGCTGACCATCGGTGCGGACGAGGTGACACGGCTGATGGTGGCGGCGCGGACGACACACTTCTGATGCCTCCGGGAGCCCACGGCTCCGTACTCCCGTGGGAGTAGCGCGACTTCGTCGCCTCCCCACGTCGTACGCCTCAACTCGCCCTCGCGCCCGACGGATCGCGCGGGCCGCTCCGGAAGGGTTGGCACCGACCTGCCAACCTGCCGGAAGGAGGCCCGTCATGCGGGCCGAACAGACCACCGCACGACGGTGACGAGCCGCTGAAGTTTTTCAGCCCGTCCGGTGATTGAGGACGAACTCGGCGAAGCCGGTGATCGACGGTACGCATCGGTCCGGCGGAGCCAGGGGATTCGGGTAGGGGCGGGCTTGGGGAAAGGAAACCGCCCCCGCCCTACAACAACCCCGCCCCCGCCAAGAACTTCCCCACCCGCTCAACCTCCCCGGAGGACAACGGCACCTGCGGCTCCGCAGTGGCCGGGCAAGCGATCACACCCCGCAGATACAGCGCCGCCTTGAACGCCCCGAGGGCCGACGAACTGCCGCCCATCCGCGCGGAATCCCCGACCCGCACCATCCCGAAAAGACCGCACAACCGCTCCTGTTCCTCCCGGGCCCGCCCCCAGTCCCCCTCCCGGCAGTAGCGGTAAAGCCGCGCATAGCCCTCCGGATCCACGTTCCCCAGGCCCGGCACCACCCCGTCCGCCCCCATCGCCAACGCCGCATCCACCGTCGTCTCCGACCCCGTAAGCACACTGAACCCGGAGACGTCCGCCCGCCCCCGCGCACCGAGCACCACGTCCCGGAAGCTCCCCTCCTCCCCGCTGGAGTCTTTCAGCCCTGCGAGGACCCCCTCGGCGGCCAGCTCCAGGACGAGCCCCGCGTCCAGTTTGGAGTGGACGGCGACCGGCAGGTCGTACGCGAAGACCGGCACCGAGGACCGCGCCGCCACAAGCCGGAAGTGGCGTGCGATCTCCGCCGGGTGTGTGCGCGTGTAGAAGGGGGCCGTCACCACCACCCCGTCCGCCCCCGCCTCCGTCACCGCGCGGACGTGGTCCAGGACCCGTGGCGTCGCCATGTCGATCGCCCCTGCCAGAACCGGGAGTTGGCCCCCCACGTGCCCCGCCACCGTCTCGATGACCAGCCTCCGCTGGCCGTCCGTCAGGTACGCCGCCTCCGATGACGAGCCGAGCACGAAGAGACCGTCGACCCCGCCCTCCACCAGGTGATCCACCAGCCTTGTGAGCGACGGTGTGTCCACCTCGTGGTCCGGTGTCAGAGGGGTGCAGACGGGCGGGACGACACCGGTCAGCGGGGTGGGCATGGTCATGGATTCTCCCTGGGGCTCGCGTCCGTGGCGGCGGACTGGATCACTAGCTCGTGCGTGGACTGGCCGTCCCGTACGGGGTGGTGGCAGCGGTAGCGGTGCCCCGATCGCCCCGATCCCTCCGTCGAGGCGAAGTCAGGCATGGTGGCGGCGCAGGCCTCGTCCGCCTTCCAGCACCTCGTGCGGAACGGGCACCCGCTCGGTGGCCGGGTGGCCGACGGCACCGGGCCCGCGAGCGGGATCGGGTCGATGGGGTCGAGCAGGCCGGGAGTCGCGGAGAACAGCGCGCGCGTGTACGGATGCCGCGCTCTGTCCAGGATCTCCTCCGCCGGTGACTCCTCCACGATTCTGCCCAGATACATGGTGATGACCCGGTCGCTCATCCGTCGAACCGTCTGGATGTCGTGCGACACGAAGACCAGGGCGAGGCCGAGCCGCTCCTTCAGATCCAGGAGGAGGTTGAGGATCTGGGCGCGTACGGAGACGTCGAGTGCGCTCGTCGGCTCGTCCGCCACCACAAGGTCCGGTTCGAGGGCCAGTGCGCGCGCGATCGCCACGCGTTGGCGTTGCCCGCCGGAGAGTTGGCCCGGCAGCCCGTCCGCCAGGACCTTGGGGAGGCCTACCAAGGACATCAACTCGCGGACGCGGTCGGTGCGTTGAGCCGAGGTGCCCACCCTGTGTACGTCCAGCGGGTCACGGAGGATCTGCCGCACCGTCAGCCTGCGGTTCAGCGCCGTCGACGGGTCCTGGAAGATCATGCCGGTGTTCCGGCCGATCGCCACCCGCCGCTCGGCGGGCTTCATCGTCCACAGGTCCTGGCCTCGGAAGGACACCGTGCCCGCCGTGGGCCGCTGCACCCCCACGAGGACCTTCGCCAGCGTCGACTTGCCGCACCCCGACTCGCCCACGACGCCCACCGTCTCGCCGGGCGCGATGGTCAGATCGGCGCCGGTGAGGGCGTACACGCGGTCCCGCGAGAGCAGCCCGCCCGAGCGCGCCCGGTGTACGACGTGCGCGCCGGAGAGGGTGATCAGGTCTTCGGGCTGTCCGGGCTGTCCGGGCTGTTCGGTCGTCACTTGAGCGCCTCGCTTCCCCTGGGCTCCGGCACTCGCGGCGGCTGTTCCGCCGGATGGTGGCAAGCGATGGAATGCCGTGCTCCGCCCACGAGTTCGGGTGCCGTCGTCCGGCACACCTCGCTCGCGAGAGGGCATCGGTCCGCGAAACGGCACCCTGCGGGGAAGTCGGCGGGGGACGGTACGACGCCCTTGATCTGCGTCAGGCGTTCCGCCGCCGATTCGAGCGAGAGCACCGAGCCGAGCAGGCCGCGCGTGTAGTGGTGCGACGGCGTCTCGACCAGGTCCGCCGTCACGCCCGTCTCGACGATCTGGCCGCCGTACATCACGACCACCCGGTCGGTGACGTCCGCGACGAGGGCCAGGTCGTGCGATACGAGGATCAGGGCAAAGCCGAGCTCCTCGCGCAGGCGCAGGAGGAGTTGAATCACCTGGGCCTGGACCGTGACGTCCAGTGCCGTCGTCGGTTCGTCCGCGACGATCAGCTTCGGGTCGCGGGAGAGCGCCATGGCGATCAGGACGCGTTGCCGCTGGCCACCCGACAACTCATGGGGGTAGCTGCGCAGGGTGCGCTCCGGGTCGAGGCCGACCAGTTCGAGGAGCTCGACCGATGTGCGGCGGCCACCCCTTCGTACGACCTGTTTGAGCTGGGAGCGGACCGTCATCGCCGGGTTGAGGGACGACAGCGCGTCCTGGTAGATCATCGCCATGTCGTGGCCCAGGAGTCTCCTCCGGGCGCGCATCGGCATGTCGATCAACTGCTCGCCGTTGAACGTCACGTGGCCGCCGATGCGGGCGCCCTTCGGCTCCAGGCCCATCACGGTCAGCGCGGTGAGCGACTTGCCGCAGCCCGACTCGCCCACCAGGCCGAGGACTTCACCCGGCCGCACGTGGAAGCTGATGCCGTCGACGATGTCCACCCCGCCGTGGCGGGCGTCGAAGCCGATCGCGAGGTCGGAGACCGTGAGGACCGGTGTCCCCTCGGGCAGCGGGCGTGCGCGCGAGCGCAGGCGTTGGGCCGCCGCTGTCAGGCCCGGCAGTTCAAGGACCTTGCCGCTGCCAGGCTCGGGAGCTTCGAGGCGGTCCTCGCGGTCCTCCTTGCGGGCCGTGCCCGGCACATCGCGCGTCACGGGCGCCGCCCACGCGTCCGAGACTCCCTCGGAGAGGATGTTGAGGGAAAGGACCGTGATCAGCATCAGGAGGCCGGGGAAGACCGTCGCCCACCAGCCGCCGAGCAGCACCATGTTCTTGCCGTCCGCGATGACGCTGCCCCAGGACGGGTCCGGGGGCCGTACGCCCGCGCCGATGAACGACAGCGAGGCCTCGAACACGATGGCCTCGGCGACCTGCACCGTGCAGAACACCAGGATGGGCGCGGCGCAGTTGATCGCCACGTGCTTGATGAGGATGTGCGGGGTGCGTGCGCCGACGATGCGTTCGGCGACGACATAGTCCTCGCCGTACTGATCCATCACATTCGCGCGTACGACCCGTGCGATCGGCGGCGTGAACAGAAACGCGATGGCGCAGATCAGGACGAGGATGCCGCCGCCGAAGACGGCCACGAGGACCGCCGCGAGCGCGATGCCGGGGAACGCCATGACGATGTCGAGGCACCGCATCAGCGTCTCGTCGACCGCCTTGCGCGAGGTCGCCGCGATCGCGCCGAGCACCGCGCCGACGATCAGGGCGAGCAGGGTCGCCCCGAGCCCGATCGCCAGGGACCAGCGTGCCCCGTACATCAGCCTGCTGAGGATGTCCCTGCCGAGACTGTCCTGCCCCATCCAGTGACTGCCCGAGGGGTGTCCCGTGCCGTCGGCCTGCGGCTGCTGGTCCAGTGGGTCGTGCGGGGCCAGCAGCGGTGCGAAGAGCGCCACGAAGACGACCAGGCCGACCACTCCCACCGCGACGCGGGAGAGTACCGGCAGCCTGCGCAGGGAGCGGATCCGGATGCCGGGCCGTGCGAGGCGCTCGGTCAGAGCCTTGCGGGACGTGATCATCAGGCAGTCCCCCTCAGGCGCGGATTGACCAGCAGATGGAGAATGTCCAGGACCAGGTTCACGACCACGAAGCCGACGGCTGTCGTGATGACCACTCCCTGCACCACCGCCGGGTCGCCGTTCTTCACGGCGTCGATCATCAGCTTGCCCATGCCCGGCAGCGAGAAGATCGTCTCGATGACGACCGCGCCGCCGAGCAGATAGCCGACGCGCAGGCCGAGCACCGTCAGGGGGTTGATGAGGGCGTTGCGCAGGACGTTGCGTCCGACGACCACGACCGGTGGCAGGCCGCTGCCGATCGCCGTCCGTACGTAGTCCTTGTCGAGCTCCTCGACCACCGCCGTACGGATGATGCGCGTGAGCCCGGCGGCCACGGGGAGCGAGAGCGCGAGGGCGGGCAGCGTCATCGTCTTGAGCCAACCGGTGAAGGAATCACCGGGGTTGACGTATCCGCCGGTCGGGAACCAGCCCGCCTCCACCGCCAGGTACTGGATCATGAGCAGTGCCAGCCAGAAGCCGGGTGCCGCCACTCCGGTCAGCGAGACGACGCGGATGAGCTGGTCGGGCAGCCGGTCACGGTAGATCGCGGCGGTCACACCGAGCAGCAGCGAGATCACCACCGCGATGCCGAGGCCCAGGAACGTCAGCTGCACGGTGAGCGGCAGCGCGGTGGTGACCTGGTCCACCACCGGTGAGCGGGTGAGCACGCTGATGCCCATGTCGCCCTGGAGCAGATCGCCGACGAAGGCGACGTAGCGCACCGGCAGCGGATCGAGCAGCCCGTTCTCCTGGCGGAACTGGTGCAGTTGCTCCTGGGTCGGATTGGCCCCCTGGAAGAACGCCGACGCCGGATCGATGTCCGAGAACCGCATCACGAGGAAGACGAACAGCACGATGCCGAGCAGCAGCGGGACGAGCAGGGCGAGGCGGCGGGCCAGGATTCTGAAGATCGCGGTCACGTCGTACGACTCCCAACGGTCAACGGTCTTGCTGTGTGGGCTACTTGGCCCACTTGGCCTGGAGGAGGTTGATGCCTGGGTAGGGCTGGGCCTTGATGCCCGTGAGCTTCTTCGGGTCCCACGCGGTCATCAGCTCGTTGTGGACGACGGGATAGATCACCGCCTGCTCGGCGACGATGTCGATGTAGTCCTGGACCATGGCCTTCTTCTTGGCCGCGTCGGGTTCGCGCGTCGCCTGGTCCATGTCCTTGAAGAGCTTCTTGGCCGTGGAGTTGCCGGCCCAGTGGGCGTAGCCCATCCACAGGTTCTCGGGCCCGTAGTTGTAGTGCATGATCAGGTCGGGGTCGATGCCGAACTGGTTGGGGTTCGATGCCGCCGCGACGACCTGGTAGTCCTTCTTCTGGTCCATCTTGGTGAACACGGCCGTCGTCTCCTGCGGGTCCAGCGTCGTCTTCACACCGATCGCGTCCCACGAGGCCTTGATGGTCGGCAGGCAGTCGACGATCCAACTCACGTTCACCGCCATGAGGTTGATCGACAGATCCGTGACCCCGGCTTCCTTCAGGAGCTTCTTCGCCTTCTTGGGGTCGTACGCGTAGACCGTCTTCGCCGGGCGATAGGCGGGGTTGGACTCGTTGAGGAACGAGGTCGACGCCTTGCCGTGCCCCTTGAGGGCGACCTCGATCATCTTCCCCGTGTCGATGGCGTAGTGCAGCGCCTGCCGCACGCGTACGTCGTCGAAGGGCTTGTGCGCGGTGTTGAACATCAGGAACAGGTTGTTCATCCCCGCCCCGCCCTCGACGGTGAGCCCGCCCTTCTTGAGCTGCTCGATGTTGGCGTACGGGATGTTGTCCGCGATCTCCGAGTCCGCGCTGCCGCCGGAGATCTTCGCGACGCGGGGCGCCGCGTCCACGATGGTCAGCCAGTTCATCTTCTTGAAGGCGGCTTTGCGCGGGCCGTTGTAGTCGTCGAACGCCTCGAAGGTGGTGTTGGACTTCGGGTGGTGCGCCGCCTGCTTGTACGGTCCCGAGCCCACCGCCTTGCCCTTGGTCGCGTCGTCCCAGGCGCCGGGCTTGGAGAAGACGTGCTTCGGCATGATCTTGGCGAGGGAGAGGCGGGCGAGGCCGTCGGGGAAGGGGAACTTGAGGACGAGCTCGACGGTCGTCGCGTCGACCTTCTTGACCTCCTTCAGCCAGCTCTCGAAGAAGCCCTTGGCCAGGGTCTGCGTCTTCGGGTCCAGGATGCGGTCGAAGACGAAGACCACGTCGTCGGCGTTGACGGGCTTCCCGTCGTGCCACTTGGCGCCGGGCCTGAGCGTGAACTTCCAGGTGGTCGCCTTGTCGTCGGACGGGACCTCCGTGGCGAGCGCGGGATACGGCTCGCGCGTGATGGGGTCGGTGTTGAGGAGCCCCTCATAGATGTGTTCGTTGCCGGCCATCGCGAAGGCGGACGCGGTCTGCGTCGGGTCCCAACTGCCGTCGTTCCCATAGCCGATGACGGCGGTGAGGGTGGAGTCGCCGCCCTTCCCACCGCCGTCTCCGGCGTCATTCGTGGACTCGGGCCCGGATGAACAGGCGGAGAGCGTGGTAGTGATGGCGGCGGCCGCGCCCAGCGCACCGGTGTACTTGAGGAAGGACCGACGGTCCGGCGCGGGCCCGGTGCGTGTGGTGGATGAGCTGATGCTGATCTTCTGGTCGCTCACTGTGTCTCCCTTGAGAGATCCCACGTCCTACGTCGTAGTGGCGTGGCGACCATAAGAGCGCCGCGAGAGCCGGTCAAGAGATCGCGCACGGATCCGGTCCGGGCGTCATCCGGGCCGTCGTGCCAGCTGCAACCCCGGCCGTCCTGAACGATGTTGGTCCGGAGGTGGGACGTGGGATGTCATCCGTGCCTACGATGTGCCACATGCCTCAGGAGCCAGTCCGCGAACGGCGCGTGGGCAGTCAAGTCCAGCGCAAAGTCATGCAGTTGATCCTCGACCGGGGGCTGAAGCCCGGCGCCCTGCTGCCCACCGAGGCCGAGCTGATGGAAGCGCTCGGGGTCAGCAGGAACTCGGTGCGCGAGGCACTCAAGGCGCTCCAGGCCCTGGACATCGTGGAGATCAGACACGGCTACGGGACGTACGTGGGGCAGGTGTCGCTGACGCCGCTAGCCGACGGGCTCACCTTCCGTACGTTGGTGCAACCTGCCGACGACACCCACGCGTTACTGGAGATCCTGCAACTCCGGGAGGTCATCGAGGAGGGCCTGGTGCGGCGGATAGCGGTGCTGCTCACCGATGAGGAACTGTGCCAGCTGGAGGCTCTGGTAGGGCGGATGGAGGAGTCGGCGGACACGGGGGCGGTCTTCCCTGAGCTCGACCGCGAGTTCCACGAGACGCTCTACCGCTCGCTGGGCAACGAGCTGGTGCCGCAGCTGCTCGGCGCGTTCTGGAACGTCTTCAACCGGGTGGCGGGGGTGCGGGGATGGGCCCGCGATCCGGCGCCGGAGGTGACGGTGCGCAGACACCGGGACATCGTGACGGCGCTGCGGGCGCGGGACGTGGAGGGGGCTCAGCGGGCGATGGCGGATCACTTCCGGGGGATCGAGGCGCGGGCGGGCCAGGAGTCGAGGGGCGTGGGATGAGCGCAGGGGATGGGACGAGTGCAGGGGATGGGACGAGTGCAGGGCGCGGGATGAGACTGGGTCACTTCTATGACCGGGTTGCGTCACTGGGGTACGGCGGTGACTACAACCCGGAGCAGTGGGGCCCCGAGGTCCACGCCGAGGACACCGAGCTGATGCGCGAGGCGGGAGTGAATCTCGTGACGCTCGGGATCTTCTCCTGGGCGACGACGGAGCCCGCCCCGGGCGCGTACGACTTCACCTGGCTGGACGGCCACATGGACCGCCTCGCGGAGGCGGGCGTCGCGGTCAGCCTCGCCACGATGACGGCGTCCCCGCCCCCGTGGCTGACCCGCCTGCACCCGTCGACCCTCCCGGTCCTGGAGGACGGCACCCGCCTGCACCCCGGCTCACGCCAGCACTGGTGCCCGTCGAGCCCGGTCTACCGCCGCTATTCGGTACGCCTCGCGGAACGCCTGGCCACCCGCTACGGCACCCACCCCGCCCTCGCCCTCTGGCACATCGGCAACGAATACGGCTGCCACATCTCGCGCCACTGCCACTGCGAGGTGTCGACGGCGGCGTTCCGTACGTGGCTGCGGGCGCGCTACGGGACGGTGGCGGCACTCAACGAGGCCTGGTCGACGGACTTCTGGTCGCAGCGGTACGGCACGTTCGAGGAGGTCCACACCCCGCGCAAGGCCCCGTCCTTCCGCAACCCGGCCCAGCAGCTGGACTACTGGCGCTTCTCATCGGACGAACTCCTCGCGTGCTACCTGGCGGAGAAGGAGGTACTGACCCGCATCACGCCGGACATCCCGGTCACGACGAACTTCGTCCCGATAGCGAAAACCCTGGACCTGTTCACCTGGGCCCCGCACCTGGACGTGGTGGCGTACGACTCGTACCCCGACCCGCACGATCCGGATTCGCTCCACCGAACGGCCTTCTCGTACGACGTCATGCGCGGCCTGAAGGGCGGACAGCCGTGGCTGCTCCTTGAGCAGGCACCGGGCGCGGTGAACTGGCGCGAGCGCAATGGCAGAAAGCCGCCGGGCCGGATGCGCCTCGACAGCTGGCAGGCGGTGGCGCACGGCGCGGACTCGGTGCTGTTCTTCCAGTGGCGGCAGTCGCGCGGGGGAGCGGAGAAGTTCCACTCGGCGATGGTGCCGCACGGGGGAGCGGGGACGCGGATCTTCCGGGAGGTACGGGAGCTGGGCGCGGAACTCGCGACCCACCCCCAGCTGCTCGGCTCAACTCCCGAGCGGGCGGACGCGGCGCTGCTCCTGGACTGGCCGAGCTGGTGGGCCCTGGAACTGGACGCGCACCCGAGCGCGGACGTCACGCTCCTTGACGCGGCCCTGGCCCACCACAAGCCGCTGTATGACGCGTCGGTGGCGTGCGATGTGTTGCCGGTAGACGCCGACTTGACCGAATACCGCTTGCTCCTGATCCCCAACCTTTACTCGGTATCGAAGGAGACCGCGGCACGAATTTCCTTGTACGTCCGGGCTGGCGGCACCCTGGTCATGTCCTACTTCTCCGGAATCACGGACGAGAACGACCGAGTCCACCTCGGCGGCTACCCGGCCCCCTTCCGCGAGCTCCTCGGTGTACTGGTGGAGGAGTTCGCCCCGGCCCCGGACGGCACCTGGGCGGAGGAGATCCACCTGGAGGGCGCGGAGACGGTGATCTCGTTCCCCGACGGCGGCCCGGCGGTGACCCGCCACGCGTACGGCGAGGGAGTCGCCTGGTACCTGGGCACGCGCCCCGCCCCCAAGGAGATGCGGGAACTGCTCGACCGGGTGCGAGCGGAGTGCGGCGTGACCCCGGTCCTGCCGGACCTCCCGGAGGGGGTGCAGGCGCGGACGCGGGTGACGGGGGAAGGAGAGCGGTTGCACGTGCGGATGGATGCCCGGGACTGTTCGGTGGACGTGATCCGCGGTTGATTTACCTCATCCGGGTGAGGGTGTCGGGCAGTGGGACGTCTACCTGACCAGTGCGGTGGATCAATGGCTGAACGATCCCGCTGGCTGAGCGGCGGTACGCGGAGTACGTCGCTGACCGTGAGAAGGAGCTGGGGAAGTGAGCGGACACATCAAGTGGTCGGCCAGTGGACACCGTGAGCGGGCGGAGGAGCTGTCGGGAGGGCGCGACGCGTTCCTCGAAGGCGCCGAACGCGTACTCGCCGAGGCTCGCGCCTGGCGGCTGGCCGAGATGCGCCAGGAGCGCGGCTACACCCAGGCGCAAGTGGCCGAGCGCATGAACGTGAGCAAGGGCAGGGTCTCTCAGATCGAGAGCGGCCAGGTGTCCGGTACGGATGTGGTGGCGCGCTATGTCGAGGCGCTGGGAGGCAGCCTGGTGATGGTCGCGGTGTTCGGTGACGGGGAGCTGCGGAAGGTCGGGTGAGAGCCCTCGGGGGCTTCACGGCTTCCGGGCGCTGAAGCGCAGGCCCCCGCTCTCCGGGTGGCGGTCGACGACCGGGTTCGTGAAGCCGGCGGCTTCCAGACGTGCGGGCAGGGCCGCCGGGGGCAGGGTGTTCATCGTGTCGCGGAAGTGCAGCAGGCGGAAGCGGAGGCTTGGTTGGCTGTCGCTGCCTGCGAACGTGCCGCCGGGGCGCAGTACGCGGAACGCCTCCGCGAAGATGCGGTCCTGGAGTGCGTCGGTGGGGACGTGGTGCAGCATCGTGAAGCACACCACCGAGGAGTACGTGGCGTCGGGGAGCGGCATGTCCGCGCCGTCCGCGTGCAGGATGCGGGCCCGGTCGCCCCACTCGCGCTCCAGGAGGCGGACCGTGTCGCCGTCGATCTCGACCGCCGTGAGGCTGGGGACCTGGTCGACCAGGACGCGCAGATTCGCGCCGTATCCCGGGCCGATCTCCAGGACCTCGTCGCCGAGTTCGACGTCTTCGAGGGCCCAGGGGAGGATGCGGTCCTTCACTGTCTGGGCCCACTCATCGGAACTGCACAGCTTGCGATGCGCTCGGTTCATTGGCATACCGGTGACGCTAGGCCGGGTCGCGCGATGTCCGCCACGGGCTAGGCTGCCGTGTCATGTCGCAGACCGGACACTCCTATCGGGCGTTGACTGCGATCTTCGTCGGCGACTTCACCATGCCGCGCGGCGTGAAGTTCGCGACGCACGATCATCCCGTGCATCAACTCGCCTGGTCCGCCAAGGGTTTGCTCCGGATCCGGACCGACTCCGGCTCCTGGCTGCTGCCACCCTCCCTCGCCCTGTGGATCCCCGCCGGTCTGCCCCACGCGACGGAGGCCGAGGGTGACACGGTGATGCGCAGCCCGTACGTCGACCCGGCGCGCTGCCCCGAATCCGCCGCCTGGACCGAGCCGACGGTCCTTGCGGCGGGGCCCCTCCTGCGAGCCCTGATCGACCACTTGCTCCGCACGGACCTCGACCTGGACGCGCGATCGCGCGCGGAGCGGGTTCTTCTCGACGTGCTGCACCCCGTCCCGGTGACGAGCATCTCCGTGACGGAGCCGAAGGATCCGCGCGCGGGGGAGGTCGCGGCGGCGCTGGCCGCCGATCCCTCCGACGGGCGCCCCCTTGAGGCCTGGGGCCGCACCGTCGGCGCCAGCGCCCGCACCCTGGCCCGGCTCTTTGTCGCCGAGACGGGCCTCGCGTTCGGGCAGTGGCGGGAGCAGTTGCGGATGCAGGCCGCGATGCCGCTGCTCGCCGAAGGGGCGACGATCGAGGCGGTGGCCGCGAGGGTCGGCTATGCCTCGGCCAGCTCGTTCGTCGCCGCGTTCCACCGCATCGTGGGGCTCACCCCGCGCCAGTATTTTCCCGTGCGGCAGCAGGGACCGCAGGGTTAGCTTTCCGCCATGCCCGAACTCCAGCGTCTGCGCTCCGATCACGCTCTCGCCCTCCTCGCCTTCGAGCGGGAGAACCGCGAATACTTCGCCCGGTCCGTCCCCGATCGCGGTGACGCCTACTTCGCCGAGTTCGACGCCCGCCACGAGGCCCTGCTCGCCGAACAGGCCGCCGGGAGCTGTCAGTTCCACGTACTGGTGGACAGCGAAGGCACGGTCGTCGGGCGGGTCAACCTCCTCGACCTGGCGGACGGCGAGGCCGAGCTCGGCTATCGCATCGCCGAGAGCGCGGCAGGCCGTGGCCTCGCCACCGCCGCCGTACGGCAGGTGTGCGGTCTTGCCGCCGACACGTACGGACTGAGCGCGCTGCGGGCAGCCACGGACGCGGGCAACGCCGGGTCACGGGCCGTGCTCGTCCGTACGGGGTTCCTGATCGTGGACGAGGTGGAGAAGGAGGGGGAGGGGCTCGTCGAGATTCGCTACCGCCGTGAAGGGCTGGCCAACGAAAAGGGCAAGAGGGAGTAACCACCTCTTGCCACTATCAAGATATAGCGCACTGGGGGGCTTGCGGCAAGGCCCCGGTCGTGGGGCAGAATCCATCGCCGAAGCCAGAAACTGCCGTAAATGGGGGATTCACGAAGTGCGTGCGTTGATGTCGGTTAACGGGACCACCACCAGTGCGACGAGCAGTGCGACGACCAGTGCGTTCGACCTTCCTGACCATCTCTCCCCCAAAGCCGACCCCAAGCTCATCGACCGCGACGATCAGCACTTCGCGGCCATCGCTCAGAGCCTGGAGCAGTCGATCGCCGAGCTGTCCGACCGCCTCGACGCCGCGCGCATGGCTCCCGGCGGCCTCGGCCGGGAGGCGATGGACCGGGACCTGGAGATCCACCGGCTCACCGGCCGCCTGCGTGCCCTGCGCCGCTTCGGCCTCGACCTCTGCCTCGGTCACATCGTCAGCGAGGACGACCCCGAGCCCGTATACATCGGGCGGCTCGGCCTCACCGACAGCACGGGCCGTCGGCTGCTGCTCGACTGGCGCTCTCCTGCCGCCGAGCCCTTCTTCGCCGCGACCCACGCGCATCCGAAGGGCCTGGTGAGCCGCCGCAGGTACCGCTGGACGCGCGGCCGGATCAGCGACTACTGGGACGAGGTGTTCACCGCCGACGGACTCGAAGGGCACGCCGCGCTTGACGACCAGTCCGCCTTCATCGCCAGCCTCGGCAGCAACCGGTCGAGCCGTATGCGCGACGTGCTGTCCACCATCCAGTCCGACCAGGACGCCATCATCCGGGCGGGATCACGCGGCGCTCTCGTCGTGGACGGCGGCCCTGGTACGGGCAAGACCGTCGTCGCCCTGCACCGCGCCGCCCACCTCCTCTACTCCGACCCCCGCCTCGGTCACCGTCGCGGCGGCGTGCTCTTCGTCGGCCCCCACCAGGCCTACCTCGCCTACGTCGCCGATGTCCTGCCCAGCCTCGGAGAGGAGGGCGTACAGACCTGCACCCTGCGCGACCTCGTCACCGAGGGAGCCGCAGCCGTGGCCGAGACCGACCCGGAAGTCGCCCTCCTGAAGTCGTCCGCAGACCTGGTCAAGGCGATCGAACCCGCCGTCGGCATCTACGAAGAGCCGCCCACCAAGGGCATGACGGTCGAGACCCACTGGTCCGACATCTGGCTGAGCGCCGCCGACTGGGCCGTGGCCTTCGAGGCCGTGGAACCGGGCACCCCGCACAACGAAGCGCGCGACCAGATCCAGGAAGAGCTGTTCACGATCCTGTTCGACAAGGACGACAGCGACGCGTCCCCCGAGCTCTTCCGGAGGTCGCTGCTCCAGAACAGGGAGCTGATCACCGCCCTCAACCGCGCGTGGCCGATGCTCGAAGCGACCGACCTCGTCGGAGACCTGTGGTCGGTACCCGCCTACCTGCGCAAGTGCGCTCCCGGTCTCGGCCCCGACGACGTACGAAAGCTCCAGCGGGCCGCCGACGCTCAGGCCTGGACCGTCTCCGACCTGCCGCTCCTCGACGCGGCACGGCAGCGGCTCGGCGACGCGGAGGCGTCAGCGCGCAAGCGGCGGCACGAGGCCTCCGTCACCGCCGAGCGTGCGCGCCGCGCCGACGCCATGTCCAGCCTGCTCCAGAACGTCGAGATCGACGAGAGCGAAGGCGCGTTGGGGATGCTGCACGGACGGGACATGCAGGACACCCTCATCGACGAGAGCGGGATGGTGGGCACCGCTGAACCGGACGCGCTCGCGGGGCCGTTCGCCCACATCATCGTGGACGAGGCCCAGGAACTCACCGACGCGGAATGGCAGATGCTGATCCTGCGGTGTCCGTCCCGGAGCTTCACCATCGTCGGTGACCGCGCCCAGGCCAGGCACGGGTTCACGGAGCCGTGGCAGGAACGGCTCGAGCGGGTCGGCCTCGACCAGATCGACGTGGCCTCCCTGAGCGTCAACTACCGCACGCCGGAAGAGGTGATGGCTGAGGCCGAGCCTGCCATCCGCGCGGCGCTTCCGGACGCCAATGTGCCGACCTCCATCCGGAGCAGCGGAATCCCCGTCCTGTACGGGCCCGTCGCCGACCTGGACTCGATCCTCGACACGTGGCTCGGGGCGCACGCCGAGGGGACCGCCTGCGTCATCGGCGATCCCACGTTCCGGGCAACGCCTCGCGTACGGTCGCTGACTCCGTCGCTGTCGAAGGGGCTTGAGTTCGACCTGGTCGTCGTCATCGACCCGGAGTCGTTCGGCGAGGGCATCGAAGGAGCGGTCGACCGCTATGTCGCTATGACGCGGGCGACGCAGCGGCTGGTCATCCTGACGAGCTGAGGTCTCCCACGAAGGCGGTCCAGGCTTCGGCGCTCAGTAGCAGGGCGGGGCCCTGGGGGTTCTTGCTGTCCCTTACGGGGACGACCCCGGGGAGTCCGTCGGCTACCTCGACGCAGCTGCCGCCCTCGCCGTTGCTGTAGCTGCTCTTGCGCCAGCGGGCGGCGCCTATGAAGTCGTACGCGACCTCCAGGCACTCCTCCCCGCCGTCTCCGCCGCTGTAGCTGCTCTTGCGCCAGTTGGCGTTGCTCAGGTCGTACTCGCGCATCGTCTGAAATCCTCCGACGTCGAATCGATCAGATCCAGGGACGCCTCCGGCGACAACGCGACGGCCCTGAGCTGATCGTAAGACGCCGCCGTCCGCTTCACCACAGCCGGATCGTCCAGCAAGTTCCCCGAAAACACCGCCTCTGTATAGACAGTTGGTGGGGCGTCCTCGAACTCCATCAGCCTCATCATCTTTCCCATCGGCGAATACGCCCCGGCCGCGAACGGGAGTACCTGGAGCAGCACCTTGCGCTCGCGCACCGTCGCCGCGATGTGATCGAGCTGCCGGGTCATCGTCTCGGGTCCGCCGACCGGCATCCGCAGCACTGTCTCGTGCAGGATCGCCCAATACACGGGCCGTGTAGCGTCCTTGAGGAGCGCCGCGCGGTCCATGCGAGCCCTCACCAACTCCTCGACGTACTCGTCGGTGGCGAGCGGATTACTGCCGAGGAAGACCGCTCGCGCGTACTCGGGGGTCTGTAGCAGCCCTGGGACCACCGCCGGAGCGAAGTCGCAGATCTCTGTGGCCAGCCGCTCAAGCTCTGCGGCGTGCGCGAAGTACTCCGTATACGGCTGCTCCTTGATGAGCTTGCGCCACATCCGCCCGAAAAAGCCATCGGTTTGTAGGACCTCATCGATCCGCTCCGCCACATCCAACTGCGGTTTCCGAATAGCCTGTTCGAATTGGCCGACGTATCCGCCGGAAACAAATACCCGCATCCCCAGCGCCGACTGCGTAAGCCCCGCTTCCTCCCGCCGTCTCTTCAACTCCGCTCCGAAGAACTCCCAAGCCGCCTGTCGTGAACCATTGGCCATAGCCAACCGCCTTCCACTGCCCCGCAGTTGTAGGAGACAGACTCCTGCCGAGTGTAGGCCGGACCCGTCACCATCGAGACACGAAGCGTGAAATCCGGTGGGAAAGGGGAGCCACGTCATGGCTGAAAGCAAGGCGCACTCGACGCTATGCGTCGAAGAAGCGGAGGAGACCATGAAGGAATTGCGTGCCGCACTCGCGCGGGCCGGAATTATTCTTCCGTCATTGCGGATCGACCCCACATCTTGGGCCCGCGAAGCCCCCTGCCCACTCATCGAATTGGGCGGATGCTCCGTCGACACGGCGGCACGCCTCGCCGTCGCCCTGCCACGTGGCGAAGGTGAGGGGCCAAAGTGAACCTCAACCTTCCGATCGGCGCCTACGCCGTGGACACCCGCACGGGACAGGTCGGCAGGGTCATGGGCCATGAAGGGCCGTATATCCAGCTCCGCCCCTTCGGCGGCGGCCGGGAGTGGGACTGCGAACCGGACGCGCTCAGAACCGCCACCACATCGGAGAGGCTCCGCGCCGCGACCGCCTATGCGAATGCCCGAAGTAGGGGCGAAGTGCCGTGACGTAAGGTGCGGGCGCATGGCGATATGGAAGAAGTGGAGCAAGCCGAAGGCCGAGTCCAAGTACCCGACGCCGCTCACCATGCACCAGCTGTGGATGGTGTCGCTGAGCGCGCCGGTGAGCCGGGACAAGGACGCATCCCGGACGACCCTGTATCCGTTCACCCGCGTCGACGACGGCAAGGCCGAGAAGTGGCTGGCCGAGCAGTGGGAGATCACCGCGCCCGAGCAGCTGCTCGGGCGCCTGAGCGGGCTCGCGAGCACCGGCTACCGTGCCATGGCCCAGCGCCGCCTCGGCGTCGCACCGCTGGCCTGGGACATCGCGCTGTACGTGGACATCTCACGGCGCGGCTTCGCCTGCGGGATGCTGAGCGAGGCCGACACCTGGAACCGGCTCAAGAACGTCGTGCCGACGGTCGCGGGGACGTACGCCTCCTGGCAGGAGTACGCCGACCACTACCTCCTCGGCAGGCAGGTCTGGCGCGAAAGCCTCCAGGGCACCCAGGACGAGAGCTTCCCCGCCCCGCAGGCCGCCTCGGACGCCCACCTCCAGGCGCTTCTGGACCCGGCGAACCGGACGAGCCCGTGGAACCTCGCCCCCTGGGAAGCGATCAGCCAGCCCGATCACACGCCACGTCGGGCGCGGGCACTCGGTGGCCGACCTGCTCGGCGATGAGCCGCCGGTAGTTCGGGCACTGGGTGACGTCCTCGTGCCCGCAGTTCAGGCCGCCCTCGATGAGCTCCAGTGAGGCCTGGGCCGCCGCGATTCTCGATCGCAGGTCCTCGGCTTCGCGGGCCAATATCTTGTGCCGGGTGGCGCGGTCGACGGTGGCGGAGAGGCTCCTTATGGTGTCCAGGCCGAGACCGGCCTCCTTGCAGAGGAGGATCACCGCCACGCGGTTGAGGTCGTCCGCTCCGTAGCGGCGGCGCCCGCCCGCGTCCCGTCCGGGGTGCAGCAGGCCCATCGACTCCCAGTGCCGCAGGACGTGCGTGGCCAGGTCGAACCGTGCGGCGAGGGCGCCGATACTCATCGCACCGACGTCGCCGACATCGCTTGACTTCATGCCGACATTAAGTCGCAGCCTGGCGTCCATGTCATCCAAGTCATTCATGTCATCCAAGAACCGGGAAGCAGTGGAAGAACACCGCGACACCGAGGCCCTGTTGGCCGTCCTCGACGCGGCGGACCAGATGCCGAGCGCCACCCGGCTGCGGACGCGCTCCTACGAACTGCTGTCCCTGGAACCGGGCTCCACCGTCGTGGACGTCGGCTGCGGCGCCGGACGCGCCGTCGCCGAGCTGGCCGGACGCGGGGTCCACGCGGTGGGCGTGGACCCCGACCCGTGGATGCTGGGCACGGCCCGGGAACGGTGGTCGGCGGCCGAGTTCCGCCAGGCGGGGGCGGAGGAACTGCCGTTCACCGACGGGAGCGTGCGCGGCTACCGTGCCGACAAGGTCTTCCACGTGCTCCAGGAGCCGGGGCGCGCGGTGGCCGAAGCCCGGCGCGTCCTCTGCCCGGGGGGCAGGATCGTCGTGACCGGGCAGGACTGGGACGCCATCATGATCGACTCAAGTGACGCGGCGCTCACCCGGACCATCGTGCACGCCCGCGCCGACCTCCTGGGTGCGCCCCGCGCCGGCCGCCAGTACCGCAACCTGCTCCTGGACGGCGGCTTCGGCGATGTCACCGTCGAGGTGCACACCGGCGTGTTCACCGACCCCGCGATGCTGCCGCTGCTCACCGGGCTCGCCGAGTCGGCCTGCGCCGGTGGCGCCGTCAGCCGGGACCAGATCGACGAGTGGCTCGCTGACCAGCACCGACGCGCCGAGGCCGACCGCTTCCTCGTCGCCATTCCATTCTTCGTGGCAGCCGCCTCCGCAGCTAGGCCTCCAGGTGCCTAGTGCTGCTGCGGCTTCGACGGAGTCACCTCGCTCGGCCGCACGATGACGTACCCCTCACCCCGCAGCATCAGCTGCACCGCTTCCCCGGAACCGCCCCTGATCATCGAGCCGATGGACTGCGAGCGGTGCAGGGTGGTGTCCAGGTTCGCGGTCCAGCCGACCACCGCGTCCGTGTCGACGTACACCGGCTGCTGTGGGGACACCGGGATCACCAGCGGATTGCCCTCGCAGACCAGACCGAGCCGCCCGGCCCCGGTGAAGACGCTGTTGAAGAGGCCGCCGCCGGTGATGCCCGCGCCCTTCACGGTCTTGATCTCGTACGAGAGCGTCGCGTCGAAACAGAGGACGTTGCGGCCGTTGACGGTGAGGACGTCACCCGGCTCTATGTCGACGATGAAGCAGTTCTGCGCCTCGTGCGCGAACCACGCCTCGCCCTGGCCGCGCACGGCCATGAGCGGGAGACCCTCACCGGTCATGGCCCGCTTGAGCATCCCGCCCACGCCCTGGCCCTTGCGCTCGAACTGGAGGTCACCGCGGTAGGCGATCATCGCGCCCTGCCGGGCGTGCATCTCGCCGTTGACCGCGTACTTGATGGACTTGGCATTGTGCAGGGTCATCCCGGGGACGACGGACTGCTGCGCCATGTGCTCGCTGGAGAACAGGTCACTCTTCATGCCCACATCTTGGGCTACGGCTTCCGGGCACGGAAGCCGTAGCTTGGCGGACGCCCCAGGTGTGGCAGAACCGGATCAGTAGGCGACCTTGCCCGTGCCGTCGTTGCCGCCGGAGAACTCCAGGTAGAACTCCCAGCCGTTCGGGACGTTGGCGTCGAGCACCTTCCACTCGCCCGCCTTGGCGTACTGGTAGTCCTGGCAGCCGTGGCGGTAGCAGATCTTGACGTGCCGGTTGTAGTTCACCTTGATGTTGATGTCCGCGCAGTTGCTGGTGGTCCTGGCCCAGGCGGTACCGGCCGGCCAGATCGCCGTGGTGCCGTTGCCCTCGGCCTTGTAGTTCTTCGCGCTGCCGTAGCAGGACTGGATCTGGGCCCCGGCCTTCGGCACGTCGGCGCTCGCCGTCGCGGCGGTCGCGGCGGCCATTCCTCCCCCGAGCATGACGGCGGTCAGAGCGATCGGAGCCATGCGTGAACGTATGCGCATGAGTGTTTCCCCCTGTTTCAGCTTCATCCGTGGTCACCGGCGTACTCGCCGACGAGTGGAGAAGTTACGCGGAGGCGCGGTGGGACACGTCAACCTATGGGCGTCAATAGCGGGTAAACCTAGGCGTTAGCCGGGTGCGGAGTAAACCAGCGCGGCAGGTATCACGCGGGCGATCAGCCGCCAGTAGGGGCGATCACCCACCCCGGCCACGGCTGTCGGCCCCGTACGCGAGAATGAACCCATGA
The DNA here is from genome assembly GCF_043200235.1 of Streptomyces sp. NPDC048441. Lineage (NCBI taxonomy): Bacteria > Bacillati > Actinomycetota > Actinomycetes > Kitasatosporales > Streptomycetaceae > Streptomyces > Streptomyces sp. NPDC048441. The sequence goes on from NZ_JBICXM010000001.1 coordinate 573,390, forward strand.
GTCTGTTCCGTGATGACGGCGTCGTGCTGCGCACCCAGAAGCTGGGTGAGGCGGACCGCATTATCACGCTGCTCACCCGCAACCACGGCCGCGTCCGCGCGGTCGCCCGTGGCGTGCGGCGCACCAAGTCCAAGTTCGGTGCCCGCCTCGAGCCGTTCTCGCACGTCGACGTGCAGTTCTTCTCGCGCGGCAGCGAACTCATCGGGCGTGGACTCCCGTTGTGCACACAGAGTGAGATCATCGCTCCGTACGGTGGCGGGATCGTCGCCGATTACGGGCGCTACACCGCCGGTACGGCCATGCTGGAGACGGCGGAACGGTTCACCGACCATGAGGGCGAGCCCGCCGTGCAGCAGTATCTGCTGCTCGTGGGCGGGCTGCGGACGCTCGCCAACGGAGAGCACGAGTCGAATCTCGTCCTCGACGCGTTTCTTCTCCGCTCCCTCGCCGTGAATGGTTACGCGCCCAGCTTCAGCTCCTGCGCCAAATGCGGAATGCCCGGCCCGAACCGGTTCTTCTCCGTGGCCGCCGGTGGCTCCGTCTGCGTCGACTGCCGGGTGCCCGGCAGCGTCGTACCCTCGCTGGAAGCCCTCGGCCTGCTCGGTGCGCTGCTCACCGGAGACTGGGAGACGGCGGACGCGTGCGAGTCGCGGCATGTCAGGGAGGGCAGCGGGCTCGTTTCCGCCTATCTGCACTGGCACTTGGAGCGCGGGCTCCGGTCCTTGCGGTACGTCGAGAAAACCACGTAACAGACGTAGCAGATGTAGCAGACGTAATAGACGTAATAGACGTGACAGAGAATAGCTAGCTAGGTAGGAGAGAGAGCCCCCCATGGCACGACGCGGAATCCTCGGACGGTCCCGCCGTCAGTACAACGCCCCCGAGCCGCACCCCTCGGGCGCCACGCCGCCGAAGATCCCCGGCGAGCTGGTGCCCAAGCATGTGGCGATCGTCATGGACGGCAACGGGCGTTGGGCGAAGGACCGCGGTCTGCCGCGCACCGAGGGGCACAAGGTCGGTGCCGAGCGTGTCCTCGACGTTTTGCAGGGCGGCATCGAGATGGGCGTCGGGGCGATCTCGCTCTACGCCTTCTCCACCGAGAACTGGAAGCGTTCGCCGGACGAGGTGAAGTTCCTGATGAACTTCAACCGCGACTTCATCCGCAAGACCCGCGACCAGTTGGACGAGCTCGGTATCCGGGTGCGCTGGGTGGGGCGGATGCCCAAGCTGTGGAAGTCGGTCGCCAGGGAACTGGAGATCTCCCAGGAGCAGACCAAGGACAACGACAAGCTCACCCTGTACTTCTGCATGAATTACGGGGGGCGGGCCGAGATCGCCGATGCGGCGCAGGCCCTCGCCGAGGACGTGAAGGCGGGGCGGCTCGATCCCTCCAAGGTCAGCGAGAAGACCTTCGCGAAGTACCTGTACTACTCGGACATGCCGGACGTCGACCTTTTCCTGCGCCCGAGCGGCGAGCAGCGCACCTCCAACTACCTTCTCTGGCAGAGCGCTTACGCCGAGATGGTCTTCCAGGACGTCCTGTGGCCGGACTTCGACCGCCGCGACCTGTGGCGAGCCTGCCTCGAATACGCGTCGCGCGACCGCCGTTTCGGCGGGGCGATCCCGAACGAGCAGCAGATCGCCGACAGTTAGCCAGTCAGCCATACGTGCCTACGTGCCTACGTACGTGAGGGGCCCCACCGTCAGCGCGACGGTGGGGCCCCTCACGTACGTACGGCTACTTGCTCGCGCACTCCGCACACGTACCGAAGATCTCGACCGTGTGCGCCACGTCCACGTACCCGTGCTCCGAAGCGATCGCCTCGGCCCACTTCTCGACCGCCGGGCCCTCGACCTCGACCGCCTTGCCGCACACCCGGCAGACCAGGTGATGGTGGTGGTCGCCGGTGGAGCAGCGGCGGTAGACCGACTCGCCCTCGTCGGTGCGCAGCACGTCGACCTCGCCGGCGTCGGCGAGGGACTGGAGCGTCCGGTAGACCGTGGTCAGGCCAACCGAGTCGCCCTTGTGCTTGAGCATGTCGTGCAGGTCCTGCGCACTGCGGAACTCGTCCACCTCGCCCAGGGCCGCCGCCACCGCGGCGCGCTGCCGGGTGGATCGGCCTCGTACCGGGGGTCCCGCAGCTGTTGTCACAGGTGCCTCCTCCAACTGATCACTCGCACGATCGCCCGCACATCTGTCGTATCCCGTCGGGCCATTGTGCCAGCTCGCTCTCAGACGGTGACCTCGTCAGCCGGGCGCCGCGCCTCGGGGACGTCCTTGGAGTCGGCCGCCGTGCAGGTTGCTGCCTCCGTGGCGGTCATGGCCCGTGCCCGCCGTCGCGCCAGGGGCGTCGCGAGGGCCGTCAGGACGATGAAGACGCCGATCGCCATCAGGACGATGGTCGCTCCGGGCGGCACGTCCTTGTAGTACGACGTGGCCGTGCCGGACAGCGTCACGGCGGTGCCGATGACCACCGACAGGATGAACGTCACCTTGAACGAGCGGGTGATCTGCTGGGCCGCGGCGACCGGCACCACCATGAGCGCGCTCACCAGGAGCAGGCCGACGACGCGCATCGCGACGGTCACCGTCACGGCTGCCGTGACCGCGATGAGGAGGTTCAGGGCCCGGACCGGCAGCCCCGTCACCCGTGCGAACTCCTCGTCCTGGCTCACCGCGAAGAGCTGCTTGCGCAGGCCGACCGTGACCAGGACCACAAAGGCCGCGAGTAGGCAGATCGCCGTGACGTCGGAGTCCGAGACCGTGGAGAGCGAGCCGAAGAGGTACGAGGAGAGGTTCGCGTTCGAGCCGGTGTCCGAGAGGTTGATCAGTAGGACACCGCCCGCCATGCCGCCGTAGAAGAGCATCGCGAGGGCGATGTCGCCGCGCGTCTTGCCGTACGCCCTGATCAGCTCCATGGTCACCGCGCCCACGACGGCGATCAGCGTCGCCATCCACACGGGGCTGGAGTTGAGGAGGAAGCCGAGGCCTACGCCCGTCATGGCGATGTGGCCGATGCCGTCGCCCATCAGGGCCTGGCGGCGCTGGACGAGGTAGATGCCGATGGCGGGGGCCGTGATGCCGACGAGGACGGCGGCGATCAGCGCCCGCTGCATGAATTCGGTCTGGAAGATTTCCATCATCAGCTCAGCAGTCCCGTGCGGATCGGCTCGTGCTCGTCGGCCGAATGCGGATGTACGTGGTCGTGGCCGGGCAGCGCGTGCTGGCCCGTGGCCTTGGGCGGCGGGCCGTCGTGCGTCACGCAGCCGTCGCGCAGGACGACCGCGCGGTCGATCAGCGGCTCCAGGGCACCGAGCTCGTGCAGCACGAGCAGGACCGTCGTACCGGCCGCGACCTGCTCGCGCAGGGTCTGGGCGAGGATCTCCTGGCTCGCCAGGTCGACTCCCGCCATGGGCTCGTCCATGATCAGCAGGTCGGGCTCGGAGGCGAGGGCGCGGGCGATGAGCACGCGCTGGTGCTGGCCGCCGGAGAGGGCGTTCACGGAGTCCTTGGCGCGGTCGGCGAGGCCGACGAGCTCGATGGCCCGGTCGACCGCCGCGCGGTCCGCCTTGGTCGTCCAGCCCAGCTTCGTCAGCTTCGTACGCGAGAGACGCCCGGCCGACACGACCTCGCGGATCGTCGCGGGGACGCCGCCCGCTGCCGTCGTGCGCTGCGGTACGTAGCCGATGCGGGCCCACTGGCGGAAGCGCTTCAGGGGGGTGCCGAAGAGGCTGATGTCGCCGCCGGTGAGGGGGACTTGGCCGATGACGGAGCGTACGGCGGTGGACTTGCCCGAGCCGTTCGCGCCGAGCAGGGCGACGACCTCGCCGCGCCTGACGGTGAGGTCGATGCCGCGCAGCACCGGGCGCGCGCCGAGGGTGGCCGTGGCCGCCCTCACGGATATGACGGGCGGGGCGGGCTCTGTGTCTGTCATCGCGGGCGCCTCCGATGCTGCTGCCGCTAGCCGTTGTTTCACTTCGCGCCGAGGGCCTTCTGCAGCGCGGCGAGGTTGGACTGCATGACCTCTACGTAGTTATCGCCCTTGGACTTGTCCGTGATTCCCTCGAGCGGGTCCAGGACGTCCGTCTTCAGGCCCGTGTCGTCCGCGAGGGTCTTGGCGGTCTTGTCGCTGGCGAGCGTCTCGAAGAACACGGTGGAGACCTTGTCCTTCTCGGCGGTGTCCTGGAGATCCTTGATGTGGGCGGGGCTCGGGTCCGACTCGGGGTCGATGCCGGAGATGCCCTCCTGGTCCAGGCCGTAGCGCTCGGCGAGGTAGCCGAAGGCGGAGTGCGTGGTGATGAAGGTCTTGGTCTTGGTGTCCTTCAGGCCGTCCTCGAACTTCGTGTTCAGGCCGTCCAGCTTCTTGACCAGGGCTTCGGTGTTCTTCTTGTACGCCGCCGCATGGTCGGGGTCGGCCTTCTCCATGGCCTTGCCGACGCCTTCGGCGACCTCGGCGTACTTCACGGGGTCGAGCCAGATGTGCGGATCGGCACCGGCTTCGCCCTCTCCGGCGTGCTCTTCCTCTTCGCCCCCGTGCTCCTCGCTCCCGTGGTCGTGGCCGACCTCGGTGCCGTGCTTCTCCAGCTTGGTGAGCCCGGCGGCATCCACGGTGTTCTTCACGCCGGACTGGCCGATGGCGTCGTCGACGGCGGGCTGGATGCCCTTGAGGTACAGGATGAAGTCCGCTTCGCCGAGCGAGGCGGTCTGCTTCGGGCTGAGCTCCAGGTCGTGCGGCTCGACACCCGGCTTGGTCAGGGTGTCGACGGAGACGTGATCGCCGCCGATCTCCTGGGCGAGGTACTGCATGGGGTAGAACGACGCGGTCACGTTCAGCTTGCCGTCGCCGTTCTTGTCGGCCGCGTCGGAGGACGAGCAGGCGGACAGGGCCGTGAGGCCGAGGAGCGTGGCGGAGGCGACGGCTGCGGTGGGTATGAGGCGACGTACGTTCATGACACTCATTTTCAACAAATGTGGAAACGATTGTCAACTAGCTGTCCGATCTGCGGTGGATGTGCGGTCGACCGGGAACCGATTTGATTAGGGGGGTAAGGCCGCCGGTAACCTGAGTCATTCGCTTCGCCCACCGTCGTAATGAAGAGAGCACCGTGGCCGCCGACAAGATCGACAGCATCGTCAGCCTGAGCAAGCGCCGTGGCTTTGTTTACCCGTGCAGTGAGATCTACGGCGGCCAGCGTGCCGCCTGGGATTACGGGCCGCTCGGCGTCGAGCTCAAGGAGAACCTCAAGCGCCAATGGTGGCGTTACATGGTCACCTCGCGTGAGGACGTCGTCGGTATCGACTCGTCGGTGATCCTGGCCACGGAGGTCTGGCAGGCCTCGGGTCACGTCGCGACGTTCTCCGACCCGTTGACCGAGTGCCTCTCCTGCCACAAGCGCCACCGCGCCGACCACCTGGAAGAGGCGTACGAGGCCAAGCACGGCCGTCCGCCCGAGAGCCTGGCCGACGTCAACTGCCCCAACTGTGGCACCAAGGGCCAGTTCACCGAGCCCAAGCAGTTCTCCGGGATGCTCTCCACGCACCTCGGCCCGACGCAGGACAGCGGCTCCGTCGCCTACCTGCGCCCCGAGACCGCACAGGGCATCTTCACCAACTTCGGTCAGGTCCAGCAGACTTCGCGCAAGAAGCCGCCCTTCGGCATCGCGCAGATGGGCAAGTCCTTCCGCAACGAGATCACGCCCGGCAACTTCATCTTCCGGACCCGCGAGTTCGAGCAGATGGAGATGGAGTTCTTCGTCAAGCCGGGCGAGGACGAGACGTGGCAGGAATACTGGATGGAGCAGCGCTGGAACTGGTACACCGGCCTGGGCCTGCGCGAGGAGAACATGCGGTGGTTCGAGCACCCGAAGGAGAAGCTCTCCCACTACTCGAAGCGCACCGCTGACATCGAGTACCGCTTCCGCTTCGGCGGCAGCGAGTGGGGCGAGCTCGAGGGCGTCGCCAACCGCACGGACTACGACCTGTCCGCGCACTCCAAGGCGTCGGGCCAGGACCTGTCCTACTTCGACCAGGAGGCCGGCGAGCGCTGGACTCCGTACGTCATCGAGCCCGCGGCGGGCGTCGGCCGCACGATGCTGGCCTTCCTCCTCGACTCGTACATCGAGGACGAGGCGCCCAACGCCAAGGGCAAGCTGGAGAAGCGGACGGTCATGCGCTTCGACCACCGCATCGCTCCCGTGAAGGTCGCGGTCCTGCCCCTCTCCCGCAACCCGGATCTCTCGCCGAAGGCCAAGGGCCTTGCGACGGCCCTGCGGCAGAACTGGAACATCGACTTCGACGACGCGGGCGCCATCGGCCGCCGCTACCGCCGCCAGGACGAGATCGGCACGCCGTACTGCGTGACGGTCGACTTCGACACCCTGGACGACAACGCGGTTACGGTGCGCGAGCGTGACTCGATGAAGCAGGAGCGGGTCTCCCTCGACCAGATCGAGGGCTACCTGGCCTCGCGCCTGGTGGGCTGCTGACGCCGCTGACGCTCGGTGCCGCTGGGCACTCACTGAGTGAAGCTTGAAAGAAGCCCCCGGTTCCGCATACGGAACCGGGGGCTTCTGCTGCACACTGGGCGCCATGCCTTCGATGACCACGAGCAAGGTCAGCAGATGGGACCAGCACGGGCGCGAGCATGTCGTGCACGTGCAAAAGGCGGGTGTGCAGCGGCAACTGAGCTGCGACACCTGCGATTGGGGCAGGAAGGTGCAGTTCCTGCCGTGGCTCAAGGCGGAGGAACACCTCGCCGATGAGCATCAGGCGACGGTGGATCCTTCGGTGCCTTGAGCTCGCAGGCCGCGCAGGACCAGGTCGACCACGGCCGTGAAGGCGGATTCGATGCCGGGCTTCGACCATTCTCCGGCGTAGACCGGGTCGTGGAAGCGGTTGGTGGCGTCGAAGACCGCGCGGGCTGTTGATGCGGGGTCGGTCGGGGCGAACACGCCCTGGGCCACGCCTTCTTGGATGATGGCGGCGAGCTGCGCGTCGAGGTCGGCGATGTGGGCGTCCACCACGTCGCTGTTCTCCTGCGCCAACACCGTGTACGTGGCGAACAGTTCGGGGTCGTCACCCGCTTTGTGCTGCTTGGCCTCGAACAGGCCCGAGAGCCAGTGGCGCAGCTTCGCCTCAGGGGGTTCGGGGGTGGCCACCACGGCGGCGAGTGCGGTGGACGTGCGGTCCAGCCAGCGTTTCGTGACCGCCCCGCGCAGTTCCGCCTTCGTACGGAAGTGGCGATAGACCGTGCCATGGCTGACCCCGAGCACGCGGGCCACGTCCACGACGGTGGCCTTCGCCGCTCCGTGGCGGCGCAGCATCTCCTCGGTCGCTTCGAGGATGCGCTCGGTGGTCAGGGTGCCCGTTGCCATGACAGTGACCGTACCCGGGGCGGATCAGTGCTCGCTGTCGAGGTGTGCCATCTGAGCCTCCGGGTAACGGGCGCCGGATGCCGCGCCCGCCGGGACGGCCTGCTCGATCGCGGCGAGGTCGGCCGCGTCGAGCGGCACGTCGAGGGCGCCGAGCGCCTCGGTGAGACGGTCGCGGCGGCGGGCGCCGACGAGCGGGACGATCGCCGCGTCGTGCCGCGGGCCCTGCGCGAGCACCCAGGCGATGGCGGTCTGAGCGACGCTGACGCCCTTCTGCTCGGCGATCTTGCGCAGGGCGTCGACGAGGTCGAGGTTCCGGTCGAGGTTCTCGCCCTGGAAGCGGGGGCTCATCGACCGGAAGTCGTTAGCGCCCAGCTTGCGGTCGCGGGTGAAGTGGCCGGAGATGAGGCCGCGGGAGAGGACTCCGTACGCCGTGATCCCGATGCCGAGCTCGCTGACGGTCGGCAGGATCTGCTCCTCGATGCCGCGTGAGATGAGCGAGTACTCGATCTGTACGTCGGAGATGGGGGCGGTGGCGGCGGCGCGGCGGATGGTGTCGGCGCCGACCTCCGAGAGCCCGATGTGGCGGACGTGCCCCTTCTCGACCAGCTCGGCGATCGCGCCGACGGTCTCCTCGATGGGGACGTCGGGGTCGATGCGGGCGATCCGATAGACGTCGATGTGGTCGACGCCGAGCCGCTGGAGCGAGTACGCGGCGAAGTTCTTGACCGCTGCGGGCCGCCCGTCATACCCGGCCCAGCCGCCGTCCGGGTCGCGGAGGGCGCCGAACTTGACGCTGGTGAGGGCCTGCTCGCGGCGGGCGGCGGGGGCGGAGCGGAGGGCTTCGCCGATCAGCATTTCGTTGTGACCCATGGCGTAGAAGTCGCCGGTGTCGATGAGGGTGACGCCCGCTTCGAGGGCGGCGTGGACGGTCGCGATGGACTCCGCGCGGTCGGCGTCTCCGTAGAGCGCGGACATGCCCATGGCGCCGAGGCCGATGGCGGAGGACTGGGGGCCGGTGTTTCCGAGAGTGAGAGTACGCATGTGTCCACCATGACATGACAGATGACAGATTTCAATATCTGTCATCTGTCATCTGTCATTCCGAGGGTGGCCCGGGTCGTGTGGAGTCACCCTCCGAACCGCGTCACCTTTCCGAACCGCGTCACCCTCCGAACCGCGTCACAAACCCCCGCTGCCACGGCGTCTCCACCGCCCGCGCCGCATAGTGCTCCCGCACATAAGCCACCGCCTCGCGCCCCGGCACCCCGTCCAGTACCGCCACGCACGCCAGCGCCGTCCCTGTACGTCCCTGCCCTCCGGCGCACGCGACCTCGACCCGCTCCGTCTCCGACCGCTCCCATGCCTCGTGCAAGGCGGCGGCCGTCGCCGCGCGGTCGGTGGGCAGCCGGAAGTCCGGCCAGCGGAGCCACCGGGACTCCCAGTCGACGCCGGGCGGTTCCTTGCCGAGGAGATACAGCGCGAAGTCGGGCGTCACGCCCTCCGGAAGCGGGTGCCGCAGGCCCCGGCCTCGGATGAGGCGGCCCGAGGGGAGTCGCAGGACGCCGGGTGCCGTGGGGTCCCAAGTCGCAGTCATGGCGCGAGAGTAGTGCTGGGCCGGGCCGCCGAGTCCGCCGAGCCGGCGTCGAGCCGCTCCGCGGTCCGCCGCGCGGTCTCCCTCGCCCACCGGCCGCTGGTCAGCGCGCCCAGTACGAGTACCGCGAGGCCGCACCCCGTGATGATCCACCAGGCGGGGCGGCTCGCCTCCGTGAAGGTGTCGGCGTACGACGATGAACCCACCCCGGAGGCAAGTACCGCGCCGATGACCGCGACGCCCAGGGTCTGGCCGATCTGGCGGCTCGTGGAGGCGACGGCGGCGGCGACGCCTGCCTGGGAGCGGGGCATTCCGGAGACCGCGGTGTTGGTGATGGGGGCGTTCACGAAGCCGAAACCGAGGCCGAAGAGGACGTATCCGAGGAAGAGCGTCCCGTTGGACGTCTCCGCGTCGAAGGCGGCGAACAGTACCCCGGAGGCCGTCATCGCGACCCCCGCGATCAGGAGCGGCAGCCGCGGGCCCCGGCTGCCGATCAGGCGGCCCGACAGCGGGGCGCAGACCAGCGTCATCGCCGCCATCGGCAGCATCCACACGCCCGCGTGCAGGGCGTTCAGGCCGCGCACGTTCTGGAGGTAGAGCGTGGAGAGGAAGAGGAAACCGCCGAGCGCGGCGAAGGCGCTGATCGCGATCACCGTGGCCCCGCTGAACGGCGCCGAGCCGAAGAAGCGCAGGTCGATGAGGGGGTCGGCGCGGCGCGGCTCGTAGGCAAGCAGCCCGATGAGGGCCAGGAGCGCGGCAGCCGCGAACGCGATGATCAGCGGGGAGGTCCAGCCCGCCGTCGGGGCCTCGATGATCGCGTACGTCAGGGCGCCGAAAAGCACCATCACCAGGAGCTGGCCCACGGGATCGGGGCGGCGCGGCTTGGGGGCGCGGGACTCGGGGACGTACCGGATGGTGAGGAGCAGGGCCGCGAGGCCGACCGGCAGGTTGATCCAGAAGATGGACCGCCAGCCGACCGAGTCCACCAGGAGTCCTCCCACCAACGGGCCCGCGGCCATGGAGATGCCGACCACCCCGCCCCAGACTCCGATGGCACGCGCACGCTCGCGGGGCTCGGTGAAGGTGTTGGTGATGATCGACATCGCCACCGGGTTGAGCATGGAGCCGCCGACCGCCTGGAGCATCCGGAAGGCCACGAGCGATTCGAGGTTGGGGGCGAGGGAACAGGCGACGGAGGCGGCTGTGAAGACGACAAGGCCCACCTTGAAGATCTTCCGGCGCCCCACACGGTCCGCCGTCGAGCCCGCGAGCATCAGGAGCGTGGCGAGTACGAGGGTGTAGGCGTCGATCGTCCACTGCATACCCGAGATGCTGGTGCCGAACTCCCGCGCCATGGAGGGCAGGGCGACGTTCAGGACGGTGTTGTCGAGACTGACGATGAGCAGGCTCATACAGCAGATCGCGAGGACGAGCATTCGGCGGCGGTGCGTGAGCTGGGGCGGTGCGAATGGTGGTGCGACGGGCATGGCTTCGACGGTATCCCGGCGGGGTGGATGCCGCGCACGCGCGTCATCGCGTCATTGCGTGCGTCATTGCGTGCGTCATTGCGTGCAGCGCTGCACCCGTCATCACGTGCGTCATTGCGTCATAGGGCCGTGCTCGTGCTCGTGCTCGTGCCCCGCACCCCCGCCCTCAGCCGAGCGTCCGAGGCAGCCGCAGGCTCAGCAGGGCCATGCCGAGCAGCCCCGCCAGCTGCGCCCCGAGCACGATCGCGAACGCGTCCCGCATACCGAGGCCCGGCACCAGGGCCAGGAAGAGCGAGCCGAGCGTCGCGACGCCGAGGGCCAGGCAGGACTGCTGGACCGTCGCCGCGAGACCGCTGCCCGCGCCCGCCTTCGCCGCCGGGACCGCGGCGAGCACGATGCGGTAGTAGAGGGCGAGCTGCACACCCTGCCCGACGCCGCACAGGGCGAGCCCGGGGGCGAGCACGAGCGGGGTCAGTGACGGAAGAGGCGTCCACAGCACCGTCAGGGCGAGGATCACGAGCCCCGAGCCGTGCACCAGGGCGCACACGGTCAGCGCGCGGCTGCCGAGCCGCGTCACCAGGCGCGGGGCCAGCATCGACGCCGCGAACTGGGCGATGCCCATGGGAATCAGGGTCAGGCCGGACTTCAAGGGGCTGAAGCCCAGCCACTGCTGGAGCGTCACCGCGCTGACGAACATCCAGCCCGCGAAGCCGATGAAGATGGGCAGGCCGATGGTGAGACCCATGCGTACGCCGGGTTCGCGAAGGAGCGACGGGGGAAGGAGCGGGCTGCCGCCGGTGCGCTCGGCGCGCAGCTCGACGCGGGCGAACGCCCAGGCGAGGAACGGTGCGGCGACCAGGGACAGCACCGACCACAGGGGCCAGCCCGCGGCCCTGCCCTCGGTCAGGGGAAGCAGCAGCGCGATCAGGGACGCGGCGAGCAGGAGCGTGCCGCCGATGTCGCTGCGGGTGGGCTGCTCGGCACGGCTGTCCGGCACGGAGCGCACCGCGCAGAGCAGGGCGGCGACCGCGATGGGGGCGTTCACCAGGAACACCGCGCGCCAGCCGGTGCCCGCGAGGTCGGCGGAGACCAGGACGCCGCCGAGGACCTGGCCGAGGATGATGGAGATGCCGCCCACCGAGCCGTAGAGGGCGACCGCCTTCGACCGCCGCTCGCCCCGCGTCGTCGCGTGGATGGTGGCGAGGACCTGCGGCAGCATCAGCGCGGATGCCGCCCCCTGCGCGATGCGCGCCCCCACGAGCCACCAGGCGCCGGGCGCGAGCCCGCAGGCCAGCGAGGTCACACCGAAGGCGGCCACGCCCCAGAGGAAGAGCGTGCGGCGCCCGTAGGTGTCGCCGAGCCGCCCGCCGAGTACGAGCAGGACGGCGTACGCCACGGCATAGCCCGCGACGACCATCTCCAGGGTGGCGGGGGAGGCGTGCAGGTCGTGTTCGATGCTGGGCAGGGCGACGTTGACGATGAAGAAGTCGATCATCGGGAGCGCGGCGCCGAGCAGGATGGTGACGAGGCCCAGCGGGGTCAGGGCGGGGGAGGCGTCTGATGCGGACCGGTCGGGGGCCGGGGTGGTCGGAGTCGGCTTCAGGACGTGGGCCGTGGAGTTCGTGAGGTTCACGAGTACGACGCTCGTCGAACATTCAGCCTGGTACCAGAGTCTCTTTATCCTGGTACCTGTACTACCTGGAAACAGGGTCGCCGGGCAGGCAAGCTGTCCCCATGGACCAAGCTGTTCCCATGGACATCGCAGCACCCGCGCAGCCGCAGCCGCAGCCCGACCGCATCCGCCGCAGCGAGCTCGCCGACTTCCTGCGCAGCCGCCGCGAGCGCATCACCCCTGAGCAGGCGGGCCTGCCCCGGGGCCCGCGCCGCCGCACGCCGGGCCTGCGCCGCGAGGAGGTCGCGCACCTCTCCACGGTCGGCGTCACCTGGTACACGTGGCTGGAGCAGGGCCGCGCCATCCACGTCTCGGGCCAGGTGCTCGACGCGCTGTGCCGCGCCCTGATGCTGGACTCCGGCGAGCGCGCCCACCTCTTCCAGCTCGCGGGCACCGCCGACCCCTCACCGGCCGCCGAGATCGCGTCGGTCCCGCAGGGCCTGCTGCGGATCGTCACCCAGCTCGAGCCGTACCCGGCGTGCGTGCAGAACTCCCGCTACGACATCCTCGCCTACAACGCCACGTACGGAAATCTCCTCGCCGACCTGGACGCGCTGCCGCCCGAGGACCGCAACTGCATGTGGCTGACCTTCACGCACCCCGCCTGGCAGGCCGCCATGGATGACCGCGCGGAGACGATGCGCAGGATGGTCGCGAGGTTCCGGGCGCGGATGGCCGGGCACCTCGCCGACCCGGCGTGGAAGACGCTGCTCAGGAGGATGCGCAAGGCTTCACCCACGTTCTGCGAACTGTGGGAGCGGCATGAGGTGATGCAGGCGGTGGACCAGTCGAAACGGTTCAACAATTCGCTCGTGGGCCCGCTGCACTTCACGTACCACGGACTGTGGCTCGGCCCGGCCGAGGGCCCGCGCCTGGGGACGTACGTCCCGGCAGACGCGCGCTCGCAGGCGGCGACGGAGGAGCTGCACCGCCTGGTGAAGGCCGGGCGCGTGGGCAGTCGCGCGGGCACTCTCGCGGATGAGGGACAATAGGAGGTCCGCCCTCGCCTCAGCCCCGCCCGTCCCGGAGGAACCCCGCGCCATGGAGCCCCTGCTTCAGATCGGCCCGCACGCAGTGCGGCCGCCCGTCGTGCTCGCCCCCATGGCGGGCATCACGAACGCGCCGTTCCGGACGCTGTGCCGGGAGTTCAGCGGCGGCAAGGGCCTCTTCGTCAGCGAGATGATCACGACCCGCGCCCTGGTCGAGCGCAACGAGAAGACTATGCAGCTGATCCACTTCGACGAGACGGAAAAGCCCCGCTCGATCCAGCTGTACGGCGTCGACCCCGCGACCGTCGGCAAGGCGGTCCGCATGATCGCCGAGGAGAACCTCGCCGACCACATCGACCTGAACTTCGGCTGCCCCGTCCCCAAGGTCACCCGCAAGGGCGGCGGCTCCGCACTCCCGTACAAGAGGCCCTTGCTGCGCGCGATCCTCCGCGAGGCGGTCGTCGGCGCCGGGGACCTGCCCGTCACCATGAAGATGCGCAAGGGCATCAACGACGAACACATCACGTTCCTCGACGCGGGCCGCATCGCGGTCGAGGAGGGCGTCACGGCGATCGCCCTGCACGGCCGCACCGCCGCCCAGCACTACGGCGGCACAGCGGACTGGGACGCCATCGCCCGCCTCAAGGAGCACGTCCCCGAGATCCCGGTGCTCGGCAACGGCGACATCTGGTCGGCCGCCGACGCGATGCGCATGATGAAGGAGACGGGCTGCGACGGAGTCGTCGTCGGCCGCGGCTGCCTCGGCCGCCCCTGGCTCTTCGGCGACCTGGTGGCCGCCTTCGAGGGCACGGGCGCGCCCAAGGCGCCGGACCTGCGCGAGGTCGCCGCCGTCATGCTCCGGCACGCGACCCTCCTCGGCGAGTGGATCGGTGACGAGGCGCGCGGCGTCATTGATTTCCGCAAGCACGTGGCCTGGTACCTGAAGGGCTTCGCGGTCGGCTCGGAAATGCGCAAGCGCCTCGCGATCACGTCATCCCTGGCCGAACTCGAAGAGGGACTCGGCGAGTTGGACCTGGACCAGGCATGGCCCACCGGCGCGGACGGCCCGCGAGGCCGCACATCGGGCAACAACCGAGTGGTCCTGCCGGACGGCTGGCTGAAGGACCCCTACGACTGCGCGGGCATCAGCGAGGACGCGGAGCTGGACACCAGCGGGGGCTGAACAGCGCCTAGGCCAGGATGACTTCCACCGGCAGCTCCTTGATCCCGTTCACGAAGTTGGACCGCACCCGCCGAACTTCACCAGTCACCCGAATATCCGCGAGCCGCGGCAGCAACTCCTCGAACATGATCCGCATCTCCAGGCGGGCAAGGGAGTTGCCCAGGCAGAAGTGCGGGCTGCCTTTGCCGAAGGTGACGTGGTCGATGCTCTCGCGGGTCACGTCGAAGCGGTAAGGATCAGGGAAGACGTCCGCGTCCCGATTGCCCGATGCGAACCACAGCACCACCTTGTCCCCCTCCCTGATCAGCTTGCCGCCGAGTTCCACATCACGGGTCGCCGTACGCCGGAAGTGATAGACGGGCGAGGCCCAGCGCAGGCACTCCTCGACGCCGCCAGGGATGAGCGAGGGATCGGCGGTGAGCTTGGCGCGCTCCTGCGGGTGGTCGATCAGGGCGAGCGTGGAGTGCGAAATGGCGTGCCTGGTCGTCTCGTTGCCCGCGACGACGAGCAGCAGAAAATAGTTGTCGAAGTCGGTGTCGGAGAGCGGGATGCCGTCCTTGGGCGAGTTGTTGACCAAGGTACTCACCAGGTCGGTCCCACCCCCGCCCCGCCGCTTGGCGGCCAACTTCCGCCCGTACTCGAAGACTTCGAGGGCGGCAGGGGACCGGAAGGGCAGATCGCGGTACTGCTCGCTCTCCGCACTCTCCAGAAGTACGTCGGCGTAATCAGGGTCGGTGTTGCCGATGATGCGGTTGCCCCAGTCGATGAGCTGCTGGGTGTCCTCCTCGGGAACGTCGAGCATCCGCGCAAGCACATTGATGGGGAAGTCCGCCGAGATCTCCCGCACGAAGTCGAAGGTGCCCTTGGGGAGAGCCGCGTCGAGGGTGCGGGCGGTCAGACCGCGCAGAAACGTCTCGTACGTCGCCACCGCGCGCGGCGTGAACTGCTTCTGCAGAATCAGCCGCATCGCACGGTGCCGCATACCGTCGGTCTCCAACAGTGAGCGGCGCAGAGCGATCTGGTCCTCATCGACCTCCTCGAGATTGGTGAACCGCATAGACGTGAAGGTCTCCGGGTCACGATCGACACGCACGATGTCCTCGTGCCGGGTGACCGCCCAGAAACCGGAGTTGGGCGCGGGCTCGGGCTGCCAGTGGACGGGGTCCTCGCGGCGCAGCACGTCGAACATCCGCCAGGGCAGGGTGCCGTCGGTGAAGTTGTCGTTGTCGGCGAGGTCGACGTCGGCGAGGGCGAGGGGCGCGGGGCTCGCCGTGACCGTACTGGGCATGGACGTACTCCTTCTCGGGATCTCATGGGGCGGCGCGGTCAGATGAGGAAGGCGTACTCCGTGAACTCCCAGTCGGTGATGTGCTGTTGGAAGCGCTCGATCTCATTGCGCTTGTACGCGAGGAAGGCGCCGGTGAAGTCGGCGCCGAGGAGCCCGGTGAGCGCCTCGTCGGCCTCCAGGGCGTCGAGGGCAGCCCCGAGCGTGCTGGGGAGGCGGGGCGCGGAGTCCTCCTGGTATCCGTAGCCCTCCAGGGGTGCCGGTGGCTCGGCCTTGTCGCGGATGCCGAGGAGGAGGGCGGCCACGGCACCGGCGATGATGAGATACGGATTGGCGGAAGCATCGCCAAGTCGCAGCTCAAGCCGTGTTCCTGAGCCTCGCTCAGGTGGTATCCGGAGCATCGCGCTGCGATTGTCCAGACCCCAGTCGATCAGCCAGGGGGCAAGGGTGTCGGGACCGAACCGCTTGTACGAGTTGATGGTCGGGTTCAGCAGGGCGCTCAGCGCGGGTGCGTGCCGCAGCAGCCCGGCGATGGCGTGCCGGGCGGTCGCGGAGAGACCATCGGGCGAGCCCGCGTCCTCGAAGACATTGCGTCCGGCACCGTCGAGCAGCGAGATGTGCAGGTGGAATCCGGAGCCGCCGAGACCGTTGAACGGCTTGGCCATGAAGGTCGCGAGCCGCCCCTCGCGACGGGCGGTCTCCTTCACCGCGGCCTTGAACTGGAAGGCGCGGTCGGCGGCGTCCAGGGCGTCGGAGTGGTCGAGGTTGATCTCGAACTGCCCGCCGTCGAATTCATGGTTCCCCGCGATCACACCGATGCCGAGGTCGGCCAAGTGCCGCAGGGTGCGCAGGAGATGACCGTCGGGGTCGCCGCGCCGCCCCGCGCTGTACACATTGCCGGTGGCACCGCCGTACACGGTCCAGCCGGAGGCCTTGGTGGGGTCGGCGTCGCAGAGGAAGTACTCCAGCTCGGGCCCGACGACAGGGGTGACCGCGAGGCCGGCGTACTCCTCCGCCCTCTCAAGTACCCGGCGCAGCAAGGCGCGTGGCGATTCCGGAGCGGGTTCGCCGGTGGCGGGGTCGAAGGTGTCGCCGAGGCACCAGGCGACACCGGGCTCCCAGGGCAGCGGCTGGAGGGTGGCCAGATCTGGACGTACGGAGACATCGGGAAGCCCGGCCTCGAGCCCGCCCGCGATGGGGACGACGTCGCCCTGGGGGCTGGTGTGGTAGACGGCGCGGCAGAAGGAGAGGCCGTGGCCGCAGGCGCCGGGCAGATGCCCGACGAGGATGTCTCGGCCGCGGTCGACGCCGATGAGGTCGGGGTAGATGACGCGGACGACGTCCGTACCTCCGGCGCGGAGGGCTTCGACGGTCTCTGCGATGTGGCTCCGCTGGGTTGCGCTCGCTTCACTCACCCGTGGTCCAGCCTTTCGGAGAGGTGGATCGGGGGCTATCGTTTGAGACCAAACGATAGAAACCCTGAGGGGTACGCGCAAGCCCCTCAGGGGGAGTTGTGCCGAAGTTCCCCAGCGGGGCGGCCGCGACCGCCGACGGCCCACGGTCGCGCGTCCGACAGGAGGGGGCGTGTCGGTATTTCCGCCCGGAGCACGGTTCGCAGAACTCCGGTGTCGAAGCATCCAGGCGCTCGGACCGTGATGGCGAGGACGGACATACCGGCGCGACCCCGCCCCACGACGAGACGAAACGCAGCCACTCCCCATGGCGCCACCTCCGCCGGAGGCATATCGTACGGACCCAAACGACTACCCAAGGAGTCCACGGTGTCCGGATCCCAAGGATTCTTCCCGCCCAAAACGGCGACGGGCCGTTCATCGCTCATCCCCACCCCGCCCTGGCACTACTCGGGCGACCTGCTGACGATCGAGTACCGCACAAACCCCGCCCGAATCCGTGAACTGATCCCCGCCCCCCTGGAGTTGGCAGCCGACGACCCGGGCGCGGTAGCTCTCATCTGGGCAGACTGGCAGTCCTGCGGAGACTCCAGGTCAGAGCTGCTCGACCCGGTCCGCGCCCAGTACAAGGAGTGCTTCGCCGTCGTACGGTGCGGCTACCGAGGCCGCACCTACTCCCGCTGCGTCTACATCTGGGTCGACAAGGACTTCGCCATGGCCCGAGGCATCCACCAGGGCTACCCGAAGAAGCTCGGCTCGATCCATCTGACGCGGCCGCACCCCTTCGGCCCTGCCCCCCGCATCGAGGCGGGCGCAGCCTTCGGCGCGACACTGGCAGCCGCCGACCGGCGCATCGCCCAGGCAGTGGTGACCCTGCGCGAACCCTCCGAGACGAACGGCTTCGTCAACGCCCACCCCATGGCTCACCACCGCCAACTCCCCTCCATAGACGGCAAAGGGCTGGCCCTCGACGAACTCATCGCGACCGGGGCGGCAGCTTTCGAGGGCGGCAAGGCCTGGTCCGGGGACGCCGAACTGAGCCTCTTCGACGCCCCCACGGAGGAGTTGGCGTCACTGACGGTGGAGGAGCCGATAGGGGCGTACTACCGCCAGGTGGGAGTCACTTGGAACGGCGGAAAACTCCTGGACCGAGCGCTGTAGCCCAGCCCAGCCCAACCCAGCCAGCCCAACCCAGCCAGGTCAAGCCAAGCCAGGTCAAGCCAAGCCAGGTCAAGCCAAGCCAGGTCAAGCCAAACCAAGGGTGTCATTGCCCCGCAGCGGAGCCGATCCCGGCGTACGTGTCCGGCCGGAACCGCCGCAGCCACACGCCCCACGCAACCCCCGCCGCCGCGGCGATGAGGATCAGGCACGGCAGGATCCACCGCAGCGGATTGCCCGAGGAAACCCCCAGTTGCACGCTGAAGTTGGTCAGCGCGAGCCAGAAGATGACGGCGAGCGCGACGCCGGACAGGAGCGGCGCGATCAACCGGTTCCACAACGGCTCACTCACCACCTCACCGACTGCCTCACGACGGCGTACGAAGTAGGCGATGACGGAAGCCGATGTGGCGAACAGAAGCAGAATCACCCCGAGGGCACCGAGGTTGGTCAGCCAGGTGAAGACATCCATCACCGGGTCGCGCCCGGCAAGCGCGAAGACGGCGATGACGACGGCGCTGACCAAGGTCTGGAGCAGCGAACCCCGGTAGGGCGACGTGTGGCGTGGATGGAGAGCGCCGAGCCCGCGAGGCAGTACACCCTCCCGGCCGAGTGAACGTACGTACCGGGCAACGGCGTTGTGGAAGGAGAGCAGCGCGGCAAGCAGGCTGGTGATGAGGAAGAGCTGGGCGAAGTCGGAGAAGACCGAGCCGAGGCTGCCCCGGTCACTGAGGAAGAACAGCATCTCGGGCCCCTGCTCGGCCGCGACCTTCGTGGCCCGCCCGGTACCGGCCCCGCTGATCATCGCCCACGCGGTGACAGCGTAGAAGACACCGATGAGAGCGACGGCGATGTACGTCGCCCGTGCCACCGTCCGGCGAGGATCACGGCACTCCTCGCTGTAGAGTGCGGCCGATTCGAAGCCCATGTACGCGGCGAAGACGCAGCACAGGGCGACTCCGAGGGAGCCGTCGGTGGCGGCGCCCCAGGTGAGCGGCGAGGTGGAGATGCCGTCGGGCGCGTCGGCGAACTGGCCGATGTCGAAGACGAGTACGGTCCCGAATTCGAGGACGAGCAGCACGGCGAGCACCTTCACGCCCAGGTCGACGCGGAGGTAGCCAAGGACGCCCACGACGGCCGTGCAGGCGAAGACGAGCGCCCACCAGGGGATGTCGACGCCGGTCTTGGAGTCGATGAACTGCGCGGTGGTCGCGCCGAAGAGGCCCGCGATGCCGATCTGCATGGCGTTGTACGCGAGCAGCGCGACGAAGGCGGCGCCGACACCCATGGAGCGGCCGAGGCCCTGCGCGGTGTACGCGTAGAACGCTCCGGCACCGGTGATGCGCCGGCTCATCGCCGCGTATCCGGCGCTGAAGAGGGCGAGGACGACGCCTATGAGGAGGTAGAGGAGGGGGATGCCCAGGATCCCCGTGACGCCGAGGGACTGCGGTATGCCACCGGCGGCCACGGTGAGCGGTGCGGAGGCGGCGACGACGAAGAAGACGATGCCGGTGACGCCGATGCGGCGCTCGGGGGCGGAGGCGAGAGGGAGGGGAGGCGCGGGCGAGGGCGCGCCGTGGTGATCGATGGTCATACCGGGACTCCGGGGAGGGGAGGGCGTTTCCGCTGGAAACGCGTTATCGTTTGAGCCCGTACGAAATTCGAGTGGCGCTGATGGTACGGACGCGTATGCGCCCCGGCAAGAGGCCTTGGGAGACTGGGGGCGCACAGGCGCCACCGGCACCACAGGGACGAGGAGATACGGACGTGACGGGCAACCGTTCCATTCGCGAGACCGAGAAGGCGGTCCGGGCCAAGCTCGGCGGCACCCCCGTCAAGTACGAGCAGATGGCCGCCGTCTCGAACATCTACCGCGCGGCATCGGCCGTGCGGCAGCACTTCGAGAACTCCGTGCTGCGGGGGGCCGAACTGACGTGGACGTCGTTCGTCGTGCTGTACGTGGTGTGGATCTGGGGAGAGATGGAGACGCGGTACGTCGCCGAGGAGGCGGGAATCTCCAAGGGCACGCTGACCGGGGTGGCCCGAACGCTCGCGGGCCGGGGCCTGCTTGAGCGGCGGGGCCACCCCGACGACGGCAGGCTCGCACTGCTGCGACTCACGGGGCAGGGGGAGCGGCTGATGGAGAAGGTGTTCCCGGAGTTCAACGCGGAGGAGGTGTTCGTGGCCGAGGGGCTGACGGTCGAGGAGTGCGGGGTCCTGGCGGACCTGCTGCGCAAGATCGTGGTGCAGACGGAGGAGAAGGGGGACGAGCGGCGGGTGGAACTACTGGACGGTGCCGATCCGGCGCCTCGCCGGAGTGGCAGGCGGGCGAAGGGGTAACTTCCCTCGACCTCGACCTCGACCTCGACCCCGACCCCGACCCCGACCCCGACCCCGACCTCGACCCCGCCCCTTCCCGAATAGGGCAGTCAACGGGCGGAGCCTCAAAGCTGGATCCAGGTCGTCTTCAGCTCCGTGTACTTCTCCACCGCATGTACCGACTTGTCCCGCCCGTTCCCCGACCGCTTGTAGCCGCCGAACGGCACCGTCACATCACCCTCCTCGTAGCAGTTGACCCACACCGTCCCGGCCCGGAGGCGCCGCGCCACCGTGTGCGCGGTCGACAGGTCCGAGGTCCAGAGGCCGGCCGCGAGCCCGTACTCCGTGTCGTTGGCCAGCGCGACCGCCTCGTCGAGCGAGCCGAAGGTGAGGACGGAGAGGACAGGGCCGAAGATCTCCTCGCGGGCGAGCGGCATGGCGGGGGTGACCCGGTCGAAGACGGTCGGCGCGAAGTAGCTTCCGCCGGGGACGACTTCGCGCGCCGCACCTCCCGCCCGCAGCCGTGCCCCGCTCTCCGCACCCCGCCGTACATGGTCCTGGACGGAGTCCACCCGCGCCGCCCCCGCAAGGGCGCCCATCTCCGTGGCGGGGTCAAGCGGGTCGCCCACCCGCAGGGTTCCGGCCCGTTCGACGACCGCCGCGGTCACCTCTTCGGCCACCGACTCGTGGACGAGGAGCCGTGAAGGCGCCGTACACATCTCGCCCTGGTTGAAGAAGATGCCCCAGGCCGCCGTGCCTGCCGCCGCCGCGAGGTCGGGGGCGTCGGGCAGGATGATGTTGGGGGACTTGCCGCCGAGCTCGAGCCAGACCCGCTTGAGGTTGGAGTCGGCCGCGTAGTGGAGGAAGTGACGGCCCACCGCTGTGGAGCCGGTGAAGGCGATGACGTCCACGTCCGGGTGGCGGCCGAGCGCGCGGCCCGCGGTCGGGCCGTCGCCCGCGATGACGTTCAGGGCGCCGGGAGGCAGCCCCGCCTCGTCGGCGATGCGGGCGAGCAACAGGGCTGAGAGGGGCGTCAGTTCGGAGGGTTTCAGGACCACCGTGCAGCCCGCGGCGAGGGCCGGGGCCACCTTCCAGGCCGCCAGGGTCAGGGGGAAGTTCCATGGGACCACCGCGCCCACCACGCCGGACGGCTCGCGTGTGACGAGGGCCAGCGCGTCGGGGGTCGTGTGCGGGGCGGTGTCGGTGAGTTTGTCCGCGAGCTGGCCGTACCAGCGGAAGGTGTTCGCCAGGGCGCGCAGCTCGATGGCGTACGACTCCGTGATCGGTTTGCCGTTCTCCAGGGTGACTGTGAGGGCGAGGGCGGAGCGCTGCTCTTCGATGAGAGCAGCGATCCGCAGCAGGGTCCGGCCCCGGTCGGCGGGGGAGAGGCGTGGCCACGGCCCGCTGTCGAAGGCGCGGCGGGCGGCGGCGACCGCCAGGTCCACCTCCTTCTCGCCCGCGTCCGCGACCAGCGCGAGCGTGCGGCCGTCGCGCGGCGAGACGACGGGGAACGCACTTCCCGAACCGTCCGTGTCGGCGCCCGCGATGCGGTGCCGGGTGGGGAACGTGAGCGCTTCGGCCCGCCGTATCCAGTCCTGATGGCTGCTGGTGGACAGGGCGTCATCCGGCATGGATGCCTCCAGGGGTGCCGTGGGCAGGGCAGGTGCGATCGCCGCAAGCCGCAAGCCGCAAGCCGCAAGCCGCAAGCTGCAAGCCGCAAGCCGCAAGCCGCAAGCCGCAAGCCGCCACGCGCAGCGACAACGCGTCCGCACCTTTCGTTTGAGTTCAAACGGTAGCCGAACAGGGCGCCCCGATCGAGGGGTTGACCCCGCCGCCCCGCCGCTTCTAATGTTGTTTGGGTTCAAACGAACTGGAGGAAGTCATGGCTCCCCCCACCCCCGCGAACACGGCGATCATCGCCGGAGTCCCCGTCGACACCCGGCACTGGATCGGCGGCGAACGCATCGCCTCCGCGTCCCCGATATCGACCCCGCCCTCGCCCTTGCCCTCGCCCGCCGCCCCCACCTTCACCGACCACTCCCCCCTGGACGGCACCCCGCTAGCCGAAATCGCCCGCGGGGGCCCCGAAGAGGCCCGCGCCGCCGTCGCCGCCGCCCGCGCCGCCTTCCCCGCCTGGGCCGCCACCCCGCCTCCCGAACGCGCCCGGCTCCTGCACGCCGTCGCCGACGGAGTCGAGGCCCGCATCGAGGACCTCGCGATCGTCGAGACCACCGACAACGGCGCCCTCCTGCGCTCCCACCGCCGCGGTGTCATGCCCCGCGTCGCCCACAACCTCCGCTACTTCGCCGACCGCCTCCTCGCCCTCGCCCACGACGACTTCGAGACCAGGGGCCACACGAACCACGTGAGCTGGGATCCGGCGGGCCCCGCAGTCCTCATCACGCCGTGGAACGCCCCGCTGATGCTGGCCAGTTGGAAGATCGGCCCCGCGCTCGCCGCCGGGAACACCGTGGTGCTCAAGCCCGCCGAGTGGACCCCGTTGACCGCCTCGCTCTTCGCGGACATCGCGCACGAGGCGGGGCTGCCGGCCGGGGTCTTCAATGTGGTGCAGGGGTACGGCGCGGAAGTGGGTGAGCCCCTGGTCGCCGACCCCGACGTGCGCCGGATCAGCTTCACCGGGTCCGTGCCCACCGCGCGGCGGATCGCCGGGGCCGCGGCCGCGCATCTGGTGCCGTGCAGCTTCGAGCTGGGCGGCAAGTCGCCGCTGATCGTCTTCGCCGACGCCGATCCGGAGCGTGCCGCCGATCTGGCCGTCGAGCAGTTCGACAACGCGGGGCAGGTCTGCCTCGCCGCCACCCGCATCCTCGTCGAGGAGTCCGTACGCGATGCCTTCCTCGGCCACTTTCTTGACCGGGTAACGAAGTTGACCCAGGGAGATCCGCGGGACGAGACCACGGACGTCGGGCCCAACATCCACCCCCGGCATGTGGAGCGCGTCGACGGATTCGTGCGCCGTGCGCTCGACGCCGGCGCGAAGGTGGCGATCGGCGGCGGCCGCAACGAAGAACTGGGCGGCAACTACTACCTCCCCACCCTCCTCACCGACGTCGCCCAGGACTCCGAGATCGTGCAGGAGGAGGTCTTCGGGCCCGTCCTCACCCTCCAGACCTTCCCCGACGGGGACGAGGACGAGGCCGTACGCCTCGCCAACGACACCCGCTTCGGCCTCGCCGCCACCCTCGCCACCGGCGACCGCGACCGCGCCGACCGGGTCGCCGTGCGGCTCGTCGCCGGGACCGTCTGGGTCAACTGCTTCTTCGTACGCGACCTCTCGGCCCCCTTCGGCGGCTCCCGCGAATCGGGGGTCGGGCGCGAGGGCGGCGACTGGTCCTTCGACTTCTACTGCGACCTGAAGAACACGGTGACCGCGCCGGAGCCGAAAGGACGGGCCCGCCATGGGTGAGATCGTCGGGGCGGGACTCCTCGCCCACGTGCCCACGATCGTGCTCCCCGAAGAGACGCGCAAAGAGCTCAACGAAGGCCGCGAGATCAGCCTCGTCCCCGGACTGCGACGGCTGCGCGAAGAAGTCTTCGAGTCGACGCTCGACTACGACACCGTGGTCGTCCTCGACTCGCACTGGGCGACCACGGTCGAGTTCGTCGTCTCCGCGCACGCGCGCCGTGCCGGGCTCTTCACGTCCGAGGAGCTGCCGAGGGGCATGTGCCGGATGCCGTACGACTATCCAGGCGACCCCGAACTCGCCGCATCCATTGGTGAGTTCGCCGACCGGCACGGCACCTGGATCACTCCGGTCGACGACCCGTACCTGCCCGTCCACTACGCCACGATCAACCTCTGGAAGTACCTGGGCGAGGGCCTCCCGGAGAAGAAGTGGCTCTCGATCGGCGTCTGCCAGACCGGCGACACCGAGGACCACCTGCGGCTCGGCCGCGCGCTCGCCGACGGGGTCGCCGCACTGCCCGACCGCCGCAAGGTGCTCCTCATCGCGTCCGGAGCGCTCTCGCACACCTTCTGGCCGCTGCGGCAGCTGCGCGACCACGAGTCGAGCGGGCCGTCACACATCCGTACGCCCGAGGCGCGGGCCGCCGACGAGCAGCGCATCGAGTGGTTCGAGCGCGGCGACCACGCGGAAGTCCTGCGCACGATGCCGGAGTTCCTCACCCACAAGCCCGAGGCGCGCTTCGCTCACTACCTGATGATGATCGGTGCTCTCGGAGAAGAGCGGTGCTCCGCGGCGGGCCGCGCCTACAGCGACTACGAGAACTCGGTGGGCACCGGCCAGATGCACCTGTGGTTCGACCGCCCGGCCGAGGGCTGGACCGGCACCCCCGAGAAGAGTGAGGCCTCCCTCGCATGACCACCACCGTCGAATACCGCCGCATCCTCCTCGAAGGCGCCGCAGTCCAGGTAGTGCGGGAGGGGGAAGAGCTGGTCGCCGCGGACGGCCGCCGCGTGAAGGCGGCGGAGGCGAGCCATCTGCCCCCCGTGCGCCCCTCCAAGGTGATCGCCGTCCACCTCAACCACCGCAGCAGGGTGGAGGAGTTCGGGATCGGCCTGCCTCCCGCGCCCACCTTCTTCCACAAGCCGATCTCATCCCTGAACGCGCACGGCGGCGCGGTCGTCCGCCCCGATGGCTGCAAGTACCTCAACTACGAGGGCGAGATCGGCATCGTCATCGGCGGCACCTGCCGCAACATCGCCCCCGCCGACGCGGGCGCGTACATCGCGGGCTACACCGTCGCCAACGACTACGGCCTGCACGACTTCCGGGACACCGACGCCGGTTCGATGCTCCGGGTCAAGGGCTCGGACACGCTCTGCCCGCTGGGCCCCGGCCTCGTCACCGGATGGGACTTCCACTCCAAATACCTGCGGACGTACGTCAACGGGGCTCTCGTCCAGGACGGTTCGACGGACGAGATGGAGTGGGACATGCACTACCTCGTCGCCGACATCGCCCGCACGATCACGCTGGAGCCGGGCGACGTACTCCTGTCCGGTACGCCGGCCAACTCCCGCCCCGTCAAGCCCGGGGACGTCGTCGAGGTCGAGGCCGAGGGCCTCGGCCGCCTGACGAACCGCATCGTCACAGGCCCGACGGCCATCCGCTCCGACGTCGGCGCCCAGCCCACGGAGTCCGAGGAGGTCATCTCGACGGCCTTCGGCGGCGACTGGGAGTTCCGCGGCGTACGAACGCCGCGCCGCCGCTAAGCCAACTATGCATGATATGAGGGGAGTTGAGATGCTCAAGGTCACCGTCGACGTCGACGTCTGCCAGGATCACGGGCAGTGCGTCTTCGCCGCGCCGGATGTCTTCACGCTTGATGAGGACGGCCACCTCACGTACGTCGGATCGCCCGACGAGTCGCTGCGCGCCGACGCCGAGGATGCCGCCGACGTCTGCCCGCTCCAGGCCATCAGGGTCGAGGGCTGACCCGCCGTGGCCTCGACGGGAATCGCCGTCGTCGGTGCGTCGCTCGGCGGGCTGCGGGCGGCGGAGCAGTTGCGGGCCGCGGGCTGGGAGGGGGCGATCACGGTCTACGGGGACGAGCCCCATCTCCCCTACAACCGCCCGCCGTTGACCAAGGAGGTCCTTGCGGGAGAGGTCCCGCCGCCCACGACCGAGCTGCGCCGCAGGCCGAGCGTCGAGGACGTGGAGTGGCGTCTCGGGCAGGCAGTGGGCTCCGCCGACCTGGGGGCGCGGACGCTGACGCTGGCGGACGGTTCGGTCCATGTGTACGAGGGTCTCGTGGCCGCCACGGGGGTGCGGCCACGACGACTCCCGTTGACCGGGGGATCGCCGCGGCACGTCGTACGTACGTTGGAGGACTCGGCAGGGCTGCGAGGTGAACTCCGCACAGGAACACGGGTGTTGGTGATCGGTTCCGGCTTCATCGGCTGCGAGGTGGCGGCCACGGCCCGCAAGGCGGGCTGCGAGGTGACGGTCGTCGCACCGGAGAGCGAGCCGATGCTGCTCGCGCTCGGCGAGGGGCTCGGCCGGGTGCTGCGGAGACGGCACGAGGTGCGGGGGGTGCGTTTCCGGATGGGATGCCTGGTGTCCCAACTAGCAGATGGATACGTGGTGTTGGACGACGGGAGTGAGTGCGCGGCCGATGTCGTGGTCGAGGCGGTCGGCTCGGTGCCGAATGTGGAGTGGCTGAGGGCGAGCGAGGGCGTCGGCCTCGACCTGAGTGACGGCATCCTCTGCGACGAGCACCTGCGGATCGGCGGGCTCGCGCACGCGGTGGCGGTGGGCGATGCCGCCCGCTTCCCCAACCCCCGCTACGGCCCCGCCGCGCGCCGCGTCGAGCACTGGTCGATTCCCTCGGACACCGCGAAGCACGCGGCCCGCGTGCTGGTCGCGGGTCTCGGAGGCACGGAGCACGGCCTGGCGCCATTCGCGCCCCTGCCGTCCTTCTGGAGCGATCAGTTCGGGATGCGGGTGCAGTCGTTCGGGCAGCCGGGCGTGGGGGAGCGGGCTCAGTTGCTGGCGGGGGATGCGGAGTCCGTGGACGGGGATGTGCTGTACGGGTACTACCGGGGGGAGCGGCTGGTCGGGGTCGCGGCGCTGGGGGGAGCGGGGGTGGTGGGGCTTGCGGGGCGGTATCGGGGGGAGCTGATGGTGTTGCCGGAGGTGGTGGGTTGAGGGGGAGGGGCCACCTAGCACTCCCCCCCCAGGCCCAAGATTGCCGCTGCCGCTATCGCTATCGCCCACGCACCCGAGGCGCCCCACCGGAGAAGTCGTCCCACTGTAGAAGTCGTCCCACTGTAGAAGTCGTCCCACCGGAGAAGGAGAGCCCCATGCCCCCTCGCGCCCGCCCCCGCGCGCTCCTCATCCACCATAGCCACGTCTCCTCAGCCGGGCACGTGGCCGAGCGGCTCGCCCTGCGCGGCTGGGAGCTGGACGAGATGACAGTCGTCCCGCCCCACCGCTACGAAACGCCCGACGTGGACCCCGATTTCCCGGCAGTCACGGATGCTGCGTACGACCTTGTCGTGCCCCTCGGTGCGCCCTGGTCAGTGGACCGCATCAACACGTGGATACCGGCCGAACTGGACCTTCTCCGCGAAGCGCACACCGGTGGCGTCCCGGTCCTCGGCATCTGCTTCGGCGGACAGGCGCTCGCCACGGCGCTCGGCGGGTCGGTCGAACGGGCCCCGCGCTTCGAGCTCGGCTGGTCCGAACTGGACACGAGCGCGGCGGAGCTGGTGGGGCGTGGGCCATGGTTCCAGTTCCACGGTGACCGGTGGAAACTGCCGGACGGCGCACGCGAGCTCGCCCGCAACGACGTGGCCTCGCAGGCCTTCGTATGCGGGCGTTCCATGGGCGTGCAGTTCCATCCGGAGCTGACGGCGGACACGCTGCAAGGGTGGCTGGACAACGGCGGCCTGGCGATCGCCGAGGAGGTGGGCGTCGACGCGGCCCGCCTCGTGCGGGAGGTGCGGGCCGACGAGGAGGGCGGCAGGGCGCGGGCCTTCGCCCTGGTGGACGCCTTCCTCGACCACGTGGCCCACGCCTGAGCCTCCCCGGCAGGAGTTGCCCGCCGTACGGCTCCTCAGCACGCCGGCGGGAGCGCTCCGCGACCCGGAGTTCTCATGCTCACCGGAGATCTGGCCGGAACTCCCTTCCTCGCCAGGGTGCGCGACCTGCGCTGCCGTACAGATGAGCGGTGGAGCGGGGCAGGGCCCGAGGCCGTCAGCCTGTGGCTCGGCGAGCGCGCGGGCCTGGTCGGGGCGGGTGCGCCGGTGGTGGAGCACCTCTACCCGCCCGACAGGGCGGCGGAACGGCTCGCCGCGCTCGGCGCGTGACGGGCGCGCGACCGTCTCGTCGCGCGTCCGGATGCTGACATCAGGCCGCTTCAAACGGCGTGATTCTCGCCACCCCTGATAGGCGTTGCGCTCAGATGAGCGTTTGATGGGCGGCTGCACTTCTCCAAGGGGTGGCACTCAGTGCCACTGCTCGATCATTCATTAGGTGAACTCACATCTGAGAATCCTCTGCTCATCTGAGCGAATCGCAGGTTATGCTGAGGGTAAGTCTTCAATACTTGAACGCATAAGCGACCGCTTGGCTACTCCCGAGTTACTTTCGATCTACTGGCGGACGGGTGGTTACAGCCGTATGACGCACAAGTGGACGTACCCAGGTGCCTTCGATCTGGGTATGTTCCTCGCCGTCAGGGCAGCCACCGAGTCCTCGAGGAGTCGAGACCCGTGTCGGAAAACAAAGATCCCCACGTAGCGCAGAGCGATGCGAGCGACAGCGATGCGAGCGATGCGGCCGTGAAGTTCGTCTACGACTTCACCGAGGGCAACAGGAACCTCAAGGACCTTCTCGGCGGGAAGGGCGCGAACCTCGCCGAGATGACCAACCTCGGGCTGCCCGTCCCTCCGGGCTTCACGATCACCACCGAGGCCTGTAAGACCTACCTCGCCAGCGGCGAGGAGCCGGTCGAGCTGCGCGACGAGGTGAGTGCGCACCTCGACGCCCTCGAGCACCAGATGGGCAAGAAGCTGGGTCAGGCCAATGACCCGCTGCTCGTCTCGGTCCGCTCGGGCGCCAAGTTCTCGATGCCCGGCATGATGGACACCGTCCTGAACATCGGGCTCTCCGACAAGTCGGTGACGGGCCTCGCCAAGCAGTCCGGCGACGACCGCTTCGCGTGGGACTCCTACCGCCGCCTCATCCAGATGTTCGGCAAGACGGTCATGGACATCGACGGCGAGCTCTTCGAGGACGCCCTCGAGGCGGCCAAGGCGGCGAAGAAGGTCACGGTCGACACCGACCTCGAGGCCGCCGACCTGAAGAAGCTGGTCACGAAGTTCAAGAAGATCGTCAAGACCGAGGCCGGGCGTGACTTCCCGCAGGACCCGCGCGAGCAGATGGACCTCGCGATCCGCTCGGTCTTCGAGTCGTGGAACACCGACCGCGCCAAGCTCTACCGCCGCCAGGAGCGCATCCCCGGCGACCTCGGCACCGCGGTCAACATCTGCTCGATGGTCTTCGGCAACCTCGGCCCGGACTCCGGCACGGGCGTCGCGTTCACCCGCGACCCGGCCAGCGGTCACCAGGGCGTGTACGGCGACTACCTCACGAACGCGCAGGGCGAGGACGTGGTGGCGGGCATCCGCAACACCGTCCCGCTCGCCGATCTCGAGCAGATCGACAAGAAGTCGTACGACCAGCTCATGCAGATCATGGAAACCCTCGAGACGCACTACAAGGACCTGTGCGACATCGAGTTCACCATCGAACGCGGCCAGCTGTGGATGCTCCAGACCCGCGTCGGCAAGCGCACCGCCGGTGCCGCCTTCCGCATCGCGACGCAGCTCGTCGACCAGGGCCTGATCGACGAGGCCGAGGCGCTGCAGCGCGTCAACGGCGCGCAGCTCGCGCAGCTGATGTTCCCGCGCTTCGACGAGGAGGCGAAGGTCGAGCAGCTCGGCCGCGGTATCGCCGCGTCACCCGGTGCCGCGGTCGGCAAGGCGGTCTTCGACTCGTACACGGCCATCAAGTGGTCGCGTTCGGGCGAGAAGGTCATCCTGATCCGCCGTGAGACCAACCCCGACGACCTCGACGGCATGATCGCCTGCGAGGGCATCCTCACCTCCCGCGGCGGCAAGACGTCGCACGCCGCCGTCGTCGCCCGCGGCATGGGCAAGACGTGCGTCTGCGGCGCCGAGGAGATCGAGGTCGACACCAAGCGGCGTCGCCTGACGACCTCCAGCGGTGTGGTCGTCGAGGAGGGCGACGTCGTCTCGATCGACGGCTCGACGGGCAAGGTGTACCTGGGCGAGGTGCCCGTGGTCCCCTCGCCGGTCGTCGAGTACTTCGAGGGCCGGATGCACGCGGGCGCCGACGACGCCGACGAACTGGTCGGCGCCGTGCACCGGATCATGGCGTACGCGGACCGAGTACGCCGCCTGCGTGTCCGGGCCAACGCCGACAACGCCGAGGACGCCCTGCGCGCCCGCCGCTTCGGCGCCCAGGGCATCGGCCTGTGCCGCACCGAGCACATGTTCCTCGGTGAGCGCCGCGAGATGGTCGAGCGCTTGATCCTCGCCGACGCGGACGAGGCACGCGAGGAGGCCCTGAAGGAACTCCTCCCGCTCCAGAAGCGCGACTTCGTGGAGCTCTTCGAGGCGATGGACGGCCTCCCGGTGACGGTCCGTCTCCTGGACCCGCCGCTGCACGAGTTCCTCCCGGACATCACGGAACTCTCCGTCCGGGTGGCGTTGGCCGAGTCCCGCAAGGACTCCAACGAGAACGACCTGCGCCTGCTCCAGGCCGTGCACCGCCTGCACGAGCAGAACCCGATGCTGGGCCTGCGCGGCGTACGCCTGGGCCTCGTCATCCCCGGCCTGTTCACGATGCAGGTGCGGGCCATCGCCGAGGCGGCGGCGGAGCGCAAGAACGCCAAGGGCGACCCGCGCGCGGAGATCATGATTCCGCTCGTCGGTACGGTCCAGGAGCTGGAGATCGTCCGCGAGGAGGCCGAGCAGGTCATCGCGGAGGTCGAGGCGACGACCGGCATCAAGCTGAAGCTGGCGCTCGGCACGATGATCGAGCTGCCGCGTGCCGCGCTCACGGCGGACCAGATCGCGGAGGCCGCCGAGTTCTTCTCCTTCGGCACGAACGACCTCACGCAGACCGTCTGGGGCTTCTCGCGGGACGACGTGGAGGCGAGCTTCTTCACGGCGTACCTGGAGAAGGGCATCTTCGGAGTCTCCCCCTTCGAGACCATCGACAAGGACGGCGTGGGCAAGCTGGTCAAGGACGCGGTCAAGGCAGGACGCGCCACCCGCCCCGACCTGAAGCTGGGCGTCTGCGGCGAGCACGGCGGCGACCCGGAGTCCGTGCACTTCTTCCACGAGGTGGGCCTGGACTACGTCTCCTGCTCCCCGTTCCGGATCCCGGTGGCCCGGCTCGAGGCGGGGCGCGCGGCGTCGGAGTCGGCGGGGAGTGACCACCGGTAGTCCTGACGGGCCACCGGCACAACTCCGGGGCCGACGCCGTGTCCCCGACCCTCACCGATGCGGCGTCGGCTCCGGTTCACCATGAAGGGGCAGCACCCTGTGCGGGGGTGCTGCCCCTTCGGGCGTTCTCCGCGATGTTCCGTGTCTTTCTGGTGTTGGCCGACTCGGCGACCAGGGCGAGTGCCGCCGACGACGTCGACCACTCGGCGAGGTAGCGCTGCATCCAGTCCGTGACCCCCGCCAACTCGGCCGGTGTCGGCACGTGACCGTCCTCGATGGACAGGTAGAACAGCCAGTCGTGGATGCGGCGGCGGATGAACTCCCGGAATCCCTCCGCCTTGAGCTTGTCGATCTCCGGCAGTAGTCCGTCCGACCACTGCTGGAACTCGGCAGAACCGGTCACCTTCCCCGCGATCTCGTCCACGAGGGCGACCACCGCCGTCTTGGACCCCATTTCGTTGGGGTCGCGCAGGATCGTGGCCACGATCGCGCGGTCTCGGTCGCGGCTCTCCGAGGAAGCCGTCACCGAGACGACGCGTAGGTACGCGGACGTTCGGGCGTGGTCGTCCGCGACGGCTTCGTCGACGTCCACATCGAGGATGCCGGCCTCCGCCAGCAACGCGGCCACATCGGAATGCAATGTCATCGCTTCATCCCATCAGATTTCGCCCTCAGGCACGCTACGTCTTGACCTGTCTTGACCTGTCTTGACCTGCGCAGGAGTCGGAACCAAGCAGTTGATCTCGGATGCCTGGCATGTCAGGCATCCGATCGTGGCGCCTTGCGTGGAAACGTGGAAACTCGACGGATTGTCGATGGATTGTCGACGGATTCGGGCACGGCCGAAACACGTTGCGGGTCGCTGCCACGCATCAGAACCTGGCTGGACGACCGAACGACCGAGCGTGACCGGCCTCGTGGGGACGGTCACACGGTCACACACGGGGACGAGGGGACATGCTCATGTTCAAGACCGCGGCGAATCCAAGCGCCGGCCGCAGACGCGGCAGTGGAGATTCAGGAGTAACAGGCATTCGCAGGCTTCTCATTGCCGCCGCTGCCGGAATTCTCGCGATCGTCGGGCTCAGTGTGCCCCCCGCCGCGACTGCGGCGCCGTCGGATCTCGGCACAGGTGCGGTGTTCAGCAAGCCGGGTGGCACCGAGGTCAAGAACCAGCTGATCCGTCTGATCGACGGTTCCGAACACGGCTCGATCTACCTGACCACCTTCCTCTTCCGGGACAAGGACGTCGCCGAGAGTCTCACCGAAGCCGCTGAGCGGGGCGTAGGCGTGAAGGTCATCGCCGACTATCGGAGCCTCAACAAGCATCCGAACGTCTACAAGGCTTTCGACAAGGCGATGAAGGACGACGGCAAGGACTCCACCTGGGCGAAGCTCTGTTCCAAAGGTACGGGGTGCATCGGAAACAAGGGCTCCGCGTTCCAGCACAGCAAGTTCGCCCTGTTCTCCAACACCCTGAGGCAGTCCAAGGTCACCTTCATCACGACCGCGAACCTCACGGGCAACGACACCGTGGGCGGCATCGGCGGCTGGAACAGCGCCTATACGCGAGTCGGCAACGACGGCCTCTACGACCGAATGCACGACTTTTTCTACGACCTCAAGGCGGAGAAGAAGAACGACGACTACTACAACACGAACAAGCCGGACACGGACAAGAACGTCAAGACGTATTTCCACCCGCGGCAGGGCGCCAATACGTTCGTCAACATCCTCGAGGGCGTGGACTGCAATAAGGGGGCGTTGATCCGGATCGACAGTTGGTGGCTCGCGAAGACGGACATCGCCAAGAAGCTCTGGGAGATGGGGCGGACGGGATGCGGGGTGCAGATCGTGGCCAACCAGATCTCTGAGGGCGCGTGCAAGGCGCTGACCAAGAAGGACGGCGGCTACGACGGCCCGCAGATCCGCGGCTTCGCCGCCGGAAAGCGCGAGCACGGCACTCACGGGAAGAACATGACGATCGTCGGGAACTACCTCGACAAGAACCGGCACATCACCTTCACCGGCAGCGCGAACTTCACCCCGTCGTCGCTGGAGGAGAACGACGAGGTCACCGCGCGGATCGCGGACAAGACCATCCACAACCTGTACGCCGACAACATGGTGGACATCTGGAACAAGGCGACCGTCCGCGACAGGGACTGCAAGAAGCTGGCCCCGGCCGACACGAAGGCCGCGGCCGAGGCCGAAGAGGACAGCTGATCCCGGATCCACCGGACAACGGGTTGACCGGCTTCTGAAGACGAAGACGACTGGATCACTCAGTGCGGGGGATCATGCGTGGGTGCCCCCGATCGAAGCAGCAGCCCGTGACCTGGAGGATCTTGCTGTTCTCTGGAGTGTCGGCGAGACCCGTGCGAACGACGTCGTCCGCACTGCCTGCGAGGCACTCGTTGCCGGGCTCGACAGTCCGGGGCTCCGTATCCTCGCTGCGTGCACGCGCAGCGAGGCGGAGTATGACGTGCCCGATCTCCTGCCCGCCGCTCTCGATGAGCTCGGCCTCGCGTTCTACCCGCGCGACAGCGAGGCCGGGCGGGAAGCCGCCGTGAGGGCGCTCGCACACCAGATGCTGGCGGGCAGGCTGACACCGCGTGAGCTTGCCGTGCGCATCCACCAGCGTTTTGGCCATCAACTGCCGCTGGCTGAGCGGCTCGCCGAGCTCGACGATGAGTACGACATCCTCGACTACGGGGACCGGGCGCCGGCCCAGATCGATGCCGAGGTCACGGCCGAAGCCCGCCGGCTGACGTCGGACGCCTGAAGACAAGCGTCGGATACTGCCGGACCGGGGGCCACGCCGTCGCGCGTGCGGAGACTCCAAAGGCTATGCCTGCGTGCGGCGGACCAGCCTGCCGAGATCACCCAGTACCTGGAGACGTTCGAGCGGTTGCGCCGCATGGCCGTCTACGGCGTCGCCGCGCGAGCTCTGATCGTGAAGGCCATCGAAGCCCTGCACCGACCCGGCTCCGGCGGAGGGGCCAGGGTGCCATAGGGGTTCCCTATAGCACCTGCTGACATTTGGTCTTTGCCTCTCGTTCTTTGCCATACGTACGGTGAAGCAGCTCGGCGAGGTGCTCACCGCGATTTCTCTGAAGATTCGCGCTCTGTGCAAGTCGATCCGTATTCCGTATTCCGTCGAGCGGACAATTCTTTCGCGATCGAGAGGGCCGATGGCATGACCACGAACGAGAACGTGTCGGAACAGGGAACAGGAACGGGAACAGGAACGGGAACAGGAACGAGAACAGGGGAACTCGCGGGAAAGCGCGCCCTCGTCACGGGTGGTTCCCGTGGAATCGGAGCAGCCATCGTGCGCCAACTCCTGGAGGCAGGCGCCGAGGTGCTCACGACTGCCAGGTCAGCGACGAGCACGGTGCCGGAGGGTGCCACCTTCGTGGAGGCCGATGTGCGGACACGGGGCGGCGCGGAGGCGCTTGCCGCGGCTGCGCAGGAGACGCTCGGCGGGGTGGACATCCTGGTTCACAACGTGGGTGGGGCGCGACCGCACAAGGGCGCTCTGGCCATCCCTGACGAGGAGTGGCAGGACGCGCTCGACCTGAACTTCCTGGCGTCGGTACGGCTTGACTCGCTGCTGGCACCGGGGATGCGGGAACGGCGCTCGGGGGCGATCGTCCACGTCTCCTCGGCCGCGGTCCCCACCGTGGCGCCACCGTTCCTGCACTACACCACGGCGAAGGCGGCGCTGGACAACTACAGCCGGGGGCTGGCCGCCGAGCTGGCCCCGTTCGGTATCCGGGTCAACACCGTCTCGCCCGGCAGGACCGCCACCCCCGGCGGCGAAGCGACGCGGGAGCAGTGGGCGCTCCTGAACTCGGGTCCTGGCCAGGACACCACCGCCCCGCCGCTGGGGCGCGATGGTGAGCCTGACGACATCGCCCACGCGGTGCTGTTCCTGATGACCGGCCGGGCGGGCTGGCTGACCGGGAGCAATCTCGTCGTGGACGGCGGCGAATTCCCCAGGGGGTGATGCCGAGATCGATATCAATGTCGAGTTCGGCGGCATCCGAAACGCCAGTGTCAGGCATCACGAAAGGTCACACACATGGAATTGCAAGGAAAGACCGCACTGGTCACCGGCGGTACTTCCGGCATCGGTCTGGCAGCCGCCCGACTGCTGGCCCGCGCGGGTGCCGAAGTCGTCATCACCGGCCGCGACGCCCAGCGCGGCAAGAACGCCGCGCACGCCGCTCAGGAGGACGGTGTGGTCCGCTTCATCCCATCCGACTTGGCCGACTTGGACTCGGTCGCCGAACTGGCACGCCAGAGCGGTCCGGTCGACATCCTCGTCAACAACGCGGGCGCCTTCCCCACCTCGCTCACCGTCGAACAGAGCGCGGCGGGCTACGAGCAGGTCTTCGACACCAATGTCCGCGGACCGTACTTCCTGGTCGCCGCGCTGGTGCCGCACATGCTTGAGAAGGGTGAGGGCGCCATCGTCAATGTCACCTCGCTCGCGGCGTTCAAGGCCTTCCCCGGCGGCTCGGTCTACAGCGCGTCCAAAGCTGCTCTGTCCTCGCTGACACGTACGTGGGCGGCGGAGTTCGCCGATGGCGGCGTACGGGTCAACAGCGTCTCTCCCGGTCCGACCCGCACCGAAGGTGTGCTGGCCGCATGGGGTGAGGAGGGCAACGAGGGCGTGGCCAAGGAGCTGGGGATCAAGCGGACGGCCAAGGCACACGAGATCGCCGAGGCGATCTGTTTCCTTGCCTCTCCTCGTGCCAGTTACATCACCGGCACCACGGTCCACGTCGATGCCGGTGGCACCGTCTTCTAGCTTCTAGCTTCTAGCGGGCGCGGACTCGGACCAGGTCTCCCTGCGCAGGAGTTCAAGGAGGGCCGTCTCCGCCGGGCCCGCGCCCTGCCGGAGCACGGCGATGACGGGCTGCGGCACGGCCGGGAGCACCGGGCGTACGAGGTGCTCGTGGCCCTGGGGCACCGCGGAGGACGGGACCAGCGTCACTCCGAGGCCGTTGGCGGCCCAGCGCACCGCCGTCGCCGTCTGAGAGACGCGGGCTGCCGTGGTCGGGGTCAGGTCGTTGTTCCGCAGCACGTCAAGCAGTACGCCGTCGAGCGCGCTGTCGCGGTCGAACCTCACCCACTGCTCCCCCTCAAGTTCGCGCAGCTCGACCCGGTCCGCGGCCAGCAGCCGGTGCCCGGCGGCGAGGACCACGACGAACTCCTCGTCGCCGAGGTGGTGGGCATCGGCAGGGGTCCGCTCGCACGCCGCCATCAGCGCGAGGTTCAACACGCCCCGGCGGCACAGCCGCTCCAGCTCGGCGGAGCTCGGCTCCTCGAAGACGGAGACCTCGAGGCGGGGGAAGCGGCGCCGCAGTGCGGCGAGGGCCCCCGGCAGCTGCCGGGTGCCGAAGCCCATCTGCGCCGCGACCACCAGCTCGCCCACCAGCTCATCGGCACTGGCCCGCGCCGTCTCCCTCGCCCGCCGCGACGCCCTCACCGCGACCTCGGCCTCCCGCAGGAACGCGCGCCCGACCACGGTGGGCACAAGGCCGGTGGGCGTGCGGGCGAACAGCTCCACGCCGAGTTCCCGCTCCAGGCCGCGGATCTGCTGGGACACCGACGGCTGAGCGACGTGCAACAGCTCCGCCGCCGCCGTCACCGAGCCCTCCTCGGCAACGGCCAGGGCGTACTCGTACTGACGAAGGCTCATCGGCGCCCGTCCCCTCCTTGCTGTGGACCGCGGTCCACCCCGTTGGAATCATTTGGATCTTTGAAACCTTTGAAATCGTCGTAAAGGTAGGTAACCCAGTTCTGTCAGCGGACATTCCCGTGGAAGCGGCGGATCCTGTTCGATCTCGTTGGTTCCCTTGTGGTCGTGGGGAGTTGAGTGGTGTAGTCCACTGCCATGACGAACCTCTCCCGTCGCACTCTCATCACCGCGACAGCCGTCGCGGGAGCCGCCGTCGCCCTACCGTTGGCGTTGCCGTTGCCCCCTGCTCAGGCGGCGACCCGGGGCAACCCCCGCCCCTCCGTCATCCCCGCCCTCCAGGAGTGGGACGGCGGCGACGGCGCGTACCAGCTCTCCGCAGCTGATACGCGTGTCGTCGTTCCGGCTCAAGACGCCGGGCAACTCATGGGCCTCGCACGTCAGTTGACCCAGGACATCGCCGACATCACCGGGCTGAAGATCGCCGCGCCCCGCACCGCCGCCACCGGGCGCTCTCGCCCCGCTCGCGGTGAGGTCCTCCTCCGTCTCGACCCGGCCGCCCGGCACACCAAGGGCGGGCAGCTCTACGCCCGCGAGGGGTACGAGCTCAAGGTCACGAGCGACGCCGTCACCATCACCGCGCCCGCCTACAGCGGCGTCTACTACGGCACCCGCTCCCTCCTCCAGATTCTTCTGCACGACGAGCGCCGCTCCCGCGTCCCTGTCGGCACCGCGCAGGACTGGCCCAACTACCGGCTGCGCGGCTTCATGCTGGACGTCGGGCGGCGGTTCTTCACGCCCGGATTCGTGCGGGACTACCTGCGTGTCATGGGGTGGTTCAAGCTGAATGATCTCCAGCTGCATCTCAACGACAATGAGATCAAGGCACCCGGCGGCGACTGGAGCAAGGCCTACGACGCCTTCCGGCTGCGCAGTGAGAAGAGCGAGTGGGACGGGCTCGCCGCGCCCGACGGGTCGTACTCCCGTGCCGACTGGGACTCCTTCGAGGACACCGCCGCCCTGCACGCCGTCCAGCTCACCCCCGAGATCGACGCCCCCGCGCACTCGCGCTCCTTCGTACGCTTCCGGCCCTCGCTCGGGCTCGACGGCGGCAACTCCGATCACCTCGACCTCGCCAAGCCCGAGACGACGGCCTTCATGAAGGAGGTCTTCGAGGAGTTCGTGCCGTGGTTCCGCAGTCCTGAGGTGCACTACGGGGCCGACGAGTACACCGGGCCCGAGGCCCAGTACCGCGGCTACTTCAATGACATGGCCCGGCATGTGCGGTCCCTCGGCAAGCATCCGCGCGCCTGGGGGAGTCTCACCGAGATGGCCGGTTCGGCCGAGGGGTATGACCGGGACGTCACCGTCCACAGCTGGAACAACGGCTGGTACGGGCCGCAGGCCGCCAAGGCCGACGGGTACGAGATCGTCAACACGAACGACGGGCTGTTGTACGTCGTCCCGTTCGCCGACTACTACCACGGGCACGGACTCGACGGCCGCTACCTGTACGACAGTTGGGAGCCGCATGTCTTCCCGGGCAAGGAGAGTCTCGCCCCCGGCGACCCCGCCCTGCGCGGCGCGATGTCCGCCGTCTGGAACGACCTCGTCCACGCCACCTACACCCAGCAGGACGTGCACGGGCTCATCGAGAAGACGTACGGCACGCTCGCCCAGAAGATGTGGAGCGGCGGCTCCCAGTCCCTCTCCTACAGCGCCTTCACCGCGCTGCTGCGGCGCGGCTCGCTGGGGCCGGGGCTGACCACGGTCACCCCGACTCTCGCCGAGCCCGACCAGATCGCCTTCGGCGCCCCCGCCACCGCATCCTCCGGCGCGCATCCCTCGTACGCCACCGACGGCAACCCCGTCACCCACTGGACCAGTGGCAGCGAACGGGGCGGTCCCTGGCTGCGGGTCGACCTCGGGGAGGTGCGCGATGTGGCGCGGGTGCGGATCGACTGGGGCAGCGAGCACGGGCGTTCGTACGACATCGAGGTCTCCGGGGACGGCAGCGGTGGAGGGGGCGGTGGGTGGCGGCGCGTCGCCGCGCGCCGTGGGTTCGGTCAACCCGGCTGGGACGAGCTGGAGTTCGGTGCCGAGAAGGCGCGATACGTGCGGGTGCGGGGGCGTGAGGAGGGGCGCGCCCGGTGGGACGTGTGGTCGGTTCAGGTCTTCGACATTCCCGATCTCGCTCGCGGGAAAGCCGCGTCCGCTTCCTCCGCCGAGACCGCGTCCCTTGGTGCCGAGAACGCCGTCGACGGGGATCCGTCCACTCGGTGGGCCTCCAAGTACACCGACGGCGAGTGGCTCGCCGTCGATCTGGGAGAGGCGCGGACCGTGCGCCGCGTCGTCCTCGACTGGGAGGCGGCCGCCGGGCGCGACTACGACCTCCAGGTCTCGGACGACGGGGCATCGGGGTGGCGGACGGTCGCCGAGCGGCGCGGGCGGGACACGGCGGGCGTCGACGTCGTGGACATCGAGCCGCCCGTCTCCACGAGGCACGTACGGATGCAGGGCGTGAAGCGGCAGACGACGTACGGCTATTCGCTGTATCGGTTCGAGGTGCGGGGGTAGGACCTCGCCTCTTCCGCTTCCGCCGAGGGCCTGCTCCGTCCCGCCGGGAGCGGCGCGGCTTGACGGTGAGGCTGTGCGGGGGGTCTTTGAGGTGTCTGAGTTGCGGTAGGGGGACCCCCATGACGGGCCAGAAGGGGGGAGAGGCTCACCCGTCGAAATCAGGGCTGATCTTCGTCAGTCCCTCCGACGCCTCCCAAAGCCGTTCCCCTGCCGTGTCGTCCCGCGTCCACTTCGCCCGCCACGACTTCGCCGGTGAACCCTGCCAGCCCAGGAAGCGGGGGCCCGTGAAGGAGTCCGGGCGGATGCCGGGGGCCGTGGCCGCGTACAGGGTGGGGAGTGCGCCCGCGGTCGCCGGCTGGGCCAGGATGCGGTTGCCTATCGACACCACGCGCTCCACGGCCTTGCGGCCCTCCATCTTGGGACCGGCGGACTGGAGATTCGTCTCCGCGTAGCCGGGGTGCGCGGCTGCCGCCACGACGTCCGAACCGGCGGCGGCGAGTCGGCGCGCAAGCTCGTGGATGAAGAGGAGGTTCGCCGTCTTGGAGCGGCCGTAGGCGATCCAACGCCGGTAGTTCCGCTCGCTGTTGAGATCGCCGATGTCGATGTTCGCCAGGGCGTGGAGTCCGCTGGACACGGTGACGACGCGGGCGCCCGGCGTCCGCAGGAGGCGGGGCAGGAGCAGGCCCGTGAGCGCGAAATGGCCGAGGTGGTTGACGCCGAACTGCGTCTCGAAACCGTCCGCCGTCTGCCGGTAGGGCAGCGCCATCACGCCCGCGTTGTTGATGAGCAGGTCGAGACCGTCGCCTCGCTCATCGCTGTCGTCGCTGTCGTACGACGCTGCGAACTCCCTTACCGAGTCGAGGTCTCCGAGGTCCAGGCGCCTGAACTCGGCCTCCGCGCCCGGGACTTCGGTCCGCAGCCGCTCCAGCGCACGCGTACCCCGTTCGCCGCTGCGGCAGGCGAGGATCACGCGGGCGCCACGGCGGGCGAGTTCGCGTGCGGTGACATAGCCGATGCCGCTGTTGGCGCCGGTGACCACGGCCGTGCGGCCGCTCTGGTCGGGGATGTCGCTCGCGGTCCAGCCCGTCATGACGCCGCTCCCTCTGTTTGGGTGCACACCTGTTC
The DNA here is from genome assembly GCF_043200235.1 of Streptomyces sp. NPDC048441. Taxonomy (NCBI): domain Bacteria; kingdom Bacillati; phylum Actinomycetota; class Actinomycetes; order Kitasatosporales; family Streptomycetaceae; genus Streptomyces; species Streptomyces sp. NPDC048441. The sequence continues at coordinate 614,232 of NZ_JBICXM010000001.1, forward strand.
TTACCCGAGAGTAAGGGGTGCGAGCCTACGGCAGGAGGTCAGGCGGCGGCACCCCCGTCGATCACCAGGTCCGCGCCGACCACCGACGCCGATTCGTCCGACGCGAGGTAGAGCACGGCAGCAGCGACCTCCTCGGTCCTTGCGACCCGGCCGAGCGGCGTCGCGGTCTTCATGCGCTCCGTGCGCTCGGCCTCGCTCTCGCCCTGGCGCAGCGACATGCTGGTGTCCGACGAGCCGGGGCTCACGGCGTTGATCCGTATGCCCTCCCGTATGTACTCGGCCGCCGCACCCTTGGTCAGCGCGGAGACGGCCGCCTTGGTGGCGCCGTAGCCGATGGTGCCGGGGAGGCGGATGTGGGGGCCGAGGGTGGAGGAGATGTTGATGATCGCCCCGCCGCCCGGCTGCGTACGCATCTGCCGCACCTCCGCCTGGAGGGCGAGCAGGACACCGGTGACGTTGATGTCGAGCATCGTCCGCCAGTCCTCTTCGGGCAGCTCCGCGACCGGCTGCCCCGCACGCAGGACGCCCGCGTTGTTCACGGCGACGTCCAGGGAGCCGAACCGCTCGACGGTGGCGTCGACGAGCGCCGCGAGGTCCGCGGAGCTCGAGACGTCGGCGGTGACGGCGACCGCGGTGCCGCCGGCGTCCTCGATGAGCCCCACGGTCTCCTTGAGCGTGCCCTCCGTGCGCCCGGCGACGACGACGTTCGCGCCCTCGGCGGCGAGGGCGAGCGCTGTCGCGCGGCCGAGACCGGAGCCGCCGCCGGAGACGAGGGCGGTGCGGCCGGAGAAGCGGTTGCGCGGTGCTGAAGAAGCCAGCGTCATGACAGAGCTCTTTTCTTGAACGATCGGTTCAGTATGAGGGCATGGGAAAGAGAGGGAGGGGGGAGGCGAGGTAGGGGTGGCCTAGGTGGTGGCTCAGTCGAGCAGCGTCAGCGCCTGCTCCGTCGCGTCCCGCACCCGCGCGGGATCCTTCGACGCCTTGCCGACCACGCGCAGCCCCTGCATCAGAGTCAGGAGCATTCGCGCGATGGCGAGCGGATCACGGTCGTCCGGGAGCTCGCCCTGCGCCTGTGCGCGGACGAGGGCGGAGTGCAGCAGTGTCTCTATGTGCTCCCAGCTGCGCTCCACGCAGCGGGCGGCCGCCTCGTCGTGCGGGCCCAGTTCGGACGCCGTATTCGTGATGAAACAGCCGATCAGGCGCCCGTCGTCGGATCCTGACTCGCCGCCGAAGCGACGTACCACCGCGCGTACGGCGGGCAGTGCGGGCCCCGGCTGCGAGAGCTCGGCGAGCAGGCGCGGGTTCTGGAGCCTGGCGTACCGCTCCAGCGCCTTCAGGTACAGGTCGTGCTTGTTGCCGAACGTCGCGTAGATGCTGGCGCGGCCGATGCCGAGGCCCTCGACGAGATCCGCCATCGACGTCGCCTCGTAGCCGCGCTGCCAGAACAGCTCTAGGGCCGACTGGAGCGCGGCGTCCGGATCGAATTCCTTGGTCCTGGCCACAAGGGAAGGTTACGTCGTATTGGAACGTACGGTCAAGTAAGCCGGTCAAGTAAGTCGGTCAAGTAGCCCGGTCAGGTCACGCCACTCGTATCAGGTCACGCCACTCGTATCAGGTCACGCCACTCGTACTGCGTGCGTGTCCAGCGTCACCGAATCGTCGTCGAGGCATCGCCCCGTCTCCAGGTCGAACCGCTGCTTCAGAAGCGGCGACGTGACGAACGGCCGCCCCCCGTCCGCGCCGAGCAGCCCGCGGGAGAGCACCGCGGCGCCTGTGAACGGGTCGCGGTTGTCGACCGCGTACGCGCGACCCGTGCGGTCGATGAAGAGCGCGGCCTGGCGGCCGTCGGGGAGGAGGGCGGCGATGCCGCGGCCCGGCTGGAGGAGCGCGGGGTCGCAGACGTCGAACCAGCCGTCTCCCAGGCGGAGTTGAACAAGTGTCGAGGCAGAGTTGGTCGTCAGGGCAGTACTCATCGGGATGCGGCACCTTCCAGGTCGCGGGGGCGGGAGCCGATACTCAGAAGCGGCAGGTCCGGCTTGATCTGGTCCCGCTCGGGGACGAAGCTCACCGTGGGGTCGGGGACGTCCGGCGCGTTCACGAAGGACACGAAACGCGCGAGCCGTTCGGGGTCGTTGATGGTCTCGGACCACTCGTCGCGGTAGTGCGCGACGTGGTCCGCCATCAGGGTCTCCAGTTCGGCACAGATGCCGAGCGAGTCATGGACGACCACATCGCGTACGTGGTCGAGGCCGCCCTCGATCCGCTCCAGCCACGTCGATGTGCGCTCCAGACGGTCGGCCGTGCGGATGTAGAACATCAGGAACCGGTCGATGAGGCGCACCAGTTCGGCGTCGGACAGGTCCTGCGCGAGCAGGTCCGCGTGGCGCGGGGTCGCGCCGCCGTTGCCGCCCACGTACAGGTTCCAGCCGCTCGACGTGGCGATCACGCCGAAGTCCTTGGACTGGGCCTCCGCGCACTCGCGGGCGCATCCGGAGACGGCCGACTTCAGCTTGTGCGGGGAGCGCAGGCCCCGGTAGCGCAGCTCCAGGTCGATCGCCATCCGCACCGAGTCCTGTACGCCGTACCGGCACCAGGTCTGCCCGACGCAGGACTTCACCGTGCGCAGCGACTTCCCGTACGCGTGGCCCGACTCGAAGCCCGCGTCCACCAACCGCGTCCAGATCAGCGGGAGTTGCTCGACGCGCGCGCCGAACATGTCGATGCGCTGGCCGCCGGTGATCTTCGTGTAGAGCCCGAAGTCCCGTGCCACCTCGCCGATCACGATCAGCTTGTCCGGGGTGATCTCGCCACCGGGGATGCGCGGCACGACCGAATAGGAGCCGTTCTTCTGGAGGTTGGCGAGGAAGTGGTCGTTGGTGTCCTGGAGCGATGCCTGCTCGCCATCGAGTACGTAGCCGTCGGCGCCGATCGTCGGAGCGAGTGAGGCGATGATCGAGCCGACCGTCGGCTTGCAGGTCTCGCAGCCCTCGCTGCCGCGTGCGGTCTCCCGGCCGTGGTCGTCGAGGAGTCGGCGGTAGGAGGTGATGCCCAGGGTGCGGACGATCTCGTACAGCTCCTGGCGGGTCTGCTCGAAGCAGCCGCACAGGCCCTTGTCGATCTCGACGCCCGACGCCGCCAGCTCGTCGTTGACCAGCTGGCCGAGCACCTTCACACAACTGCCGCAGCCCGTACCGGCCTTGGTGCACTTCTTGACCTCGGGCACGGTCGTGCAGCTGTGCTCGGTAACGGCGCCGCGGATCGAGCCCTTGGTGACGTTGTGGCAGGAGCAGATGACCGCGGAGTCCGGTAGCGAGGAGGGGCCGAGCGCCACCGGGCCGCCCGCGCCCGCGGGGAGCACCAGCTGCTCGGGCGAGACCGGCGGCACGCTGCCGGTCATCGGCCGCAGCACGCCGTAGGAATCCGCGTCGCCGACCAGGACACCGCCGAGCAGCTCGCCGCCCGTGCCGATGACCAGCTTCTTGTACGTGCCCGAGCGCGAGTCGGAGTAGACGACGTCCAGGCAGTCGGGGGTCGCGCCGTGCGCGTCGCCGAAGGAGGCGACGTCCACGCCGAGCAGTTTCAGCTTGGTCGACAGATCGGCGCCGGTGAAGCTCGACTCCTCCGTGGCGATCGCGGCGGCGACGGTCTCGGCCATTTCATATCCGGGCGCGACGAGCCCGTACACCCGGCCGTCCGAAGCCTGCGCGCACTCGCCGATCGCGTACACGGCGGGGTCGCTGGTGCGGCACTGTTCGTCGACGGTGATGCCGCCGCGCTCGCCGACCGACAGGCCTGTGTCGCGGGCCAGTTGGTCGCGGGGGCGGACGCCTGCCGAGAACACCACCAGATCGGTGGGGATCTCCCGGCCGTCCGACAGCTTCATCGCGCTGACCGCGCCGTCGGTGCCGACGATCTCCTGGGTGCCGACGCCCGTGTGCACGGTCAGGCCCATGCCGGTGATGGTGCGCAGGAGCGCGGCGCCGCCGCCTTCGTCGACCTGTACCGGCATCAGGCGTGGCGCGAACTCCACGACGTGCGTGTCGAGTCCGAGTCCGCGCAGCGCGCCCGCCGCCTCCAGGCCGAGCAGCCCGCCGCCGACGACGGCGCCGGTCGTGGCGTACGTCTTCGCGTACTCCTCGATGGCGAGCAGGTCCTCGATCGTGCGGTAGACGAAACAGCCGGTGGTGTCCTTGCCGGGCACGGGAGGCACGAAGGGGAAGGATCCTGTCGCGAGCACGAGCGTGTCGTACGCGAAGGTCTGCCCGGAGCGCGCGGTGACGGTCTTCGCGTCGCGGTCGATCGTCTCGGCGGGATCGCCGACGTACAGCTCGATTCCGTGCTGCTCGATGAACTCCGGCTCGGTGAGGGAGAGTTCGTCGGGTGTGCGGCCCGCGAAGTACGAGGTCAGCTGTACGCGGTCGTAGGCGGGGCGCGGCTCCTCGCACAGGACGACCACGCGGTGCGTGGCGGTGAGACCGCGGGCGGCGATGGCTTCGAGGAAGCGCTGGCCGACCATGCCGTGCCCGACGAGGACGATGGCGGGGCGCGCGTCCTGAGCGTCCCGCGCGTCCTGAGCGTCCCGCGCGTCCTGCGCGTTCGGGGCGGGGGTGTCCGTGGGCATGTCAGAGGCCTCCGTCGTGTGTGAGCAGGTGGAGCAGGGGGCTGCCGTCGTCGGGCAGCGGGTCGTCGGCCTCCCAGGCGCGGGCGAGCGCGCCGACGGCGGTGAGCTCGCCGAGCAGTACGCCGCCGACGAGCCGGTCGCCGCGCACGACGACCTTGCGGTACGTGCCGCGGGTGGCGTCCGTGAGCTGGACGACGTCGTCGTCGGGACGGTGGTCGGGGTCGCCGAAGGTCGCCAGATCCAGGGGAGTCGAGCCCGGCAGCGCGTTGTGCAGGGTGAGACGGGTGAGGGCGCGGGTGCCGGCATAGGGGCGCGCGTCCTGCGGGGAGAGCAGGGCGTCCGCTAGCGCGTCGGCCTGTTCGAGCGCGGGCGCGGCGAGGCAGCGGGCCTCGCCGGAGTGCTCGGCGCAGTCGCCGATGGCGCGGATGTGGGGGTCCGATGTGCGCAGCTCGTCGTCGACGACGATGCCGCGGCGCACGTCGAGCCCGGCGGCCTGGGCGAGCCCCGTGCGGGGGCGGACGCCGCAGGCCAGGACGGTGAGGTCGGTGCCGAGTACGTATCCGTCGGCGAGCTCGACCGACCGGACGGCGCCTTCGGCCTGCCGCACGCCGCGGACCCGGCACTCGGTGTGCACTTCGACGCCGAGGTCGGTGAGGTGTTGCCGTACCAACGCACTCGCGGCCGGGTCGAGCTGCCGCTCCATGAGCCGGTCGCCCTGCTGGGTGAGGACGACCTGGGCGCCACGCACGGCGAGCGCGCGGGCCGCCGATACGCCGAGCAGCCCGCCGCCGATGACGACGACGCGGGTGCCGGGCCCCGCGGCCTCGGACAGGGCGAGACAGTCGTCCATGGTCCGGAAGGCGTGCACGCCGCGCGGCAGCTCGGCGGCACCGGGCTCGAAGAGACCGCGGAGGGGAGGAAGGACGGGGTTCGAGCCGGTCGCGAGCACGAGGGTGCCGTACGGGACGACACTGCCGTCCGCGCAGTGCACGATCCGGTCCGTGCGGTCGACGCGGACGGCACGGGTGCGCAGGATCTCGCCGGGGGCGGAGGGCAGGCCGATGACCTCGGGCCCGTACCGCCCGGCGAGGACATCGGCGAGCAGCACACGGTTGTACGGCGCATGCGGCTCCTCCCCGATGAGGAGGGCCCCCGGGGTCGTGCCGCCCCCGCCCCCGAGCCGCTGGGCGAGCTGGGCACCGGCGAGGCCGGTGCCGATCACCACCACGCGTGCGTTCGGGCCGGAGTTCGAAGGGGTCATGTACGGCAGAGTGCGCGGCCGGTGTTACCCGACCGCATCCGGTCTGTTTCCCGGCGGGAACGCTGCGCTCAGCGGGGGGCGGGGTGGGGTGTGAGGCGGCAGCCGCCGGTGGGTGGAATGAGTCCGTGCTGGTCAGAGCTGCGACCCCGGCCGGCCTGTGCTACGCAACCGCACAGCTCATCCAGGCACCTGCTGCCGGACCGGTCTGAGAAAGAAGCTCAGTCACCCGTTGCCCCGTCGGTTCGCTCCCGCAGGAAGTCGGCGTGTCCGTTGTGGCGGGCGTACTCCTGGATCATCAACACGTAGACCCAGCGCAGGCTGAGGGGCACTCCGCGAGAGGGCATGAAGGTCTCGTCGAGGTCGTGCCCGGCCGCCGCCGCGTCGCACGCTTCGACTTCGGTCTGGAACAATCCGAAGTCTCTCTCCGCATCGGCTGCGTGCACTCCGTCGAGTCCCTCATTGCCATCTGACGGGCCGCTGAAGACATCGCCGACAGCCTCACCGGCGAAGCTCCGCCGGAACCACCATCGCTCTACCTCCGCCATGTGCCGGACCAAGCCCAGGAGGGTGAGGTTCGACGGCTCCACGGTCGTCCGCGCCAATTGGGCCGGCTCAAGCCCGGCACACTTGGCCAGCAACGTTTCCCGGTGCCAGCTCAGCCAACCCTCCAACATCTGACGCTCAGTTACGGTACCCAGGTCGCCCAGCTGCTTGGTGCGCTCGACCGGTGGTGCTGTCCATGCCATGGATCCACCCTGCAGCGCCGTCTTGGAGGGTTCAAGCGGGCGAAATGGCAGGTCCGTGGACCGTGGCCGTTCTGCTGCCCCGTCGCCTCCCGGGCGCCTATGTGGCCGGTCGGTCTTAACCCCCGTTGAGGCAATCCTCAAGCCCACCTTAAGGATCAGCGATACCCCCCTGACCAGCCATTTCGAGAGGCTTCCTGCGTCTAGTGTGCGGCCGTGACCACCGAGGCAGCCGACCCCCAACTCGCCGCGTACCCCGCGCTGTCCGCATACCTGCGCCAGACGGAGGGGGAGCCGTTCACCCCGCCCACCCCGCCGATGCCGACGACACCCCCACGCCCGACGAGCGGGCGCCGCGGACGGCCCCGAGCCGCCACCCCCGTCCCCGTCCCCCCGATCCGCGTCACCCCCACCGCTCTGCGCACCGGAACCATCGGCGGTGCGGTGGCCGTCACCGGGCTCTGGGCCGTGCAGGCGGAGCCCTCCGCGCGGCTCGACGTGCTGTTCGCGACCGGCGCGCACCTCAGTGGACTGCTCGCCGGATACGGCATCCTCGTGATGCTCTTCCTCATGGCCCGCGTCCCCGCCGTCGAGCACGGCGTCGGCGCCGACCGGCTCGCGCGGCGCCACGCGCTCGGCGGGCGCTACGTACTCTCCCTCTGCCTGGGCCACGCCCTGCTCGCCCTCTGCGGATACGCCGCCCACGCCGACACCGACCTCCTGAACGCCACCCTCGACCTGCTCGGCTATCCGGGGCTCGTCCTCGCGGTGATCGGCACCTCGCTGATCGCGGCAGTCGGCGTCACGTCCGCCCGCGCGATGCGGCGCCGGATCCCGCACGAGACCTGGCAGGCCGTGCATCTGCTGACCTATCTCGGCGCGGCGCTCGCCTTCGTGCACCAGCTCGCCGGGCCCGATGTCGCGGGCAGCGTCCTCACCGTGTGGGCATGGTCGATGCTGCACGCCACGGTGGGCGTACTGCTCGTCTGGTACCGCATCGTCGTGCCCGTCCGGCAGGCCCTGAAGCACAGCCTGCGCGTCATCGACGTACGCGATGAAGGGCCGGGAGTCGTGTCGGTCGTCATGCAGGGCATCGGGCTCGACGAGCTGCGGGCCGAGCCGGGACAGTTCTTCCGCTGGCGCTTCCTGCGGCGCGGGCTCTGGCGTACGGCACTGCCGTTCTCGCTCTCCGCGCCCGTGCGCGACGACACCCTGCGGATCACGGTCAAGGCGATCGGCGACCACACCCGGCGGGTACGGAGGCTGAAACGGGGGACGCGGGTGCTCGCCACGGGGCCCTTCGGGGCGTTGACGGCCCATCGGCGTACGAAGCGGAAGGTGCTGCTGCTCGCGGGCGGGGTCGGGATCACGCCCATGCGGGCGCTGTTCGAGACGCTGCCGGGCGGGCCCGGGGACATCACCCTGCTCTATCGGGCGGGCAGCGCGGAGCAGCTCGTACTGCGGGGGGAGCTGGAGGAGATCGCCCGGAGCAGGGGAGCGGGGCTGCACTACCTGCTCGGCCCGTCCGACGCCTCCTTCGATCCCCTGGCCCCGCAGGCGCTGCGCAATCTGATGCCTGATCTCGCCGAGCACGACGTGTATCTGTGCGGGCCGCCGGGGATGGCCGCTTCCGCCACCGCCGCGCTCGTGCGGGCCGGGGTGCCCGAGGAGCGCATTCACGCCGAGTGCTTCAGCTTCTGAACCTTCTGAACCTTCCGAGCCTTCCGAGCCTTCCGAGCCTTCCGAGCCTTCCGAGCCTTCCGAAAGGGGCTGACGTGGGACGTCACCGCAGACCTGTCGGGCCCGTCCAAGGGCCCACCCGCCAGGCGCGCCGCAAGCTCGCCGCGGGCCTCGCCGGCGCCAGCGCGCTCGTCGCCACGGTCCTCGCCCTCACGGTCGACCCGGCGGCGCCACCGGCTCCGGATCGCGCCCCGACGGGGGTCCCGGCACCTCAGGCGGCGCCCTAGTTCTCGGAGAACTGGCGAACTGGCGAACCTCTGGAGATCCTCAAACTCTGCCCTGTTCCGTGGACGGTTCGATCAGCCCCTCCATAGGGTCGCGATCATGCCTGACATATCTCTGACCACCGTCGTCGTCCTCTGCCTCGCCGCCCTCGCGGCGGGCTGGATCGACGCGGTGGTGGGTGGCGGCGGGCTTCTGCTGCTGCCCGCGTTGCTGCTCGGGCTTCCGGGCTCGACCCCGGCCGCGCACGCCCTCGGGACGAACAAGGCCGTCGCCATCGTCGGGACGACCGGCGCCGCGGTGACGTACGTAAGGAAGACGCCCGTCGATGTGCCGACCGCCGTGCGGATCGGCCTTGCCGCGCTCGCCGGGTCCATGGGCGGTGCGTTCTTCGCGGCCGGGATGAGTACCGAAGTGCTCAAGCCCGTGATCATGGTGGTGCTGGTCGGCGTCGGCGCCTTCGTCATCTTCAGGCCCGCCTTCGGCACCGCGCCCTCCGCCAAGCCCGCGTCGCCCAAGCGCATCCTCGCCGCGATCGGCCTCGCGGGCCTCGGGATCGGGTTCTACGACGGCCTCATCGGGCCCGGCACCGGCACCTTCCTGGTGCTCGCGCTGACCGCGGTCCTCCACCTCGACCTGGTGTCCGCCTCCGCCACCGCCAAGATCGTCAACTGCTGCACCAACGCGGGTGCCCTCGCCATGTTCGCCTGGCAGGGCTCGGTCCTGTGGCAACTGGCCGGTCTGATGGCCGTCTTCAACCTCGCGGGCGGCATGTTCGGCGCGCACACCGCGCTGAAGAAGGGCAGCGGGTTCGTCCGGGTCGTGCTCCTGACCACAGTGTTCGCGCTCGTGACCAAGATGGCGTACGAGCAGTGGATCGCGTAGCGGTGACGCCCACCGGCACCGGCACCGGCACCGGCACCGGCATCGGCGTCGGCACCGGCACCGCGCTCAGCGCACGCTCGTCATGTGCGCGAACACCACCACGTTGCCCTGATATCCCGTCTTCTTCGAGTAGCTGCCGCCGCACGTGATCACCCGAAGCTCGGGGCGGTCCGCCGCGCCGTACACCTTGTCGTCGGGGAACCCCTTCGCGTCGTAGACCGCGTTCGCGTCGACCGTGAACACCGCGACGCTGCCGTCCCTGCGCTCGATCTCGATGGTGCGGCCCTTGGTCAGGCTGCCCAGGTCGTAGAAGACGGACGGTCCTTCGGCGTTGTCGACGTGCCCCGCCACGATGGCGGTGCCCCTCTCGCCGGGCGTGGTCCCGGACTCGTACCAGCCCGCGAGATTCGTCTTCTTCGGAGGCGGTACGTCGAGGCTGCCCTGCCGGGTGAGCTCGAGCCCCATGAGGGGCGCGTCGACCTGGATCGAGGGGATCCGGATCCGGTCGGGCGGGGACGGCGGGAGCGCCGCGGCGGACGACGCGGGGTCGTCGGAGCGGGGGTGTGCGGACGCGGCCTGCGCGGCGGAGGGCTGCGGGGGCGGATGGGACTCGGTGCCGTTGTGCAGGAGCCAGGCGCCGGAGCACAGGGCAAGGACGGTGACGGCTCCTATAGCGGAGTTGAGGGTCTTCCTGCGCATCACTCGACTCGTCCCCCTCAGGGTTCGGGGAGGCCGGTCCCCGCATCCCTCTCCGGGTCCACTAGGGACATACGGACCCGGAGAGGGAGGGGGCTGGCGGTACCGGTGGACAGCGGAGGGTGTCCGTCAGATCCTGTCGCCTCTCGCCCGGCGATGCAGGAGCCAGGTACCGCCCGCGGCGGCGACGGCAAGCGCCGCCACACCCGCCGCGGTCTGCACGGGGTCGGGGCCGAGTGCGCCGCCGACCCCCGTCTTCACATGCCCCTTCGGAGCCACCGGCCGCTGCTGAGGGACGGCGGCGGTGGAGGTGATCGTCACGATCAGATCGCCCGTCACCTGCTTGCTGCCCGCGCCGGAACCTGAGCACTTCGCGACGATCTCGTAGGTGCCGGGCTGCGCGGACGGCGGCACCTTGAACCGGCCGGTCGCTTTCTCATCCGGCGTGCCGGGGGCGAGCGTGAACGTGCCCGCGCCCACCGCGCTGGCATCGCCCGACGCGGTACCTCCGCTGCCGCACGCGGTGGTGTTCACGGTGACCGTGCTGCCGGGGGTGACCGTGGCGGGAACGATCTCCAGGCCACCCGGGGCGGCGGCGACGGCAGCGGCGGTGGGTGCCAGCAGACCCGCCGATGCGACGGCGAGCGCGGCAGTGGTCAGCAGGCGGGGTGTGCGCATCGTGCTTGCTCCTCCGAGGGACCTTCAGAGGGCACGGCCCGCGGCACCTCCAAGTGCCGCTGCGTCGGTCGAACCCCGCTCTACCGAGGTAAGTGCCACTCGGCGGCGCACGCCTCCTGAAGGTCTGTCAGAAACTCCGTGGGGGAGCGGATCACGACACTTCGACGGCAACATTCCAGCAGGTCACTCGGCGTGTCGCCGAGAAGAATCCGAAGGGGGTCGAGGACGCCTGTGAATGGGTGACCCGACGGCCTTCGCCTCAGATGGCATCCCAGGGAACGTCGTCGGCGTAGATGCCCGCCAGCGTCCCCATCAGCTTCCCGTCGACCGCGAACTCCGTGGCGTCGATCCGCCGCACCGGTGCGATGCCGCGCGCGTTGGTGACGAAGGCGGCCGCGTACGAGGGGAGGTCCGCGAGCGTGACCGGGGCCCGGCGCGTGGGAAGCCCGGCGGCCGCGAGGCGGGGTTCGATGAGCTGCATGGTGACGCCGGCCAGGCAGGGGGCATCCGGCCAGACGATCTCCGAGCCGTCGTAGAAGGCGATGTTCGTGACGGCGCCCTCGCTGATAGTTCCGTCGGGCGCGGTGAGCAGCGCGTCGTCGAAGCCCGCGAGCCGCGCGAGGTCTCCGTAGCGAGCCTGTCCGAAGCCGCCCAGGTGCTTGATGTGCGGGAAGGGCCGCTGGTAGGGCACGGACTGCAGGGCCTGTGCGTCCCCCGGCATCCCGCCGGGCGCCCGGACGGTGACCATCACGGACGGCTCGCCGTCGGGTGCGTGGACATGGACCCGTACGGACGCGTCGGCGATGTCGTCACGGAGCACGTGCCGGATCAGCTCGCGGACGTGCTCGCCGTCGAGCTCCCGGTCGAAGAGCTCACGGGTGGCCGCGTCGAGCCGCGCGAGATGCAGCGCGAGACCGCGTGTCGCGCCGCCTCTGACCTGCATCGCGGTGAAGTGCCCCGTACTGCCCAGGGCGGGCCACAGCAGCCGGTCGGCGGTGACGGCCTGACCATCGATCTCAAGGCGCTGCACCAGCGCGGGAGTTGTCATGGGATTCACCGTACGAGGTGCGAGGTGCGAGGTGCGAGGTGCGAGGTGTGTGGCGCGAGGTGCGTGGCGCGGGGTGCGTGGCGCGGGCCGCGGGCGCTGGCCGCGGAGTGGACGAGGCCTGGCGTGGTGCGGAACCTGCGGAGTCTGGGTCTCCCCGGGGCGGCTTCGCCCTGCGAGGTCCGCAGGTCCCGCTGCGAGGTCAGGCGGCCCCGCTGCGGGGCCCGCTGCGGGACCCGTTGCCCTGGGCGGTAGCCCTCCGCTTGACCTCAACCAAGGTTGAGCAACCACGCTCTCCCTCATGACTCAGAACACGCTTGCCTTTGACCCCGCTCCCGCCACCACCGACCCCCTCCGCGTCGCCGTCATCATCGGCAGCAACCGCGAGGGACGTTTCGGGCCCATCGTCGCCGAATGGCTGCTGTCCCGGCTCCGGGAGCACGCCGGCTTCGAGGTGGATGTCATCGATCTGGCCGAATCCCACCTGCCCACCGCGATCTCGTTCAGCCCGTCGCCCGAGACGCTCGCCGAGCTCGGCAAGGTCACCCCGAAGCTGGCCGCCGCCGACGCCTTTGTCGTCCTCACCCCCGAGTACAACCACTCCTACCCCGCGTCCCTCAAGAACCTCATCGACTGGCACAACGCCGAGTGGCAGGCCAAGCCCCTCGCCTTCGTCTCCTACGGAGGGGTCTCCGGCGGCCTGCGCGCGGTCGAGCACCTGCGTCCTGTCTTCGCCGAACTGCACACCATGACCGTCCGCGACACCGTCTCCTTCCACAACGCGGGCGAGCTCTTCGCCGCCGACGGCACCCACAAGGACCCGGCGGCCGCGAACGCCGCCGCCAAGACGATGCTCGACCAGCTCCAGTGGTGGGCCTGGGCGCTGCACGGCGCCAAGGAGGCCCGCCCGTACGGCGGTTGAGAGCGCCGTCACGCCTCCGGCAGCCGCACCGACGCCACCGCCCCACCGCCCTCCGCATTGCCCAACTCCACCCGCGCACCGATGACCTGCGCCTGGCCGAACGCGATCGTCAGGCCGAGGCCCGTGCCCTGACCGCGCTCCCGCGCGCCGGTCTGGAAGCGTTGCGGGCCGTCTTTCAGGAGGTGTTCGGGGAAGCCGGGCCCGTGGTCGCTGACCGTGACCACGGGCCCGGCCACCCGCACGTCGACCGGGCCCGCGCCGTGCCTGCGGGCGTTGGCGACGAGGTTGGCGATGATCCGCTCCAGGCGGCGCGCATCAGTGCGTACGAGCGTGTCGTCCGCATCGGCCACCGCCGCGAACCGGGCCTCGTACCCCGACCGCTGCACGATCCCCGCGGACAGCCTGCCCAGCGGGTGCACGTCGAGATCCGGCCGTTCCACCTCCGCGTCGAGCCGCGCCACTTCGAGCAGGTCCTCGGTGAGGGCGCGCAGGGCGCCGACCCGGTCGCGTACGAGTTCCGTGGGGCGGCTCTGCGGCAGGAGCTCGGCCGCGGTGTGCAGACCGGTCAGCGGCGTACGCAGCTCATGGGCGACATCCGCGGTGAAGCGCTGCTCGGCCTCCAGGCGCTGTTGCAGGGACGCCGCCATCGTGTCGACGGCGGTGGCGAGTTCGGCGACCTCGTCCTTGCAGGGCCTGCCGTTCCGGCCGCCCGGCGGTCGCGGATGGTCGATACGGGCGTCCAGATCGCCCTGGCTGATCCGGCGCGCGGTGGCCGCCGCGGTCCGCAGTTCGCGACTGAGGCGGCTGGCCAGGGCGGCACCGCCGAGCGCCGCGAGGATGACGACGACGGCGCCCGAGACCATCAGCTGCTGATCGAACTCGGCCATCTCGGCGGCCTGTCCGGCCAGCGGCTCGCGGACGGACAGCACATGGTCGCCGCCGACCGGGCGTGCCGCCCACACGACGGGATCGGCGGCGCCCATGTCGAGGTACGTGGTCCGTCGCCCGTCGAGCGCGGCCGCCCGCAGCGACGCGGGCAGGCCGGGCGCGTCGATGGCGGCATCCGTGGCGTCGTCGCCGACGGTGTCGACCTGCCCCGTCAGCTCGTACAGCTGACGCACCCGCACCAGCTGCGCGGTGGCCCCGGACCTGGCGGTCGCCGATACCTGCTCAAGGCGTGCCTGGTGGACGAGGACCCCGATGGCGACGGCGACGACCGCGCAGCCGACGGCGAGCAGCGCCGCGATCTTCCAGCGCAGACCGAGGTCGCCCAGCGCGGCACGGGTGCGCCGGGCGATGGCCTTCACGGGGCCGCCGTCGGGGACTTCGGCGTCTTCTCGTATCGCTTGATGTCGCTCACCGTGGACATCCGCACGCCGTCCCAGTGGAACCGCACGGCGTGCTCGCCGCCGTCCGCGCTAGGGCTGCGCACCAGCAGGTCCTGGCCGAGCGTCTCGACGCTCACGCGCTTCCCGGAGGTCAGCAGGATCGGGTAGACGCGACCGTCGTGCTCCCGGTAGACGACTAGCACGCTCCGTCCGCTCTCGGTGTCGGCGGCCACAAGGAGTTCGGGCTGCCCGTCGCCGGTCAGGTCCGTCCGCATCGGCGGCCTGAGCCCGGCCTTGCCGGGGCGGTGGATCTCGCCGTGGCCGGCGAGCGGCCGCATCCGGGGATCGGCCCGCAGGACCTCGCGGAAGTCCTCCGTGCCGAGCCCGCCGTCGCCCAGCTTCGGCAGCCCCGTCAGGGCTTGTGGCGGCGGCTGACGGGTGGCGGTGTCGGCGCCGGGCGCCTCGGACGACGTACTCGACCAGGCGGGCCAGAGCGGATCGGGGTGCGGCTGCACGGACACGGGCGGCGCGGGCTCACCGGCGTCGAGCCCGTCCTCGCTGCCGCATCCGGCCAGCACGACGACCGCCGCGACGGCGAGGGGCGCGGCGCGGTACAGGAGGAGGTGGCGGCGGGAGCGGGGGAGGTTCATGGCTCTACTGACGGTAGGAAGCGTCCATCACGGGAAACGGGACGTTGTGTAACAGATAGCGGTATGCGGGGAGGAATCGGAGAGGTGGGGACCTTCGGCCTGGCCGGTGGCCCCTGACTGCCCCTCCGGGGCCGGTCCGGCGAGAATCGGTCCATGACGTCGTTGTTCTTCGTGTACGGGACGCTGCGGCCGGGGGAGTCGAACCACGACCTCTATCTACGCGGCCGAGTCGCCGCGGAAGAGCCTGCCCGGCTCGCGGGGGCGGTCCTGTACGAGGGGCCGGGCTACCCGTACCTGGTGGAGGAGCCGGAACGCGGCGGCCCTCCGGTGCGCGGGGAGTTGATCACCGCGCTGCCGTCCGCGTACGAGCGACTCCTCGCCGAGTTGGACGTACTCGAGGAGTACGCGCCGGGCGATCCCCGCAATCTGTACGAGCGCGTGGTGCGCGACGTGACCCTCCTGGACGGGACGAAGGCTCGGGCCTGGGTGTACGTGGCGGCCCCACGGGTGGCGGCGGGGCTGCGGGCTTCGGGGGCGGTGATCGGGGGAGGGGACTGGGTGTCCGCGCGCCGGTCGGGGTGAGGCGGTGGGGGCTGCTCGCGGCGGGCGATTCGCCTGCTCAAACGCCTGCTCAAACGCCTGCGCGCAATGCCTGCGCGCAATGCCTGCGCACTCGATCCGGTGGACTCCGTCACTCGTGCGGGCGACGCGCGTGAACCGTCATGATCGCGGAGGGTGGCGACTGTGGCACTCTCCGTACGCACCAGTCGGTGCGCGCACTCAAGTCACTCAAGTCGCTCGAGTTGCTCAACTTACTCAAGTAGGAGTTGCCCCATGAGCCTTCGCCGCTCTCTGCCTGCCCTCGTCGGCGCCGTAGCCCTCACCCTCGGCCTCCCCGTGGCAGCCTCCGCGGCCACCCCCGCGCCGACCGCCGTCATGAACCCGTGCGGGTTCTACGAGACCGGCAGCGACGCGTTCTACAACCACTGCACGGGCGACGGTTCGAACGTGGTCATCAAGGTGGAGGTGGCGATGGCCCCCGACTACGAGAGCTGTGTGGGTCCGGGCAGGAGCTGGCTGGGATCGGCGAGCAGGATCCAGGGCGCGCACTACACGGGGCGCACCTGCTGATTTCCGTACGCTCCGTACGCTCCGTACGCGCATGACGGCGGGCCGAGGTGGTAGTGCCACCCCGGCCCGCTGCTACGCCCGCTCAAGTCGCTCCAACCGCTCAAGCCGCACCGCGCACACCTTGAACTCCGGCATCCGCGACACCGGGTCAAGTGCCGGATTGGTCAGGGAGTTGGCCCGTCCCTCGCCCGGCCAGTGGAAGGGCATGAAGACCGTGTCGGAGCGGATCGCGCTCGTGATCCGCGCGGGGGCGACGGCCCGCCCCCGCCGTGAGACGACGGTCACCGGCTCACCCTCCCCAATCCGCAGCCGCGCGGCGAGCCGCGGGTGCAGCTCGACGAAGGGGCCTGGAGCGGCGGAGTTGAGCTCGTCGACGCGGCGGGTCTGGGCCCCCGACTGGTACTGCGCGAGGACCCGCCCGGTGGTCAGGAGCACGGGATACTCCGCGTCCGGCTCCTCGGCGGCGGCCCGGTGCGAGACGGGCACGAACCGCGCAAGCCCGTCCTCGGTGGCGAAACGGTCGAGGAAGAGGCGGGGGGTACCGGGGTGCGCGGCACGCGTCTCGCCCTCGCCCACGTCCGCGCCCTCGCTCACGTCCACACCACCGCCCACGTCCGCGCCCTCGCTCACGTCCACACCACCGCCCACGTCCGCGCCCTCGTCCGCAGGGCAAGGCCAGAACACCCCCTCCCCGTTCCCCTCCCGCAGTCGCGCGTACGAGATCCCCGAGTAGTCCGCCACCCCGCCCGCGCTCGCCCTGCGCAGTTCCTCGAAGACCTCCTCCGGGTCGGTCGGGAAGCCCTTGCCGTGGCCAAGGAGGGCGGCGATGCCGTGCAGTACGTCCAGGTCGCTCCGTACGCCGTCAGGCGCACTCACCGCCCGGCGGCGCAGCAGCACCCGCCCCTCCAGATTCGTCACCGTCCCCGTCTCCTCGGCCCACTGCGTCACCGGCAGGACGACATCGGCCAGTTGAGCCGTCTCGGAGAGGACGACATCCGCCACCGCGAGGAAGTCGAGCGACCGCAGCCGCTCCTCCACGTGCGCGGCGCGCGGCGCCGAGACCACCGGGTTGGAGCCCATCAGGAGCAGGGCCTTGATGTCCCCGCCGAGTGCGTCGAGGAGCTCGTACGCGGACCGGCCGGGGCCGGGGAGCGAGTCGGGGTCGACGCCCCACACCCCCGCCACGTGCGCCCGCGCCGCCGGGTCCGTCAGCTTGCGGTAGCCCGGCAGCTGGTCGGCCTTCTGGCCGTGTTCCCGTCCGCCCTGCCCGTTGCCCTGGCCGGTCAGGCAGCCGTACCCGGCGAGGGGGCGGCCCGCGTTGCCCGTGGCGAGGCAGAGGTTGATCCACGCGCCCACCGTGTCCGTCCCCTTGGACTGCTGCTCGGGCCCGCGCGCGGTGAGCACCATCGCGGCCTCGGCATCGCAGAACATCCGCGCCGCGTCCCGGAGTTCGGGCACGGAGACGCCGCTGATCCGCTCCACGTACTCAGGCCAGTGCGCCATCGCCGCCGCCCGCGCCTCCTCCCAGCCACTCGTCCGCCGCTCGATGAACGCCTCGTCGGTCCGCCCCTCGGCCACCACCAGGTGCAGCAGGCCGAGCGCCAGGGCGAGGTCGGTGCCGGGGCGTGGCGCCAGATGCAGGTCGGCCTGCTCGGCGGTCCGCGTCCTGCGCGGGTCGATGACGATCAGCTTGCCGCCGTTCGCCTTCAGCTCGGTCAGATACCGCAGCGCGGGAGGCATCGTCTCGGCGAGGTTCGAGCCGACGAGGATCACACAGCCGGTCCGCGGGATGTCCTCGAGCGGGAACGGCAGGCCACGGTCGAGCCCGAAGGCCCGCTGCCCCGCCGCTGCCGCCGACGACATGCAGAACCGGCCGTTGTAGTCGATCTGCGACGTGCCGAGCGCCACCCGCGCGAACTTCCCCAGGGCGTACGCCTTCTCGTTGGTCAGACCCCCGCCCCCGAACACCCCGCACGCGTCCGCGCCATGTTCCGTGCGCGTGCGGGAAAGCCCGTCGGCGACGCGGCCGATAGCCTCCTCCCAGGTGGCCGGTTCGAGCCTGCCCGTGGCGTGGGACCGGACGAGTGGCTCGGTCAGGCGCACCCGGGAGGAGAGCACCGCGGTCGCCGTGCGGCCCTTGCCGCACAGCGCGCCCCCGTTCACGGGGAACTCCGGGCGCTCCACGACCTCCACCCCGCCGGGGCCCGAGGTCAGGCCCATCCCGCATTGCAGCGCGCAGTACGGACAGTGGGTCGGTGTCGCCTTGGAGTGCATACCAGCCAGGGTCCGACCTCCGTGTTACACACCCCGCCCCGCCGCGTTACGCCGTCGGTACGCCCCCCTCAGCCGCCGCCCGACCTCACTGTGAGGCCCGGCCCGATCCACGCTGACCTGCGGTGATGATGTGCGTGGCACCTCTCAGCGCCCCGCCGCCAGGGCCTCCCGCACGCCCGGCTCCTTCGGCCCGAGGAAACGCGGATCCGGCCGTATCGCCGCGTCGAGCGCCGCCTTGCCCGCCGCGAACACCTCCCGCGCACCGCCGTAGTACCAGGTCACGTCGTGCTTGTCGTCGACCCCGACGCCGTACGACGAGACGCCCGCGGCGCGGCAGAGCGCGACGGCCCTGCGTATGTGGAAGCCCTGGCTGATCAGCACCGCACGGTCGACGCCGAACACCTTCTTGGCCCGTACACAGGAGTCCCAGGTGTCGAAGCCCGCGTAGTCACTGACGATCCGCCGGTCCGGCACGCCGCGCTCGGTCAGATACGCGCGCATGGCGTCCGGCTCGTCGTAGTCCTCGCGGCTGTTGTCCCCGGTGACGAGCACGACCTCTATCCGCCCCGCCTCGTACAGTTCGGCCGCCGCGTCCAGGCGGTGCGCGAGATACGGCGAGGGCTCGCCCTCCCACAACCCGGCGCCGAAGACGACCGCGACCCGTGTGTGCGGCACATCAGCCGTCGAACGCAACCGGCCGTCCGTCGTGACGAAAAGCCAGGTCGCGGGCAGCAGCGCCAGCACACAGACGGCCATGAAGCCCTGTACGGCCCGCCGCTGCCCCCGCCGCGTCCGCGGCAGCCGCAGGCGGCGCAACCGAGCCCCGAATCCGCGGGCCCACCCCGGCACCCGCCGCACCGCGGGCAGCCGCACAGCCCCCAGCGCAGCCCCCGACCACCGCGTCCACCCCGGCAGCTCCATCCCGCACCCCCGTGCCCCCAAGCCGGATACCCCGATCCGATCACTACGCACAACGGTAAGCGACCGCACTGACAATGCCTCGGCACGGTCGGTGAGCCCCGCCGAAAGGACCCGTCACCGGCACGCAACGCCACCGCAATCTGGCACAGCCATCCTCGGTCCATGACGCCGTCGAACCCTCTTCGCGACGAGTCCGGCAGCACCCCTCTCGAAAGTACGGCGCAACTCATGGACCGGATCACCAGCCAGCTCGGCACCCAGCTCAATCTCGTGGCGCTCGACGGCAGGCGCCGCACCGAACCGGCGCCCGCGCTTGTCGTGGTCGCCCACGGCAGTCGTGACCCGCGTGCCCTCGCCACCGTCACGGCGCTCCTCGAACGGGTCCGTGAGCTGCGGCCGGGGCTCACCGTGCGCCTCGGCCACATCGAGCTGAACGAACCGCCGCTCACCGACACCCTCGCCGCGGCGACCGGCTCCGCCGTGCTCGTGCCGCTGCTGCTCAGCCGCGGCTACCACGTCAAGCACGACATCCCCGAAGCCGCCGCGGGTGCCCCGCACCTCGCAGCGAAGGTCGCCGCCCCGCTCGGCCCGCACCCCCTGCTCGTCGACGCGCTGCACGACCGGCTCGTCGAAGCGGGCTGGCCGGCCCGGCTCGGCGAGGCGGGCCGGCGGGCCAGTGGAGTGGTCCTCGCCGCGGCGGGCTCCCGCGACCCGGACTCCGCCACGGACACCCGGCGCGCGGCGGAACTCCTCGCCCAGCGTCTTGGCGTACCGGTGGTGCCCGCGTACGCGTCCCCGACCGCGGCCGCCGCGCTCAGCGTGCCCGCCGCGGTGCGTTCCCTCGCCGCCCGTGGCCGCCACCGGACCGCCATAGCCTCGTACTTCACCGCGCCAGGACGCTTCGCCACGCAGTGCGCCGAAGCCGCCCCCTGGATCGCGGCGGCCCCGCTCGGCGCCCACCAGGCGATGGCCCGCCTCCTCCTGCACCGCTACGAACAGGTCCGGGCGAGCGCCACAGCGGCCCCCGCGACCACGCACGCCCCGCAGGTTTCGTCACGTCAGCTCACCTCCGCCTGACGGCGGGCCAGGGCCCCTGAAGCCCTCTTTGTCACTGCTTGCGTTTACTGTCGGTGCATGGAAGGCACTGCACCGAACGCGTACGACGACGAGGCGGCCGAGGTGGCCTATGACAAGGCCGCCGTCGAGCGATGGGCCACCGAGCCGGACAAGCGGCCGGGGCGGACCGCCTTCCAGCGGGACCGCGCACGCGTCCTGCACTCCTCCGCGCTGCGCCGCCTGGCCGGAAAGACGCAGGTGGTCACCCCCGGCACGCGCAGCAACGAGGCGTGGGACGCCAGCGCCCGCACCCGGCTCACGCACTCCCTGGAGTGCGCCCAGGTCGGCCGTGAGCTCGGTGCCGCGCTCGGCTGTGACCCCGACCTGGTGGAGACCGCCTGCCTCTCCCACGACATGGGCCACCCGCCCTTCGGGCACAACGGCGAGCAGGCGCTGAACGAAGTCGCCGAGAGCTGCGGCGGCTTCGAGGGCAACGCCCAGTCACTGAGGCTCCTCACCCGTATCGAGCCGAAGCGCTTCGTACGCAGCGAGGAGACGGACGAACTCGTCAGCGTGGGGCTCAATCTGACCCGTGCCGCCCTGGACGCCGCCACCAAGTACCCCTGGCCGCGCGGCGGTCACCCCACCGACCCGGCATCCTCCAAGTTCGGGGTCTATGAAGACGACAGGCCGGTCTTCGACTGGGTCCGCAAGGAGGCCCCGGGCCACAGCGCCTGCTTCGAGGCCCAGGTCATGGACTGGTCGGACGACGTGGCGTACTCGGTGCACGACTTCGAGGACGGCCTGCACGCCGGGCACCTCGATCCGAACCTGCTGCACGCCGAGCCCGAGCGGCAGGACATCTTCGCCGTCGCCATCGGCCGCTATGTACCGGCGGACACCGACCCCGAAGAGCTCTCGCAGGCCCTCGACCGCCTCCTGGACCAGGAGTGGTGGCCGCACGGGTACGACGGCTCGGCCATCGCCCAGGGCCGCTTGAAGGACGCCACGAGCCAGCTCATCGGCCACTTCTGTCTCGCCGCGGAGAGCGCGACCCGCGCGCGGTACGGCAAGGGCCCGCTCACCCGGTACGCCGCCGAGCTCGTCGTCCCGCGCGAGGCCCGCCACGAGTGCGCGGTCCTCAAGGCCGTCGCCGACCGTTACGTGATGCAGCGCCCCGCCCAGGAGCGGCTCCGCGCCGATCAGCGGATCGTCGTCGCCGAGCTGGCCGAGGCGCTCACGGCCCGCGCCCCCGAAGGACTCGACCCGCAGTTCCGCGCGCTCTACGACGCGGCACCCGACGACCGCGCGGCCCTGCGCGTGGTGATCGACCAGATCGCGTCATTCACGGATGCCGCGGCCAGATCCCTGCACGCGCGGCTCACGGCAAAACACCCCCGTACCGACCACGGGGCGTGACGAAAACTGGCCGGATAGGGCCGCAACCCCTTCCCGCATCACGCTCTGTGCGGGACGCTCCCCCCTGACGGCAAGGCTTTGAGGAGGCATCAAGTGGTCGACGCGGATCAGACGTTCGTCATTGTCGGAGGAGGTCTCGCGGGCGCGAAAGCGGCCGAGACACTTCGGTCGGAGGGCTTCACCGGCCGGGTGATCCTCATCGGTGACGAACGCGACCACCCGTACGAGCGCCCACCCCTGTCGAAGGGATATCTGCTGGGCAAGGAGGAGCGCGACAGCGTCTACGTCCACGAACCCGCCTGGTACGCACAGGCGGACGTGGAGTTGCATCTCGGCCAGACCGTCGTCTCCATCGACCGCACGGCCAAGTCCGTCCGCCTCGGTGACCGCGCCGTCATCCACTACGACAAACTCCTCCTCGCCACCGGCGCCGAGCCGCGCCGCCTGGACGTCCCGGGCACCGACCTGGTGGGCGTGCACCACCTGCGCCGCCTGGCGCACGCCGACCGGCTGCGCAACGTCCTCGCCGCACTCGGCAGGGACAACGGCCACCTGGTGATCGCGGGCGCGGGCTGGATCGGCCTGGAGGTCGCCGCCGCCGCGCGGGAGTACGGCGCGGAGGTCACCGTCGTCGAGCCCGAGGCCACCCCGCTGCACGCGATCCTCGGCCCCGAGATCGGCCAGATGTTCGCCGACCTGCACGCCGAGCACGGCGTGCGGTTCCACTTCGGGGCGCGCCTGTCCGAGATCACCGGGCAGGACGGCATGGTCTTCGCCGCCCGCACCGACGACGGCGAGGAGCACCCGGCGCACGACGTGCTCGCCGCGATCGGCGCGGCCCCGCGCACCGCGCTCGCCGAGTCCGCGGGACTCACGCTCGCCGACCGCGCGCACGGCGGCGGCATCGCGGTCGACGCCTCCTTGCGCACGTCCGACCCGGACATCTTCGCGGCGGGCGACGTGTCCGCCGTCCAGCACCCGCTCTTCGGCACCCGGCTGCGCGTGGAGCACTGGGCGAACGCCCTCAACGGCGGCCCGGCAGCGGCGCGCGCGATGCTCGGCCAGGAGGTGACGTACGACCGGGTGCCCTACTTCTTCTCCGATCAGTACGACGTCGGTCTGGAGTATTCCGGGTGGGCGCCGCCGGGGTCGTACGACCAGGTGGTGGTCCGCGGCGACGCCGGGAAGCGGGAGTTCATCGCCTTCTGGCTGAGCGAGGGGCGGGTCCTCGCGGGGATGAACGTGAATGTGTGGGACGTCACGGAGCCCATCCAGGAGCTCATCCGCAGCGGTGTCAGGCCGAACCAGGACGCCCTCGCGGATCCGGGCATTCCGCTCGCCTCGTTGATCTCGTGACGGGAGTGTCATAGCCGGGCCGTAGTATTCGTACGTGGCAGGCAGGATCAACGACGACGACGTGAAGGCGGTTCGGGACGCGGTCCCGATCGACGCCGTGGTCTCCGACTACCTCCAGCTGCGGAACGCGGGCGGCGGCAACCTCAAGGGCCTGTGCCCCTTCCACGACGAGAAGTCACCGTCCTTCCAGGTCAGCCCGAGCAAGGGTCTCTTCCACTGCTTCGGCTGCCAGGAAGGCGGCGACACGATCGCCTTCGTGATGAAGATCGATCACCTCACCTTCTCGGAGGTGGTCGAGCGCCTCGCCGCCCAGGCGGGCATCACGCTGCGGTATGAAGAGGGCGGGTACAACCCCTCGAACCAGCGCGGCGAGCGCATCCGCCTCGTCGAGGCCCACAAGATCGCCACGCAGTTCTACATCGACCAGCTGGAGAGCCCCGAGGCCGAGATCGGCCGGAAGTTCCTCGCCGAGCGCGGCTTCGACCAGGCGGCGGCGGCGCACTTCGGCGTCGGCTACAGCCCGGCGGGCTGGGACCACCTCACCCGGTATCTGCGCGGCAAGGGCTTCAGCGACAAGGAGCTCACCCTCTCCGGCATCTCCCAGGAGGGCCGCCGAGGACCCATCGACCGCTTCCGGGGCCGCCTGATGTGGCCGATCCGCGACATCAGCGGCGAGGTCGTCGGCTTCGGAGCGCGGCGTCTGCGCGAGGACGACAACGGCCCCAAGTACCTCAACACCCCCGAGACGCCGATCTACAAGAAGGGCCAGGTGCTCTACGGCGTCGACCTGGCCAAGAAGGAGATCGCCAAGACCTCCCGCGCGGTCGTCGTCGAGGGGTACACGGACGTCATGGCCTGCCACCTCGCCGGTATCACCACCGCCATCGCGACCTGCGGCACCGCCTTCGGCGGCGACCACATCAAGATCCTGCGCCGCCTCCTGATGGACAACGGCTCGGCGCGGGTGATCTTCACCTTCGACGGCGACGCGGCAGGCCAGAAGGCCGCTCTGCGCGCTTTCGAGGACGACCAGAAGTTCGCCGCCGAGACGTACATCGCCATCGCGCCCGAGGGCATGGACCCCTGCGAGCTGCGCCTGGCCAAGGGGGACGGAGCGGTCGCCGACCTCGTCCAACCCCGCACGCCGCTCTTCGAGTTCGCGCTGCGCCAGATCGTCGGGCGGTACGACCTGGAGACCCCCGCGGGCCGCGCCGCCGCCCTGGACGAGGCGGCGCCGGTCGTGGCCCGCATCAAGAACACCGGTGCGCAGCACGAAGTGGCCGTCCAGCTCGCCGGAATGCTCGGCATCATGGACACCCAGTTCGTGGTCAAGCGCGTCGCCCAGCTCGCGCGTTGGGCCCGCGACCGGGGCGGCAGGGGCCCGGCCCCGCAGCAGCGCTCGCAGCGCGACCAGCAGCAGTACGGGGCCACGGCGCCGTCCGCGCCGGCAGGCCCCGCGCTGACCCTCCGCAGCCCCGCCCACCGCACCGAGCGCGAGCTGCTCAAGCTGGCCCTGCAACGCCCGGAGCTGGTCTCCCCGGCCTTCGACGCGTACGGCGCGGACGAGTTCACCGCACCGCCGTACGCGGCAGTGCGCCAGTGCGTCGAGGAGGCGGGCGGCGCCGAGGCGGGCATCCCCGAGTCACAGCCCTACCTCGCCCGCGTCCTGGACGCGGCGCCGGACGACACGGTGCGCGCGATGGTCACGGAGCTGGCCGTCGAGGCGATCCTCCGCAGATCGGTGGACGAGATCTACGCGGGCACGCAGCTCGTCCAGGTCCGGCTGCGCGCCGTCGACCGCCGCATCCGCGACGTCCAGGGCAGCCTGACCCGCCTGAGCGCGCAGGGCGACCCCGCACAACTGGCGGCTGTCCAGAACGAGTTGTGGGTCCTCCAGCAGTACGCGCGTGCGCTGCGCGAGCGGGGCGCGGACGCTCTCTGACGCGCCCGGCGTGCACACCCTGAGGTTCAAGTAGCGCGAGGCCGGTTACCCGCCGGGTAACCGGGCGGTCACGGACCGGACTCAGAAAGTCACCGCACGCCCCTCGTGGCGGCCGTGTGTCGTACCCCACACTGGGTCTCGGTGCCTGAGTCCTCGGAGCGCGGCCGGCCCGCAGACAGCGGATGCGGATCCGGTACACCCGCGATTCCACACATCGTGTTCGGGACGGACAGCGGCGAGGCCGCCGAAGCCGATCCCGCTGTACCGCTGCCGCACGCCTCAGCAGCGATCATCATGGAGGTCGCCCCCGTGCAGACCCAGACCCTCAGCCAGACCGAGACCGCCGCTCCCGCGACAGCGGAAGTGGCAGCGGCAGCGGAAGCGGAGGCGGGAGCGGACGTCATCGCGGCCGTACCGCCGCAGGGCCGCGCCGCGCGGCACCCGGAGGCGGGCCCCGAAAGCCCTGAAGCACCCCCCGAAGCGTCCTCCGAAGTGCCCTCCGCGGCCCCGGGCGTCCCCGAGGCGCTCGAACCGGACAGCGGTGAGCTGCCCCTGCCGCCCCCCGCCTCGCGCGCTCGCGCCGACACCGGCGGCCCCTCGTCCGACCTGTTCCGTCAGTACCTGCGCGAGATAGGCCGCATCCCCCTGCTCACGGCGGCGGAGGAAGTGGAACTCGCGCGCGGTGTCGAAGCCGGCCTCTTCGCCGAGGAGAAGCTGCGCCTCGCCCCCGACCTGGACTCTCAACTCGCCCTGGACCTGGACAAGCTGGTCGTCACCGGCCGGATGGCCAAGCGCCGCCTGATCGAGGCCAACCTCCGCCTGGTCGTCTCCGTCGCCAAGCGGTACGTAGGCCGTGGGCTCACCATGCTCGACCTCGTCCAGGAGGGGAACCTGGGCCTGATCAGGGCCGTCGAGAAGTTCGACTACGCACGGGGCTACAAGTTCTCCACGTACGCGACCTGGTGGATCCGCCAGGCCATGTCGCGGGCCCTCGCCGACCAGGCCCGCACCATCCGCGTCCCCGTGCACGTCGTGGAGCTGATCAACCGCGTCGTACGCGTCCAGCGCCGGATGCTCCAGGAGCGCGGTTACGAACCGACCCCCGAAGAGGTCGCGGCCCACCTCGACCTGCCGCACGAGCGGGTCAACGAGGTCCTGCGCCTGGCCCAGGAACCGGTGTCGCTGCACGCGCCCGTGGGCGAGGAGGACGATGTCGCGCTCGGCGACCTCATCGAGGACGGCGACGCGACGAGCCCCGTCGAATCGGCGGCCTTCCTGCTCCTGCGCGAACACCTGGAGGCGGTGCTCTCCACGCTCGGCGAGCGCGAACGCAAGGTGGTCCAGCTGCGCTACGGCCTCGCGGACGGCAGGCCCCGCACCCTGGAGGAGATCGGCCGGATCTTCGGCGTGACACGCGAACGCATCCGCCAGATCGAATCCAAAACCCTCAACAAACTGCGGGACCACGCCTTCGCGGACCAGCTCAGGGGCTACCTCGACTGAGGGCCCCCGAACCCCGAACCCCAACGGCGCTCAGTCGACCTCAGCGACAGCCTGAGCGAACTGGGCGGCATACAGTCGGGCGTAGGCCCCGTCGGCAGCCAACAGCGCGTCATGCGTACCCTGCTCGACGATTGCCCCGTCCTCCATGACAAGAATCGTGTCCGCGTCGCGGATCGTGGAGAGCCGGTGGGCGATGACGAACGAGGTCCGCCCGTGCGCGAGCCGGGCCATCGCCTTCTGGATCAAGACTTCCGTACGAGTGTCGACCGAACTCGTCGCCTCGTCGAGGACGAGGATGACCGGGTCGGACAGGAACGCCCGCGCGATTGTGATCAGCTGCTTCTCGCCCGCGCTCACCCCCGTGCCGTCGTCGTCGATGACCGTGTCGTAGCCATCGGGCAGCGTGCGGCAGAAGCGGTCGGCGTGGGCCGCCCGCGCCGCCTCCTCGATCTCCTCGCGGGTGACGTCCTTGGACGCTCCGTACGCGATGTTCTCCGCGATGGTGCCGCCGAACAGCCAGGTGTCCTGGAGCACCATGCCGATGCCGGACCGCAGTTCGTCGCGCGACATCTTCGCGATGTCGACCCCGTCCAGGGTGATGCGCCCGCCGGTGACCTCGTAGAACCGCATCAGGAGGTTGACCAGCGTGGTCTTGCCCGCGCCTGTCGGTCCGACGATCGCCACCGTGTGGCCGGGATCGACCTTCAGGGACAGGTCCTCGATGAGCGGCTTGTCCTTCTCGTAGCGGAAGGACACGCTCTCCATCTCGACCCGGCCGCGCAGCTGGTCGGGACGGAGACCCGGCACCGGGTCGGCCTCCTGCTCGTCCGCGTCGAGCAGCTCGAAGATCCGCTCGGCGGACGCGACACCGGACTGCACCAGGTTCGCCATCGACGCGACCTGCGTGAGCGGCATCGAGAACTGCCGTGAGTACTGGATGAAGGCCTGCACGTCACCGATCGACAGCGCGCCCGACGCGACCCGGAGGCCACCCACCACGGCCACGAGCACATAGTTCAGGTTCGACATGAAGTACATCAGCGGCTGCATGGCCCCGCTGTTGAACTGCGCCTTGAACCCGGCCTCGTACAGCGCCTCGTTCTGCTCGGCGAAGGCCTTCGCCGACTCCTCCTGGCGGCCGAACACCTTCACCAGGTTGTGCCCGGTGTACATCTCCTCGACGTGGGCGTTCAGCTTGCCGGTGGACTTCCACTGCTGCACGAACTGCGGCTGCGACCGCTTGCCGACCTTCGTCGCCACGAAGAACGACAGCGGCACGGTCACCAGCGCCACCAGGGCGAGCAGCGGCGAGACGTAGAACATCATCACCAGTACGCCGACGATGGTGAGCAGCGAGTTCACCAGCTGGCCCATGGTCTGCTGGAGGGTCTGGCCGATGTTGTCGATGTCGTTCGTCGCCCGGCTGAGCACCTCGCCGCGCTGCCGCTTGTCGAAGTACGACAGCGGAAGCCGCGACAGCTTCGACTGCACGTCGCCGCGCATCCGGAAGACCGTCTTGTTGATGGCCCGGTTCGAAAGGCGTGTCGACACCGCCATCAGCAGGCCCGCGATCAGGAACGTACCGAGCGCGAGGAGCAGGATCTCGCCCATGGCGCTGAAGTCGATGCCCTTGCCCGGCGTGAAGTCGACACCGGAGAGCATGTCGGCCATGCCGCCGTCGCCCTTGTCCCGCAGGCCGTCGATGGCCTGCTCCTTGGTGATGCCGTCGGGCATGTCGCGGCCGACGATGCCCGCGAAGAGCAGGTCGGTCGCCTTCCCGAGGATCTTCGGGCCGAGCACGGTGAGCGCCACGCTCAGCACACCGGCGGCGAGCATCCCGTACATCGTGGTGCGCTCTGGTTTGAACTGCGCGAGGAGCCGTTTGCCGGACCCCTTGAAATCCATGGACCTGGAGTCCGGCCCCATCATCGGTCCACCCATGCCACCAGGGGGCATTACGCGGCCTCCGCTTCCGTCAGCTGGGAGAGCACGATCTCCCGGTAGGTCTCATTGCTCTCCATCAGCTCGTGATGGCGTCCTGTCCCCACGACCCGGCCCTCGTCGAGGACGATGATGCGGTCGGCGTCCCTGATCGTCGACACACGCTGGGCGACGATCACGACCGTCGCCTCGGCGGTCTCGCGGCCGAGCGCGGCACGCAGGGCGGCGTCCGTCGCGTAGTCGAGGGCCGAGAAGGAGTCGTCGAAGAGATAGATGCCGGGGCGCTGCACCAGCGTCCGCGCGATGGACAGACGCTGGCGCTGCCCGCCGGAGACGTTCGTGCCGCCCTGCGAGATGGGCGCGCCGAGGCCCTCTTCGAGGCCTTCGACGAAGCCCTTGGCCTGGGCGACATCGAGCGCGTGCCAGAGCTCGTCGTCGGTCGCGTCCGGGTTTCCGTAGCGCAGGTTGGTGGCGACCGTGCCCGCGAAGAGGTACGGCTTCTGCGGCACCAGGCTCACGCTCTTCGCGAGCAGTACGGGATCGATGGTGCCCACGTCCACGCCGCCGACGAGGACCTGCCCCTCGGTGGTGTCCATGAGCCGCGGTACGAGGCTGAGCAGCGTCGACTTCCCGCTGCCGGTCGAGCCGATCACGGCGGTCGTCTC
The DNA here is from genome assembly GCF_043200235.1 of Streptomyces sp. NPDC048441. Classification (NCBI taxonomy): domain Bacteria; kingdom Bacillati; phylum Actinomycetota; class Actinomycetes; order Kitasatosporales; family Streptomycetaceae; genus Streptomyces; species Streptomyces sp. NPDC048441. Next base: position 643,231 of record NZ_JBICXM010000001.1, read on the forward strand.
GCCGGGGCGCGCGACCAGGGCGACGGCCTTCAGGACGGGCTCCTCGGCACCGGGGTAACGGAAGCCGACGTCGCGAAGCTCCAGATGGCCGTGGCTGCGCAGCTCCCGCACGGGAGAGGCCGGGGGCACCACGCTGCTCTCGGTGTCCAGGACCTCCTCGATGCGCTCGGCGCAGACCTCGGCGCGCGGCACCATCATGAACATGAAGGTGGCCATCATCACGGACATCACGATCTGCATCAGATAGGCGAGGAACGCGGTGAGCGCCCCGATCTGCATACCGCCGCTGTCGATGCGGTGCGCGCCGAACCACACGACGGCGATCGAGGAGATGTTCACGACGGTCATGACGATCGGGAACATCAGCGCGAGCAGCTTGCCGGTGCCGAGCGACACATCGGTCAGCTCGGCGTTGGCGCCGCGGAAGCGCTCCTTCTCGTACTCGTCCCGCACGAAGGCGCGGATGACGCGGTTGCCGGTGATCTGCTCACGCAGTACGCGGTTCACGGTGTCCAGGCGCACCTGCATGGTGCGGAACAGCGGCCGGAGGCGCTTCACGATCAGGCTCACGCAGATCGCGAGGACGGGCACGACGGCGACCAGGACGCCGGACAGCTTCACGTCGAGACCCAGGGCCATGACGATGCCGCCGACGCACATGATCGGCGCCGACACCATGAGCGTGAACGACATCAGGACCAGCATCTGCACCTGCTGGACGTCGTTCGTGGTCCTCGTGATCAGGGACGGCGCCCCGAACTGGCCCAACTCCCGTGCGGAGAACGACTGCACGCGGTTGAAGACGGCCGCCCGCACATCACGCCCGAGAGCGGACGCGGTGCGTGCGCCGTAGAAGACGGCGCCGACGTTGCAGACCATCTGGGCGACGGTGACGGCGATCATGATGCCGCCGAACGACAGGATGTAGCCCGTGTCCCCCTTCACGACGCCCTCGTCGATGATGTCGGCGTTGAGCGTGGGCAGATAGAGCGAGGCGCAGGTCTGCAGGAACTGCAGCAGCACCAGCAGGGCGATGGGCTTCTTGTACGGGCCCAAGTGGGCCCGCAGGAGTCGTATGAGCACGCTCGGTCTCTCGGAAAGTGGCGGCAAGGGATCGGCGAAGGGGGGCGAGGTCGACCCCATACTCCGACATCGCACCCACCCGTGCGCAACCGATTAAGTCATTACCCGGTAAAAAAATGGTCCGAGTAAATAACTCGCCACACCGAAGGGCCAGCGGTCAAGGGCCAGCCGTCGAAGGCCAGCCGTCGAAGGTCAGCCGTCGAAGGTCAGCCGTCAAGAGCCCCGGGATGTGCCTGCTCCCGCACGGTCCGGTACTGCTGCCGCACCGCCTGCCCCACCGCGAGCTCCTCGCCCGGCTCGAAGACCTGCGCCGACGCCCCCTGCCAGTTCGGCAGCTGACCGCTCAGCGCCCAGGCCGCCTGCCGCGCCGCACCGATCGCCGCGTAGTCCGCGGGCTGCGGCACCACGACCTGCGTACCGAACAGCATCGGCGCCGCGGCCTGCACGGCGGGCAGCTCGGCCGCCGCACCGAGCAGGAAGACCCGGCGTACGTCCACACCGCGCCCGCGCAGCACGTCGAGCGCGTCCCCGAGTCCGCACAGCATCCCCTCGAAGGCGGCCCGCGCCAGATGCTCGGGCCGCATCGACTCACGCCGCAGCCCCGTCAAGGTGCCCGCCGCGTGCGGCAGATTGGGCGTCTTCTCGCCCTCCAGATACGGCAGAAGTACGAGCCCGTGCGCACCGGGTGTCGACTTCATGGCCAGTTCGGAGAGTGCGTCGAGGTCGGCCACCCCGAGCAGCTCGGCGGCACCGCGCAACACACGCACCGCGTTCAGCGTGTGCACCACCGGCAGATGCATCCCGGTGGCGTCCGCGAGCGAGGTGATCGTGCCACTCGGATCGACGAGCGCCTCATGATGCACGGCCATCACGGACCCCGAGGCCCCCAACGACACGACCGCGTCGCCCTGTTGGACCCCGAGCCCGAACGCCGCCGCCATCGTCTCGCCGGTCCCGGCGGAGATGAGCAGCCCCTCGGGCGTCGTCCCGGCCGCCTCCGCGGGCCCGATGACCTCGGGCAGCATCGCCTGGTGCCCGAGCGCGAGCTCGACGAGATCGGGGCGGTACGCATTGCCCGCCGCCGACCAGTACCCCGTCCCGGAGGCCCCGCCCCGGTCGGTAGTGCGGCGGGCGGGCCGCCCGAGCAGCTGCCACACCAGCCAGTCGTGCGCCTGCATGAGGGAGGCGACGCGCTGCGCGGCCTCCGGCTCCGCCTTCGCGAGCCAGCGCAGCTTCGTCACGGGCTGCGCGGCCTGCGGGACGCATCCGACGGCCTGCGCCCAGGCCTCGCGGCTGCCGAGTCCGTCGATCAGATCGGCGGCGGCGACCTGCGCACGCCGGTCGTTGCCGACGAGCGCGGGCCGCACGGTGTTGCCGTGCTGGTCCAGGGGGACGACCGCGTTCTGCTGCGCGGATACGCCGATGGCCTGCACACCTTCGAGCAGCCCGCCGCCCGCGGCCTCGCCGAGCGAGAGCAGCCAGGCCTGCGGATCGACGTCCGACGGCCGGCCGCCTCCCTCGGGGGCCTCCGTCGGATGCGGGGCATAACCCTGCTTGAGTACGGCGCCCGTGTCCGCGTCACAGACCACGATGCGCGTGAAATCGGGCGAACTGTCCAACCCTGCGACTATCCCCATGCTGGGAATTCTGCCGCACCGCGCGACGTGTGCCGTACCGCCTACGTATTACTGGTGCCCCAGTCGTCCCCGGCACCGCCCGGCCCACCCTGCCCGCGCTCGCGCAGGGACCGCACCCGGTCGGCCACCGAATCGGGAACCCGGTCGCCCACTTTCTCGGACACCGAGTGGAAGGCCTTGCCCGCCACGTCGCGGCCCTGCTGGGTCGCAGACTCGACTGTGTTGCGCACGGCCGGGTTCTGCGAGAACTCGCGGGCGGACTTCTTCAGCTGCTCGTAGCGCTCGCGTCCGGCCCGGGTACCGAGCACGTACCCGATGGCCAGTCCCGCGACGAATGTGAGCCGGTAGCGCATGGCTGCCACCCTTCTCTTGCGTCGGCGTCGCTCGTCTGTCGCTCGTCTACTGCTTCGCGGTCGGCGGTGGGGGGATACCGATTGGCGGAGCACCCCCCTGCTTGCGCTAATGTATGTGTCGCAGCGACCGCCCGCCGCCTGGAGAGTTCCCAGCTAGGTGCGTTCGATGCAACGAGACGATCCCCTGTAGCTCAATTGGCAGAGCAGCCGGCTGTTAACCGGCAGGTTACTGGTTCGAGTCCAGTCGGGGGAGCTCGGTCTCCTGTAGCTCAATTGGCAGAGCAGCCGGCTGTTAACCGGCAGGTTACTGGTTCGAGTCCAGTCGGGAGAGCTGTGGAGAAGGGCCCCTGAGATTGCCCTCAGGGGCCCTTTTTCGTGCCTGGTGGAACCATGCGGGCAGCACTGCGGTCCTCATGGTCGAGCGATGCCGACCATCCGAAGCAGGAGATCGTATGAGCGGCTATGCTGCGGCAGACGGCGCGCACAAATGTGCGCGACGCGCCGTTAGGGGCGGTAGCTCAGCCGGTTAGAGCAGCGGACTCATAATCCGTCGGCCGTGGGTTCGAGTCCCACCCGCCCCACCATGCCTATCCGGCGCAGAACCGTTTCTACCTGCGGAAACGTTGGAACGGGAGCCGCCGCGCTGGTGCGGCGACCCCCTGCATCCGTTCGGGCCAAGATCCAGGGGACACCTCAGGGGACGCAGGGTTCTCCACATGTTGGTGATGTACCTTGGTTATGTACATCATGGACTCGTGGATGGGGTGGTCGGCATGTCCGTTACCCAGATCGATCTCGACGATGAGGCGCTGGCCGAGGCGATGCGGCTGATGGGTGCTCCCACAAAGAAGGAGACCGTCAACGGGGCTCTGCGGGACTACGTCGCTCGCTTCAAGCGGCTTGAGGCTGCGGAGAAGCTGGCCACGCGGGGCGAGCAGGGCGAGTTCGAGGCCGCGGCGGCGGCGCACGACGCAGCCAAGCGCGCGCGGCGGACAGCCTTCGAGTGATCACGTACCTGCTCGACACATCGGCGCTGTGGCATCTGTTCAGGACGCCGGGGGCGCTGCGTCCTTGGGAAGGGCACATCGCTGCTGGCGTGTTCCATATCTGCGAGCCCACGAGGGCGGAGTTCCTGTACTCGGCCACGAGCTCAGCTCACCGTGACGAGCTGACGGAGGAACTGGACGCGTTGTGCCAGCTCTCTCCGGTACCAAAGAACGCCTGGCGCTGGGTCGACACAGCGCAGTACAAGCTCACTCAACAGGGGCAGCATCGCGCGGCGGGCCCTATTGATCTCCTGGTGTGTGCGACGGCGGCTCACCACGGGCATGTCGTGCTCCACATGGACAACGACTTCGCTGCCGTGGCGGCAGTTCTCAAGGATGTTCAACAGCGGGATGTCCGAGCCTGACGGGACTCGCTCGGCTGGACGATCTGGGCCGTCGCATCGCTGCGTGTGCAGCCATAACGTCATGGCTGTCGGCTGCGCGGTGACGTCCGGCGGCGTGGACCGCTCACGGCGGTGACGGGGCAGCCCCTGGGCGAGGCCGCCTCCGGGGCGGCCGATGCCGTGCCGGCGAACGGCGTTCAGTGGACGTGCCGCGACGCGTGCGACTGGACCCTCAGCCGTACGTCCGCCGCCAGGATGCGTGGTGCGACCGCGGCGCGCGCTTCTGTGACGACATGTCGTGACAGGTCGCGCAGCACGGTCTCCGGCGAGGCGTCGGGCGCCAGTGTCACCGTCATCTGCGCCCGTAGGCGCCGGGGTCTGCCGAGCAGCCGTACGCGCACGCGGGCCACGCCGTCGACGGTTCGGGCCCGCTCGGTCATCGCGGAGGCCAGCGCCGACACCGTGAGGGTGACATCGGGCCGCCCCAGGGGGAGTTCGCGAAGGCGGCCCGAGCGGATCTGCAGGACGGCCCACGCGACGAGGAGCAGCAGGCCGATCGAGAGGCCGCCGATCACGGCGGCGGGCCACCAGTCGTGAGCGCGCCAGCGGCTCAGCGCCGCCGCGTCCAGCCACACCCGGTCGGTGCCCAAACGGGGCCATCGCGCCGGCCAGTGGCGCGGCGGGGTCGCCGAGGCGAGTGCGGCGCCCGAGGCGAGCAGTGCCGCCGCACCGCAGAAGAGGGCCACGCGGTTCGTGCCCTGCCGGAGTCGGCTCATTGGTCCACGCTCCCCGCCGGTTCCGGTGCGCGCCACGTCGGTTCGGTATCGAGCCGGATCCGCAGCCGCGGTGGCCTCGCCGTCCCGAAGCGGGCGACAGCCGTGCGCGCCGCCTCGGTCACGGCCTGGTGGGCCGCGTCACGCTCGCCGAACCCGAGGTGGACGTGCACGCGGGCCGTGCGCCGGCGGACCCGGACCTGTGTCCGGCTGATTCCGGGTACGTCGACCACCACATCCCGCAACAGGGCGGCGGCCGCCCGGCGTTCGAGCACCGCGTGGACACCGGCCGCGGGCGGCGTCATCGCGAGGAGTCCGTGTCGCCCGGGGGCCAGGGCCAGGACCAGCAGCCCTACTCCGAGTATGAACACCCCGGCCGCGAGCGCCGCGCCAGGAGCGTTGCTGACGGCCGGGCCGTGCGCTGACAGCCAGCCCACCAGCTCGACGCGCCAGCGTGCCGGGGGGTGCCCGGCGGCGTGCACGGACAGCACGTCGTACAGAAGAGTCCCGCATGCCGCGGCAGCGAGCAGGGTGAGCAGCGCGACCGGCAGCCGCCGTTCGGACCAGGGGCGGCGAGCGGTGCCGGGGGCTACCGGGGCGGCCGCCTCAGTCGGGGCCTCGTCGGTGCCCGGCGTGCCAGAGTCCGGCTGGGCGACCGCCTGCCGGGTCAGTCCTCGCACGCGGATCCGCGGCGCGGGCACCGTCAGGCCGGTGAGCCGGGCGGTGCGGTCGGCGACGTGCGTGCGCACGCTCTCGCCCGCCTCGTCGAGCCGACCCGGATAGGACAGCGTGACGTCGACGGCGACGCGGGCCCGGCGGCCGTGGACCGCCGCCGAGGCGCCGGACATGCGCACCGCGCCGTCCAGCGCCTCCGTGGCCGCGCGTTCGGCGATACGGCGTACGGCACGGTCGGCGATCGTCGTCGTACCCCGTTCCTTCGCGGGCGTGCTCATCGCCGCTCCCGGTCACGGCCGCCGAGGAACTCCCTTATGTCCGTACCGTCGTCGATGAGCCGGCCCACGACGAACCCGACCGCTCCGAGCGCGGCCACCACGAGGAACGCGCCGAACCCGCCGAACCACCCGGCGAATCCCAGGGCCATGCCCGCCATCAGGCCGGTCAGGGCTGTGCTCACCATTCACCTCACATTGCGCAGAAGGACAGAGGACGGCAGAAGGACAGAGGACGGCAGAAGGGCATCGGGGCTGTGCGAATGCCGATGCAGCTGCTACTCCACACGGGTCTCGCCCTCGGAGTCCGTGGTGTCGTCGTCGGGCAGTCGTACGTCGTTGACGGCGACGTTGACCTCGACGACCTCAAGGCCGGTGATGCGTTCCACGGCGGCGATGACGTTCTCGCGCACGTCGTGGGCGACGTCCGTGATCGGTACTCCGTACTCGACGACGATGTCCAGATCGATCGCCGTCTGGCGTTCGCCGACCTCGACCTTCACGCCCCGCCCGACATTGGGACGGCCGCCCGGAACGCGGTCCCGCACGGCGCCGATCGTGCGGGACAGGCCGCCGCCCATGTCGTACACACCGGGAATCTCGCGCGCCGCCATGCCCGCGATCTTCACGACCACGACATCGGCGATGGACGTCTTGCCGCGCGTGGCCGCGGGCTCGGCGGCGCCGGTCGCGCCGGAGACGGTGGTGGCTCCGGGCGCGTTCTTCTGCACGTTCGGAATGGAGGCCCCGGCAGTGGCGGATGCCGTCGTCTTCGAAGTCGTCTCCTGAGTCGTCATGCTGACGTCTCCCTACTTGTCGCGGTCGTCTGGGCTTTGCGGTTGTCCTTCATCCGTTTCGACCCGGCGACCGCGCGTCCGTTACGCGCCTCGCGGAAATTTCTCCGCCGGGCGGATAGCGTGCCCGCGCCGCGTAACGCGGACAGCCGCGGTGTGTCGTACGAGTACGACCGAAGTGAGAGGAGCCGCGTGTGCCGGGGGACCGGGGCAGTGTGCAGGAGGAGACGGACGCGTCCTCGCGGCGTGCGGACCAGCTGCTGACGGTCCGGGCCGCGGAGGGTGACGAGGAGGCGTTCGAGGCGCTGGTGCACCGGCACGCGCCCATGGCCCTGCGGCTGGCCACACGGCTGCTCGGCAACCGCACGGAGGCCGAGGACGCCGTACAGGAGTCGTTCGTGAGCGCCTGGCGCAAGCTGCCGGAATTCCGCGGCGATGCGCTGTTCGGCACCTGGGTCCACCGGATCGTCACCAACCGGTGCCTCAATGTGCTGCGCGCACGGCAGCCGCAGCCCGTCGTGGACCTGGAGAGCGTTCCGGAGCCGGAGGCCCCCGACCATCAGACGTCGCCCGCGCGGGTGGCGGAGGCGCACGCCGCGGTCGAGGAGCTGGCGCAGGCCATGGAGGGACTCTCGCCGGAACAACGGGTGTGCTGGGTGCTCCGTGAGCTCCAGGGGGTGCCCTACGAGTCCATTGCCGAGACGGTCGGCATCAGCCCCGAGGCGGCCCGCGGCCGTGTCTTCCGGGCGCGGCGCTATCTGACGGAGGCGATGGCCGCATGGCGATGAACGAAGGTGACCACAGCGCGACGTCGGCTCACGCCGGGGAGCGGGACGACGAACTCCTGGCCTGTGGCCGGGAGTTGTCGCAGGTATGGGAGCGGTGGGAGGCCGGTGAGCGTGACGCGCACGCCGACGGCTGCCCGCACTGCGCCGACGCCCTGACCGCCCTTCGGTCACTCGGGGAGGTGGTGGCCGAGGCGCGTCGATCGGAGCCGCCGGAGCAGGATCCGGACAGCGCCGGTCTCACCAGCCGGATCATGGACGTGGTGCGGCTCGAACTGCGGCCCGGCCGTACGCTGCCGCTGGGTGAGGCGGAGGACGACGTCTGGATCGTGGAGGCCGCGGCAGCCAGGGCGTTCCGCGCGGCCGCGGAGACCGTGCCAGGAGTGCGGGCGGGCAGCTGCAAGGTCGAGACCGACCCTCCGGGGACGCCGCGTGGCCCGGCCAGGGTCCGCATCGAAGTGCAGGTGCCCCTCTCGTGGGACCTGCCGGAGGCGGCGGAACTGGTCCGCCGCAAGGTGCGCGATGCGGCGGACGCCGAGCTCGGCATGCGGGTCGTGTCGATCGACGTACGGATCGCCGACATCATCGACGACGGAGAGGAAGGGCCCCAGTGATGGCGGAACAACGCACGCCCCGTGCCCTGGCCGACGCCGTCCGCGTGGCGGTCCTGCGGACGCCCGGCGTGGCCTTCATGCGTCCGGGCCTCGCCGAACTGCTTCGCTCCTCCCTGCCGTTGAGGTCCGCACGCGCCGCGGGCACGGCCCGCGATCCGTCGGAGAGCCCCTCGGGCGTACGGGTGTACCGGGCCAGAGGGACCGAGGAGTGGACGGTCGAGGTGGAGATCGTGCTGTTCCGTAGTCACCGGGCCCTGGATGTGGGCAGGCAAGTGCGGGCGGTCGCGGCGGACGCATTCCAGAGGGAGACGGGACGGCAGAACCCGCCCGAGGTCGTCGTCACCGTGACCGGGCGGGTGTGATGCGGGGGCTCATGACTCGTGGAACAGCCGCCCGGTCACGGCCCGTTCGAGTACGTCGACGGGGTCGGCCTCGGCGCCCCGGCGGAAGGCCAGCTCGAACCTCTGGTCGCCGACCCCCGCGCGGGCTCGGCGCCGGCATTCCTCGCGGACGTCGCGCAGTTCGGGTGTGCCGTGCTGGGGGTGTCCCACGGAGCGCCAGTAGGTGTGGCCGGTGCCGGACACCAGGGCGGCCGTCTCGCAATGGCCCTGGGCGGCCGCCGCGGCGGCCAGCAGGTCCATGCCCAGCGCGATCCCGAAGCTGTCGCCGAGGCGGCGCTTGCCCTCCAGCATGGCGCGGGAATGCTCGGCGGCCTGATCCGGGCGGTTCGCGGCCAGTGAGATCAGGGCGAGCTGATAGTCGGCGTAGGAACGGGTCCAGCACTCGCCGCGAGCCGCGCATTCCGTCCGCAGTGCTCCGGCCTTGGCCGCCGCCTCGTCGAGTCGGCCGAGCGCGGTGAGGGCGAACGCCTTGACCAGGTGGCAGCGCAGCGCGGCTGCTGAGCTGAAGACGGGTCCAGGGGCCTGCCGCAGGGCGGCGTCGACGACCGATCCGGCGTCGTGGGGCTCGCCGTTCAGGAGGTGGGTGATGCCGCGCAGGTAGGCCGCGGCGAGCCGCCCCTCGGTGTCGCCGGTGTGCTCGACGTCCCGCGCGCAGCGACTGCCGATCCGTGCCGCCTCGGCGTGCTCGCCCTGCAACAGCACGACGACGCCCAGCGCCCACTGGGCCTTCGCGCGCTCCGGGCCGGGGGAGGGGCACAGCAGCAGGGTCTGTTCCAAGTAGGCGCGGGCCTCCCGCAGGTGTCCGCAGCAACTCCAGAAGAAGCCGACCAGGCCGGCGAGTTCCACGGCACGCCGGGGGTCGGAGCCTGCGAGATGGTCAAGGGCCGCGCACAGATCGGTGTGCGCGGCGGCGATCCTCCGGTACCAGCCCACTTGTCCGGGCCCGGCCCACCCCCGGTCGGCCGCGCGGGCGAGGGCGAGGAAGTGCCCGGCGTGCCGCGTCGCCACCGACTCCCGTTCGCCGAGCTCTCCGAGCCACATCCACCCGTAGTTGCGCACGGTGTCCAGCAGGCGGTACCGCCCGGCAGCGTCCTGGCCGATGACCGACTTGGCCTTCAGCCCCGCCAGTGCGGCGCCGACGCCGTTGGCGGACAGCGGACCGCCAGAGCAGATGTCGCGCGCGGAGCTCTCGTCGAAGGTGCCGCGGAACACGGAGAGCCTGGCCCACAGCAACCGTTCCAGGGGAGCGCACAGTTCGTGGCTCCAGCCGATGGCGGTCCGCAGCGAACGGTGCCGCAGGGGCCACACCGGCGTGGCCGCGGTCAGCGGCTCGCTCCAGGAGCGCAGCCGGTCGGCCAGTTCACGGGGCGTGTGGTTCCTCAACTGCGCGGATGCCAGCTCGATGGCGAGCGGCAGGCCGTCGAGCAGCCGGCAGATCTCCTCGATCTCCCGGTCCTGCGCGGCACTTCGTACAGCCATGGCCGGTGCGGCGGCGACCGCCCGTTCGTGGAACAGGGCGAGGGCCTCGCTCTCGTACGGAAGTGGCGCGACGTCGATGACGGTTTCCTGGGGCAGGCCGAAGGGCTCCCGGCTCGTGGCAAGGACCGTCAACCGGGGGCAGGCGCCGAGGAGTTCGACGACCATGCTTCGGCACGCGGGCAGCAGATGCTCGCAGGAGTCGAGGACGAGCAGCGCGTGGCGGTCGGACAGCCAGGCGCACAGGGAGTCCAGGGGCGTGGTGGGTGTGTGGTCGGCGAAGCCCGCCGCGTCCGCGACCGTGGCGATCAGCAGCCGATCGTCCGGCAGTGTGCCGAGGTCGGCCCAGCACACCTCGCCGAGCAGCCCCGATTCCCGTTCGTCCAGCTGATGCAGGGTGTGCACGGCCAGCCGGGTCTTGCCCACTCCCGCCACCCCGTCGAGCGTGACCAGGCGCTGTCTCGTCAGGGCCGAGGCGAGCCGGGAGCGGTGTGCCGCGCGCCCCACGAAGCGGTTGATCTCGTACGGAAGGTTGCCTGGCATCCGGACAGTCTTCCCCGCCCGGTGGCCGCGCACGGCGATCTGCCATGAAGTGCCGTCTTCCGGTGCCCGCCGCCCTCCGTTCAGGCGCGGCCGCGGGCCCTTCGGAAGCGGGCCAGGCCATCCGCGAGGCCGACGATCGCGTCCGGATAGCCGCGGGCGGCGCGGTCCGGTCCGGTCAGTTGCCCGGGGTCGTGCAGGGCAGATGGGTCGAGCCCGCGGAGCTCCGGCACCCAGCGCCGGACGTAGTGGCCGTCGGGGTCGTACCGCTTGGCCTGGGCGACGGGCTTGAGGACCCGGTTGGGGCGGCTGTCCGTGCCGGTGCCCGCCATCCACTGCCAGTTGAGCTGGTTGTCGGCGATGTCACCGTCGACGAGCAGGGACAGGAAGTACCGGGCGCCGGCACGCCAGTTGACGTACAGCGTCTTGGTGAGGAAGCTCGCGGTGAGCAGTCGGCCGCGGTTGTGCATCCAGCCCTCGTACAGGAGTTGGCGCATCGCGGCGTCGATCACCGGGTATCCGGTACGGCCTTCCCGCCACGCCACGATGTCCTCGCGGGCCTCCCTCTCCTCCCGCCACGCGTCGTGCCGGGGGCGGTAGTCGGCCGACGCCGCGTCCGGGCGGGCTGCCAGGACCTGGTGATGGAAGTCGCGCCAGGCCAGTTGACGTACGAACGCCGCGGGTCCCGCACCCTCCTGGGCACGCGCGCGATGGACGAGCTCGGTGGCGGACAGCGAGCCGAAGTGGAGGTGCGGGGAGAGACGTGAGGTGGCGTCGCCGGGCAGATCGTCGTGATGCTCGGCGTAGCCGGAAATCCCGGTGCGCAGCCAGGCGTTGAACTGTCGGCGGCCCGCGCTCTCGCCGCCGCGGGTCAGGCCCGGCGACACGCCGTGGACGTCCCGGCGCGCGGGCAGCGCCTCCGAGCCCACGCCGTCGGGCACTCGCACGGCGCGCGGAGCGGCAAGCGGCCGCCGCGTCGCCTGCTGCGACCAGTGCCGGAAGTATGGGGTGAAGACCGCGAAGTGGTCGCGGGAGGCAGGGGTCACCGCGCCCGGCGCGACCGCCGTCCCGACCGCCTCGTGGACGGACAGTCGGCAGCCGGCGGCCTCCATGGCGCGGCGTAGCCGGTCCTCGCGGCGGTGCGCGTATCCGCTGTGCCCGGCCGCCATGTGGACCGCGTCGGCGCCGGTCTCGGCGACGACCTTGCCGACCTCGTCGACGAGGTCCCCGGAGCGCAGGATCAGCCGCCCGCCCCGCGCGCGCAGGCCCGCCTCGAGGTCGGCCAGGCAGTCCGCGAGGAACGCGAGACGGTTGGGTACGGCGAATCCGGCGGCGTCGACGCCGCGGTCCCGGACGAACAGCGGCACCACCGCGTCCGAGCCGTCCAGCGCGGCGCGCAGCGGCGGATGGTCGTGGATCCGCAGGTCCGAGGTGAACAGGACGACCGAGACGGTCATGACGCGGCTCCAGGAAGGCGGGAGGTGCTTCGTACGGGACCAACGAGCCGGGGCGTCCCGGGGCAGCGCGTCCCGGCCGGTTTCAGCCCTTTGACATCAGGGCCATGCCGATGATGAACGTGTTGGCAAGGCCGAAGCGAGGGCGCAAGCGGACCGGGTGACTGGTACTTGCCCTGCCACATCCTCGGCAGCATGGCAGTCCGAACGGATGGGTCAGGCGGGGAACTTCAGCAGGGCCACCGGCGTCGCGGTGGGCCGGCCGGAACCTTCGGCGGGTTCGACCGTGATGCCCATGCCAGTCGCCTGGCCGGGCGCATGGGTCTGTGGTCGTCGAACCACAGTTGGTAGATCTTGCCGCGCGGGGGTGCGGGCAGGTTCGTGGCCAGGATCGCGGCCTGGTTGCGGCTGTCGGACACCACCAGGCCGCCCGCCGCGGTGAGCCAGGCGAATGTTCCGGCCTTGGGGACCATCCGTACAGCCGTTGGCGCTAAGCACTTGATCTTGGCCGTCTAGCCAGGCGATCGGGCCCCTGCGGGGGTTCGGCGGAAGGTCCTTGATCAGTGGTGGGGCGTGGCTACCGTGCGCCGCATGCCGGTGGAATTTTTGACTGATGAGCAGGCTGAGGCGTACGGGAAGTTTGCCGAGGAGCCGACGAGACCCGAGTTGGAACGCTTCTTCTTCCTTGATGACGAGGACCGGAAGCTGATCGCGAGGCGGCGCGGCGACCACAACCGGCTTGGGTTCGCGCTCCAGATGTGCACAGTCCGCTACGTGGGGTTGTTCCTGGAGGACCCCTTGGCCGTGCCGTGGCCGGTCATCGAGCACCTGGCCGAGCAACTGGAGGTCGAGGATGTCTCCTGCGTGAAGGAGTACACCGAGCGGTTGAAGACGGCGTACGAGCACGCGTGGGAGATCCGCGACGCGTACGGCTACCACCCGTACGAGGACCACGATCGGGGCCGGAAGTTCCGGGCGTTCCTGCACGGGCGGGCGTGGACGACGCACGCCGAGGGGCCGAAGGCTTTGTTCGACCATGCGGTGGGCTGGCTGCGCAAGAACCGGGTGCTGCTGCCGGGGGCGAGTGTGCTGGCCCGGCAGGTCGCCGAGGTCCGCACCATCGCGGACACGCGGCTGCACACTACGGTCGTCAAGGAGGTCCGGCGGGCGGATGCGGCGCTGCCCGGGGACCTGGTGGCCACGTTGAAGACGCCGGAGGGCAAGCGGTATTCGGAGCTGGAGCGGATGCGCCGGCCGCCGACGCGGACCACGGGTACCGCGATGAAGGGCGCCTTGCAGCGGGTTGAGGACATCGCAGGCTTCCAGCTGGGGCGCGTGAAGCTGGACAAGATCCCGCCGAACCGGCTCTCGGCGCTGGCCCGGTACGGGCTGGGGACCAAGGCGCCGAAGCTGGAACGGACGTCGGAGCCCAAGCGCACCGCGATGCTCACCGCGGTGATGCGGCATCTGTAGGCGAAGGCGATCGACGACGCGCTGGACCTGTTTGAGATCCTCATGGCCACCCGGCTGATCTCCACGGCGAAGCGGTCCACCGACAAGCAGCGGCTCTCGACGCTGCCGCAGTTGGAGAAGTCCTCACGGCTGGTGGCGAGGGCGGCGAAGGTGTTCATCGAGGAGCTGGAGCTCGTCGAGGAGACCGGCTGTGATGTGGACGTGAAGGCGCTGTGGAAGGCGTTGGAGGAGGTCGCGCCCCGGGCGGCGCTGTCCAGTGCGGCCGCCACGGTGGTGAGCCTGGTGCCAGAGGGTGACGACGCGGCCGAGAGCGCACTGCGCGGGGCGCTGGCGCTGCGCTACAACACCGTCAAGCCGTTCCTGGCCCTGCTGGGCGAGACCTCCGCGCTGGGCTCGGCAACCCACGGCAAGCGCATCCTGACCGGGGTGAAGCGGCTCCCGGCGCTGTCGCGGCGGAAGGTGAGCGAGAAGCCGCTGCTGCCCCGGGAGATCGACGACAAGCTGGTGCCGCCGCACTGGCGCAAGGCGGTGTACGCGAACAGCGAGCTGCCGGAGGGGGCCGTCGACCGCGACGCGTATGTGGTGTGCGTGCTGGAGCAGCTCTTTGGCGCGCTGAGGCGCCGGGACATCTTCGCCTCGCCCTCGCACCGCTGGTCCGACCCGCGCGCCCGGCTGCTTCAGGGCAAGCGCTGGGAGGCGGTGCGCGAGGACGTCCTGATCGGCTTGAGCCTGACCGAGGACGCCGAGGAGCACCTCAAGGAACTCATCGAGGTGCTGGATGCGACGTGGAGGCAGATGGCCGAGCGGCTGTCGGAGGCCGGCGCAGACGCGAAGATCAGCATTGAGGTGCAGCCCAATGGGCGGGCGAAGCTGAATGTGGAGAAGCTCCACGCGCTCAGCGAGCCGAAGTCGCTGGAGTGGCTGCGCAAGCGGGTCGAGAAGATACTCCCGAAGATCGACCTGCCGGACCTGCTGTTCGAGGTGCACGGCTGGACCGGATTCCTGGACGCCTTCGTGCACCTGGGCGACGGCAGGACCCGCATGGAGGACCTCACCACCTCGATGGTCGCGCTGCTGGTGAGCGAGGCGTGCAACATCGCATGACCCCGGTCATCAACCCGAACTACGAGGCGCTGACTCGCTCCCGGCTGGTCCACGTCGACCAGTACTACCTGCGCGCGGACACCATCGCGCGGCGAACGCCGCCCTGATCGAGGCCCAGGTGAAGGTGCCGGTCGTCAAGTTCTGGGGCCAGGGGCTGCTCGCCTCCGTCGACGGCCTGCGCTTCGTCGTCCCTGTCCGCAGCATCAGCACGGCCCCGAGCCCCAAGTACTTCGCGAAGAAGAAGGGCATCACCTGGCTGAATGCGATCAATGACCAGGTGATCGGCATCGGGCAGATGGTCGTGCCCGGTACGCCGCGCGACTCCCTGTTCATCCTGGACGCCTTGTTGAACCTGGACGGCGGGGTGAAGCCGGAGATGGTCGCCACCGACAACGCCTCCTACTCCGACATGGTGTTCGGCATCTTCAAGATGCTCGGCTACCGCTTCTCCCCGCGCTTCAAGGACCTCGAAGACCAGCGGTTCTGGAAGGCCCAGATGCCCGACGCCGAGCCCGCCGACGGGTACGGGCTGCTGGAGGCCATCGCCCGGAACAAGGTGAACGTGAAGAAGATCCTCACCGCCTGGCCGGACATGCTCAAGGTGGCCGGCTCCCAGGTCACCAACCAGGTGCGCGCCTACGACCTGCTGCGGATGTTCGGCGGCAAGGACCGCCCGAACCCGCTGGGGGCCGCGTTCGCCGAGTACGGGCGGATCGCCAAGACCCTGCACCTGCTCGCCGTCGTCGACCCCATGGACGACACCTACCGACGCCGGATGCACAAGCAGCTCACCGTCCAGGAATCCCGCCACAAGCTCGCCCGCGACATCTGCCACGGCAAGAAGGGCACCATCCACCAGGCATACCGGGACGGGATGGAAGATCAGTTGGGCTCACTGGGCCTTGTTCTCAATGCGGTCGTGCTCTGGACGACGAGGTACATCGACGCCGCCGTCGCCCAGCTCCGCGCCGAGGGCCACGACATCAGCGACGCGGACGTCGCCCGGCTGTCCCCGCTCAAGCACAAGAACCTCAACGTCCTGGGCCGCTACACCTTTACCGCCTCCCAGCCGGCCAACGGACTGCGCCCGCTGCGCGACCCGGACGCACCCGACCTCGATGACGACGAGGACGGTGCGGAGGACTGAGCCGCGGGTAGTGCCGACGTCATCCGTCCGAGGGGATCGGGGAACCGTGGGCCACGAACCACTGCACGCCGGTCGCTGTCTGGTGGACGTGGTGGCCGTGACCGGGCGGCAGCGTGCACGACCGGTCGGGGTTTCCGTCGTACGGGGCGCCGCAGATACGGATCGGCGGAACCTCGCCGGGCTCGTCCTCTGCGTACAGGTGCTTGCCCCCAATCGGCGAGGGTGTCCACGGCCTTGGGGCACAGCGGTACAGCGGTTAACGCCAAGCCGTTGACCTGGCTTTTTGATCCTGCCCACGCTGGCGGCGAGCAGGGTGAAGCCCTCGCTGGTCGTGAAGGCCGACGGGGGCTTCGCGCGCTCGGTCAGTGTCTGTGCGCGATCTCTGTCCTGGTCGGTTCCTGGGCTGCCGTGTGGCCTAGCTGTTGGGTGCGTTGATGCTGAACTGGTCGATCGGTGTGTCGTAGTTGGTGAGACCGTCGAAGAAGCACCCTCTGGCTTGCTTGTGCCAGTCCTCGTCGGTGATCTTGCCGTTGGCGCGTGTGCCGCCCGAGAACAGGTCGCTGAAGGTCATCCCTTCCAGGAAGAGGGAACGCCCATCGATGTAGAGCATCCAGCGTTCGCTCTTGTCGACAGTTCCGTCGTTCCAGGTGATGTCCACGAAGGCTTCGCCCCGTCCACGCACTCCGTCTGTCTCGCAGGAAGTAGACCTGAAAGGGCCCCCTACGATCTGGAAGGTGCCGCCGGTGATGTCCGGACGGGCGGCGGAGGAGCAGGTGCCCAGGTCGCCAGAGCCTCCGAGTTCTACCTCCTTCTTCACGAGGGCTTCGAGGCCGGGATTGAACTTCACGTTGAGAGAACCGCCCTGGCAGACGACGCTGGCGGCCTCATCCGGCGCCGCGGTCGCGCTCTGGCTGAGGGGGACGAGAGCAATGACAGCGGCGGCGGAGACAGCCGCTGACATGAGAGGACTACGCACGTGGGGCCTCGTTTCACTTCTGAGAGAGGGCGGACACCAGAAGCGAACCGCTATCTCCCGCCCTCTGCCCGCGCCGTGCCCGCAACCACCCGCAAACACCACCCGAAAGTGACCGGGGCGTCCGCAGATGATCAAGACGCACTCATCGTTGCTGAATGCTTGCCGTCCACCGGCTGCGTCCGCTCCTCGCCTTGAACGAGTGCTTCGCACAAACGGTCATCTGTGAGAGTTCTGCGACAGCCCCCGCAGTGATCACGTCTCCACAGGTCGTCGTTCGCAAAAGTCCTCTCGAAACTCGCACGTTGTGCGAGGCACTTCTGAGAGAATTCCCGCATGGATCTCGCGCCCGATCAGGCAGCAATCGCGGTAGAACGTCACAGCTGCCCGAACTGTGACGCGCCCGCCGGCAGCGCCTGCCGCACCCGCGGCGGGAAGACCGCCGCGAAGTACCACCCCCCCCGCTTCGTCCTCGTCCCCGCGCTCCGCGAGGAACTGGAGATCCCCGTCCCCGCCGACCGGCACCCGGGCCGCACGTGGAAGCAGGGCCCGGCACTCGCCGTCATGCCCGCGCCCCGCGCCGAGCGCCCGGTCCGCATCGGGTACGCGAGGACGTCGACCGCCCGGCAGGAGCTGGCGAGCCAGCTCGAAGCCCTCCACCGCGCGGAGTGCCACAAGGTCTTCAAGGAACAGATCAGCACCCGGGTCAAAGTGCGGCCCGAGCTGGAGAAGGCGCTCGCGCTGGCCCACCAGTTCAAGGAGGCCGCCCCGGAGACGCCCGTCATCCTCACCGTCCACGAACTCAAGCGTCTGGCGAGGAACGCGGCCGAGCTGATGACGTTGTCCGCCGAACGCCAGGCCGGCGGCATCCAGCTCGAACTCCTCACCGGACCACTCACCGGCATCTACGACCCCAACGGCATGGGCGCCATGTTCTTCGCCGTCCTCGCCGTCGTCGGGCAGATCGAACGCAACTACATCCGGGAGAAGACCCTCGAAGGTCAGGTCATCGCCGCGTCCAAGGGCAACCACGGTGGCCGCCCGAAGGTCGTCGACGACGACATGCTCACCTTCGCCGTCGCGCTCAAGGACAAGGGCGTCCCCGTCCCCGACATCGCGAAGAAGCTCACCATCAAAGTCGGCAAGAACGCGGGCAAGTCACCCTCGGTCGCCTCGCTCTACCGGGCCCTCGCGGAAGCCGAGGAAGCCGCGGCGGACGACGGCCTGCCCCTGCGGCCCAAGCCCGTCCGCATCCGCCAGCCCGGAGAACCGCTCACCGCCGAGGAGATCGCCCTTCGCGAACGGCTCCAGTCCCAGCCCCACCCGAACCCCGAGCTGCGATAGGCCCGGCCCCACCTCAAGTTCGTGATCACCGGCTTAGCGCCAACGGCTGTACGGATGGTCCCCAAGGCCGTGTTCCGACAGATTCACGCGGCACAGAATCGCCGACGACACGATCCGTGAACGCTAGACCGCATGAGAACAGCGGGCCTTACGGCAATCGATGTGCAACAAAGCTTCTCTGTTTCTGTCTTGCCGGAGGAACACCCTTATGAGCGACCTTTCATTGACTGGCGGGCGCGGTTCGGGGCGATGAGGTGTGCGGGCGCGCGGATGGCACGGGCACAGTGATCAGCTCGATATGCAGGTGCGGTCTGTGGTGTCATTCTTGACACCACAGCCCGCACCTGCGCTGGTGAGCTGCCCCTACTTGGGTGGCATGAGGACGCTGTCGATGATGTGCACCGTCGCGTTGGCCGTCTGGATGTTGCCGCAGACGATGTTCGCCGTGTCATTGACCTTGTAGGACTCGTGAGATCCGTCGGTGGTGAGCTTGCTGCCCTCAAGGGTCTTGAAGGAACCCATCGACAGCTGGCTCGGCGCGATCTTCTCGCCGACCACGTGGTACGTGAGGATCTTGGTGAGCTGGTCCTTGTCGGCGAGGACCTTGTCCAGGTCGGCCTTCGGGATCTTCTTGAAGGCGTCATTGGACGGGGCGAAGACGGTGACGTCCTTCGCGTTGTTGAGCGTGTCGACCAGGCCCGCCTTCTTGACCGCGGTCACCAGTGTCGACAGCTCCGGATTGTTGGACGCAGCCGTGGCGACCGGGTCCTCGGCCATGCCGTCGAGGCTGCCGGCCCCCTCTTTGGGCACCGACGAACACGCAGGTCCGAAGGTCTCGTGGTCGTCCGCGTGAGCGGCCGGCGCGAGGAGCCCAAGGGATACGGGCAGGGCGATCGCCGCGGCTGAGACGGCGGCAGTGCGGATCATGCTCCGGGTGGTCATGATCAGTTCCTCCTCTGGACGAGGCGGGGTTCCCGAGAGAACCCCAGACCCCCCTTGGATGCGTGTCGACAGAGGCAGCGGAAGACTCGTTCCCCGAAGAGATTCCGGGAGGCCGACTCATCTCGTTCACACTGGGAATTCGAAGCGGATCCCGAGCCGGATTGGTTCTTCTGCAGGAATCTTCTATTTGAATCCTCATGTGTTTGGCGCGAGTTGCCAAGACCGAGCGGCGTCGGGTAACTGCGCCGCATGCATTGGGCATGTCCCCTTGAATGCGCGTCTTATCGCCTACAGCATGGGCGGGCCGGTGAGGAGAGTGCCAGCTATAACCCAAGCGTCGCCGGTCACAACTGAGCGTAGGCGGGCCTGTTCACATCGGCGGGAAATGCTACTACCGCTTAATGGTGTGGTGTCACGCTGCCGGGAAGGTTTACAAGTTCTGAAATGGGCGAGAAACGGAATTCCTCGGGGCGGCGGCGTGCGTGGCGGGCCCTTTTGCTGGGTGCGCTGAGCGGACTGCTGACCGGATATGCGGCTCTGACCGTCGCCGAGCTGGTCTCGGCCGCGCTCCGTCCTGAGGCGAGCCCGGTGGTGGCCGTGGGCGGCGCCGCCATCGACCGCACCCCGATCGCGCTCAAAGACTGGGCGATCCGGCACTTCGGAACCAACGACAAGCTCATTCTCCAGCTCGGCATTCTGGGCGTACTGGCTCTCCTTGCCGTCGTCTTGGGCGTCGTCGCGGCCCGCTATCGCCGCGTCGGATCGGCCGGAGTCCTGCTGTTCGGTGTGATCGGCGCGCTGGCCGCCACCAGCCGTCCGGACTCCACCAGCTTCACGGATGCCCTGCCGTCCGTGGTCGGCGCTCTGGTGGGCGCCTGCCTGTTGTGGTGGCTCGCCGGCCGGCTACAGGCCAAGCCCGCCGACGTGCCAGGCAGCGACCACCCCCAGGCCAGTTGGGACCGGCGCGGATTCATCACGGCGGCGACAGCGGCCGCCGTGGCCTCTACGGGGGTTGGCCTGCTGGGCCGCTCACTGAACGGCTCACAGGGCGAGAACGCCGTCGCCTCGCGCAAGGACATCACACTGCCCGCCCCCGCCTCGCGGGCGAAACCAACCCCGGCCAACGCCCAGGTGCGGGTTCCCGGGACCAGCGCGTTCACCACCTCCAACAAAGACTTCTACCGCGTCGACACCGCCCTGGTCGTACCGAAGGTGGACGCCACGACATGGCGGCTCCGGATCCACGGCAAGGGAGTCACCCACCCGGTCACCCTCTCCTTCGACGACCTGCTGCGCCGGCCGCTCATCGAACGCACCATCACCCTGACCTGCGTGTCGAACGAGGTTGGTGGCCCCTACATCGGCAATGCCCGCTGGATCGGCGTCCGCCTGGCGGACCTGCTCGCCGAGAGCGGCGTCAAGCCACCCTCGAAGGGCGGCCCCGCGGACCAGTTGGTGGCCCGCTCGGTCGACGGCATGACGATCGGCACCCCGGTCGACGACATCATGGACGGCCGGGACTCGATGCTGGCCCTCGGGATGAACGGGCAGCCGCTGCCGTTCACGCACGGGTTCCCCGTAAGAATGCTGGTCCCCGGCTTGTATGGCTACGTCTCGGCCTGCAAGTGGATCCAGGACATCGAGCTCACCACGTTCGATGACTACGACTCGTACTGGGTCAAGCGGGACTGGGCGCAGAAGGCGCCGATCAAGACGCAGTCCCGCATCGACACTCCCAAGTCGTTCGCCACTCCCAAGGCCGGAACGGTGATGATCGCCGGGGTGGCCTGGGCGCAGCATCGAGGGGTCGACAAGGTCGAGGTCCGCGTCGACGACGGGCCGTGGGAGGACGCCACTCTCGCGGCGGAGGACACCCGTGACACCTGGCGCCAGTGGTCCTACCCGTGGAAGGCGACCCCGGGGCGGCACGACCTGACGGTGCGCGCGACCGACCGTACCGGCGAGACCCAGACGGAGAAACGCACCGGCACCGTTCCGGACGGCGCGAGCGGCCGGCACTCAGTGGTGGTCACCGTCGACTGACGCCGACGCGTAGCCGCCGCAGGGGCACGACGAGGAGGTCGTGGAACCTCACGCCGGGTGCGTCCTGGACTCACGCGCCGCCGTCAGGCGGGAAATTCGATCAGGCCGACGGGCGGCAGTGTCGGCGTCTTGGAACCGCCTGAGGGTTCGATGGTGATGCCCACGCCGTTGGCCTGGTCGATCGTTCCGTCCATGAGAGTGATCTGGTTGCTCTGGCCCCGGTCGAGGAGTCCCGCGGGACGCATCGTGCCGTCGTCGTCGAACCACAGTTCGTAGACCTTGCCCTTGGGAGGTGTGCCGAGGCCGGACGCGGTGAAGACCGCACGGTTCTGGCTCGCCGAGGTCACGACGACGCCGCGGGCGCCGTCGGGCAGGGACGCCGCGTGTGTCCGCGCGTCGCCAGCGGTGAGAACCTCCGCCACTTGATCGGCACTGGCCTCTGCCTGGCGTGCCTGCTTGCGAGCCTGCTGAGCTTCCTGGTGCTGCCAGGTCGCCACGCCGCCCAGGGACGCGGCGACCAGGCAGGCGGCCAGCATCAACCGGCGTAGCCAGAGCGAACTCCGGGGCGATGGCGCGACGCGCGTCTCAGGCACGGTGCGCGGCGGCTCCTGGCGGACGTCGGCGATCTGCCGAAGAACGGAGCGCTTGAGAGCGGGAGGCGGCGCGGCGCTGGCGGCGAGTGCCAGCCGACTGGCTGTGGACACGAACTCCGCCACCTCCTGACGGCACTCCGGGCACGCGGCCAGATGTGCCTCGAACATGATGCGCTCGTCGGGGTCGAGGGCGTCGAGGGCATACGCCCCGGCGAAGGTGTGCGGGTCGGTCACGCTCATGTCGCCACCCCCAGGCAGTCACGCAACCGGATCAGCCCGTCCCGCATGCGGGTCTTCACCGTGCCAAGTGACGCCGACAGACGCTCGGCCACTTCGCGATAGGTCAGGCCCTGGTAGTAGGCCAGGATGATCGACTCACGCTGGAGTTCGGACAGTGTTTCCAGGCAGCGCACCACGTCTTCGCGCTCCTGGCGGGCTTCGACCTCCGCCTCGGTCACGTCGAACTCGGGCATGTGCGCGCGCCGGGCGGCCCGCTCCTCACGTGCGGTGGAGGCCACGACCGAGCGGACGCGGTCCACCGCTCTGCGATGGGCCAGCGTGAGTACCCAGTTCATCACTGATCCCCGTTCCGGCTGGTAGTCGGCGGCATGACGCCACACCTCCACCAGCACCTCTTGCGTCACTTCCTCGGACTGCGCCGCGTCGCGTACAACGGCCCTCACAATCCCGAAGACCGGGCCGGATACTGATTCGTACAGTTGGCCGAAGGCTTGCTCGTCGCCGTCGGCGATCTGTTTCATCAATGCGATCAGATCAGGCTTGTCGTCCGGGTTGCCACCGATGAATACCGCTCGCCTCATGTCGACATCATTGCCGACTTGCCTCGCGCCATGTCCGCACGGTGGAAAATCGGAGTGCCGCCCATGATTCGTTGCTGAGGGCGACAAGGATTGGTTCGGGTGATTCCGCTGGTGCGTGTCCCTGACCGCACGCGGGGCATGGAACTACCTCACAGAGGTGGATAACGGGCGGGCCGAGGCCGTGGCGCCTGCTGCCACCCGCACGGGGCAACGGCGGGTTGTCCCGGAGGCGTGTTCAGTGGGCGCCAGCCCCGAACTCCGCGTGCCGGGCGCGCATGGCGTAGGCGTCGTCCTCCCTCTTGTCCGGGGGAGGGGGCGCGGCGAGGCGCCGGCGCTGGATCTCCCGACGGGCCTGAGCGATCAGGTCGTCGAACTCTTCGTCTGTCATCTCGCCCTCACCTCCCGCCATTCTGTGGGTGAACCGTGCCCTGATCGGGCTCTCTGTAGGTGATCCGGAGCGGCCAGGGTCGGCGGATTGGTCTCCGTGCCGCGCTCTGGGGAGTGTCCTGTCATATTGCGCAATGACCTGCCAGTACCGGGCAATATCTGGCCGATGGCGAGGCCCGAACACGTGAGGTGGACGAAGTATTCGGATCTGCGGGCCCTTTGGATTGGTCGGAAAGAATTTCTCCCTCAAATGAGTCGAGGACCAATCCGCACCCGCCGCCGCTCCGGATGACCGGGTGTGAGCGAAGAAGCGATTACCTCAAGGCGCCCCGGAGTGTGGCGACTTGCCGGGCTCGGCGCGTTGAGCGGCCTCCTGGCGGGCTACTCCGCGCTGGCGACGGCCGAGCTGATGTCTGCCGCGGTACGCCCCGAGTCCAGCCCTGTGATCGCGGTGGGCGGAGCCGCGATCGACCGCACGCCGGCCGCGGTGAAGGACTGGGCGATCCGGAACTTCGGGACGAACGACAAGCTCGTCCTGCAGCTCGGCATCCTCGCCGTCCTCACCCTCCTCGCGCTCGCCCTCGGAGCGCTGGCGGCCCGATACCGGCGCATCGGCTCGGCAGGAGTCCTCTTGTTCGGCGTGGTCGGGGGCTTCGCCGCGACGAGCCGGCCCGACTCCACGAGCATCGCGGACGCGCTGCCGTCGGTGGCCGGCGCTGTGGTGGGCGCGGGGTTCCTCTACTACCTCGTTGGGCGCCTTCAGCCACGCAGGGCTTCCGCCACTGCCGGAGAGGCGGTCGCGGAGGGCGGCACGGCGGCTCCTGCGAACGCCGATGCGGCTCACGACGAGGAGTCGGGGTGGGACCGGCGGGGATTCATCGTCGCCGCAACGGCCGCGGCAGCCGCGTCCACGGGGGTCGGCCTGCTCGGCCGCTCCCTGAACGGTGCTCAGGGGCAGAACGCCGTGGCCTCACGCAATCAGGTCAGGCTGCCCGCCCCGGCCTCGACCGCCTCGCCCGTCCCCAAGGGCGCAGGGCTGCGCGTCAAGGGCGTCAGTCCGTTCATGACGCCCAATCAGGACTTTTACCGAGTCGACACCGCGCTGCTGGTCCCCAAGGTCGACGCGACCTCATGGGAACTGCGGATCCACGGCAAGGGCGTCACGCGCGAGACGACCGTCTCCTTCGCGGACCTGCTGCGCATGCCGCTGATCGAGCGGAACATCACGCTGGCCTGCGTCTCGAACGAAGTGGGCGGCCCGTACGTGGGCAACGCGCGGTGGATCGGCGTGCGTCTGGCGGATCTCCTGGCGCAGTGCGGTGTGAAGCCGCCGTCGAAGGGCGGGCCCGCTGACCAGCTGGTCGCGCGATCCGTGGACGGGATGACCATCGGCAGCCCGGTCGA
This sequence comes from Streptomyces sp. NPDC048441, assembly GCF_043200235.1. Taxonomy (NCBI): domain Bacteria; kingdom Bacillati; phylum Actinomycetota; class Actinomycetes; order Kitasatosporales; family Streptomycetaceae; genus Streptomyces; species Streptomyces sp. NPDC048441. The sequence continues at coordinate 667,712 of NZ_JBICXM010000001.1, forward strand.
GGACGTCATGGACGGCCGTGACGCGATGCTCGCCCTGGGGATGAACGGCGAACCGCTGCCCTTCGCCCATGGTTTCCCCGTACGGATGCTGGTCCCCGGCCTGTACGGCTACGTATCCGCCTGCAAGTGGATCCAGGACATCGAACTGACCACGTTCGATGACTACGACTCCTACTGGGTGAAGCGGGACTGGGCCCGCAAGGCCCCGATCAAGACCCAGTCCCGGATCGACACCCCCAAGCCCTTCGCCCGGCCGAAGGCGGGCACCGTGATGGTCGCCGGGGTGGCCTGGGCCCAGCACCGCGGCATCGACCAGGTCGAGGTGCGCGTGGACGACGGCCCCTGGCGCCAAGCCGATCTGGCCGCAGAGGACACCCGGGACACCTGGCGCCAGTGGTCCTTCCCCTGGAAAGCGACGTCCGGCGGCCACACCCTGACCGTCCGGGCGACCGACCGCACGGGCGAGGTCCAGACCGAGAAGCGGACCCGCACCATCCCCGACGGGGCCAGCGGATGGCATTCGGTGGTGGTCACCGTCGACTGACCTGTCCTCCCGCCTCCCCGCAGCTGGTCGCGCTCTTTCCAGGCGCACGAAGTGACTGCACGAACCACCTGAACCCATACACGAGCCATCTGCACATAAATGACCAAGGAGCAGAAATGAACGCCATCACCCGCCGTACCCGCCGTGGAGCCCTCGTTCTGGCCGCGGCGGCGATGCTGCCGCTCGCCCTGACCGCCTGTTCAAGCGACGACGGCAAGGACAAGGCGTCCTCGGACACGAAGTCGTCCGCCGCCTCCGACAAGGCCACCGACAGCGCTTCGAGCGACACGAGCAGCGTGGACGGGCCGTTCGGCCCCGGGTGCTCCTCCGTGCCCGACGACGGCGCAGGCTCCTTCGACGGCATGGCCAAGGACCCGGTCGCCACCGCGGCGTCCAACAACCCCGACCTGTCCACCCTGGTGACCGCGGTCAAGAAGGCGGGCCTGGTCGACACCCTGAACAACGCCAAGAACATCACGGTGTTCGCGCCGACCAACGACGCCTTCGCGAAGATCCCCAAGGCCGATCTGGACAAGGTCCTCAACGACAAGGCCCAGCTCACCAAGATCCTCACCTACCACGTGGTGGGTCAGAAGCTGGCGCCCAAGGACCTTGAGGACGGCTCCTACGCGACGCTGGAGAAGTCCAAGCTGACCACGTCCGGCTCGGGCGAGTCCTACAAGGTCAACGACTCCGCCAACGTGGTCTGCGGCAACGTCAAGACCGCCAACGCCAACGTCCACATCATCGACACCGTTCTCATGCCGAAGATGTGACCCCGGTAGTGACGTGGGGCCGCCCCTTAGGGGAGGCCCCACGTCAGCGCGCTGACCGGCGAAGAAGTCCAGTCCTTGTGGCGTGACAGCCAGTAGGGGTTGTCGTGGGGGAGCGAGCCGCTGACCTGGCCGTACATGCCGAAGGTCATCAGCAGCAGGCCCACGACGAAGCTGAACATGACGTTCTGCGGCCGGAAGGCGAGGATGTTGTGCGAGCTGTCGAGGACAGCCAAGGCTTGCAGTCGCCCGATCGCGGCGCAGCGCCTGGGCGGGCACCGTCCGCGACAACGATCACGCGCCCCCACGACCTGCTGGTGCGGTTCCGCGGCGTGTAGGTGCGGCTGCCTGTTGTGATCGCCGTTCAGGTTCAGCGCGCCGGGAGATGGGCCTCCTGGCCGAGGAGGCCGGACGCGGTCGCGACCTTCCGGCCGGGCCCGACCGGGTCCGCCGCACGCCGCCGCCACAGCGCGAACACGGCCATGGCGACCAGCAGATACACGGGTACGAGGAGCTCCGCCTCCGGCGTCGTCTCCACGGACCACCCCGCATTTCGCCGGTCGCCCTCGAACACAACCCGGTTGACGGTGAGGAAGGTCAGGTGCGCGCCGATGCCGACCCACAGCGGAGCGTGCCGCACCGCCGTGCGGGCCGCGACGAGCATCAGGCCGAAGACGGTGAGCAGAATCAGGTAGTCGGCTGGATTCTGCCCTCCGGGCGCGAGGCCGACGGGCCCGCCCTCGCCGCCGACGAGGCGTGCCGCGCCTGCCTCCACGGCCGTCGAGACACCGGGTACGACCAGGAACACGGCCGTTGTCCCGAGCGCCGATGCCACCCCGTCGAACCGGCTCCGCAGCGATGTCCACGTATGGCCGCGCAGCGTCGTCTCCTCGGGCAGCGCTTCAAGGAGCAGAGCGATCACGACGTTCGTCACGATGTATCCGGCGAGCGTGGGCAGATCAGGGCGTGACCAGTGCAGCATCCCGGCGGCCGTCCCCGCACCGAGCACCAGCGCCGCGGCACCCGCCGTCACACCCATCCCGAAGAGCAGGGCCCGCAGACTCGGGCCCGCACCGCCGAACCCGATGTCCGCGAGCGAGCCGCGCCGCCGACGCAGCGCGAACACGACGAGTGGCATGGCCACCGCGCTGACGAGCGCGGCAGGCACCAGGCGGGCGGCGAACCCGGTCAGCCCGACGGCGTCGGCGACCACCGGGCCCGCCGCGGTCCCGACCCCCAGCGCGACGGCCATGATGAGACCGCCGCCCAGGGCCCGGCCCAGAGCCCCGGAGCGTGAGGGAGGCGTGAGGGAGTCAACGGACGAGTCGGGGCGAGGGTCGGTCATTGCTCTCTCCTTGCTGAACACCCGGTCGCACCAGGGGTATTCACCATCCTCGGCGCCCACGCGATCGCCGGGGTCGTAGTGGCGGATGAGACGCCGATACATCTTTCGATGCAGGAGCCGCGGCGCTTCGGCTCGCGTAGACCTGGCCGCCGCCTGGAGCTAATGGCGCAGCCACGGTCACGTTCGCGGTGTTGAACTGATGACCGGCGCTCGCAGCCCTACCAGGCCCGATGCGGCGTCCTTTGACGAGGCCTGGAGGTCCGGAGGGCCGCACAAGGCTCCTGAATGACAGGGCAGAGGCCGCTGCCAAGACAGCTCACGTGCAGTCACAGCGGCTGACCCGCATCGCGCCCGTCAGCCTCGGCATACCGGGCATCCGACCAGAAGGGCCGTCATGAGCCGTTCGGCTTCCCCGGCCTCGGTGGGGCTGCTACACCGCCCGGCGGGACACCATCTGGGGCGAGGGGAACCGCGCCTGAGCGGTCGCCCCTGGACAGGTGCTCGACTGCGCCGAGGAAGTCGCGGAAGGCCCGGTCGGTGCGGGTGGTGTCGCCGGTGGCGTCGAGGTCCATGAGGAGACCACGGATGACAGCGAGAACGAGCGTCGCGAGATCCGGCCGACCGATGCTGCGCAGGCCGTCCTCGAGCGGCCCGAGCCAGTCGGTCGTCGCGGTGCGCCGGAAGTTGGGCCACAACTGCTGCTCCGCACTCTCGCGCAGCTGACCGAACATCCGCAGGTACGGCTGCCCGTCCGGGCCGGTGATGGAGGTCCAGGCGCTGTTCAGGGTGGCCGTGTACGGCTCGTCGGGTCGCACCCGCAGGAGGTCGCCGAATGTGTCGAGTTGACGTTGTCGCGCGTGCCCGAGGACGGCCCGCAGCAGCGCGTCGCGGGTGCCGAAGTGATAGATCAGCATTCGGGCTGAGGTGCCGGTGGCGGTGGCCAGCGGCTCGAGCCGGTCGGGGAGGCCGTGCGCGAGGGCGTGATCAGCGCAGGCATCGAGCAGCCTCTCCTTGATGTGCGGTTGCGGTCGTCTGCCCATCGCCCTACTTTTTCACGTAACAGCTACTACGTCTATCGTCGAGGGGGCAGTCAAGGCAGACGTGGAGGTAGCGATGAGGGTCGTGTTCGTGCATGGGGCGTGCGTCCGGGACGGGTCGTGGTGGTGGCACCGCACCGCCGAGCTGCTGCAGGAGCGAGGGGTGCCGAGCGTGGCCCCGGCGCTGCCGAGCTGCGGCGAGGCGGGCCTGCCCGGCGGCGTCGGCGGTCCGGGGCTGCCCGAGGATGTTGCCGCGGTGCGGCAGGTGCTGCGGGATAGCGACGAGCCGACCATCGTGGTCGCCCACAGCTACGGAGGCATCATCACCGCGGAAGCCGCCGCGGGAATCGGGTCGATACGCCACCTGCTGCTGGTCTCCAGCTACCTGCCCGAGGTCGGGCAGAGCCTGTCGGAGTTCGGGGACGGCAGCCCCGCCCCGTTTCTCGACGTCGACCCCGACGCCGGTACATTCGGGGTCCGCCCCGAACTGCTCGTGGATACATTCCTGCAGGACTGCGACCCCGAGGTCCAGGCGCAGGCGGCGGCCCACCTCGCCCGGCAGAGCGTGCGGGTGACCGGGCAGCCGGTCGGGGCGGCCGCATGGCAGCAGTTGCCCTCTACGTACCTCATCTGCGCCCAGGACCGGGGCACTCCGCCGCGGCTGCAACGAGAGTTCGCCCGCCGGGCCGACAGCGTCGTCGAACTCGACGCCGGCCACCACCCGTTCCTGTCCCAGCCCGCCGCGGTCCGGGACCTGCTGCTGAGCCTGTGACGGCCTGGCTGGTGCAGAGAAGCACCCGGAACCAGCCCAGCAGGTCGTAGCCGTAGCTTCGACAGGTGGGCGGGCCGACGTCGCTGAGTGTCAGGTCCCACCGTGTCCACGCCCAAAGCAGGTGGCTCACGTCAGGACCAATGAACGCCTGAGCCGTGCCCCCTCCCACGCCGTGATGTGGCGGACCGCGAGACCTACTCCTTACGCCGGTCGTTCAACTTCGACGCCGAAACACCCGATGACCAGGGTGAGAAGCGGTGACGGAGATCGGGTGACGGGACGGGTGACGAAAGTGCATCGGCGCAGGGCAGGTAGCGGGGCTACCGGATGGAGAGCCGGTTCGGTGGCGGAGGTGTTCGCGTGAAGTCGCTGGGCATCGAAGGTGCCTGGGTGCACGAGCCGGAGGTCTTCGCGGACAGCCGGGGCTCGTTTCAGGAGTGGTTCGAATACGGCCGGTTCCGCGCGGCCACCGGGCAGGGGTTTCGTCTCGCGCAGGCCAACTGCTCCGTCTCCGCGCGCGGCACTCTCCGTGGAATCCACTTCGCCTCGGTTCCCCCGGGGCAGGCCAAGTACGTGACGTGTGTCAGCGGCGCTGTTCTCGATGTCGTCGTCGACATCCGTAGCGGCTCTCCCACCTTTGGTCAGTGGGAAGCAGTGCGGCTCGACGAGGTGACCCCTCGGTGTGTGTATCTTTCCGAGGGCCTCGGACATGCCTTCATGGCTCTGGATGATCATTCGACGGTTGTGTATCTGTGCTCCGAGGGCTACGCGCCGCAGCGTGAGCACGGCGTTCACCCGCTCGATCCCGCGCTCGCCGTGGCGTGGCCCGCCGGTCTGACTCCGCTGCTCTCCGACAAGGACGCGGCGGCGCCCACACTGGAGGAAGCGGGAACGCAAGGGCTGCTCCCCTCGTACGAGGAGTGCCGTGCCTATCGCCGGAGCCTGATCGGCGAGATCGGCGAGATCGGCGAGATCGGCGAGTGATGATCCCCGGCCGTGTGCAGTGCGGGAAACGCCGCGGTCAGGGCGGAGTGCCAGTCGCGGATCGGGGGGACGCCCGCCACCCGCCAACGGCCGTGAGACAGAACGCTGTACGCCGGGCGGGGCGCCGGTCGCGGGAAAGCCCGGGTGGTGGTGGGGCGGACCCGGGCGGGGTCCGCGCCGAGGTGGAGGAAGACCTCGCGGGCCAGGTCGTACCAGGTGCCGTCGCCGGCGCTTGTGCCGTGGTAGACGCCGGGCGGGGCGGTGCCGGCCAGTGCCGATGTGCCCAACTGGACGAGGCGGTCGGCGAGGTCGGCGGTCCAGGTGGCCTGGCCGCGTTGGTCGTCGACGATGTCGAGGGTCTCTTCGCGGGCCTCCAGTGCGATCACGGTGCGGACGAAATTGCCCCCGCCGGCGCCGTAGAGCCAGGCTGTACGGACCACGTAGCCGGCGTCGGGGAGCGTGCTGACGACGGCCTGCTCGCCGGCGAGTTTGGTCCGCCCGTAGGCGGTGCGCGGGGCGGTGCGGTCGGTTTCGGTGTACGGCCTTTCGCTGTCCCCGGAGAAGACGTAGTCGGAAGAGATCTGCAGCAGGAGCGCACCGGATTCCCGGCAGGCGGCGGCCAGATGGTGCGGCGCGTCGCCGTTGACGGCATGTGCTTCGGCTTCGTGGGACTCGGCGCTGTCCACGTCCGTCCAGGCCGCGCAGTTGACGACGACGGCAGGGCGCAGCCGCACGATCGCGGTGCGGACGGCCTCGCGCCGGGTGATGTCCAGTTCGCCGCGGCCGACGCCCACCGCCTCGTTCCCGGTTGCCGCAAGGCGGCGGAGCAGATCCTGGCCGAGCATCCCGTGGGCTCCCGTGACGAGCCAGGTGGGGCTCACCATGCGGCGCGCTCCTTCAACGGCTCCCACCAGGGGCGGTGATCGCGGTACCAGGTGACGGTCCCGGCCAGTCCCGAGGCGAAATCCGTGTGTGGCTCATAGCCGAGCTCTGTGCGGATCTTCGTGCAGTCCACCGAGTAGCGCCGGTCGTGTCCCTTGCGGTCCTCGACGTAACTGACCATGTCCCAGCCGGCGTCACAGGCTTCCAGAAGCAGCCCGGTCAGCTCCTTGTTCGACAGCTCCGTACCGCCTCCGATGTTGTAGACCTCGCCCGGCCGCCCGGCGGTACGGACCAGTTCGATGCCCTGCACATGGTCGTCGATGTGCAGCCAGTCACGGACGTTCAGGCCGTCGCCGTAGAGCGGGACCTGCTGGTCGTCGAGGAGGTTGGTGATGAAAAGCGGGATGACCTTCTCGGGGAACTGGTGGTGCCCGAAGTTGTTGGACGCCCGGGTCACCCGTACGTCCAGGCCGTGTGTGCGGTGGTAGGCCAGCGCCAGCAGATCGCTGGACGCCTTGGCCGCGGCGTACGGCGAGTTGGGGCGCAGCGGGTCGGTCTCGGGCCACGAGCCCTCGCTGATCGAGCCGTAGACCTCGTCGGTGGATATGTGGACGAAGGTCGTCGGCCCATGGCGCAGCGCGGCGTCGAGCAGAACGTGGGTGCCGAGGACGTTCGTGCGCACGAACGCGTCGGCGCCCGCGATGGAGCGGTCGACGTGGGATTCGGCGGCGAAGTGCACGACCTGGTCGTGCTCGGCGAGCAGCGTGTCGGCCAGTGCGGCGTCGCAGATGTCTCCTTGTACGAAGGAGAAGCGGTCGGAGCCGCGCACCGCGTCGAGGTTCGCCGGATTGCCCGCGTAGGTGAGCTTGTCGAGCACGGTGGCGGTCACGTCCCGCGGGCCGTCCGGGCCGAGCAGGGTCCGTACGTAGTGGGAGCCGATGAAACCGGCACCGCCCGTCACGAGAATCCTGTTCGTGGTCATGAGGCGATCTGCACTTTGCTGTGGTCGCCGAGTACGAGGCGGTGGGCCGCGGGGTGCCGGGGAGCCGGGGTCACCTCGACGTTGTGGCCGATCAGGGATGCTTCTACGCGCCGGACTCCGACGAGGGAGGCGCCGCGCAGCACGATGGAGTACTCGATCTCGCTGTCCTCGACGCGGCAGTCTTCCGAGATGGAGGTGAACGGGCCGATGTAGGCGTCGGAGATCACGGTCCCGGAGCCGATCACGGCGGGGCCGACGATGCGGCTGGAGGTCACTCTTGCGCCCGCGTCGACGCGGACCCGGCCGATGATCTCGCTGGCCTCGTCGACGCTGCCCTCGATTCCGGGGGGCAGCGTCGCCAGCACCGTGCGGTTGACCTCGAGCATGTCGGTGACGTTCCCGGTGTCCTTCCAGTAGCCCGAGATGGTCGTGGAACGCACGTCCCGGCCCTGGTCGATGAGCCATTGGATGGCGTCGGTGATCTCCAGCTCGCCGCGGCGGGAGGGGCTGATGGAGCGGACGGCCTCGTGGATCAGCGGGGAGAAGAGGTAGACGCCGACCAGCGCGAGATCGCTCTTGGGCCGGGCCGGTTTCTCCTCCAGGCTCACCACGCGGCCCGCCCCGTCCAGTTCGGCCACGCCGAACGAGGTGGGGTTGGGCACGCGGGTCAGCAGGATCCGGGCGTCGGGCCGGTCGGCGCGGAAGGCGTCGACGAGACCGGAGATGCCACCGACGATGAAGTTGTCGCCCAGATACATCACGAAGGGGTCGTCTCCGAGGAAGTCCTTGGCGATCAGTACGGCGTGGGCCAGACCGAGCGGAGCTTCCTGGGGGATGTAGGTGACGTCGACACCCTGCTTGGACCCGTCGCCGACAGCTTCCCGGATCTCTTGCGCGGTGTCTCCCACGATGATGCCGACGTCGGTGACCTCGGCATCCGCGATGGCTTCGAGTCCGTAGAACAGCACCGGCTTGTTGGCGACCGGCACCAGTTGCTTCGCGGAGGTGTAGGTGATGGGGCGCAGGCGGGTGCCCGCGCCGCCGGAGAGTACAAGCGCTTTCACGGTCCTCGTCCCCTGGCACGGCTAGTGCGGGATGTCGCCGTACGTGGCTGGCGTACGTTTACGACGTATATGTCTATTTTGAACCCCTTGTTCAGTCGCGTCAAGGTGTGGGCGGCAGCCCGAGCAGTTGGCGGTAGCACTCGTCGATGGCAGCGCACATGGCGGCCGGGGCGAAGGCCGTACGAACCCGCGCGCTCGCCTGGCGACCCATGCCGGCGGCTTCGTCGGGATGGTCGAGCAGCCACCCGACCGCACGCGCCATTCCCTCCGGATCGGCAGGCGCGCCGAGCAGACCGGTGGCGCCCGGTTCCACGAGATCGGGTACGCCGTTCACCGCCGTCGCGACCACCGGCCGGGCGGTGGCGAGGGCCTCGGTGAGCGCGCGGCCGAGGCCCTCGTACAGCGACGTGCTCACGAAGATGTCCAGGCCGGCCACCAGTCGGTCCGCGTCCGGCCGGTAGCCCGTCAGCCGGACCTCGACGCCGAGCTCGGCCGCCAGCCGGCGGACGTCGTCGGCGAGTGGGCCGTCACCCACGATCACGAAGGCGGTCCGCGGGTGCGCGGCGTGGACCGCGGCAGCCATCCGGACGAAGTCCAGCGGGGCCTTCTGGCGGTCGACGCGGCCCACCGTGCCGATGAGAGCGACATCCGCGGGGACGCCGAGCTCGCGCCGTGCGGCCGGGTCGAAACCGTGGGGGATGTGGTCCAGGTCCACCGCCGAGGGTACGACCCGGACACGGCCCGGCGGGGCCAGGCGCTGCGCGACGGCCTCCGCCGCCAGGAGCGGGGCCACCGCGAGGAAGGCATGGGTGAAGCGCCGGGTCGCCCGCTCCAGGATCCGGTACGACACGCGCCGCCATCGGGGCATCTGGGCGTGGAAACTGAGGCCGTGGAAGGTGTGGACGACCACCGGCGTGTGGCACAGATGTGCGGCGAGGCGTCCGAGGAAGCCGCCCTTGGCCGAGTGGGTGTGCACGATCGTGAAGCGTTCGCACCGGATCAGCCGCACCAGTCGCCACAGCACGAGGACGTCCGCGGGGGTGAGTACCTCTCTGAAGCGCGGGACCTCCACGGTGTGCACACCGGCCGTCCGGGCCCGTTCCCACAGATCGCCCCCGGGTACGCCCGCCACCCACACCTCGTACACGGCCGGATCCATCCCCGTCGCCGACAGTAGCGTGTTGCCGCCGGCGCCCGCCCAGAACCGGGTGATCACATGCAGGACCTTGATCCGCGGCGGGACCGGCTGCTGAGGCAACTCACCCCGTGGCACAAGACGGGCGGGCGCGGCCGGCCAGCCCCTCATGAACGCGTCACCGTCCATGCGGCGCGCTCGGCCTCCACCATCGCCGCGAGACCTTCGCGGACGCCGGTCACGGGCCGGTAGCCGAACGCTTCGCGTGCCGTCGTGATGTCGGCCGCGGTATGGCGGGCGTCGCCGGGCTGTGCGGCGTGGTGGACCACGCGGACGGGCGCGATCAATTCGGCGACGACGGCCAGAATCTGGTTCATCGTCACCGGAAGGCCGCCGCCGATGTTGGCGACTCCGTTCCATGGAGAGAGCGCCGCCCGTCGCATGGCGCTCACCACGTCCGTGACGTAGGTGAAGTCACGAGTCTGCTCGCCGTCTCCGTGGAGCGGGAACGTGCCGTCGGTGAGGGCGGCCGTGATCAGGCGCGAGAACGCCATGTCCGGTCGCTGGCGCGGTCCGTAGACCGTGAAGAGCCGCAGGGAGGTCACCGGTACGGCGAAGCTGTTGCGATAGATCTCGCAGAGGTGCTCGGCGGCGAGTTTGCTCACGCCGTACGGAGAGACCGGTCGCGGGCGCTCCGTCTCGGCCGTGGGACAGGTCTCGGCGTCGCCGTACACCGAAGAGCTCGACGCGAAGATCATCCTGGGCAGCCGGGCCTCGTGCGCCGCCTCCAGGACACGCTGGGTAGCGCGTACGTTCCGCTCCAGGTACACCGCGAATTCCGGGCCCCAGGACGCGCGGACGCCGGGCTGTCCCGCGAGGTGGTAGAGGGCCTCGACGCCGGCGAATTCCCGTCCCAGGGGAAGAGTCAGCAGGTCGCCTCGCCGGAAGGTGAACCCGTCCCTCCCCAGCAGGCGTGCGAGGTTGGCCTCCTTGCGTGCGAGCGGGTAGTAGTCGGTCATGGCGTCGATTCCGAGGACGTCGTCCCCATCGGCCAGCAGGTATTCGCACAGGTGCGACCCGATGAATCCGGCCGCACCCGTCACAATGGCTCGCATCGGGTCAGCCTCCTTTCCTTGTGCCGCCCGGTCGTTCCCCCACCGCCGACAGCACGTAGCGCGCCGTGCGCATGAGCAGGCGCACGGAGTGGGCAAGGGTGGGGTCCGCCAGGAACTCGGCGTCGAGCGTCACCCGCCGCGGGACCATGACGTCGAGGTAGTACGCCTCCGGGTCCGCCTGTCCCTCGAGTTGCGCGGCGTACGCGCGGGACCTGAGCTGGACCGGCCCGGTGAGCCCCGGCCTGTGGTCGAGCACCCACCGGCATCCGGGCGGGTAGCGCCGGGCCAGACCGGGGGTTTCCGGACGCGGGCCCACCAGGGTCATGTCGCCGCGCGCCACATTGAAGAGCTGCGGCAGTTCGTCGAGGGAGAGGCGCCGCAGCTGCCGTCCGACCCGGGTGACCCGCGCGTCGTCGCTGCCCGTCACCTCCGGCCCCGCCATGTCCGGGCGCAGCGTGCGGAACTTGTAGAGCGTGAACTCTCTGCCGCCCTCGCCGATGCGCTGCTGGCGGAACAGCACCGGTCCGCGGCTCGTCATCCGCACCAGCACCGCGACGACGGCCAGCAGGGGAGAGAGCGCGACGAGCCCTGCGAGGCTGACGGCGATGTCCAGAATCTGGCGGGGAGTTGACGGCCTGGTGGGAGTCGCGGGCGCTGCGGGCGTCGTGGTGGCCGCCGCTCCCGGCCGCAGCAGCCAGTGCAGGAAGTCCGCGTAGCCGACGGCTGTGTCGCGGAGTTCGCCTCCGCCGTGCAGCCCCGCCCGGAGGAACCTCGCGGCCGGTTCGACGGTCAGGGAGAGTGCGACGAGCAGGCCCGCCCGCCACCGGGGCCAGTGCCGGAAGACGAACAGCGTTCTGCTGCGCAGCGAGTAGCCCAGCCGTTTGCCGCGGATCTGATCGGTGCTCACATTCTCGGCGTGGTACACCCGTGCGTCACTCAGGAAGTACGACGGCCAGCCTCGCCTCCGCGCGCGCAGGGCGAGATCCACCTCCTCGTAGTAGAGGAAGTACCGCTCGTCAAAGCCCTCCAATGCTTCGAACAGCGGTCGGCGCGCCAGGAAGAAGGCGCCGATGACCTGGTCGACGGGCCCGGAGCGGACGGTTTCCGCGGGGCGGGCGTGACGGGGAGGGAAGAGCGCGGGCAGGACACGGTCGAGGCCGGTCATCATGCCGACGAAGCCGCGGAGGCTGGGGAATCGTGAATACGAGACCCCGGGCCGCCCCTGCTCGTCGACGTTCCGGACTCCCACGATGCCGACTCGCTCGGCCGTCGGCGTGTGCAGGAACTCGCCCACGGTCCGCAGGGTGTCGGGCAGGAGCCTGGTGTCCGGGTTCAGGAAGAGGATGTAGTCGGAGCCGCACAGGGCCGCTCCCTGGTTGCACGCGGCGGCGAATCCGCGATTGCGGGTGTTGGCGATCACTTTGAGCTGGAGCCCCGGCACGTCGAGGCCGTACGCGGACCGGTCGGTGGAGGCGTTGTCCACCACGACCACGGTGCGGACGGCGAGGACGGACCGGTCGGCGCGAGCGATGGAGCGCAGGCATTCCTTGAGGTAGCGCCCGGTGTTCCAGTTGACGATCACGATGTCGGCCGTCAGAGGGCTCAGATGTCCGGCCGTCATGGGAGCACCCCCTCGCGCGCGGCACACTCCGGACTCGCGAGCGTGTGGCGACGGTGACACAGGGAGGCAATACTGGCCCGAAACGCAAGAAATCGCACATGGGGGTGGGTATGCCTCTGGCCACTCTGGACGAACTCAGGCCCTTGCTGGTGTGTCCGCGGTGCCGGTCGTCGGTGGCGGTCGGCACGGGCGGCTCGCACTGCACCCTGAGCTCCTGCCACTACCACCGCCCGGGAGCCTTCCCCGTCGTGGGGCGGTGGCCGGTCCTCGTCGACTTCGAGCGCAGCGTGCTGCGCCGCGAGGAGCTGGTGACGGCGGCGGACCGCACTGGTGGTGCCGAGCTGCGCGGTGACGTTCCCAGGGCCGCCGTCGACCGACTCCCTCCCCGCGTGCGCGGACTGTGGAAACCGCTGAACCGGGTGGCGGTCCGCAACGTCCAGCGCCTGCTGCGGCTCCTCCCCGGTCCGGCGCCCACGTTGCTCGTGGTCGGTGGTGGCACGGTGGGCAACGGAGTGGCCGCTGTCTACGACGATCCGCGGGTGACGGTCATCGGGTTCGACATCACCGGCAGCCCTGTCACGCAGTTCGTCGCGGATGCCCACCGGATCCCGCTGGCCGACGGAAGCGTCGATGCCGTGCTGGTGCAAGCGGTCCTGGAGCATGTGCTCGACCCGTGGCAGGTCGTCAGCGAGATGCACCGGGTGCTGAAGGGCCGCGGACTCGTGTACGCGGAGACGCCGTTCCTTCAGCAGGTGCACGCCGGCGCCTATGACTTCGTACGCTTCACGGCCAGCGGCCACCGCTACCTCTTCCGGCGCTTCGACGAACTCGCCGCGGGACCGGTCACCGGGCCGGGCACCCAGCTGCTCTGGAGTGTCGATCACCTCGTCCGCGGCGTCACCCGCTCCGCCCTGGCCGGGCGCCTCGTGCGTGGTGTCCTGTTCGGGCTGCGGTACCTGGACGCCGTCGTACCCGGCCGCTTCGCGATGGACAGCGCGGGTGCCTGCTACTTCCTGGGGCGCAAGCGGGAGGGCGGGATGTCGCCGCAGGAGATCATCCGGTACTACCGAGGGGCGCAGCGCTCCGACGGGACCTGAGTCCGCGGTGGTCATCACCGCGTCGCTTCCAGCTCAAGTGCGGCTTCCCAGCGGGGGAGCCACTCGGCGTAGGAGTACCGCCGGCAGGTGACGTCATGGGCCCGCCGCCCGAGCTGCTCCCGGGCGGATGCCGGGGAGGCCAGCAGGCCGAGGATGGCGTCGGTCCAGTCGTGTGCGTGTGGAGCCATGGGCGCGCCGAACAGCGAAAGTATCTCCGCGTTGACTCCGACCGGGCTGGCGATCGCCGGCAGTGCGGCGGCACCGTACTGGAGCAGCTTGTAGCCGCACTTTCCGCGGCTGTAGAGGGTGTCCGGCACCGGCATGAGGCCGACGTCGAGCTCCGCCAGAGCCGTCCGCTGGCTCGCGGCGCTCCACGCGACGCGGTGGGTGAAGCTCTCCAGCGGGCCGAGCGAGGGCCGTGTCGTACCGATGATCGTCAGCCGGGCCCCGGTCCTGCGATGGACCTCGGTCAGTGCTTCCTCGATGAGCAGCAGATGGGCCTCGTTGTCCGGCGAGCCGATCCAGCCGAGGCGTGGCGGGTCATGGAGGTCGTGCGTGGTCTTGCGGGCGTACGTCTCCGGCGCCACGCAGCTCGGGATCACCACGACGTCACGGTGGTGCTGGGAGGCCCAGTCCGCGAGGACCGTGTTGCCCGCGATGACCCGGTCGGCGTAGCGCACGGCGACGCGTGCTTTGAGGGACTTGGGAGCGATGCGGCGTGCCAGGCCACCGTCGCCGTGGTCCCATTGCAGGGCGTCATCGAAGTCGTACACGGCGAACTCCGAACTCGTGAGCAGGCGCTGCTCGCTCGCGCCGCGGCTGAGTGGGGAGGCTTCCCGGTGCAGAAGGAGCCGGCGCGGCCGGGCAGTGGCGATGTCCCGAAGTCGCCGCTCCGCCTGAAGGAGCGCTACGGGGTGCCGGGCCAGTCGCGAGGGTGTGGCGTTGCGACGCGAGAGGTAGCTGCTGACAGCGAAGTCCAGGCCCGTCCGGTCCAGCCACTCGAAGACACGGACGCGTGAGCTGCCTGCGTTGCGGCCGTAAGGCGTTACTGCCCAACGAACCGGTTGGTCGTCCATAAGAGACCGTTCCGAAGCGTCGGCGGTGTGGCTTCAGGCCCTCTGCATCGATCCGGATCCGTGACCGCGAGGGTGCGCGGTGGGGACAAGGAACCCATGCTCTTACAAAACGGATAATACCGGCGTACGCGGAGGAATGCCGAATGGATCTTCGTGACTATGTGCAGGTACTGCGTCGGCGTTGGCGGTTCATCACCCTTTGCGTTCTCTTCGGCCTGTGCGTCGCGGGCCTGGTGACGTTGTTGATGCCTCGCACGTACACCGCGAGGGCGCAGCTGTTCGTGGCCACCAGTGACAAGGACAGTTCCAACGCCTATCAAGGAGCCCTCTTCACACAGCAGCGGGTCAAGTCGTACACGCAGATCGTCAACAGCCCGGCTCTGCTTGGTCAGGTCGTGTCCGATCTTGGCCTGCACATGACTCCCGAGGCGCTCTCCCAGCACATCAGCGCGACCGCCCCTCTCGACTCCGTACTGGTCGACATCCGGGTGAGCGACAGGTCACCGAAGCAGGCGCAGAAGATCGCCGACGCGACTGCCGTGCAGTTCACCAAGTTCGTGGCCGGAATCGAGCAGCCATCGGCGGCCGGCACGCCTCTGGTCAAGGTCAGTGTCGTCGGGCCGTCCCAACTGCCTACATCGCCGACGAGCCCGCACGTATGGCTCAATCTCGCGATCGGCCTGCTGGGCGGCCTCGTTGTCGGTGTCGCAGGCGCCGGTGTGCGTGAATCGCTCGATACGACGATGCAGACCGAGAGTGACGTCAGTCGCTACACCGGCCTGGCCACGCTGGGGGTCATCCCCGTGGAACAGAGTCGGGGGCGCCCGCCCGTCCTGCCCGGTACCGGCCCTTCGGGCAGTACCGAAGCTGTCGCCCAGCTCCGCACCAACCTGCAATTCGGTTCCGGTGGGCAACTGCCCCGCTCCATCGTCATGACGAGCGCGGAGCGGGACGAGGGCAAGGCCGCTACCGCGATCGATCTCATGATGAGCCTGGGCCGGGCGGGACAGCGGGTCGTCCTCGTCGAGGCCGACTTCCGCAAACTCTCGCTCGCCACCCGTCTCGGCCTCGCGGAGGGGGCCGGCCTCAGTAGTGTGCTGACCGGTCAGGCCACCCTGGCCGATTGCCTCCAGGACTTCGAAAGCCCGCTGACGCGGATCCTGCCGGGCGGCCCGACAGTGGCCAACCCGAGTGAACTCCTGGCCTCCCCCGAGATGACGCACGTGTTGCGCGCCCTCGAGGCGGACGCGGACGTGGTGCTCCTGAACGGCCCGCCCCTGCTTCCGTTCACGGACAGTGCCGTACTCGCCGCCGAGGCGGGCGGGGCCCTCCTCGTCGTCCGCGCGGGGCGGACCCCGCGCGGTGCGGTGCAGCGCGGTCTTGACAAGTTGACAGCTGTCGGGGCAACGGTGCTGGGTGTCGTCCTCACCACGGCGTCCCCCATGGGCCGTCGCCACCGTTCCGCCCCGGCCTCCCCCGCACGATGACGACACCGCGCGCGGCTGCGCTCGTCCTGGGGATCGCCGCACTTCTCTCCGTGATTCCAGCTGTGGTGGCACTCGTCCGGGCCCGCAAGCATGGCGACTGGGAGCTCACCTCGACCTTGGTCTTCCTCGTCGGAGCGCTGGGCATCCTGCCCGCGGTCACGTACGTGCTCGTCGCGGGCCGGCCCCAGCGCCTGGATGCCTTCGGCGATGTCGTGGCGGATCTTCCGGGGTGGGTCAACCGGATCGGGCAGCTGACCAACGCCGCCCTCCTCGGCGCAGGTGTGCTCTTCGTCTTCCTCCGGCTTGCCGGCGGTCGCGCGAAGGTCAACGTCGCGCCCCTGATCGCCCTCCTGCTGGCGTTGCTGCTCGCGTTCTCCGACGGCCTTGACGGGCGTCAGCTCTTTGCTCCGCGTCAACTCGCCCTGCTGGCGGTTCTCCTGGCGGCCAGTGTCGCCCGTCCCGGACGCCCGGCATTCCTGGGTGCGGCGGCCGTCGCCGTACTGCTCACGCTGGTGAGCGGGATCGAGGCGCTGGTGGCTCCGGACCATGTGTTCCGTGTATGCCGGACGGACAAGTGCAGCCCTTTCGGCGCGCTGTACACAGGGGTCCTGACGAACGAGAACATTTTCAGCCTGCTGCTGGTGGTGTGCATCCCGTTCATCTGGATGGCCGTGCGCGGGCGGGTGCGCCTTCTGCTGGCCTGCTACGTGGCCTTCGTCGTGATCGCCACGGGCAGCCGCTCGGGCGAAGTGGCGGCGATCGCCACGCTGCTCCTCCTCGTCCTGATGCGGCCCAAGCTCCCTGAGGGCACTGAACGCCCCCGGCACACGCCGGCTGCGATAGTCGCCGGGGGCGTGCTCAGTCTCTGCGCGGTAGCTTTCGCAGGCCTCCTCCTCCCTTTCACCGTGGCGGCCGGTGGCGGACTGGGAGGACGGGCCTACATCTGGAGCGTCGCCGGAGAGCAGCTGTCCAGATCACCGTTCATCGGCTTCGGCGCCAACGCCTGGACGGCGGCCTCCCCCCAGTACGGGGTCCCGAAGGCCCTCACCCCCACGTTGCACAACGAGTGGATCGATGTCCTCTTCGCCGGCGGGCTCATCGGGCTGAGTCTTCTGGCGCTGCTCCTGGCCTACATTCTGCTGCGCGGTGGTCGCGCCAACGTGGCCGTCGCCTGTTGCGTGCTGCTGCCTGTGCTGCTCAACGCGGCGCTCGAACGACCCTGGTCCTTCGGCATCAGCGATTCTCTGAGCTTCGCCCTCGTCGCCGCGACGCTGGTTCCCGGAGCGGTTGTGCTCAGGCCAGCAGGTTCTCCAGCGGCCGCAGAGTCTCTTCCCAGGCCAGTTGCCGTGCCTGCTCGTACGCCTGGTCACTGACCGACTGCCACGCCCCTTCCTCGCTGAGCCCTCCGATGACGGAAAGGAAGGTCTCTTCGGTGTAGGTGACGGATCCATGGAGCAGGTCCAGGTAGCGCCGCCACGCCGGGACCAGGACGGGCAGTCCGTGGGCGAGGTAGTGCAGATGCTTGGCCGAGAAGCCCTCCTGGCGCAGCAGGTCCTGGCTGCACGTCACCAGCCCGAACTGGTACTGACGCAGGACATCGGGGGAGGCGTATCCGCGGTAGTTCAGCCCCAGTCGCGGATCGGGCGGAGGGCCGCCATAGACATCGATGTGCGGGTAGCGCGCGGACAGCCTCGCGAGGAGGGGTACGTCGATGAACTGCGAGCTCAGAGACCCGAGATAGGCCACCCGTGGCGGATCGCGGAACCGGGCGCGGTCTGCCGAGGGGGTGCAGCCCCAGTTGAGCTGTGTCAGGTTGCGCCCACTGATGCCGTAGTGCTCGACGGCGTAGCGCGCGTACGACTCCCATGAGAAGGAGAGGTGGTCGACCTGTTCCAGGAGCTTCGACTCGGTGCGGCGGAACTTCTTGCGCTGCCGGTCGGTCAGCCGGCCCTCGAAGAAGGCCTCGTCCGCCCAGGGGGTGGGACAGTCGTAGAACGTACGGGCCGAGGTGGCAGAGCTCAGCACCCCGGCGTCGTACGGCGTGTGGCAGATCACGAGGTCGAAGTCGTCGAGCGGCAGGCTCGACGTCAGAATGGAGCGCCGCAGCCGGTAGTCCGTCATCAGTACGTAGTACGAGAGATGGCGTCGCCCGAAGCTCCACCCGCGGGTCCACAGCTTCGATGCGGCCTCGTTCGCATACAGAGCGAGTTTCGAGGGGCGCAGACTGCCGGGAAGCTTCCACCCGAGGGAGCCAGGGGCGTCGGACGCCCGACTGAGACCGTAGGTGTCGACGACGGACACGTCGTGTCCGAGGTCCCGCAGGAACTGCTGGATTCCCAGCGGCCTGACGCTGTTGGCGAATCCGTCGAGCTGGCAGACGATCAGAACTCGTTTGGGGTGCTCGGCCCGCCTGTGCACCGTCATCTTCGCTCTCCTCCTTCTTCCAGTACTTCGTCAGCGATGGCCGTCGGGACGGGTGGGGGAGGGGCCCGGACACCGAGTGCGGCGGCGGTGGCGAGGCCGGCGAGGACCGGGACTCCGGCCAGTAGCGTGGGCAGCACGCCGTGCCATCCCAGACGCGTGACCAACAGCTCGCCGACGGCGGTCACCACCACGCCGGCTCCGGTCGCGGCGGCCCAGTGTCCAGGGAGCCGCTGCTCGTGCAGATCGGACACCCGCCGGCACAGGACAACGAAGTAGAGAGAGCCGGCCAGCAGCCCGATCGTGGTGGCCAGGACGACGCCGGTGACCCCGAACAGCAGGGCCAGGGGCACGGTCAGCGCAAGGTTCACCAGCGTCGAGCACCACGAGTACCGGGTCTCGAGACCGGGGCGCCCGATCGCGCGCACGAAGCAGGTCCTGATCCCTGTGAGCGCGACCTGGACGATGTAGCCGACGAGGAGGACAGCAGCCACCACGCCGCTGAGCGCCAGCCCCTCACCGAGCCATGTCCGGACCGCGAACCAGACCGCGGTGAGGGTCACCGCGCCGTAGGCGAGTGTGACAGGCAGCCAGTTCCGTTGAAGGGCATGGAACTCCCTTGTCGCACCGGCCAGTCCGCGTTCGGCGAAAACGCCGGTCATCCGGGTGAGGAGCGGCGGGAAGGCGTAGAGCGGCAGGCTGCGCAGGGCGCTTGCCACCTGGTATCCGGCGGCGTAGATCCCGACATAGCGCACGGGGAGCATCGCCGCGATCACGAAGGCGTCGATCTCACCGTTGAGGAAGACCGTGAAACCCGACAGCTGCATACGGAAGGCGTAGCCACCGAACTCTCTGCGCACCGACTTTCCCGGCAGCAGTGGGCGCCGGACGGACAGGTGCCGCGCTCCCAGGCAGAGACCGGCGGTCAGCAGGAGCGCGTACCGCCCGGCGGCGACGGCGGCCAGCGCGGGAAGGCTTCGTCCCTGGCCGACCACGAGTACGACGGCGACGGCGTAGACCAGGCACGAGCCCACGGTGGCCGCGGCCAGGCGCCGGAACTGGGCGTTCGCCTGGAGCAGAGCGGTGGCCGAGTTCGAGGCCAGCGCGAGGGTGAGCAGGGGCCCCAGCCAGAGCAGCAGGCCCTGTGCCTCACTCTGCAGGCGCGGCGGAATGTTCAGCAAGGTCACCAGGTGGGGTGCCGCCGCGAAGCACACCCCGGTGACGACCGTGCCAAGACCCACGAAGACCGCCAGCGATCCGACGACGAGCCGCCCCGCTCCGTCCGAATCGCCCCGCGCGCCGTAGACGGCGTGGAAACGCGCCAGTGAGGCGCCGACCCCGCCGTCAAGGACCGTGAGGGTTGCCAGGAAGATCAGCAGAAGTGACCAGACGCCGAACCGCTCAAGACCGAGATGGTGGACGAGGAACGGGGTCAACGCGAAGTTGGCCAGCAGCGGGGCGGCTTGGGCGATGGCGCTGTAGCTCACACCGGAGACGAGACCGGCGGGGGAGCCGCGGTGCCGGACGGACGGCATCACGGCACCCGATCCGTCCTGATCGCCTGCCACATCGCCTTCGCCCTGGACTGGTCGAGGTACAGCACGCTCTGCTTCCCCTCCCAGCCGGAGCTCGCGATGGGCGCCGTGACGAAGGTCGCGTGGTCGGAACTCAGGTGCCGCAGCCCCAGGGCCAGGTCGCGGAGCTCGCCGTTGGACATGGTGTCGTCCACGCTCACCGCGTGGGTCAGCGCGTCGATCATGCGGTGGGTCTTCAGCGGGTCGGTCACGCTGATCTCGCCGCGGACCTTGGCCAGCAGGCTGTGCAGGAACTCCTGCTGGTGCTCGATACGGCCCCGGTCGCCGCCGGGCAGACCGTGGCGCTGCCGTACGTAGGCCAGCGCCTCGGCGCCGTTCATCGTGTACGTGCCCGCCTTGAAGTGCCGGTCCTGCTCGGAGTCGTAGGAGGCGGTCGGGACGGTGATGGTCACGCCGCCGACCTTGTCCGTCAGGGACTTGAATCCGTGCCAGTCGATCACCGCGAAGTGGTCGATGCGGACGCCGGTGAGTTTCTCGACGGTGTTGACGAGCAGCGGTGGGCCGCCCCAGGAGAACGCGGCGTTGATCTTCGCCTTGCCGTGGCCGGGGATCGTCACCCAGGTGTCGCGCGGGATCGAGACCGCGTACGAGGTCTTGCGGTCGGCGCTCAGATGCACCAGCAGGATCGAGTCGCTGCGCTGGGCGCCCGGCTTCCACACCGGCGCCCTGCTGTCGCTGCCGGTGGTCGGCCGGACCGAGCGGCTGTCGACTCCGGCGAGGAGGAAGTTCTCCGCGCCTCCGGTTCCCTGCACCTTTCCCGGACGCTGCTCGGAGGGGATGTCGGGGAGGGCGTGCGGGATGCGCTGTACGTGGCCGGCATAGTGATTCGTGCCCCACCACACGCCACCCGCCCCCAGCGCGAGTACGCCGAGCAGGGCCGCCAGCGCCCAGAGAAGGATCCACCGGGCCCTTGCGCGACGGCGGTGCGGGCCGGTGGGCGTACGGGGCGGCCAGGTGGGCCAGGTGCGCCGCGCGGACATCAGAAGCCGTCCGGGTACGGCTCGGTCAGCGCCCGCGGGGCGGTGGCCGGCGACGACGGGAAGCTGGGGAGCAGGCCGGCGAGCACCTGGCGGGTGCCGGCCGGGTCATTGTGCTCGGCGGCGGCGTAGAGGTCGGGAAGCCGCTGCCGCAGCTGTGCAAGAGCGGGACACGAGGCCTGGCTCGCGGCGAAGATCCGCGGATGGGAGGTGCGGGTGCAATCCTCCTGCTCCGAGAACAGCGTCTCCTTCAGCTTCTCGCCCTGGCGCAGGCTGGTGAAGCGGATCTGCGGATCCGGCATGTTGAGCGACCGGGCGAATCGGTGGACGATGTCGACGATCTTGACCGGATCGCCCATGTCGAGGACGAACACCTCGCCGGAGGCGGCCATCCGGCCCGCCTCCAGAACGAGCCCCACGGCCTCCTCGACCGTCATGAAGAACCGTTCCACGTCGCGATGAGTGACCGTGACCGGCCCGCCGGACGCCAGCTGTTCGGCGAGCACGGAAAGCAGCGAACCGCGGCTGCCCAGGACGTTGCCGAAGCGGACGGCGGCAAGTTTCGTCGGACTGCCGGCGTTGGCCTGCACGGTCAGTTCGGCCAGCCGCTTCGTCGCACCGAGCACCGAGACGGGGTCGGCCGCCTTGTCGGTGGAGATCAGGATGAAACGCTCGGCTTCCGTCGCCAGCGCCGCCCGGATCAGATTCTCGGTGCCGAGCACATTGGACTTCACGCCCTCGCAGGGGTGGCGCTCGAGCAGCGGGAGGTGCTTGTGGGCCGCCGCGTGGAAGACCACCTGGGGGCGCAGCTCACCGAATACCTGGTCGATGCGGGCACGGTCGCGGATGTCGGAGATCACGATGTCGTCGTCGCGGAGCGCGTCGCCGTACAGCTCCAACTGGAGCCGGTGCAGGTTCGACTCGTCGTGGTCGAGCAGGAACAGCCTGCTCGGTTCGAAGCCGCGTACCTGGCGGCACAGTTCGCTGCCGATGGAGCCTCCGGCGCCGGTGACCAGCACGCGCTTTCCGGCGATGATCGAGCGCGCCTCGGGGCTGACCACGTGGATCTCCGTACGGCCGATCAGGCGCTGGACGTCCAGCGACCGCATGTCGCTGCCCACCACGTCACGGCGGAGGGCCGCGATGAAGGAGGGCAGGTAGCGCACGCCGGCGCCCGACACTTCGGCGGCCCGGGTGACCTGACGGAATCGCTCCGGGCTCAGTCCGGGGATGGCCACCACGACCTCCTCGACGCGGTGGGCGAGCGTGACCTGCGCGGTGTCGTCAAGGCTGCCGAGGACGGGCAGGCCCGCCGTGCCGCGCTTGGCCGGGTCGTCGTCCACGAAGCCCACCGGCACGAGTCCGAAGCCCGGCGCGCCGAGCAGATCCCGGGCGAGCGCCTGTCCGGCTTCGCCTGCTCCCGCCACCAGTGTGCGCAGTCCGGTGTGGCGCTCCGGCCGCCCGGACAGTCCCGGCCGCACCGGGTGGGAGGCCGGGGCGCGCCGGGCGGGAGCCAGCCGGGTGAGCTCGGCGCAGACCCGGTCGACCGATTCCTCCCCGAGCCCGGGGTGCATGGGCAGGGACAGCAGTTGCGGGAAGAGTTCGTCGGCTCCCGGCAGGCCGCCGGGCGGGGTGATCGTGGCGTGCTGGAAGTACTCCATGTGGTGCAGGGGGATGAAGTGCACGGAGGTGCCGATCCGGCGCTCCGCAAGGCGTTTGATCAGCTCGTCGCGGCTCATCTCGAATTCGTCCTGGACCCGCACCACGTACAGGTGCCAGGCGTGGCGGCCCTGCGCGGGGCGGGCGGGGAGCAGCAGCCCGGGTACCTGCCGCAGGGCGTCGTCGTACTGGGCGGCTATCGCCTCGCGTCGGCGCTGCCAGCCGTAGAGGTGGTGCAGCTGCGCGCGCCCGATCGCCGCCTGGACATCGGTCATATTGGCCTTCAGGCCCGCCTCCTCGACGGTGTACTCCCAGTCACCGTCCGGGGTGTTGCGCCGCCAGGCGTCGGCGGACATCCCGTGCAGCCGCGCGCGATGGATCCATGCGGCGATCTTCTCGTCGTCGGTGGTCACCATGCCGCCCTCGCCGACCGGCAGGTTCTTGGTGGCGTAGAAGCTGAAACAGGTGGCCCCCGAGAGTGCGCCGACACGGCGGTCGTCCACGAAGGTTCCCAGGGCGTGGGCAGCGTCTTCGACGACACGGGAGAGGGGCAGTCCGGCCGCCTCGGCCAGCTCGGCCAGTGGTGCCGGGGCGCCGGCGAAGTGCAGGACGATCATCGCGGCCGGCTGACCGCAGGTGCGGGCCGCGAGGGCGACGGTGGCCGGGGACGGCATACCGGTCCGAGGGTCGACATCGACCAGCGCGGGACGGAGCCCGGCATGGATGATCGCCTCGGCCGCACCACAGAAGGTCAGCGTCGGCACCAGGACCCGGCTCTGCGGTGGCAGTCCCAGCGCGCGCAGTGCCAGCTCGATCGCCGCGGTGCAGGAACTCACCGCGACCGCATGCCGAGCCTGCACGTATGTGGCGAACTCCTGCTCGAACTGCGCTGTCTCCCGGCCGGTGGTCACCCAGCCCGAGGCGAGGACGCGCTGAGCTGCCTGCTGGGCCTCCCGGCTGATCACGGTGGACGCGAAGGGCACGCGCTGCTGCGCGGCGCCGGACATGCCGTCGATACGGAGGCCGCGGGGCGGATTCTGGAGACGATGGATCGTCATCACGTTTTCCTTAGTCCTGCGAGCCGTGGAGGCAGCGCGAACCGGGGCGCGGTCTTGACTCCGTCGACGTAGAGCTAGGCGGATGCCGCGGATGCGGTGCGCTCGAGGGACCCGATGGAGTGGACTCGGGTGAACCGGCCCTTCTCGGCTGGGATGCCCTTAAGTCGTATACTTACGCCGTATATATACATATAACGCTCAGCTGTCGATGAGGTCAAGCGATGACGAAGAATGCGGCAGGACGTACGTGGCTCTGCCGTGTTCTGAAAAGGCGCCCTCGGCGTGCCTACGATTGAGGGAGAAAGGGCTCAGGGGGACTGATACCGGCGCCGTCCCGTGCTGCGGGCGACGGTCGTCGTCAAGCCATCAGGAGCAGTCATGACGTGGAGTATTTCGGGCAACTACCTGGCTGGTTGCTCATGCGCAGTGGTCTGCGGGTGCGCGGTCGACGCGATGCCGCACGACCCTCAAGGACGCGAGGAATGCCTCGGATGCACCGCCTTCCATGTGGCCGAAGGGAACCTGGACGAGGTGGACCTGTCCGGCGTGGACTTCGCCCTGTACAACCAGTTCCCCTCTCATCTGACCGCGGGTGACTGGAAGGTCGGCTTCGTCATCGACGACGGCGCCAGCGATACCCAGGCCGACGCGCTCGAACGCATCGTGTCCGGGCGCGAGGGCGGCGCGTTCGGTGAACTCTCGCAGTTCTTCGGCGAGAACCTGGGCGTGGAGAGGGCGAGCATCACCCTCACGGACGGGGAGAAGCCCCGGCTCAGCGTCGGCGGGAGGACCCAGCTCGAATTCGAGCCGCTGCGAGGACCCGACGGGGGACCGACGAAGGTGAAGAACGCGATGTTCGGATTCGCGCCCGAGTTCACCATCGGCACCACCACCGGCAGCTCGCAGGCGTTCGGCCTGACCTTCGAGCCGACGTACGGCGAAGTGTCCGACTACACGTTCTCCAGCGAACAGGCCGAGGGCGCACCCACCGGGCGGTAGCGGCGCCGAGTGCCGTGTCGTCGTACCGGACCGGCACGGGAGGAGGCACGCAATGCCTCCTCCCGTGCCACCGCCAGCCTCAGAGCCTCAGGGCCGACATCTGGTCCATCGACGGACCCGGCATCTGAAGGCCCGGCAGTAGCCAGTCCTGGAACGGGGCGAGCACGGCCAGTACGAGGAAGGCGACGCCCACCGCCCAGCTGAGCCAGGGACCGCCGCGCCACAGCTTCTCCAGGAAGATCACCGCTGCCAGTCCCGCCATCGCCGCCACGTTCATCACGCCGAGCGGGATCAGGACGATCATCAGCCCCCAGCAGCAGCCGACGCAGTAGAGCCCATGGTGCGCGCCCACCCGCAGATCCTTCGCCCACGGCCGGAACCGCGCATAGCGCAGCAGTTGGAACATCGGGCTGCGGCAGTGCCGCAGACAAACCCGCTTCAAGGGCCCGAACTGCTGCACTCCCGCGAGCAGGAACGCGCTCGCACCGATCCAGCGCCCCGCCTCGGGGTGAGCGTCGACCAGGTGCCCGGTCACCGCAAGGGCCCCGTACACGAGCAGCCCGAACCCGGCCCAGGCCAGCAGGTAGCCGCCGACGAATTCCGTGAGGCGCAGCGCACGGAGGCGACCCGCGGTGCTGCGGTTGATCGCCTGTACCCAGGTGAGAGCCACGGGTGCCAGCGACGGCAGCATCATCGCCGCCATCATGACCACCCACAGGAGGAGAAAGAGCGGGAGCGCCAGGCCCATGGTGCCCGGCCCCATCCCCATGTCCCGGGACTGCCTGGCCGTGAGCACCCACGCCAGAGCGGCGATCAGGGCCAGGAGAGACCAGCCGACGGCCAGGTCACGCCGGGGCAGCAGAATCCCCGGGCGGGTGGGCTCCGGTGGGGCGAGCCGGAGATGTGGCATGACAGGCCTCCCAAGGACGCCCGCCGCTCCGGTGGCCGCGACGAGCACTCCGAAGACATCTCCAGCTGATCACAGAACCGCAGGCCTCACGACCCGTGGGTCGGCCCCTTTCGGCTTCGGCGGCACTTCGCTTTCGCGTCGGCGGGGCGCACCCTGGAAGTGACGCCGCTCCGTGGTGGGGGAACGGTGGGGGAATGGTGGGGGGAGAGGATGAGTGAGATGGCCGAGCAGACCACCAGCAGCCCGCCCTGGCGTGTGGCCGGCGACTGGTTCGACACCTGCAAGTGCGCCATACCGTGCCCGTGCACATTCGCCCAGCCCCCGTCCGAGGGCGATTGCGAGGGAGTGCTCGCCTGGCACATACGTGAGGGACGGTTCGGGGATCTCCGGCTCGACGACCTGAATGTCCTGATGCTCGGGTCGTTCACCGGCAACGTGTGGACCGGCGAGCACACGGACCCGTACGCCGCCGTCTTCGTCGACGAGCGCGCCGACGGCCGGCAGCGCGCCGCACTCGGTGCCATCTTCGGCGGGGAGGCCGGTGGCTGGCCACAGCAGTTCGTCGAGGTCCTCGGACCCGAGGTACGTGGCATGGACGTCGCTCCGATCATCATCGAGGTCGACGAGGACCTGGGGTGGTGGCGCGCCGAGATCCCCGGCCGGGTAACCGCCCGTGCCGAGGCCCTCACCGGTCCTACCACGCCCGAGGGGGCGCGGGTCCAGGTCCACAATGCGCCCGGTGCCGAGGTGGGCCCGGGGCAGATCGCCACCTGGGGCCGGTCCACCACCGACCAGGTCGACGCCTTCGGCTTCAGCTGGAGCCGAAGCGGCAAGTCCAGCAAGTACTTCCCGTTCGATTGGAGCGGCCCCGACTGACGGGCTCCGCGCCCGCGGAGATCATGCGGACCAGGGGCGCCAGTCGGTATCCGTACGCCGCGTACCCGATCCTCAGACGCGCTCCAGGACCACCACCGGGATCTCCCGGTCGGTCTTGGTCTGGTACTCGTCGTAAGCGGGCCACACCGCTGCCATGGTCCGCCACATGCCCGGCTTCTCCTCCGGCGTTGCCGTGCGCGCGCGGGCGGTGAAGCGGTCGCCCTTCACCTGCACATGGGCCTCGGGATCCGCCTCCAGGTTGCGGTACCAGAGGGGCGGCGCGTCGGCACCGCCGTTCGATGCCACCACGAGCACCGCGTCACCGTAGGGCTGGTAGATCAGCGGAGTGCTGCGCTGCTCACCGCTCTTGCGGCCGGTCGTGGTGAGGATCAGTACCGTGGCGCCCTGCCAGTCATGGCCTTCCGCGCCGTCGGTCTCCACGTAGCGCTTCACATGCTCTTTGCCGAACAGCATCTGCTGTCTCCTTAGTGCCGGTTGTCCTCATGCGTGAGTGTCGGTGTAGGTGTCGGTGTCCTGATCGGCCCAACGGCCAGGACCCCAGGCCCTAGAGCGGCGCCTGCCATGTCGTCGTCGTGCCCGAGCCCACGCCGTCCGTCGTGCCGTCGTCGTAGACCGTCAGGCGTACCCCCGTCCGCCCGTCCGGCAACCTCGCCCGTGCGTCCACCGCCACCTCGATCCGCGTGACGTCGGAGCGGCGTGAAGCGGTGGCGAGGGCGCGGCGCAGGGCGGCGAGCAGGTGGCCTGCCCCCGGGTCCGTGATGTGGGTGTCGACGGCGCCGGTGAAGTGCACCGATGGCTGTACGCCGACGACCGCGGCCGCTCCGGCCGTCTCGCGGAGCACCTTGCCGCGGAACGTGGTCGGGGCGTCGGCGGGGGGCTGTTGGAGCGCGAAGATCGCCGTGCGGACTTCCTGGATGGTGGACTCCAGCTCGTCCACGGCCTGGTCGAGCGTCGACTCGACCTGGGGCGAACGGTCCCGGCGCCGGGTCGACTCCAGCATCATGCCGGTGGCGAACAGCCGCTGGACGACGAGGTCGTGCAGATCGCGGGCGATGCGGTCGCGGTCCTCGAACACCGCGAGGCGCTGCCTGCTCTGCTGGACGTCCGCCAGGACAAGCGCGAGGGCGGCCTGCGAGGCGAACTGGGTGGCGAGCAGCCGTTCCACGGAGGTGTACGCGCGTTCGCCCCGGCGGCGGGGCAGCGCGAGCGTCCCGATGAGCCGCCCGCCCGCCTGGAGCGGCAGCATCATGCTGGGACCGAAGTTGGTCCGTACGTGGGTGGTCATCCGGGGGTCGGTCGCGGAGTCCTCGATGAACACCGGTTCGCCGCCCAGTAGTTGCTCCAACACCGCGCTGCCGGGCTCGATGGTGGTGCCGATGAGCTCGTTCTGGAGGTCGTGGGAGGAGGAGGAGGAGGGGGAGGGGGAGGAGGGGGAGGGGCTCAGGGGTTCGGTGTCTTCCGAGGTCGCCGCCGCCACGATCCTCATGCCGCCCTGGTCCGTCGGCTGCAAGATCACCGCGGCGGTGGCGTTCGCGAGGATCCGGGCCTGCTCGGCGACCGTCATCAGCGCCCCGGCCGCCGGTTCGCCGGTGAGGAGGGCCGTGGTGACCGCTGCCGCCCCGTCGATCCACCGCTCGCGCTGCCTGGCAGCCTCGTACAGGCGGGCGTTGCCGATCGCGATGCCGGCCTGGCTGGCCAGGATGCGCAGGAGTTGCAGGTCCCCCTCCGTGAAGGAGCCGCCGCGCTTCTCCGTGAGGTAGAGATTGCCGAACGCCTCGTCGTGGACGTGCACCGGTACGCCGAGGAAGCTGTGCATCTCCGGATGCCCCGGCGGTACGCCGCACGAGCGCGGGTCGGCCGTCAGGTCGTCGAGGAGGAGCGGCCGCGGTTCGCGGATCAGGGTGCCGAGCAGGCCCGAGTGGCCGTCGGGGAGGCGCCCGATGCGGCCGCGTTCGGCATCGGTCAGGCCCGCCGTGAACAGGTCGGTCAGCTTGCCGTGCCCCGGGTCGATGACGCCGAGCGCGCCGTACCGAGCGCCCGTCAGCTCGGCCGCGCTCTCCACCAGGTGCTGGAGCGTGGCGTGCAGTTCGAGGTCCGTGCCGACGCCGAGCACCGCGTCCAGGAGCGGGGCGAGGGGAAGCGGCAGGTCGTCGCGGTTCATCGGGCCGGGCCGCCCGTGGCCACGTCCGTTCCGCCCCGCGCCGTCCTGACCACGCCCACCGAGGCCATCGAGACCTCCATCCACGCACCCTCCAAAGCAGAAGACCCCACCTGCCGTCAGGCTCAGCCGGACAGCGGGTCGAGGACCAGCGGCTGGATCTTGCCCTCCAGCATCGCCCCGAGCCCGAGGATGGCGCACACGTCGGGCCGTTCGGCGATCGCCACCGGCATCCCCGTCGCTTCCCGCAGCATCTGGTCGAGCCCAGGAAGCAGCGCGCTGCCGCCGACCATCATGATCCCGCGGTCGGCGAGGTCGGCCACCAGGTCCGGCGGGCAGTCGCGAAGCACCTTGCCGATGCCGTCGAGCACGGCGGTGAGCGGGGTGTGGATCGCCTCGCGGACGGCGGCGGTGTCGACGTGCACCGAGCGTGCGAGCCCTGTGGCGACATCGCGGCCGTGGATCTCGGTCGACTCGGGCCCCTTTGAGGTGAGCCCGTTGCCGCTCAGGGCCAGCTGAAGGGGACGTACCGACTGACTCGGAAGCATCAGCTCGTGGTGGTGGCGCAGATGCTGGACGATCGCGTGGTCGATGGCCTCACCGCCGACCGGGATCCGCTGGGCGGTGACGATCGACCCGAGCGACAACACCGCGACCTGCGTGGTCGCGGCCCCGCACACCAGGATCATCGTCGCTTCAGGACGCTCGACGGGAAGCCCGCAGCCGACCGCCGCGGCGATCAGCGTGTCCACGAGCTCGACCCTGCGCGCCCCGAGCCCGACCATCGTCTCGACGGCCGCGCGCTGGGCCAGGGGATCGGCGTCGTGCGGGGTGCAGGCGGCGGCCCGCAGGCGGGGCTTGCGGCGCAGGGTGCGGCGGAGCTTCTCGCCGAGCAGGTGCCGCAGCATACGCTGGGCCATCTCGATGTCGACGACGGTGCCGCCGGACACGGGCCGTACGACGCGGATGTAGGCCGGCGTACGGCCCGTCATCTGCTCGGCGAACTGGCCGACCGCGATGAGTGCGCCCGTCCGCGTGTTCACGGCGGCGGCGCTCGGCTCGTCGACGACGAGGCCGGAGCCTTTCACAAACACCCGGGTCCTCGCGGCACCCAGGTCGACGGCGATGTGGCAGCGGCGCAACTGCTCCAGACTGACGGTCATGGCAGATCCTCCCGAGAGCGCGGACCCTACGGACCGTCGGACGACGGTCCCATCTCGCATCGTGCGGTGACCGCGGGCGGCGCGCGCGTCGGGCTGAGCCGGGAGGGGTGCCGCCGCACGGGTGGTCTTGATGGCCTCGCAGGTGGCGCAGTTAGCATCCTGTGTGCCGCATACGCCCCCGGAAGAAGACGAAGCCGACGGCCCCCGGATACCCGAGGCCGACCACAACCCCCCGCTGCCCCCGCTTCCAGTGGAGTCCCACGGACCCATCGCGAAAAGGCGGATACTCGCCGATCTGACGCCTTTGCGTACGTCCGTCGACTACCGCCGCCTCTGGGTCGGCAACACGATCTCCTGGACCGGCCAGGCGATGACCGCGCTCGCCGTCTCCCTCCAGGTCTACGACCTCACGCACTCCAGCTTCTCCGTCGGCCTCGTGGGCCTCTTCTCGCTCGTCCCGCTGGTCGTCTTCGGCCTGTACGGGGGCGCGATCGCCGACACGGTGGACCGGCGGAAGCTGGGCCTCGGCTCGGCGCTCGGCTCGTGCGGGCTCTCGCTCGCGCTCGCGGCGGGCGCGTTCGCGGGCTTCCACCACGTGTGGTTCCTGTACTCCGTGGTCGCGCTACAGGCGGTCTGCGCGGCGCTGAACGCACCGGCGCGTTCCTCGATGATCCCGCGTCTCCTTCCGCCGGAGCAGCTGCCCGCCGCCAACGCGCTGACGTCGGTGACGACGACTTCGGGCACGATGCTAGGCCCCATGCTGGGCGGCTTCGTCGTAGGCCTGTGGGGCTATCAGGCGGCGTACACGGTGGACGCGGTGGCCTTCAGCGCGGCGCTGTACGCGATGTGGCGGCTGCCCGCGATGCGGCCCGCTGGGGCGGAGGCGGAGGCGGGGATGCCCAGGAAACGGGCTTCGGTCCTCGACGGGCTGCGGTTCCTCGCCGCACGGCCGAACCTGCGGATGACCTTCTTCACGGACATGTGCGCGATGGTTCTCGCGCACCCGCGGGCGTTGTTCCCGGCCGTGGCGGTGGTGTGGTTCGGCGGCGACGCGACGACGGTGGGCCTGCTGGCCGCCGCGCCCGCGGTGGGGGCGCTGTTGGGCAGCGTGTTCTCCGGGTGGCTGGGCCGGATCCGCAGGCACGGGCTCGCGATCCTCCTCGCGGTGGCGGGATGGGGAACGGCCGTCGCGGTCTTCGGCCTGACACGGAATCTGTGGCTCGGTCTCTTCTTCCTCGCGGTGGCCGGGTGCACGGACGCCATCTCGATGGTCTTCCGTACGACGATGCTGCAGGCGGCGGTGCCGGACGAGATGCGGGGGCGGTTGCAGGGGGTCTTCATCGTGGTGGTGGCGGGCGGGCCGAGGCTCGGGGATTTCGTCGCGGGGTCGGTGGGGGATGTGGCCTCGCCCGGGGTGGCGGTCGTGGGGGGTGGAGTCGCGTGTGTCGTCGCTGTGGGGTTGTTGGCCCTCAAGTGGCGGAGGTTCGCCCGGTACGACGCGAGGGCGCCGGAGGCGTAGGGGGGCGGGCGAGGTCAGGAGCCCCCTACAGGTTGAGCAAGCGATCCGGCAGCTGCGACAGGCTGCTCACCGTGATGTGGACCCCGGCCGCGGTGAGGCGCTCCCGGGCCCGGCGGTCGGGGGCGTACCCGATGAAGGGGATGCCCAGGCTCTGGGCGGCGGTCGCCTCCACGGGGGAGGAGCCGGCCATGACGCAGCGGTCGGCCGGGGAGCCGAGCTGCTCAAGGGCGCGGCGCAGGCAGTCGACGTCAGGCATCAGCAGCGCGAGCTCGGGGGTGCGGCCGTGGATTCCGACGCCGGGGAGGTAGAGCCCCTTGGCTCCCAGATAGGCGGTCACGGCGCGCGGG
Source organism: Streptomyces sp. NPDC048441 (assembly GCF_043200235.1). Taxonomy (NCBI): domain Bacteria; kingdom Bacillati; phylum Actinomycetota; class Actinomycetes; order Kitasatosporales; family Streptomycetaceae; genus Streptomyces; species Streptomyces sp. NPDC048441. The sequence continues at coordinate 699,329 of NZ_JBICXM010000001.1, forward strand.
GACGCGTCGGTGGCGATGGCGAGGCGCAAGGGGTTCTCGGGGCCGGACAGGGTGTGCAGGACGTTCGCCACGTGGGGCGTCGGCTTGGCGGTGAGCGCGGCCTGCATCTCGATGTACTCGAGCCGGGTGTGCAACTCCATGTGCAGTTCGGGGTGGTGAGGGAAGGCATGGAGTACGTCGACGGGGTGGACCGCGTCTCCCATGGGCCGGACAGGGCCGCCGCCGGGCAGCAGGGGCTCGCCCGCCAGCGCCGACTCGGGGTCGCGTCGCTCGGCGATCAGCGCGGTGAGGCTGCGGGCGGCTTCGCGTGCCGCGCTCGGTGAGTAGAGCCGGGCGAGGGTGCCGTCGAAGCCGAGGATCAGGGCGTCGACGGTGGTGTGGTGGGAGTTCGCGGGCTGCTCGGTGGTGACCTCGCAGTACCAGTCGTCGGACTGGGGCACCGGGGCGAACCGGGTGTTCCTCAGGCGGCCGGAGCGGTTGAGCCGCTCGTGCAGATCGTTGGAGACGATCACGACGGCTCGGGTGTCGGCACGGTTGATGAGGTGCCGCAGACCGGAGGGGAATGTGGGTGCGGAGACGGTCGGGTCAGGTTCGTGGGTCAGGGTGACGCCGAGTCCGAGCACCGGGAACTCGTCGAGGGCGCCGGGTAGTTCGTTCACCATCGTCGTCAGTACGTGCAGCACGTGGACCTCCGCGGACACGGTCACGTCCCAGCCGCGTTGGCGGGGCCGCATCTCGAACCGGTCCGGGCCGATACCGCCGTGGATGAGGAGATGGGAGATCGCCCGGCCCAGCTTGTGCAGGGTCTCCGACTGGGTTCCGGAGGGGCGGGTCACATACTCGAAGGCGAGGGTCGTCCCCGGTGGCGTGGGCTGGTCGTCCGGCAGCTCACGGCTGACGCCGAGGTCGTCCAGCTGGGCGCTGGGGAGTTCCTCGTGGGGGGTGAGCACCTCGTCCTCGGTGTGGGGGAACTCCTGGAGCAGTTCGTCCAGTTCGGAGGCCTGCTGGACGGACGGCCTCAGTTCCTGGCGGAGCTCTTGCCGCATACGGAACAGGGAAGCGCGCAGAGAGGCGATGTTGGTGCGGGCCATCTCGGCCGCCGGGCCCCGGATGTCATCCAGCGGGTCACCGCGCCACAGGTCCAGAGCTGACTGGACCAGGCGGAGCGCGCCGTCGATGTCCTCTTGGCGGCGCGACGATTCGGCGGCGGCTGCCAACTGCCAGCAGCGCGACAGGTCGACGCCGTCGGCGTTCGGCGGCAGGGGCAGGGCGTACCCGTCGCCATCGCCCGTGACCGAGTCGGGGCCCAGTGCCTCGCGGAGGCGGGATGCGCAGAGGGCCAGGAGGTGCTCCGAGTTGGCCGGAGGATCCGACCCCCAGATCCCCGCGGCCAGCTCGGCGTGGGTCACGCCGCGCCCCTCTTTGAGCAGCAACATGCACAACATCGCCCGTTCCCTGGGCGCCACGATTTCGAGGGTCCGGCCGTTCCGGGTGACCGTGAGAGGGCCGAGCAGGGAGTAGGTGCGCGTGTGCAGCGCGAGCGAGGCCAGTTCGAGCTGTTCGACGCCTCGCTGCTGCGTGACCGGATCGCTGGAAGTGAGGTCGCGGACGGCCGACGTCAGCGCGGTATGGGCCGTGCCCGGCAAGGAGAACGCCGGCGGAGGCAGGCCGACGCGCAACACCGGCTCGTCCGCCTGGAGCACATCCCGGGCGATGCTGCCCAGCGCCTGGAGGTCTGCGGCGCGGCTCTCCTCGCTGTACGGGGTGAGACCGAAGCCGCACAGCACAGGGCCGTTGCGCGGGACCCTCACATTCGCGGGGCTGAGCGCGCCATGGGCGATACCCGCGCCGTGCAGCGCGGTGACGGCTTCGGCCAGCCGGGGGAGCAGTTCCACGAGGCGGTCGACGGGAACACTGTGGGATGAGCTGTGCAGCGCGTCATGGAGATCGGGTCCCTCGGCGAACTCCATGACCAGATAGGGGACTTCACCGTTGGCGTAGTCCCGCACAGTGGCCACATGCGGGTGCCGGAACCGGGACAGCTGTCGCGCGGCCCGGGTGAAGTCGAGGCGGAGCCACTGCGGGGCCTGCGGGTAGCGCTGCACCACCACGGGGCGGCGCCCGTCCTCGCGCTGATCCTCCGCGAGCCAGACCCTGCCGCTCTGCCCGATCTGCTCCCGGAGCCGGTATCGGCCCCCGAGCAGCTCCGTACGACCCGCCCCGCCCAGCTGTCGTACGCTCTCCGGAGTCACCGTCGCGAACGGCTCCCCCACCGGCGTCTCGGGGCCTTTGCCACGGCCGGGTGCGGAGGCCAGCGCCCGCAACTCCCCCGGCGCGACCCCCGCCCGCTCGTCGATCAACCCGCCGATCCGGGCCAGCAGCCCCCGAGTGCGTCCCCGCGCGGTACGCGGCAACGTCCGCAGCAGCAACTCCCGTACACCGTCCCGGAAGTCGTACGCCCCCGGAGCCCCGCCCGCCGCCTCCGTCAGCATCCCGCTGAGGATCACCTCGGCCAGATGCTGCGGCCGGGGACGCTCCTCCACCGCCGCCTGGACGAGCCGCATCACCGGCAACTGCGGCTCGCCCACGGCCAGATGGCCCGCGAGGCGGAAGGCCTCGGGGGACGCCGTGGACCGGAAGTGGAGTACGAGTTCCTCGGGGGAGAGCCGGGTCACGTCCTCGACGCCGGCCTCTGTGTCTTCCTCCGCAGGTATTGGCGCGCACCCCAACCACCCCACCGCACCCGGTAGTTGACTGCCACCCCCACCCGCCACCAGTGCGGCCCAGTGCGACAACCACGCCCCGGAGGGCTCGAGCACCGGGACCGGCACCGCATCACTCGGCGGCACATCGTCGGCGTACGGAGTGAAGGTGAGAGCCCCGGACGGCGCGGCCCGATGCGGGGCGGAGAGGAGCCCCGGAGTCGTGGGCAGCGCCGTGGTGCGCCAGAGGCGTTCCGGGAGTGGCTGGATCACGGCCAGCGGCATCTGCTTCGCCCAGCGGCGCAGTGTGCGGTACCAGCGGGTGCCCGCGTCGCCATCGCGCCACTGCGGGCCCATGCAGTCGCTGATCACGAGGGTGACCGTGCGGCCCGTCGCGGGCGCGTGGGCCGCCTGGGGCGGGATCGTGCCGTCCGGTGCCGCGCGGTGCAGCTCGACCGTGCGGAAGATGCCGGACTGGGCGAGCGCCGTGTGGAGTTCGTGGACCAGGGGGCGCCAGATCGGCATGGTCGGGCCCGCGTCGTGGATGAGGCACAGGCGCAGCCAGCGTTCCTCCGCCGGGCGAAGGACCGGAAGCCAGCCTCGCGGGTGGCCGCCCAGGCGCGCGATGCGGTGGGCCGTCGCCTCCTCGTCGATGACCTGGCCCACCGGGGAAGGGGCGCGGCGCTTGAGCGGGCGCAGGGCGCGTTGCAAGGTGAGGGGGTGCGTCACCATCGGGGGGACGGGGACGCGGAGAGGTGTGGCGCCGGAGCCCGAACCCTGTACGTCCGATGGTGACGTGCCGTCAGGCGGGTTGCCAGGCGGGACGCCAGGCAGATCGTCAGGCCCGTGCGGCATCGCGGGGAGCCGCAGGGGTACTCGTCCCTCGGCGGGAGGCGTCGAGGGTGCCGTCGGGGGGTGTTCGGGCCCCACCGGTGGTGGTGTGGGTGGCAGGGGCGGTGATACGTCATCGCTTCCGGACGCATCCGGCGGTGCGTCCTCGGCGGGTGACTTCATCAGCCCTGCCAGCCACACCAGTTCGGCAAGCTCGACCGACGTGGGCCGGGCCCCGCCCGCCGCATTCGCGAGCAAGCCGGCCAACTGCGCGAGCGGCGTCCCGCGCCCCGGTGGGTCAGACCGCATCGGGACCCGGCTGGTCCGCCGACTGCGTCAGATACGGCATCAGCTGTCGCGCGAGATCGTCGCGCGATGCGGCGTCGATACCCGCAGCGCCGGTCAGATAGATCGCGTTGAGGAGCTGGTCGGTGGCCAGTTCGCCGCCCGTGCCGCGTTCCAGGAAGCGGGCGATGAGGGTCCGGGCGTAGGCGTCGGGCTCACCGAGGTGGGCCCGGACGATCTCTTCCAGGTGTTCGTCACGCGGCTGGCGAAGTCGCAGGGTGACGCAGCGGCGCAGGAACGCGGGCGGGAACTCGCGCTCGCCGTTGCTGGTGAGGACGACGAAGGGGAAGGCCCGGCAGCGTACGCGCCCGCGCTCGACCGTCACCGGGTCGTCCGAGCCGTCCGGAAGGAGGTCCGCCTTCGGGGTGTGCTTGGCGATCCGCACCAGCTCGGGGATCTCGTACTGGCCCTCCTCCAGAATGTTCAGGAGGTCGTTGGGCAGGTCGAGGTCGCTCTTGTCGATCTCGTCGATGAGGAGGGCGCGGGGGCGGGCGTAGGGGAGGAGGGCGGTGCCCAGCGGGCCGAGGCGGAGGTGGTCCTCGACGCCCGCGCCGTCCCGCGGGGCCCGTGCCCTCGGGGAGCGCCCCGCCGCGTACAGCCGCGACAGCGGGTCGTACTGGTAGAGGCCGTCGTGCAGCGCGCTGCGGCTCGTGATGTTCCAGCGCAGGACGGGGCCGAGGTCCAACTCCCGGGCCACCGCGTACGCCAGACTCGACTTGCCGCTTCCAGGCGGTCCCGTCACCAGGAGTGGACGCCTCAAGTACAGGGCGGCGTTGACCAGTTGGACGCAGGTCTCCGTGGCCCGGTACGTGTGCGCACGGTGCGTGCGGTCCGGGGAGGTCGCCGAGCCGTCGTCCGTGGGAGTGCCGATGACCGGGCCGCCGTCGAAGGCGCGCCAGGGCGGGGGCGGGGGCAGCCGGGTGATCCCGTCGTGGGGCTCGTTCGTGCCGGTGTAGACGGGCCACAGGGACATGATCGGGGTTCTCCGTATCGGACGTCGGGCGCAGGCATTCGCGCGTCGGGATCAGGCGACGGGGGAGTGGCGGTGGGCGGCGGGCGTGTCGGGGAAACAGCGCGGGTCGTCCCAGAGGAGCTGGACGTCCCTGGCCCAGTGCGTGTCCGGCTCGTCCGACGCCTCGGCGCTCTCCCTCAACGTCAGGATGGTGCGGGGAAGTTCGGCGGGCGGATGGCCGTCGATGTGGGCGGCTATGCGGTCGAGGAAGTCGGAGCCCGTACAGCCCTTGTCGCTGAGGTGATCGGTTTCCTCGCAGCCCGTGCGCCGCCACAGGAGCACCGGCACCGGCGCGGTCAGCGAGACGTCGAAGTGCGTCACGTCGGCGTCGGGAGCGGCGCGGCCGGCCGGTGGCGGCGCGGCGAACCCCGCCAGGTCCGCGCCGTCCCGCCGCAGCCGGAACCTGAGCTTGTTCGGCTTCTCCTGGGTGCCGCACTCGACGCGGTGCAGGACGGTCGCCGTGTGCCCGTCCAAGTGTTCCCACTTCCTGGCAAGTTGATGGCGCAGCCCGCCCTTGCGGCGGGACCGGTCGGTCACGACGAGGGGATACGAGCAGCCGAGCGGGGTCGGGTCGTCGGGGCCGCACTGCCACTGGGCCACCGGCCAGTTGAGCAGCGCTCGGGGCAGGACGAAGGCCAGTAACTCCTCCGCGCCGGGGGTGAGATGGGAGAAGGCGTCGTCCACGCGCTCCTGGATGTACGTACGGACGTTTCCGGTGGCCAGGGTGTGCGAACCGACGGGGTGGCGAAGTCCCTCGCGGTACGCGGACACCTCGACCAGGAGCTGGTCGTCGCCCGCGCCGCTGTGGTCGATCTCGATGAGGATGGGCGACCAGGACGGCGAACCACCAGTATCTGTCGGGCTGTCGGCGGCCGGTGCTTCGAGGAGGCCCGCGATGCGGTCCGCCAGGCGGGAAACGGCGTCCGGGTCCTCGACCTCCGAGAGCACGTACCAGGCCGCCGACCACAGCGAGCCGAAGCCTCCCGGCGGCACGGGCGGGCCGAGGGGCCCCACCGCGTCGCGGTACAGCCGCTCCGGGTCGCGGGCGGCGCCGGTGCCGGCCGCCCGGTCCACCAGGGAGCGCAGCCGCTCCTTCGCCGCCCGGTGGTGGCCGGGGGTGGGGATCAGGTCGCCGAGCGGGGGCCAGTAGCGGGCCATGACGGAGGTGGGCAGCATCCTTCCGTTGCGTACGCCGGTGGAAGCGCGGGGGGCGGCCGACACCATGCCCACGACCCGGTTGCTGTCGGCGAGGGCCACCGCCGCGCCGCTGAACCCCGGAGCCAGGGGCTGGCCGTGGGCGTTCCATGCCTCCAGCTGGACCCACTCGTCGGCGATCAACTGGGCGGCGGTCGCGCGGTACTCGGCGAGGGTGCCTTCCGGGTAACCCTTGGGGAACCCGTAGACGAGGAGCCGTGGGCGGGGTTCGGTGTACGCGTCGTCGGGCGCCGCGAACTCGGCGGGCGACACCGCCACGGCGTGCTCCAGCTCCAGGACGGCGAGGTCGCCCGGGTCGTCACCGCGCCCGTCCCAGCCGCCGTGCACGACGACGGTGGCGGTCACCGGGGGGAGGTCCTTGCGGTGCGGGAAGGACACGACGACCGGCGCGCTGCCGCTGCCGCGAACGACATGCGCGCAGGTCAGGACATGCCGTTCGGACACGAGAAACCCTGCCCCGACCTCGCTCCCGCACGCGATGCGGGTATGCCACGATGCGCTGCTCATGGGGTGGGGGTGGCCTCCGGGGGGTGTGGGGCGGTCGCATCGGTCCCGGGGGCGGTCGCATCGGCCCGGGGGGCAGTCGCATCGGCCCGGGGAGAGGTCGCATCCGCCCCCGCCCCCTCCGGCGTCCAGGCCAACCGCACCACCAGGTGACCCTCCGCCGTCCCCTTCACGATCACGGCGCCCGTCTCCGCCGACATCCGTACCCCGAACTCGATCTCCACCGAGTCAGGGCGCAGGGTGCCGCCACGGAACACCCGCAGTGCCGACTCCGCCGCAGCGCGCGCCCCGGACAGTGACTCCTCGAAGGTCCGGGCCGCACGGGACGGGCCGTCGTCGCGGGAGATGAGGTGGGAGCCGTGGACGTCCGCCACGTCCGCCATGACGACCTGTGAGCCGTCGTCGGTCGTGAACTCCACCAAGTCGTCCATCAATGCCCCGTCGATCCCGTCGATCCCGCCGTACGCCTGCCAACTGCATTGTTGCGGAAAGCCCTTGTAGTTGTCAGCCAAGTCCCTGGCACCCGACGCATACGGATTCCCCTGGCGGGAAGGTGCCCTGGCGGATTCCCGCCAGCACCCGTCAACGCCCCTGCAACACAAGCCCCCTGACACTCTTCCCAGCACCCGGGAACCACCCCCGCCCGGGTCCGACGAAGAGAGGGCACCCATGACCCGATCATCCGCGTGGCGAAGAGCGAGGCTGCTGCCGGCCGTCGGTCTCGCGTTCGCGCTGCTTCCGGCAGGGCAGAGCGCCACCGCCGCCCCCCATGCGGCACCTTCCGGCGCGTCGCAGGGGCGGGCCACCCCCGCCGCGCGTGCCGCCCACACGGTCACCCTGGTGACCGGGGACAAGGTCACCGTCACCGAACTCGGCGGCGGCAAGAAGACGGTCACCGTGGACCGGCCCGACGGGGCCACCGGAGCCGTGCGGAGCGAGATATCGGGCGACCGCATCACCGTCGTACCGGATGAGGCGCGGCCCTATCTGAGCGCGGGCACCCTCGACAAGCGGCTCTTCGACGTGACGGAGCTGATACGCCAGGGTCTGGCGCAAGGGAAGGGCGACAAGGCCGCCGTGGCGTTGCCGCTCATCGTCACGTACGAGAAGAGCGCGCGTCGCGACGCGAGCCCGGCGGCACCTCGTGGCGCCGACAAGGTGCGCGCGCTGCCGAGCGTGGGAGGCGTGGCCGTCAAGGCGGAGAAGCCCGGCACGTTCTGGCGGGATGTGGCGCCGGATGCTTCTGAGTCGGGCAAGTCGTCCCGCAACACTGTGAGTTCAGATGGCGCCCTCGCCGACGGCATCGGCAAGATCTGGCTCGACGGCCGCGTCGAGGCCGACATGGCGCAGAGCAACGAGCAGATCGGCACCCCCAAGGCCTGGGAGGCCGGACTCACCGGCAAGGACGTGAAGGTCGCCGTCCTCGACACGGGTGTCGACACCTCCCACCCCGGTCTCAAGGACCGCGTGGGTGCCACCAAGAGCTTCATTCCGGGCGAGGAGGTCGCCGACCGCAATGGCCACGGCACCCATGTGACCTCGACCGTCGGCGGCAGCGGCGCCGAGTCCGATGGCAACAAGGAGAAGGGCGTCGCGCCGGGCGCGGCTCTCTCCGTCGGCAAGGTGCTCAGCGACGAGGGCTCGGGCAGCGAGTCGCAGATCATCGCCGGGATGGAGTGGGCGGCCAAGGATGTCGGCGCCAAGGTCGTGTCGATGAGCCTCGGTTCGCAGGAGGCGAGCGACGGCACCGATCCGATGGCCGCCGCCGTCAACACCCTCTCCAAGGACACCGGCGCCCTCTTCGTCATCGCGGCGGGCAACACCGGCGCCCCCTCCTCGATCGGCTCGCCGGGCGCCGCCGACTCCGCGCTGACCATCGGCGCGGTCGACTCCGCCGACAAGGCCGCGTACTTCACGAGCCAGGGCCCTCGCTACGGAGACCACGCCCTCAAGCCTGACCTCTCGGCGCCCGGCGTGGACATCCTCGCCGCACGCTCCCAACTGGTCAGCGGTGAGGGCTACTACACCGAGATGAGCGGTACGTCGATGGCGACCCCGCACATCGCGGGCGTCGCCGCCCTGCTCGCCGAGAAGCACCCGGACTGGAGCGGGGCGCGCCTGAAGGACGCGCTGATGTCCAGCTCCGCACAACTGGACGCCTCCGCATATGAGTTGGGTGCGGGGCGGGTCAGTGTGCCCGGTGCCATCGATGCGCAGGTCACCGCGAGCGGCAGCGCCGACCTGGGCTTCTACTCCTGGCCGTACGGGGACAACAAGCCCGTCACGAAGACAGTGACGTACGCGAACTCCTCCGATGCGCCACTGGAGTTGTCCCTCGCCGCCGAAGGTGCGGCCGAAGGGGTCGCCACCCTCGCCGACAAGACGCTCACCGTTCCCGCGCACGGCACCGCGTCGACCACGGTGACCGGCGACGGCGCGAAAGCGCCGGTCGGCAACACGAGTGGCCGCATCGTCGCGAGTGCCGCCGGGAAGCCGGTCGCGCACACCGCGTTCGGTCTGGTCAAGGAGGAGGAGCGGTACACGCTCACCGTCCACGTCAAGGACCGTGACGGGGCGGCGACCGGGGCCGGTCTGGTGCTTCAGCACCTCGTCAAGGAGACCGACCCGCTCCAGGTGGAGGTCGGTGATTCCGGCACGCTGGAGCTGCGTCTGACGCCGGGTTCGTACGCCCTGTCCTCGTTCCTCGACGTACGCGGCGGCAAGGGCAAGGACTCGCTCGGTATCGGCTTCCTCGCCGCGCCGGAGATCGTCCTCGACCGGGATCGCGAAGTCACCTTGGACGGGCGGAAGTTGCGCGAGGTCGGCGTGGACGTCGGCAAGCGGACGGAGACCCGCCAGCTCCTGATGGAGTACGACCGGAAGGCGAACGGCGCCGATCTGATGGGCGCGGTCCAGGTGCCGGTCAAGTACGACAGCATTTTCGCGGCGCCCACCGCCAAGGTGTCCGACGGCAGCTTCGAGTACCGCACCGTCTGGCGCCTGGGGAAGCCGACCCTGGACGTGAAGGGCCTCGGCGAGGTCGTCGCGCAACCCGGCGGCACGGTCACGGACGGCCGCAGCGAGCTGCCGCTCGTGGATGTGGGCGGCGGTACGGCCGCCGAGTACGCGGGCAAGGACGTCAAGGGAAAGGCCGCCGTAGTGCGGCGCACCCCTGACCCCGATGTGACGCCCACTCAGCTTGGGCAGGCGGCACAGGACGCCGGCGCGAAGGCGCTGTTCGTCACGGACGACGTGCCGGGGCGGCTCAACGCGTGGTTCGGCACGGACGACAACGCGGACCGGCCGTTGCAGATCGGAACGGTCGACGCGGCGGACGGAGCGCGGCTCATCGCGGCGGCGAAGGCGGGCAAGGCGGTGGAGACCACGGCCACATCGCGCACGCCGTACGTCTACGACGTGTCACAGGGCCACAAGGGGGCGGTGCCCCGCGACCTGACGTACGAGCCGTCGAAGCGTGAACTGGCTGTCCTGGACACGAAGTTCCACGCGGTGAAGCCGGTGGCGGGCGGGGAGTTCCGCTACTCGATCACGGACACGTTCGCCGTCGGAATCGGCTTCCAGGAGAAGATCGACTACCCGGTCGAGCGGACGGACTACGTGTCCACCGGAGCCGGGCAGCTGTGGCACGAGTCTGTCTCGGTCGGGCCCGGCGCTCTGGAGGAGCGGAGCGGTCTGATCAGCTACCAGGGCGGCAAGCACGGTTCGCTGAACTGGTTCAAGCCCGTGTGGCACCCGTGGCTGGGGACCGGCCTCGGCTGGGGGCAGCAGCGGTACGGGAACACGCTGGAATTCAATGTCCCCGGATGGGGCGACTCCGGGCCCGATCACACGGGATTCGGTGACGTGTGGAACGACGACTCGATGACTCAGACGAGCGAGGTGTACGCGGACGGGAAGCTGGTCGACCGGCGCAAGAGTTCGGGTGTGTACGTGTGGGACGCGAATCCGGCGTTGACCACGTACAAGGTCGTGACGGACACGACGCTGGACCCCGAGCGGTGGCGTCTCGCCACGAAGGGCCACTCGGAGTGGACCTTCAAGTCGAAGGAGACACCGGGGGACCGGAAGAGTTTCCTGCCCTTGCTGAACCTCGGGTTCAACGTGGACACGGACCTCGCGGGTGACGTCCGGGGTGGGCGTTCCGTACAGGTCGGGATCTTCTCCGAGTACGTCAAGGGGGCGCCGGACACGGGGGCCATCGGCGGCGGCAAGCTGGAAGTGTCGTACGACGACGGCAAGAGCTGGACGGGCGTTGAGCTCGACAGGGACGGCCACAAGGCGGCGTGGGGCGGGAAGTTGAAGGTGCCCGGCTCCGCGAAGTTCATCTCGCTGCGGGCCTCGGCGAAGGACGACCGGGGCGGGGCGGTCACGCAGGAGATCGTGCGGGCGGTGGGGGTGCGGTAGGGGGAACGGACGGGGCGGGGCGGGCCCTGCGGGGGCTCTCCCCTGTCCCGCTGTCGGCAGGAGACCGTCAGGGCGTGCGGAGCTGGGCGGGGAAACCGGTCCAGCGCAGCTCGTCCGGGAGGTGGCTCACGTCGTTGTGGACGAGGACGGTTGCGGGCCGGGCCTCGGCATAGCGGATCACGGTGAGCGCCGCGTTGCCGTGGGTGAGGCCCATCCAGCGCCAGGCCGGTGCGTCCATCGCGGCACGGACCAGCCAGGCGACGAGGAACGCGTGGGTGACGACAAGCTCGTGCCGGGGTGCGTCCCCGTGCTCCACCGGGCCGGTGAAGTCCGCGACCGCCCGGCGGGCCAACTCCGCACCCTGTGCACGCTCCTCGGCCGTAACTGAGGCCAGCCGCGACAGCAGGGCGTCGGCCATCTCCGAGGGAAGCTCGTCGCGCTCCGGTACGTACGGGACGTAGTCCCCGGCCGTCTCGCACTCGTGCGACGGCACCCCGCTCAACTGCTCTGCGACCAGCCGGGCCGTCTGCGCCGCGCGGGGCAGCGGACCGTGCTGGACAGCGGTCAGCGGCACGCCGTGCAGACGCCGGCCCAGCAGCGCGGCCTGCCGTCGCCCGGCCTCTGTAAGACCGCCTTCTTCTGATGTGGCTTCACCGTGACGGGCGAGGTACAGATATCGATCTTGCATGACGAGTTGGACGCCTGCCCGGCAGTTGTCGGTTCCCGCAGCCGGCGGCGGCAGCCCGCCCGGCCTCAGGGTCTGCTCAGTCTCTGCACCGGGACGTAATCAGAGCGTTACGCCGGTGAAGGTGCGGTGTCACAGTGATCGTTGAGGCTGGTGTGGCCGATTGGCCCGGGTTTCAACGGGTCAGTGGGTGGTTCAAGCGGTTCAACGAAAACCAAGCGGTCCTCCCCCCACAATCCGAACAGGATGGGACCACATAGATGTCCATTCCACTGCCCTCGGGGCATACTCGCGCGCGCCCGAAAGGTTCTTCATCCTCGGCCTCGGTCACCCTCATCTCTCCCCCCGCCAACCCATCCCCGGCCCCCGCGCCGGCCAGCGGTCACGTCCTCGCCGTCGGGTCACCCGGGCCCAGCCGTGATCTGCTCACCCGGACGCTGAAACTCACCGGGTACGAAGTCACCCACGCCGTCCCCGGTGACGTACACCGCCAGGTCAGGCAGGCACCCCCGGACGCGATAGTGGCCCTCGACGACGGTCCTGACGGGCGGCGGCAGGGCATCGACGTCATACGCGAGGTCCGCGCCGACCCCGCCGGGCAGGCTCTTCCGCTGCTCATGGTCACCGCGGCCCGAACTCACCTACCCGGCACCGTCGTTGATCTGCTGCGGCACGGCGCCGACGACTGCCTGCCCGAGGCCTGCGATCCGCGTGAGCTCTCGGCCCGGATAGCGGCCAAGCTGCACCGCGTCCCTGTCCCGGTCGAGAACCTGCTGCGCGATCCGCGCACCGGCCTCTACTCGGGGCCGCACTTCATGGACGAACTCGACCGCGAGCTCAGCCGTCCGGCGGCGGCCCGGCGCGGCGGTGTCCTCGCCGTCGTCGGCGTCGCCGAGATGGCGGCCCTGGAGACGCGCCTCGGGCCGCGCGTGCGGCGCGAGGTCGCCGAGCGGCTCGCGGGGGTGGCGGAGAAGCTCGGCGGCGTCTGCGACCGGCTCGGCTGGGACGAGGCCGGGCAGCTCCTCGTCCTCATGCCCGGTGTCGACGAGGAGACCGCCACCCGGAGCCTGCGGGAGTTCGCCGCGTCCGTGGCCGGGACCCGGTTCGTCGTCGCCGACGAGAACGTCCGGCTCACCCCGGCCGTCGGCTGGACCCCGCTCGCCGATTACGCCGACCACACCCGGGCGGCCGAGCACGCGAGGGACGCCGCATCCGAAGCCGTACGCCATCGGGATCTGCGCCCTGTTCGCTACGAGCCCTGGATGCGGGCCAGCGCCACGCACCGCCACCGCAGGGGCCGCGCGGGGCTCCGGGTCCTGCTCACCTGGGTCACCCGGCTGCTGTCTCCCGTGCTTCCGCTGGTGCTCGGCGTGGGCGTGCCGTTCCTGCTCTATCAGCAGGCGTACGAACTGGGCTGGGACGCGGCCGGGTTCGCGTACTGGGTGGTGGTGGCGGGGCTCGTCCTGTCCGCCCTGCTCATCATGCTGGAGTGCCTCTTCTCGCTGGACGCGACCGGGCGACCCGACCGGGCCGCCCAGCCGTACCCGCCCGCCAGTGCCGTCATCGCCGCGTACCTGCCGAACGAGGCCGCGACCATCGTCGACACCGTCGAGTCGTTCCTGCGGCTCGACTACCCGAGCGACCTGGAGATCGTCCTCGCGTACAACACCCCGCATCCGCTGCCCGTCGAGGACACCCTGCGGGACATGGCGGCCCGCGATCCGCGCCTCGTGCTGCTTCCGGTGGCCGGCAGCACGTCCAAGGCGCAGAACATCAACGCGGCGGTCACGCGGGTGCGCGGCGAGTTCGTCGGCATCTTCGACGCCGACCATCACCCCGCCCCCAACGCCTTCCGGCACGCCTGGGACTGGCTGTCCAACGGTTACGACGTCGTCCAGGGGCACTGCGTGATCCGCAACGGCGACAGTTCGTGGGTCGCCAAGATGGTCGCCGTCGAGTTCGAGACCATCTACGCGGTCAGCCATCCCGGACGGACCCGGATGTACGGTTTCGGGGTCTTCGGCGGGTCGAACGGCTTCTGGCGTACGGATCTGCTCGCGAGGACCCGGATGCACGGCTCGATGCTGACCGAGGACATCGACTCCACGCTGCGCGCCCTGAACGAGGGCGCGCGGATCGCCATGGACCGGACGCTCATCTCGCGCGAGCTCGCACCCACGCTGCTTCGCCCGCTGTGGAACCAGCGCTCGCGCTGGGCGCAGGGCTGGCTTCAGGTATCGCTCCGGCATCTGTGGGGTGCACTGCGCTCGCCGGTGTTCTCGCGGCGCCAGAAGACGGGCCTGTCCGTGCTGCTCGGCTGGCGTGAGGTCCAGCCGTGGCTGACGCTCCAGATCCTGCCCATCCTGCTGCACGCGGCCTGGCGCGCGGGCGGTGCCGACCGCCTCGACTGGGCGGTGCCGGTCTGCCTGATGGCGGCGGCGGTCACGATGTCGGCCGGGGTGGTGCAGGCGGCCTTCGCGTGGCGGCTCGCGGTGCCCGAACTGCGGCGCCGCAAGGCGTGGTTCTGGCGCTATCTGCTCGTGTCGACGTTCTTCTACAGCCACTTCAAGAACTTCGTGGCGCGCCAGGCGCATCTGAAGGAGGCGCTCGGCGACCGGCAGTGGCGGGTCACTCCGCGGGCGGCCGTGCCCGTCGCTGTCCCCGATACGGCGGCGGTCGCGGAACCGGCGGTGCGCACGTGAGCGCGCTGACGGCCACGCGGCCCACCGGGACGTCCGATGCGGCAGCTCCCGCACCTGCCGCGTCCCGCGGGCGCGCGCTCGAACTCCAGGGATACCGCGGTCTCGCCGCGCTGAGCACGGTCGTCTTCCACGTGTGGCAGGAGTACTACACGTACGACGCGCACGGCGCGCACCCACCGGTCGACAGCCCCTGGCTGGGCGCGCTGATCTCGCTCGAGGTGATCGACCTCTTCTTCGTGATGTCCGCGTATCTGCTCACGCTGTCGTACGCGCGCGCGGCCATCGACGGCAACGGCAACGGCAACGGCGGCGGCAACGGCGGCTCGATCCGTACGGGCAAGGACTTCCTCTTCCGGCGTGCGATCCGGATTCTGCCGCTGTACTTCCTGGCGGTGCTCGTCGTCTGGGCGGTCCGCAATCCGACACTGCCCGGCGACTGGCGCGACCTGGTCGGGCACCTCACGTTCACACACATCTTCGACCAGGAGCGGATCTTCTACACCCTGGGCCCCACCTGGTCCCTGTCCCTCGAGATCGCCTTCTATCTGGCACTCATCGCGCTCGGGCCGCTCGCGGTGCGGGTCTGCCGGGGCCTCGCGACGCGGCGGGCGCGGGTCGCCGTGTGCGCGTCGGGGTGCGCGGCGCTCTTCGTGCTGCCGGTGGTCTGGATCTCCGTCGCGCACTACGTCGTCGGGGTGCCGCACACCAACTGGCCCGTCTACTTCGGGCCGCAAGCGCGCTTCGGGGGCTTCGCCGCGGGCATGGCGCTCGCGGTGCTGCTCGTGGCGCTCGGTGACCGGGGCAGGCTGAGCGCGCGGGCCACGGTGCCGCTCTCGGTGGCGGCACTCGCGGGGCTCTACGCACTGTCGTACCTCTCCGACCCGGAGAACTTCGCCCACACCTACTACCACCCGATCGCGGCCGTGCTGTGGTTCACGCTGCTCTACGCCACGCTGCACGTCCGCCCGCGTGAACAGGTGCGGTGGCACGGCCTGTTGAGGGCGCGCTGGGTGACGTCGGTCGGTCTGGTCAGTTACAGCCTCTACATCTGGCACGAGCCGGTGATGCTGCAACTCATCAAGTCCGGTCTGGTGCCGACGAGTCAGGCGGGCTTCCCGATCGCCGCGCTGATCGTCATCGTGATCGCGGTGGCTGTGGGGACGGCGAGCTACTGGCTGGTGGAGTATCCGGCGAGCCTGCTCGGCAAGGCGAGGGACGGGAAGGGCGTGGCACGGGACTTCTATCCGGATCCGACGCGCTGATCTCCCTCAGCCCTTCGGCTGTCCCGACACGGCGACGCCGCCTCCCCGTGGGACGGGGGAGGCGGCGTCGCTGCGGGAACTTCGGGTGACGTCAGACTCAGACCAGCCAGCCGAGGAAGTGGGCGAGACCGGCGACGACGTCAGTGATGAGGTTCATGGTGGTGCTTCTCCTTGGGGGACTTGCTCAGGATCTTCGAACTCCCGGCTCTCGTATGGGACATGAGCCGGGAACGCGGCAACTACGGTCTGCAGCCCGTTGCTTGCGTTCCGTAATCATCGTCAATCACCTGCGTCACATGCAATCCCTGGCGCAACGATCACCTGTTCCAGGGAACACCTGCTCCCCTGTTCGTATTTTCGAGATGCGCAGGGCCCGGCGGGGCGCGACGATGGGCGTATGAAGCCCGCCGAGAGGTTCCCTGTGCGCCGTGTGTACGACCCGCCCGGCGAGGCGGACGGCGTGCGTGTCCTCGTCGACCGGCTCTGGCCGCGCGGCGTCTCCAAGGAGCGCGCCGCCGTCGACGAATGGCCCAAGGCGGTCACGCCCTCCACCGAGCTGCGCACCTGGTTCCATCAACACCGCGATCAGTACGAGGAGTTCGGCAACCGCTACCGCGCCGAGCTCGCGGGTCCGGAGCAGCAGGACGCCATCCATCACCTGCGTGAACTGGCGGCTGCGGGGACGGTCACGCTGGTCACGGCGGTGAAGGACGTGGAGCATGGGCATCTGCCCACGTTGCGGGACGAGTTGATGACCGAACCCGCCTGAGGGCGTACGGCTGTCAGCCCGTCCGCACGAAGGACTGGTGCGCCTCGACGAAGTGGCGCTCGCCCGCCGCCGCCTGTCCTGCGGGCGCGGAGACCCACAGGTCGTACATCTTGCCGCCCTCGTCCCAGCTCAGGTCGTAGGTCCTGCGCGGCCCGCCGTCACCGGCGCCACCGTCCCAGGTGAACTCCCAGACGGCGGCGGCATGGCCGTTGTGCGTGGTCGACCGGACCGAGCCGTTGCGGTAGCCGGGGTAGTCCGACGGGCCGTCCTTGTGGGCCTGCCGCATCACCGCCAGAGGGCCTTCCGGGTCGAGCGGCTGGGGGTGGACGCCGATGCGGAAGGCGTTGTCCGCCGAGTTGTAGAAGACGCGGGGCGGTTCGGACGAGCGGACGAAGCCGGTGGGCGTCACCATCTTGAAGCCGGTCGGGTCGGAGACCGTGCGGTACCCCGCGGGGGCCGGATCGTCGTCGGCGGGCTTGCCCTGCCCGTCGGGGGCACCGCCCGTACCGGCCGGGGTGGCCTTGCCGGTGCCTTCGGCGGAGGGCTTGGGGGCGGCGGGGCTCTTCTTGCCGGTGCCGGGCTTCTTCGGCTTGCCGGGGCTCTTGGAGGGCTTCTTGGACGGCTCCTTGGTCTCCGGCTGCTCACTCACCTCGTCCGCGGGGCCGCCCTTGCCGCCCGCCTCCGTTTCCGCCCCCGTGCTCGTGTCGTTCCGCGCCAGGAGCCACGCGCCGGTGCCGCCCGCCGTGAGGGCCGCGACCAGGGCTCCGGCGAGCAGGGCCGTACGGATCCGGGGACGCTTCGACGGTGCGGCCGGTGCGGCGCCGAGCACGATGGGCTCCCCGTCGGACGGGGACGGTGCCGCGGGTCTGCGGGCCACCGGTGTGCGGGGCACGGTGGGCATCCGTTCCTCCACGAGGAAGCCGCGCAAGGCCTGCGCGGCCTCGTCCGCGCCGAGCCGCTGCTCGGGATCCCGGTCGAGGAGGCCGCGTACGACCGGAGCCAGCGGTCCCGCCGATTCCGGGACGGTGATCTCGTCCATGACGACGGCGTGCAGCACGCCCGCCACCGAGTCGCGGTGGAACGGCGACTCGCCCTCGACCGCGGCGCAGAGCAGTACCCCGAGCGACCACAGATCGGACTCCGGGCCCGTGCGCTTGCCCGACATCCGCTCCGGAGCGGTGTACTCGGGAGAGCCGACGAACGCGCCCGTCTCCGTGAGCGTCGTCTGCCCGTCGACCTGCGCGATCCCGAAGTCGGAGAGCACCACGCGCTCCGTCCCCGCCTCCAGGAGTACGTTCGCGGGCTTGAGGTCACGGTGCAGGACCCCGGCCTTGTGGGCGGCGTCGAGCGCGGAGAGCAGGGCCAGGCCGATACGGGCCGCCTCGGCGGGCGGGACCGGGCCGTCCAGGGCGATCCGGTCGGCGAGCGAGCGGCCGTCGATCAGCTCCATCACGATCCAGGGCTGCGCGGCATGTTGCACGACGTCGTGCAGGACCAGGATGCCGGGGTGCTTCACCTGCGCGACCGAGCGGGCCTCGCGCAGGGTGCGGTCGCGCCGGCCCGCCGCGTCGGCGGCCGACTGGCCCGCGTCGACGTGCAGTTCCTTCACCGCCACCGCACGGCCGAGGAGTTCGTCCTCCGCCCGCCAGACCGTGCCCATGCCGCCTCGTCCGAGCGGTGTCGTGATGCGGTAGCGCCCCGCTATGAGATCCCCGTGACTCGCCATGGCCGCATCATACGAACTCCCGTTGCAATAGGTGCAGTTGGGCTCAATGGTGACGATGGTGAGTGTGTGGCGTGACCGATCCGTGAAGGAAAGGGGCGAAGTGAGCGGCGCACGCGCCGAGCGGGACTGCCTCCGCACGCCGGATACGTGGCGTGCCTGATCGCCTACTGTGGGTGATTCCAGCGGGCCGCGTCGGGAGCGGCTCGCGAGGAGGAGGGGTTCTCACACATGATGCGACGACGACGCATGGCCATGGCCTTGGGCGCACTCGCGGCTGCCGCGACCCTGGCACTCGCGGTGCCGGGCTCGGCCTACGCGGCGCAGGGGGTCCTGATCGTCAACGGCAGCGAGTACGTCGATCCGAGCGGCTGCTATCCCATCGACCGGTACCCGTCGTCGGTGGCCAACCACACCGACGCGATCGCCGAGGTCCACAGCGGTCCGGACTGCACGGGACAGGTCGAGTGGCTCGTCTATCCGGGCGAGGCCTACTACACGGAGACCGCTCAGAGCGTCTTCGTGCTCTGAGCCTGCCGGGGGATGAATGGCGCCGGCGCCTCGCGCCCCCGCGAGGCGCCGCGTGCGGGTCGATCTTCATCGCGGCTTTACGGAGCGGCCGATAGGGAGATCACATGCCAACTCCCCAGCTCCCGCCCGTCTCCGGCCCCGAGGGCCCGATCCGCACGGTCACCCCCGCTCCGGTGACGCCACCGCGAGCGGTGCTCTTCGACTTCTCCGGGACGCTGTTCCAGATCCAGCCGTACGAGGACCGCATCCGCGCCGCGCTGCCGGACCCGGTGGACGAGCCCACGATGGACGCCATCCTCACCGCACTGGAGGCGGGCCTCTCGGACCCCGCCGTGGTCGGGGCCCAGCACGCACGCGACGTCTCGTCCAAGGCCCACCGCCACGCGTTCACGACCTGGTACGCCTCCGCGCCCGCGCTGGCCCCCTTCGCGGACGTCCTCTACGAGCAACTCCGTTCCCCGGAGCACTGGTTGCCGTACGCGGACGCCGAGCGCACCCTGGCCGGGCTTGCGTCGCGCGGCATCCCGCTCGGGGTGGTCAGCGACGTCGGCTGGGACCTGCGGCCGACGTTCGCCCGGCACGGCCTCGACCACTGCTTCGGCAGCTGGGTCCACTCGTACGAACACGACACGGAGAAGCCCGACCCGCGGCTCTTCGCCCACGCGTGCGCGGAACTGGGCGTGGCCCCCGCGGACACCCTGATGGTCGGCGACCATCCCGCCAAGGACGGCGGGGCCGCGGGAGCGGGCCTGCGGTCCTATGTGCTGCCGGGAGGAGCGGCGCCGGGGACGGTGCGGGGGCTCGGGGCCGTGCTCCGGCTCGTTGACGGGCCCCACTGATTCCTGCCGACGGGCCTCACTGATCGCGGCGTCGCGCCGCCGTCACCGCGATCACCGCCGTCGCCAGGGCCCATACGCCGTAGACCGTCCAGGCCCCGGTGGCCGTCCATGGGTAGTGGGTCGGGGCGCCGGACGGCTGGGCCAGGCGGGCCCAGGCCTTGAGGGGGAGGGCGTGGGAGAGGATCGCCGACCAGCGGCGGCCGTCGGTGACGACGGCGGGGAGCAGGATGAGCGACACGAAGAGGGCGGCCATCGTGGTGGCGCTGTGCCGGATCAGCGTGCCGAGCGCCATGCCCGCGAGCGCGCAGACCGGAGCGAGGAGCGCCGATGCCACGACCGCGCGCAGGGCGCCGGGGTGCGAGATCCCGATCCCCGCGCCGCGGCCGGACAGGATCGCCTGTGTGAGGGCGAAGGAGGCCGCGCTGACCGCCGCGCCGAACACCGTCGTCACCGCGGCGATCACTGTCGCCTTGGCGGCCAGCACGGCGCGGCGGTCCGGGACCGCCGTGAACGTCGTGCGGATCAGGCCGGTGCTGTACTCGCCGACGACCGGGAGCGCGCCGAGGGCGCCAACGGTGAGCATGTAGACGAGCGCGCCGTTCGAGGTGAAGGCCTCCTGGAGCGGGATGCCGTCCCGGATGAAGTCGGCCCGGTCGGAGCCGTTCCGCTCCGACCAGTAGCGGTACGTGTCGTAGGCGGTGCCTCCGTTGAAGGCGAGGACCGACAGAGTGCTGAGCACGAAGACCCAGGCCGTCGAGCGCAGCGACCAGAGTTTGATCCACTCGGCGGCGATGAGGTCGCGGAAGCGGGCGCGGGGTTCCGTGACCACGGGGGGCGTGGACGTCGTCGTAGGAATCATCGGGGTTGGGGTTCTCCTGCCAGGTATTCGACGCTGTCCGCGGTGAGTTCCATGAAGGCCTCCTCCAGGGAGGCGGTGCGGGTCGTCAGTTCGTGCAGCAACACCCGGTGCTGGAGCGCGAGTTCGCCGATGCGGGGCGCCGGTACGCCGGTCACGGTGAGTGCCTCGCCGTCCGCCTCGAGCACCGCGCCCTCGGCGTTCAGTACGTCCGTCAGCTTCAGGGCATCCGGCGTACGCACCGTCACGCTCAGCCGCGTGCCCCGCGCCGCGAATGCGGCGAGGCTCTCCGCCGCGATCAGCTCGCCCCGGCCGATGACGACGAGTTGGTCGACCGTGTTCTCCATCTCGGACATGAGGTGGCTGGAGACGAAGACCGTGCGGCCATCGGCGGCAAGGCGCCGGAAGAGGCCGCGCACCCACTTCACGCCTTCCGGATCAAGGCCGTTGAGGGGCTCGTCGAAGAGCAGGACCGGCGGGTCGCCGAGGAGCGCGGTGGCGATCCCGAGGCGTTGCCTCATGCCGAGGGAGAAGCCGCCGATGCGCCGCCGTGCCGCACCCGCGAGGCCCACCTCGCGCAGCACCTCGTCGACCCGCGCCCGCGGGATGCGGTTGCCGCGGGCCAGGGCGTGCAGATGGGCGGCGGCACGGCGGCCGCCGTGCACATCCCCCGCGTCCAGGAGCGCGCCGACGTGGCGCAGGCCGCGCGGGCGGTCCCGGAAGGGGCTGCCGTCGATGGTGACCGAACCGCCCGTGGGTTCGTTCAGGCCGAGCAGCAGCCGCAGCGTGGTGCTCTTGCCCGCGCCGTTCGGGCCGAGGAACCCCGTGACGTGTCCGGGGCGCACGGTGAAACTCAGGTTCTTGACGGCAGTCTTGTCGCCGTACCTCTTGGTCAGTTCGTTGACTTCGATCACCCGGTCCACGGTGCCGGGACGCGCCCCCCTCTGTCGTCGGACCGCCGACGGCAATCGCGTGGGCGGATGTCGACCCTGGGTGTACACCCAGGGTCCGATGACCCGCCGGGCCCGCGTCGTTACGATCGGCACATGTCCGCCACCCCGCGCCTTCCGCTGCTCAAGCGCATACCTCTGGGCTTCTGGACGGCAGTGACGTGGTGTGCCGTGACGGCCTACCCCCTCGTGTCGTACGTCCTGATGCCGCCGAGGCGGGAGATTTCCTACTCCTATCCGCGGCACGGCATGGACGGGCCCGCGGCCCAGCTGCTCCTGCTGCTCGCCACCGCCCTGGCCCTCGCGGGCTGTGCCCTGCTGAGCCGCCGTCCGCCGGCCGCGATGGCCCTGCTCGTCGTGGGCACGGGTGCCTCGATGGCGGCGTGGCACCAGACGGAGACGGTGCCGATGGTCTACCTGCCGGTGACGGCCGCACTCGGCTTCATCACGGCCCGGAACTCCCGGCGGACCTCGCTGATCGCGAGCGCCCTGGCCTTCGGCGCGTTGTTCGCCCTCTGGTTCCCACGGGAACTGCTCGGCTTCGGGCGGGACGACGGAACCGCGTCGGAGCCGTACATCGCGCTGGTCGCCGCCGTCGCCTGGCTCGTCGGAAATTCCGTGCACCAGGCCCGCGTGTACGCGGAGAATCTCCGCTCCCAGGCGGCTGCCCAGGCGGTCATCGCTGAACGGCTGCGTATTGCGAGGGAGTTGCACGACATGGTCGCGCACAGCATCGGCGTCATCGCCCTCCAGGCGGGCGCCGCACGCCGGGTCATCGACACCCAACCCGCCGGCGCGCGTGAGGCGTTGACTGCCATCGAGAGCACCGGGCGCGAGACGCTCTCCGGCTTGCGCCGGATGCTCGGCGCGCTGCGCGCCGCGGAACCCGAACCCGAACCCGAACCCGAACCCGAACCCGCCCCCGGCCTCGCCGCCGTCGACCGCCTCGCCGAGGCGACGACCGCCGCCGGTGTCCGCGTCGACGTGCGGTGGCTCGGCGAACTCCGGTCACTGCCACCGGAGATCGACATGTCCGCCTACCGCATCATCCAGGAGGCCGTGACCAATGTCGTACGTCATGCGAGCACCGCATCGTGCAAGGTGTCCGTCGACTGCCGGGCCGCCGACGAGCTGTCCATCGAAGTGATCGACGGCGGACGGGGCCACGGCAGCGCCCCCGGCAGCGGCTACGGCCTCCTCGGCATGAGTGAGCGGGTCGGCCTGCTGCACGGCGAGTTCTCCGCCGCGCCACGCCCCGACGGCGGCTTCCGGGTCGCGGCGCGGCTTCCCGTACCGGCGGGCGTCCGATGAGCGGGCAGAGCCACCCGACTCCGGCCCCGGCGCCCTTCCGTGTCGTACTCGTCGACGACCAGCCCCTCGTCCGCGCCGCGCTGCGCATGGTCATCACCGAGGCCCCCGACATCGAGGTCGCGGGCGAGGCGGGCACCGGCACGGAAGCCGTCAGGCTGGCCGCCGAACTCTGCCCGGACGTCGTGGTGATGGACATCCGTATGCCCGGCATGGACGGCATCGAGGCCACCCGTCTGATCACCGAAGGCCCGAGCAGGAGCACCCATGTCATCGTCCTGACCACCTTCGACGACGACGATCACGTCTACGGCGCGCTGCGTGTCGGCGCGGCAGGGTTCCTGGTCAAGGACATGGCCCTGGACGACATCCTCGCCGCGATCCGCGTGGTGGCGGCCGGGGACGGCCTGATCGCCCCCAGCGTCACCCGCAGGCTCATCAAGGAGTTCGCGGGCCGCCCGAAGCCCGAATCCCGCCCGCGGGGCGAGATCACCGGCATCACCGACCGCGAGCGCGAGGTGCTGACCCTCGTAGGCAGCGGACTCTCCAACACGGAGATCGCCGCCGAACTCTCCATCAGCGTCGCCACCGCCAAGACCTATCTCACCCGCCTGCTCGCCAAACTGGACGCGCGGGACCGTGTGCAGCTGGTGATCATCGCGTACGAGACGGGCCTTGTCGGGAGCACGTCGAAAAGTTGTTAGCCTGCGGGGCGGATCATCGAACCATGGAGGCCTCCGTGTCACCCGACCGCCCCACGATCGCCCTGGTCACGAGCCGGGTCCAGCTGGATACCGGCATGGACCGCGATCTCCCCGAGCTGGCGCGCTCGCTCGGTGCGGCGGGCGCCGAAGTCGCCACTGTGTCCTGGGACGACCCGCGGGTCGACTGGGAAGGCTTCGACCTGGTCGTCATCCGGTCCGCCTGGGACTACAGCGAGCGGCTCGCCGAATTCGTGGCGTGGGCGGGCCGGGTCGCGCGGCTCACGATCCTGGCCAATCCGGCGTCCGTGGTGCGCTGGAACACCGACAAGCGGTATCTGGGGGAGCTGGCGGCGGCCGGGGTGCCGGTCATTCCGACCCGCTATCTGGCGCCGGGCGACCCCGTCGGCCCCGCGGAGCTCCCGGACGACGGCGAGTTCGTCGTCAAGCCCGCGGCGGGGGCGGGTGCGCGCCTCGCCGCCCGGTACGAGAAGGGCGCGTACGACGACGCCGTACGGCACATCGAGCGGTTGCACGGCGAAGGGCTGACCGCGATGGTCCAGCCCTATATGCCGCGTATCGACGAGACCGGTGAACGTGCGCTCGTCTTCGTCGGCGGACGGTTCCTGCACGCCGTCAAGAAGGGCGCGGTGCTTGCGCCCGGAGCGGCGTACGACGACGAGAGGATGCCGCATCCGGACCTCCGGCCGTGGCAGCCGACCCCAGCTGAACTCGACGTGGCCGAGCGGGCGCTGGCCGCTGTTCCGGGTTCGCCCGAGCTGCTTTACGCGCGCGTGGACCTGGTTGATGACGCGGGAGGCTTCGCGCCGTGCGTGATGGAGCTCGAGCTGGTTGAGCCGAATCTCTTTCTCGGTATGGACGCGGGGGCCCTGTCCGCTGTGACCGAGGAGATCCTGGCCGCCGCCGAGTAATCGGGTGGACTTGCCGGCCTGGGCCTGCATAGCCTGCCGCCATGTCCAGTCCCGAGTCCGACAGACTCTAGCCACCGGCCCGGCATGTCCGGTGGCCAGCTGCGAGTGCGTCGTCGCTGAGCGCGCCCACGCGGCGGAGCCGCAGATGTCACAGCCCCGCGCCCCTTCGGGGCGCGGACCGACCTTCCCTTTTCCCGGCCAGTGGCCACCCGCCCCTGCGGAGCTTCGTCATGCCCTTTGCCATCTACATGCTCGGTCTCGCCGTCTTCGCGCAAGGCACATCCGAGTTCATGCTCTCCGGCCTCGGCCCGGACATCGCCGCCGACCTGAACGTATCCCTGTCCACCGCAGGAGCCCTGACCTCGGCCTTCGCCGTGGGGATGGTCGTCGGCGCGCCGCTGATGGCGGTCCTCAGCCGTCGCTGGCCCCGCAGGACCGCGCTTCTCGGCTTCCTCGTGACCTTCCTGCTCGTCCACGTCATCGGCGCGCTGACCAGCAGCTTCGCCGTGCTGCTCGCGACCCGCGTGGTCGGTGCGCTCGCCAATGCGGGATTCCTCGCGGTAGCGCTCGTCACCGCCACCGGCATGGTCGGGCCGAACGCCAAGGGGCGGGCCACATCGGCGCTGCTCGGGGGCGTCACGCTCGCCTGTATCGCGGGCGTTCCCGGCGGTGCTCTGCTCGGGCAGCACTGGGGGTGGCGGTCCGCCTTCTGGGCGGTGGCGCTCGTCTCCGTGCCCGCGGTCTTCGCGATCCTGCGGTCCGTGCCCGCCGGTGTGCCCGACAGCACGGGGGCGGGCGCTCGCGGGGAGCTGCTGTCGCTGCGCGAGCCGCGCCTCCTGGTAACACTGCTCCTGGGAGCGCTGGTGAACGGCGCGACCTTCTGTACGTTCACCTATCTCGCGCCGCTGATCACCAACGTCAGTGGTTTCTCGGAGAGTTGGGTACCTGCGCTGCTCGCGCTCTTCGGCGTGGGGTCGTTCGTCGGCGTCACGGCCGCCGGGCGGTTCGCGGACGCGCGGCCGGGTCCCTTCCTCCTCGGCGGTGCGGTGGCGCTGCTCGCCGGGTGGGTGCTGTTCGCGCTGACCGCCGGGAGTCCGGTGGCGGCCGTCGTACTCGTCCTCGTCCAGGGCGCGCTGTCGTTCGGCGTCGGCTCCGCGCTGATCGCCCGGACGCTGTACGCGGCTACCGGCGCCCCCACCCTCGCGGGCGGCTTCGCCACGGCCGCGCTGAACGTGGGGGCCGCTGTCGGTCCCGTATGCGGCGGTCTCGCCATCTCGGCGGGGCTCGGCTACCGGGCGCCGCTGTGGGTCAGCGCGCTGCTCGTGGCGCTGGCCCTCGTGGTCGGAGCGGTGGCGCTCAGCAGGCGTCAGCCCCCGGCGGGGGAGTCCGGGTACGAGAGCCGCTGGAGCAGCCCCCAGGTGAACTCCGCGACGCAGCGCCGCGGTTGACCCGACCCGTCCGGGGCGGTGAAAGCGAGCCGCCAGCGCGTGGGGGCCGTGCCCTCCATCGGCCGGGCCGGGGCGAACGCGCGGGCGGCCTCGTCGACCGTGCACGACCAGGGGGTGAGGTCGTCCAGGGTGGACAGCGCCGGACCCGGAGCGCCCGGGGTGCGGATCAGCCACTCGTTCCACACCGCGCCGTTCGGGGCGCGCAGCACCTCGAAGCGCAGGGTCGGCCAGAGCGGCACCGGCCACAGCAGGGCCTCGCACTCCAGGTCGCCGATGCGGCGGGTCACGGTGGCTTCGGGGGCGCCGAGGATCGAGCGGTAGCGGGATGCAGCGCCGCGCGAGCGGGCGCCGCGGCTCATCGCCTGCCAGCGGCGGTTGGCCTCGCGCATGTCCGCGATGGAGACGCCGAGCTCGTGGCGGGCCG
The DNA here is from genome assembly GCF_043200235.1 of Streptomyces sp. NPDC048441. Taxonomy (NCBI): domain Bacteria; kingdom Bacillati; phylum Actinomycetota; class Actinomycetes; order Kitasatosporales; family Streptomycetaceae; genus Streptomyces; species Streptomyces sp. NPDC048441. Next base: position 725,493 of record NZ_JBICXM010000001.1, read on the forward strand.
CCTCCACCAGGTCCGGGTTGTGGTCGGCCATGCGACGCAACAGGACCAGCTGGAAGTCGAGGGGAGTGAACGGGCCGGACGGCCTGGGCGCGGAGGCGGAGCTAGCGGGCATGTACTCCATGGTCGCGCACCGCGGCGGCTCCCGGGCGGCGCCCGCCGGGAAGGAACAGGACCGAGTTGACGTACCGAGGTCGGCGCGGCGTGAGCACTCTGCGCAGCAGCCCCTGCGACACGACGTACGACGTGTCCTCCTGGTGTGCCTCCAGGTCGAAGCCGTCGAGCGGGAGCCAGGTGTCGTGGGGGAGCACCCAGCCCTGGTAGCCGTGGTGCCGGGTGAGCAGCTCGACGATCGGGGCGATCGGCTGGATGCGGGACTCCAGCTCGATGAAGAGGGCGGGACGGTCGCGGGTCAGGAGATCGCGGGCGCCGTGCAGGACCGGGAGTTCGTTGCCGTCCACGTCGATCTTGATGAAGTCGACGTCACGCAGGCCGAGTCCGTCCAGCGTGAGGCAGGGTACGTCGACCGCCGTGGCGTGGATGTCCCTGCGGATGAGGGAGGAGACGCCGCGGTCCCCGCGGTCGCCCCGCGGCAGCCAGAGGCGGGCCGTGCCGGGGTGGTCGCTGGCTGCGGCCTGGATCACGCGGACGTTGCCGGGCGTGGAGGTCTCCAGGAGCCGGGCCAGATGCGGGACTGGCTCCACGGTCACCACGCTGCGCGCACGCGAGGCGAGGCGGCGCGACCACGGGCCGTACCAGCCGCCGACGTCCACCGCCGTGGCGCAGCCGCGCGGGCAGAGGTCGGAGAGGCGCCCGAGCTCCGGTTCGAAGCGGGGGTAGACGAGGCGGGCCAGGGCGCCGACGAGCCGGGCGGGGAGGTGCGGGGCGAGCCGGGCAGCCACGGTTTTGTGGGACTTCGCGGTGGGCTTCGAGGTGTCCTTCGCGGTGGGCCTTGCGGTCGGCCTTCCGGGCCCCGTCACGGAGAGATCCGCTTCAGGAGCTGCTCGTGCTCGTCCTCCGATATCTGCTCGCCCGATGAGGGGAGGAGCTGCGGTATGCCGTCGATGATCGGGTAACGGCGGCGCAGGCGCGGGTTGTAGAGGACCTCTTCCGGTACGAGGGGCTCGTCGGGTTCGAGAAGATGCAGCGGCCCCTTGTCCAGCGGGCAGGCGAGGATCTTCAGGAGTGGGTCTTCGGGGTTCATCAGCTCGTCAACTCCTTTGTCGATGGCGTCGGTTGAGGTGGTGGGGCTGGTGGCGCGTCGTGCTTGGGCATCACCAGCAGGACGGACACCGCGAGCGCCGTGCCCGCGATGCGCAGGGCGAGCCGCAGTGGTTGGTCGGGCAGCGGCTCGCCGAACGCGAGGGTTCCGAGTACCGCGGTGAACAGGGAAGTGACCGTCGTGCACACCGGGACGATGAGCGAGGCCCGGCAGCGTTGCAGCGCCGCCTGCGACATGACGAGGCCGAACGCGCCGGTGAACAGCAGGAGATACGGGTACGGGGAACGCAGCAGGTCGAGCAGCGCGGCGCCGAGTCCCCGCGTGGTCAGATAGCTGGATACGCCCTTGATGGCGAGGGAGCTGACTCCGTAGAGGAGCCCGACGGCGACCCCGTACTCGACGCCCGCCGTCGGAAGCCGGTGCCGGTGCTTCGCGCGGCGCTCGGCCGATCCGTACAGCCAGACCCCCGCCGCGAGCGAGGGCAGGCAGACCGTGAGGACGAGCGGCACGGGCGCACTGCGGCTCACCGTGTCCGCGTCCTCGCTGAGGGAGAGGACGACCATGAGCAGCGCGAGGAGGATCGCCCCGACGGCGTACCGCTCGCGCCCCGATGTCTGCTCCCCGAGCAGCACGGAGGAGAGGAGAAGGAGGAGCACGAGGCCGGAGACGAAGATGCCCTGCGCGGCGGCGATCGGCAGCGTCCTGTAGACGGCGAGCTGCGCGCCGAAACCGGCGGCGAGCGAGAGCGATCCGCCGATCCACAGGGGGCTTGTGATGACCTGCCTGAGCAGCCGTACCGGATTGCGCACGCTGACGGCGGGCATCGCGGTCAGGGCCCGTTTCTCCAAAACGAACCCGGTGCTGTAGAGGACGTTCGCCAGTAGGGCGGCGGTCACACCCCACCACATGGCGTTACGTCCTTTTGGCGTGCAGCAGCAGGATCGACGAGGCGCTCGGCACGGCGCAGGCGATCCTGTCCAGGGCGCGCAGCGGACGCGGTACGCCGTGGAAGGGGGCCCCTGCCACCCGCACCACCTCGAAACCGGAGGCCGCGACGAACTCCCGCAGCGCGCGGGCGGTGTAAAGCCGCAGATGCCCCACGACCTCGCTCCCCGGCCGACCGTGAATGCCGCGCAGACTGACCTCGGAGAAGACGGGCTGCACCCCCGCGAGCAGCAGCCCGCGGTTGTACCAGGCGGCGAGGTTGGGCGTGGACAGCATCAGATGGCCGCCCGGCCTGAGAACTCTCCGCAGTTCGTCCAGAGCGCTGTCGGGGTCGACCAGATGCTCGATGACCTCGCTGAAGAGGACGGCATCGGCGGAGCCGTCGGCGAACGGGAGCCCGCCGTCGGTGAGTTCACCGCGTACGACGTACGACAGATGTGAGTGGGCCCGCTTCAGGGCGTCCTGGGACCAGTCGACGCCGATGACGCGATGACCCGCCAGGAACGGGGCGGCGGCCGCGGCGGCGGTGCCGTCGCCGCAGCCGATGTCCAGGACGACGGAGGTGCGGGTGGTGGCGGGGCCGATGGCGGCGGCGAGCATCCGGGCCTGGCGGAGGCTGCGCGCGTCGCCGGACGCGACGGGGACGGAGGGGTCCTCGTAGAAGTCGCGCAGGTCACGGGGCGCGGTGCGGGTGCTTGCACTGGTGCTGGTGCTGGTCATGGCTTTGTCCCCTCCTCCGTGTGTTCCGTGTGCTCAGTGGCGTGGAGGTAGTGCTCGAAGAGGTCGCGCAGATGGGCTCCGTCGCCGCTGCTGAGCAGGGTCTTCGACCAACGCAGGGCGACGTGCAGACGGCCCGCGGTGGACGCCGTGGTCACGGTCAGGCCGCGGGGCAGCCGGGCGGGCGCGGAGAACCAGACGGCGTGCGCGCGTCCGGCGTCACCGAAGTCGAGGGAGTACGGAACGCGCCCGATGTTGCTGAGCAGCGTGGTGGAGGTCCAGGGCGCGGCGGCTCTGCGCAGGCCGCGTGTGAGGGCGGCTCTGAGGGTGACGGGCAGGACGGGTGAGGTCAGCATCGCTGCCCCGCGCCCGAGTTGGGGCCGGGGGAGTGCCTTGAGTGCGCGGGTGCGTTCGGAGGTGCGGCGCAGGAGTAGGCCGATGTCCTCGGGGCCCCACTCCTCGGAGGTCAACTCGGCGGCGCTGAAAGGAACTTCGACGAGCCGGGTGCCGTTCCCGATGGGCATGTCCATATCGCGGGGCCGGTCGTCCACGGGCATGGTGATCCGGAACGGCCTCGGCCGCGCCCCGTGCTCCCGGTTCCAGTGCGTGATCATCAGTGCGGTAGCCACCATGAGCTGATCGTTCACGGTGAACGGTGCCCCCCTGGGCCGTCGCGGCACGGGCAGCTCGGCGACGAGCATTCCGTTGCCGGGGGAGGGCTCGGGGGTGCCGCGGGAGACGCGGGCGGGGGGAGCCCAGCTGGAGGGCGCGTCGCTGACCGGCTCCGTGCTCTCGGGTGCGGTCGACGATGGCGTACGCAGAGGGGGCGCGGCGGGGGAGTTGTCCTGCTCCCCGTACAGCTCTGCGGCGGTGGCGAGGACCCGGAGGCAGGCGGGGCCGTCCAGGGCGGTGTGGTTGATGGTGAGGAAGAGGACGCTGCTGCTGGCGGGTTGTCCTGGGCCGGCCGGGGTGTCCGTCCCCGCCGGGGCGGTGTCACCGACGGGGGCGGACGTTTCCACGGAATCGCTGTCCCCGCCGGAGGCGGCACTGTCACCCCCGCCGGAGGCGATCACCTCAAGCCGTATCGGCGGCGAGGCCGACAGCGGTGGGGCCTGGGAGAGGGAGCGGATGCGGGCCTTCTTCAGGGCATCCCGTTCCGGTGCGGGGAACGTCACCACCTCTACGTCCGGTTCCGCCGTCAGTTCCCACTCGTAGCGGCGGCGGTACCAAGGCCCCCGCGCCTCCCGCATCAGGATGCGCGGGTGGCGGCGCAGGGCCTCGGTGAACGCGGCCTTCAGGCGGGCCGGGTCGGGGGTGCCCGGCAGGTGGACCTCGATGTGGACCGTCTCCGGCTCCTCCTCCTGGAGGCAGTGCCGGGAGACCTCGTCGACGACGGGGAACGGCACGCGCTCCGGTGGCCGTTCGGGTCCGTCCGCGTGACGTGCCGGGTGATCGAGTGCGGTCATCGGTCCGTGTCCTCCCCGGGGGCGGACGGCGCCCCTGCTCCCGCGAGCCCGTCCGTCGCCCTTGGCCTGCGCCGCCTGAAGCGCGTGGTCCGCGTGCCCGGCGGTGCCGGTTCCGGCTGGGCGGCGGCGGGGCCCCTGGCGGAGATGGTCGAGCTGGTGGCCGGCGGGGTGCCCCCGGCGTCCGCTCCGGGCCCGCTCTCCCCGCGCTTGCGCCGCGGCAGCAGCGGCTGCGTGCCCAGGTCCCTGTCCGGGCCCAGTGGCGGGGCGGAGGGTGAGGCAGCGGGTGGAGCGGTCGGAGGAGCCGCCTGCGGAGGCGGCCCGAGCGGCGCCGCGGTGTAGCCACCGGAAGGGCCGCCACCAGAAGCGTCGCCACCGAAAGTGCCTCCACCGGAATCCGGATCCACCGACCCCGGCTCCGGCGCCGCCCCCAAAGGCTCCCGCACACTCACCAGCGCCGCGAACAGCGCGATGACCGCCAGGAGTTGGGCCGTGGGCCCGAACGCCCCCTCGTCCGAGGCGATCGGCTCGCCCGCTCCCACGGCCGCCGCGATCCCCGCCCCCGCCATCGCCACGAAGGCGAGCGGCACGAGCAGTGCGTGACGGCGCCAGGCCACCACGGCGAGCGCGGGGACGATCAGCGCGAACCAGCCCGCGATCACCGCGGCCACCAGCGTCAGCGCCACCGTGCCCAGGATGACCCCCGGCGCGGGCGGTGCCACGTCAGGGCCGTCGGGGTTCGGGTCACGGCGCCTGATCAGGACCAGGGCGATCAGGGCGAGGACGCCGACGCCACCGCCGATGAGCCCGATCTCGTAGAGGCGCGAAGGCTCGTACGACAGCTTGACCGTGCCGCCCTCGCCCTTCGGGACGAGGAAGCCCTGCTGCCAGCCGTCGAGGCGTACGGACGAAAGCTCCTTGCCGTTGAGCGTCGCCTTCCAGCCGTCGTTGATGTTCTCGTACGTCGAGAGGTACGAGGCAGCGCCCGCGCCCACCGACAGTTCACGCCGGTCGCCGAGCCAGTCCTTGATGCTCAGGGACCGGGAGTCCCGGTCGATCGCGCCCGGCGTCCCCTGCGTCAGCGAGACGTCCATGAGGGTGAGCGGACCCGCGTCCCCGGCCTCGACGGTGTGCTCGCCGGAGCCGAGCGACACGTTCGTGTTCTCCGAGCCGCGCGAGCAGAGCGTCACCTTGATGGGGCGCCGCTCGACCAGGTCCCGCACGGAACCCTTCGCGCTCGTCGCGTGCAGCTTGCCGTCGACGGCAAGGTCCGGGCCTTCCCCGCAGGCGAGTTCAAAGGTCTGCGATGCCTCGGGCTGCGGCGTGCGGTACTTGTCGAGGGCCGGGATGTAGACCTCGGTCAGGCCCACCGGCAGCTTCAAGTCCTCGTCCGCGACCGGGTTGTGGACCGAGATCGGCGCCGTCTGCGTGACCGTGATGGTCAGCTCGTCCGTGGTGATCGGCGCGAAGTGCGAGTTGCCGTTCTCGTCGACACCGGCGATCGCCGCGCCGTCCGGTGAGCTGATCTCGATCTTCTCGGGGCGCGTCGAGAGCCCGCCCGCCGCCGGCAGGACGATCTCGTCGATCGGCTGCTTGCCCTTCCACTTCAGGTGGATCACCGGGCTGTCCCCGGCGATCCAGCCCGTCGTCAGATCGCCGTCCGTCAGATTGCGGGGCGAGAGACTGCCGCCGAGCTTCGACGTGGAGTCGGCGGTCGCGACGATCTGGTCCTTCTGCTCCGGGGCCACCTTGTAGAGCAGCTTGTCGAGCTCGGAGCCCGGCATGGCGACCGCGCTCGCACTGACCTCGTAATCGCCCTCGGCCGGAGTGTTGAAGCGACGGTGGAGGCCCGCCTCGGCGTTCACCGGGGCGAGCGCGCTCGGGTCGGATGAACGGTGCATCGAGTACGTCGTCGCGTCGGCGCCCGCATCGGGCTCCCTGGCGGACGACCCGGTGTCCTTGGGCAGCTGGAGCAGCTTCGTCACCCGTACGCCAGGAACGGTGATCTCCGAGAACCCGGCGCCCGTCAGGCCCGCGTGGCCCATCTGCGCGTCCAGGATGGTGATCTTCAGCCAGTCGGACTCGCCCGCGGGAGCCTTGATGCGCTGCCTCATGCCATTGGGCTGGAGGGAACTCGTCCGGCTGCCCTGCTCCGTCTCCACCCGCACCTTCGTCGGCGCGGCCCGCACACCCTCCTGCGGCAGCGGGATGACCTTGATCGAGGAGGGGATCGACTCCTTGGACCTGAACTCCGCCTTGATCCACGCACCCTTGGGCTTTCCGGGGCTGCCCTCGGCCCACGAGGTGGCCGGGTTGCCGTCGAAGGCGTTCACGGGGTCGTACTGCGGCAGGTGGAAGAGCCAGTTGCCGTAGCTCGACGCCGTCACGGACTTCGCGCCGCGCAGCTGAGCCGTCGTCTGGTGCTCGATGCCCTTGGTGGGGAGGATCTGGTGCGGCTTCTTGCCCGCGTCCTGGAGGGCGCCGCTCGCGTTGCGTTCGCCGGGTGTGTACGTATAGGAGGTGTTGGAGTTGACCAGGCCGAAGCGTGTGTCGGCCCGGCGCAGACCGTCACCGACCGCCTGGAGACCGGGAGTTCCGACGCCGGGGTGGTTGTCACCCGTCAGGACGGAGGGGCGGTCCCGCATCGACTTGTCGGCGGACAGCTGGAGCAGCGACTCGGGTCCGCCGCTCACCACGGCCGTGTTCGAGACCGGCTTGATCCCCGCCTGGCCCGGCCGCTCGGCGCCCGCCGCGGGAGCGTAGATCTCCACCGCCCGCTCGCGCGGGTACAGGCCCTCGACCTGGAGGGGCGTGTCGTCGGGGATCTTCCCGCCGGTCTCGGTCGGACCGAAGCCGGTGACCCGCTTGAAGCCCGACTCCTCAAGGGTCCGCTTGACCGTCGCGGTCGGTACGTTGCCGATCTGGTCGGGGTCGAGGTCATTGCGTACGACGACGTAGTGCATGCCCGCTCGCGACAAGTAGTCGCTCAGACCCGGGACTTCGCCGCCCGTCGAGAGCGCCTGCTCCACCGCGTCCATCGCGCGCCGGTTGCCGGGCGTGCCGAACGGCACGTAGTCCCGCTGGGCCCAGCGGGACTCGGCTAGCACGTCGAGCGGCTGGTCGATGGGCGAGCCCCAGGTGTAGATGCCGTGCGCGGTGGCGGGGACGACGAGGGCGCGGGAGTCGGGGGAGTACTTCTTCAGCCAGTCGCCCGTCGCCTCCCAGTAGTTGGGGAGCTTCTGGAAGGAGCCCGGCTGGAGGATCGAGCCGTTCAGGTAGGGGAGAGCGAGCCCCGGCAGCACGAGGACGGCCGCTATCAGCGGGGCATAGCGCCGCCCCCGCACAGGCCGCGCGCCGCGCGCCTGGGCCGCGACACCCACGAGATGCATGAGGCCGAGGACAAGCGCGAGCGCGAGGCCCGTCTGGAACTTGTAGATGTTGCGGAAGGGTACGAGCCCGCCGTTCAGCCAGGACTGCACCGTCTCGTGGAAGGGCGCGCCGAACGAACCGCCGTACCCGGCGAGGGTGATCAGGGCGACCGAGAGCACGGTCAGGACGAGCCAGCGCCGCTCGGGCAGATCACGCCGGGCGAGCCCCGCGAGGCCGAGGGCGGCGGCGAGCGCCGAGCAGACCACGACGAGCACGGACGTCGCGACCGTCCAGCCCGCGGGCAGCCACGCGTCGCCGAAGTGCAGATACGCGACCCAGTTACCGGCGCCGCGCAGCGTCTCCGTGGCCGACATCGTGCCGGTCGTGGTGGCCGAATTCTCCACGTAGGGAAGGAAGTTCTCGCCGTAGATGCCCAGCATGAGCAGCGGCACCACCCACCAGGCGGTGGCGAGGACGACGCCGGGCACCCACCAGGTGATCAGCTTCCGTTTGCGTGGTCCGTTCGGCCGGGAGAGGAGGTACAGGCCCACCGGAAGGAGCGACGCAAGGGTGGCCGCCGCGTTCACGCCGCCCATGAACGGGATGACGAGCGCGGACCGCAGGGCGGCGGAGCGTGCGCTGATGCGGTCGTTCGTCAGCGGGAGCAGCACCCACGGCAGGAGAGCGCCGGGCAGTGCGGCGGCCGACGTGGAACCGACGACGATCGTGAACGTCGGCCACAACGCGTATGCCACCGCGCCGAGAAGACGGCTCCCGTTGCTGCCGATCCGCAGCCGCTCGGCGAGCCGCAGCGCACCCCAGAACGCGGTCGCCACGATCAGCGAGAGCCAGAGCCGCTCCGCGAACCACACCGGTAGCTGGACGGCCTTCGCGAGACCGTAGAACGGCAGCATCGGGAACGTATAGCCGACGTACTGGTCCTGGATCCCGCCGAACCCGCCCCGGTCGTGCCACAGCTGGCCCAGGTCGGAGAGGAACTGCCAGGGGTCGACGGCGACACCCAGCTTGGTGTCGAACGTCATCCGCCCCGGCTTCACGGCGAGGAACAGGACGAACACCACGGCCCAGAACCCGAGCAGCCAGCGCCGTGAACGCGGCCCCCTTCCGGGTTCGGGGGCGTCAGCCGTGGGCCGGACTGCCGCCGGGGGTGGGGCCTGGACCGTGGTCATGGACACCGCCTGAGGATGAGGAGGAGATTCCAGGTGGCGAACTCGCGTACACCCGGCACTTTGGTGATGCCACCGGCCAGGAACGGCCAGTAGCGGGACCGTGCGGACACGACGGACACATCGTCCCGCGCCCGCACCTGGCGCAGGGTCGGGCCGATGTGGTGGGCGAAGAGGTTCTCGCCGAGCGTGTGTTTGGCTGCTTTGCCGGTACGCCGTTCATAGCGGGCGCGGGCCCGCTCGCCGCCCAAGTAGTGCCAGGGCGCCCACTCGTGGCCGCCCCACGGCGAGTACCAGTTGGTGAAGGAGACGTAGATCAGGCCGCCGGGCTTCGTCACCCGCACCATCTCGCTGAGGAACGTCTGCGGATCGTCCACGTGCTCGAGGACGTTGGAGGAGAAGGTCACATCGGCCACGCCGTCGCCGAGGGGCAACAGGTATCCGTCGGCGACGACGGAACCCTCCGGCGGTTTGGCGCCCAGCTCGGCCGGGTCCGGCTCGAAGAGGAAACTCTGCGCGCCGCGCCGACGGAACTCCTCGGTGAAATACCCACCACCGCCGCCGACATCGACGACGACGCGGTCCCTGACAAGGCCGTACGCCTCGACCTGGTCGGCGGCATCACGGGCGAGCAGGGTGTAACACCGCTCCGGCTCCTGCTGCTCGCGCAGAAAGGCCCGGAAGAGGGTGAGGGAACGGCGCAGGGACGGGTCCTTCACGCGGACCCCTGGGATGACTTGTGTGTGGCGATCGCCTCGGAGGCCACCGCTTGAAACTCCCGTACGGAATTGGCCCACCGGAAGCTGGTGGCCCGTTCACCGGCGGCTTTGCCGAAGGTCTGCCTGCGCTCGGCGCTCAGCGCCAACGTGCACCAGGCGGCGGCGAAGGAGCTCTCACCCCGGGCGAGCAGCCCCGTCACACCGTCCTCGATGGAGTCGCGTACGCCCGGCACGTCGAAGCCGATCGCGGGGGTGGAACGGGTCGCCGCCTCGGTGATGACCAGGCCCCAGCCCTCCACGGCCGAGGGATGGAGCAGCATCCACGCCTCACAGAGCAGCCGGTGCTTCTCCGCCTCGGAGACGTGACCCTTGAACTCGACGCCAGGACCCGCTTGTTGCTGAAGCCGCTCCCGCTCGGGCCCGTCGCCGACGATCACGAGGCGTCCGCCGGTGACGGGTCTGACGCGCTCCCAGAGCCGGAGCAGCAGATCGATGCGCTTGTACTCGACGAGCCGGCCCATCGCCAGGAACAGCGGCTCGTCCGAGCGGGGATGGAGCGGCCCTGGCTCCTCGACTCCGTTGTGGACTATGCGTATTCGCTCACGCTCGACGCCTATCGCCCGCAGTGCGCCGGCCGTCGACGGCGAGACGGCCACCAGGAGATTGCCGCGCTGGGCGCCGGAGAGCGACCAGTGTTCGAGTCTTCGGCCGAGCCGGGCCGCGGGGGCGAGCGCTCCTTGGAAGCGCATCCCCCACAGATCGGTGTGGACGTGGTTGACCAGGCACAGCGTGGGTCCGCGATGCCACAACGGCGCCAGGTACGGCATCCCGTTGCAGACCTCGACCAGCAGATCGCAGTCGCCGACCTGCCGGGTGAAGGCGGAGCGCGAGCGCAGATAGTGCCCGAGGTCGCCGCCCGCCGATACGACGCGGTAGTCGCGGAAGGCGGCCGGGCCCCCGCACAGCAGGGTGACCTGATGGCCGAGCTTGCTCAGGCCGTCGGCCAGCCGGTCGACGAGCAGTTCGGACCCGCCGGCGGCCGGATTGCCGAGGTCGCGGCGGGCTAGGAAAACGATCCGGCGCGGCTGTGGGGGAGGCGCCGGAAGCCGTTGCGCGACCCGAGGGGTGGCGGCGCGCAGCGGAGATGGCACGTGCTGGGGCATGCGTGCTCCAACTCGTCTCAGGGTGCGGAACTACCGTGGGGGGTGGATCCGGTTCGGGTTCGCTTGCGGGGGTGCCGTGCTGAGTCTGTGCGGGGGCCGTGCTCAGGTGGTGCGGGGACTGTGCGTGGGTGGGGTGGTCAGTGTTCGCCGCCCCGTTCGACGCGGCTACTCACCGAAGTGACAATTTTGGGGGTTTCAACAGCTGACGTCTCATCACATCGTGGTGGGTTGCAGGGGGGTTGGGGACGTATCGGTATGCGGACCGTTCGGCTCCGCCGCCGTGCCCGGCCCATCGGACCCACCGGGCCCATCGAGCCCGTCGGATCCACCGCGCCCGTCCGCCCCACTGTCCGACCTGCGTCCGCGTACGACGAGTACGCCCCCCGCGATCGCGAGGACCACACCCAGCACACCCACCCCCAAGGGCAGCGTCTCGCCCACCAGCTTCAGCCGGCTGCTGTCGTCGTCGGCGAGCTTGACCTGTGCCTTCTGCGTCTTCGGGGTGAACGCGATGCGCTCGCTGTCGAGGAGCACCGTCGCGTCCTTGTCCGAGCCGGGTGCGCGCAGCGTCTTGCGGGGGCCGGTGGCGGCGTAGATGATCCGGCCCGTCCGCTTGTCGGCGACGAACTCGACGCCGTGGTTGGCGTACCACTCCTCGGCCAGTACGTTGCTGCGCTTGGGCTGGCCCACCAGGCGGCCCGGCACCAGACGCGTCCCGGTCTTCGCGGCCTTCACCTCGGCGGTGAAGCGGTAGCCCTCGTACCCCTGGATCTTCTTCGTGCCGCGGAAGGTCAGCGGGACGGTCGCGCCCAGGGTGTTGTCCCACCAGGTGTAGGAGCGTTTCTGCACGTCGAAGGGGAACTTGAGGTAGGCCTCGCCCTCGAAGTACGGCTTCTCGTCGCAGCAGTGCACCGGCTTGTTCGTCTCGCGGTCGGTGACCCAGCGCTCCGTCGTGAACTGGAGCGAATCGTGCGGGTCCGACGCCGGCAGGGACTTGTCCGGATCGATGGACGTGACCACGTCCCACACAGCGTGTTCCTTGGTGCTGTCGGCCACGTCACCGCGCACCTGACGCGTGACCGTGAGGTTCTTGTCGTGCACCGTCTTGATCTTCTCGGTGTCGAAATAGCTGCCTTTGCCTTTGAAGACAGTGATGGTGTCGATGTCGACGGGCGTGCGTTTCGCGCGTGGCTCGACGTACCACGCGAGCATCGGCGCCAGGACGAGCATGAAAGCGCCGAGTCCGAGGAGGATCAGCGAGAGGGGCGAGGCTGTGCGGCGCATCCGGCACTCCTGGGGGCGGGTGAGAAGTGTTACCGAGCCGTATGGGGCCGTGACGCTAGGCGGACCCTTGACGAAGTGTCAATGCGTTGATGAGACTGTGCACTTGCCGGGCGGGGCCGGTAATGGACTGTGCGATCGACATCAGCGCGACCAGGGTGGGTACGACCTCCAGCAGAGAGGCTGACCCTGACATGCACCGATTGCTCGCCGCAGGTCTGACCGTCGTAGCCGGCGCGGTTCTCGCCGTGGCCGCCGCCTTCGGCATCGTCGCTGTCCTGAACGCGACACCGGACCAGCCCAATACGCCCCTTGTGCACTACGAGACTGCCCCTCGGGGACAGTGAGTGGCCGTCCCCGTGACCGAGAGCCAGGGTTCGCTGTCCGTCAGGTCGGCGTGGCTGGACGTACCGCCCCTGCTGGTACGGCAGTTCGCCGCGCTCGCCCTCGATGAAGTGCCCGCACTCGCCCAGGACATCCTGCGGGAGATCCGCGTCGAGTACCCCGGCCTGCCCGTGGTCCTCGACGACTCGGGCGAGCCCATGGCACTCATCGGCATCCGCCGTGCCCTGGAGGGGTTCGTCCAGCAGATCGCGTCCGCCGAGGGACGGCCGTGCTACCCGCTCGAGGTCTTCCAGGAGTTCGGCAGGGGCGAGGGCCTGCACGGCCGCAGCCTCGACTCGCTCCAGGCGATCTACCGCCTCGGCGTACGCCTGGCCTGGCGGCGTCTGGCCGAGATCGGCCAGCAGATGGAGATCCCGCCACCCGCGATGTACGAACTCGCCGAATCGGGCTTCGAGTATCTGGACGGCCTCGTCGACCAGTCCGTACGCGGATACGCCGAGGCGGCGGCCCGGCAGGAGGGCGAACGGCTGCGCCTCCAGCGGAAGTTGATGGAACTGCTGCTCTCCGAGCGGCGCGGGGACCCCGCGCCGGGGTCCGCCTCCGGCAGCGCACTCGACGAACGGGCCGCCCGCGTCGGCTGGCAACTGCCCGAACGGGTCGCCGTCGGCGTGCTGCTCCGCCCCGCGAGGGAAGCCGTGGCGCCCGCCGTCGGACAGGGCGTCCTGCTCGACATGGAGACCGAACAGCCCCGCATGGTCGTCCCCGACCCGGACGCCGCGGGCCGCCCCGAGCTGCTGCGGCGCGCCATGGCGGGCTGGTCCGGCGCGATCGGTCCGCCCGTACCGCTCGCCGACGCCGCGAAGTCGCTGCGCTGGGCGGAGGTGGCGGTGCGCCTGATGGAACGCGGCCTGCTGCCCTCCGGCGAGGTCCTGCACTGCACGCAGCACACCGAGGCCCTGGTCCTGCTCCAACCCGAGGAGCTCATCGAGGACTTGGCCCGCCGCTGCCTCGCCCCGCTCGCGCACTGCGGACCCGCGCACGGCCGCCGCCTTGCCGAGACGCTGCTGGCCTGGCTGGAGACGCGGGGCGGCGCACCGGAGGTGGCGGCCCGCCTGGGGGTGCACCCGCAGACGGTTCGCTACCGCCTCCGCCAGATCAGGGAACTGTGGGGCGACGAGGTCGACGATCCGGACCGCCGCTTCGAACTGGAACTGGTCCTCAGGGCGAGGCGGTTGCGGGGTGAGCTGGGGAGGGTGGGCTGAGCGGGGGCGTGCGGGTAGCCTGCCGCCATGGACATAGCGGTGGACGTGGCGGTGCACGCGCAGGCAGCTCTGGGCGAGGGCCCCACCTGGGACTCCGACGCTCAGCGGCTCATCTGGGTCGACATCCTGAACTCACGCGTCCACACGTACGACCCGTCGACCGGGCACCGCTCGGTCCTGGCCACCGAGCAGCACGTCGGCGCCGCGAAGCCGCGCGCGGGCAGCGGCCTCGTGGTCAATCTCAGGGACGGCGTGGGCCTCTACGACTCCATGGCGGACGGCGGCGCGTTCCGCTGGCTGCACCACGAGGTCGTACCGGGCCGCCGTGGAAACGACGCGGCGGTCGCCCCCGACGGCGCGCTCTGGGCGGGCAGTATGCGCTACGACGAGGGGAAGGGCGGCGGCAACCTGATCCGGATCACCGGCGACGGCACCTCGACCGATGTGCTCTCCCGTATCTCCGTCAGCAACGGCATCGGCTGGAGCCCGGACGGACGGCTCATGTACTACATCGACACCCCGACCCGGTGCATCGACGTGGTGGAACTGCGCGACGATCAACTCCCGCGCTCCAGGCATCCGTTGATCACGATCGAGGCCGCGGCCGGATACCCGGACGGCCTCACCGTCGACGCCGACGGCTGTATCTGGGTGGCTCTGTGGGACGGCGCCGCCATCTGCCGTTACACCCCGTCCGGCGACCTGGACCGGGTGATCGAGCTCCCGGTGACCCGCCCCACCGCGTGCGCGTTCGGCGGCGCGGGGCTGCGTGACCTCTACATCACCTCCGCCCGTACGGGACTTGAGGCGCCGCACCCTTTGTCCGGATCGGTGCTCGTGCTGCCGGGCGTGGGGCAGGGCGTGGAGCAGGCGGCGTTCGCCGGGTAGCTGATGCGGGTCTGGTGCGGGTCTGGTGCGGGTCTGACGCGGGTCTGATGCGGGCAGCCGATGCGCGTAGCCGATACGGGTGTCGCTGGAACATTCGATTCCGCACACAACATTCACGGCAGCGGCTTCCTCTGTCCCCCGCGGCTCACTTAGCCTCCAGGCCTCATGGACTACTGCCACCCGTGCCACAGGCACCTCAACGGTGCCCTGGCCTGCCCGGGGTGCGGAACCCCGGCCGAAGCCTGCCGTGAGTACGCGAAGGCGGTCGCCGCGCAGCACGAGCCGGAAAGCGCCGAGCACGCGTACGACGACGAAGCACCGCGCACCCGGGGCCGCCGCCGGGAGCGCGGACGCCGGGCGCACCGCCGCAGGCGCCGCAAGATCCTGCTGATCACCGCCGGGCTCGCGCTCGCGGCCGGTGGCCTGAGCCTGGCCGAGCTCGGGACCGAGGGGCCCTCGGACGACCCGTCGGCGGCGTCCGCGCCGGACGGGGACGCGAGCGAACGTCCGGAGTCACGGAAGCCGGCGGCCCCGGACGGCGCCACGGAGGCGGGATCCGAGTCCACGGCGGCAACATCGGCCGCGCCATCGGCGTCCGCGACGGACAAGGCGGCCGAGGCGTCCAAGGCGGCCAAGAAGGCGAAGGATGCCAAGGACGCACGTGACGCACGGGACGGCGAGACGGGCGGCACCGACGGCGACGCGTCCGATTCGGCGCCCCCGGCCGCGTCCTCCGCTCCGGACACTCCGGACGCCCCCAGGACCACGCGCCCCACGCCCCCGCCGAGCTCGCAGCAGCCGGATCCGAGGCCTGAGCCGGAGCCGTCCCCCACGTGTGACCGCTTCCTGTGGTGGTGCACCTAGGGCCCTAGGGCCCTGGCGGTTCGCCCAGGGAGCAGGGCCGCGGATGGTCAGTCCGCGTCCTCGCCGATCATCCTCCGCAGCAGCCCGCGCAGCGAGAGCCGCTCCTCGTGGGAGAGCTCTGCCAGCGGCTCCCGCGCGAAGTCCAGTGAGTCGCGCAGGCTGCGGGCGACCGTCAGGCCTTCGCCCGTCGGGGCCGCGAGCTTCACGCGGCGGTCGGCCGGGTCGGGCCGCCGCTCGACGAGGCCGCGCGCCTCCAGCCGGTCGACGATCCCCGTGATGTTCGACGGCTCGCACTTCAGCTTCTGGGCTATGCGGCGCATGGGCAGGGGCTCGAGGGACAGCAGCCCGAGGACGCGTGCCTGTGCCCCGGTGAGGGCGTGCTTGCCCGCCGCGGCGTCGTACTCCTCGTAATAACGCGCGACGACCGTGCCGATCAGCTCCACGACTTCGAGTGTCAGGGGGTCGGTGCGCGGGGTGCGGGAGCTGGTGGTGGCCATGCTCTCCAGGTTACCCCGATACTTGACATCATCAAACATGTAGGAGCATGGTTGTTTCAGAACATGAAGCATTTCGTGAAGTAGGAGGACGCCCCGCATGTCCGTCACCCCCGAGTCCGACCGGTCCGAGCTCCCCGCCGTCAGCCGCGAATGGCACCTCGTCCGCCGCCCGCACGGCTGGCCGGTCCCGGAGGACTTCGCGCTGCGCGAGGCCCCCGTCACCGCCCCGGCCGACGGCCAGGTCCTGGTCCGCAACCTGCACTTCTCCGTGGACCCGTACATGCGGGGCCGGATGAACGACGTGAAGTCGTACACCCCGCCGTTCCAGCTGGACGAGCCCATGCAGGGCGGTGCGGTCGGCGAGGTCGTCGCGTCGAACGCCGAAGGCCTCGCGGTGGGCGACCACGTCCTGCACTTCGCGGGCTGGCGCGAGTACGCGACCGTACCGGCCAAGCACGCCATCAAGGTGGACGGGCAGTCCGTGCCGCTCTCGGCGTACCTGGGTGTGCTCGGCATGACGGGCCTGACCGCGTACGCGGGCCTCTTCGAGGTCGCCTCCTTCAAGGAGGGCGACTCGGTCTTCGTCTCCGGCGCCGCGGGCGCGGTCGGCTCCCAGGTCGGCCAGCTGGCCAGGCTCAAGGGCGCCTCGCGCGTCGTCGGCTCGGCGGGCTCGGACGAGAAGGTGAAGCTCCTCGTGGAGGAGTACGGCTTCGACGCCGCGTTCAACTACAAGGACCCGCGCCCGGTCGTGGAGCAGCTGAAGGAGGCGGCCCCCGACGGCATCGACGTCTACTTCGACAACGTCGGCGGAGAGCACCTCGAAGCGGCCATCAGCCGCATGAACGTGCACGGCCGCGCCACCATCTGCGGCATGATCGCGGGCTACAACGACACCGAGCCGACGCCGGGTCCGCGCAACATGGCAATGATCATCGGCAAGCGTCTGCGTCTCCAGGGCGTGCTGGTCGGGGACCACGAGGCGTTGCAGCCGCAGTTCGTGTCCGAGGTCGCCCAGTGGATCCGCTCCGGCGAGCTCAAGTACAACGAGACGTTCGTCGAGGGCGTCGAGAACGGCGTCGAGGCGTTCCTCGGCATGTTGCGTGGCGAGAACACGGGAAAGATGATCGTTTCCCTGGCCTGATCGCTCACCTGAGGCGGGACGGTGCCGATCTTCCGGCATCCGATAATGTGATTCCACATTGCCGCGACTGTGGGCGCGCAGAGCGGCACATCTCAGGAGGAACAGGCACTTATGTCCATCCAGCAGATAGCCGTCAAGTACACCGCCGTCGCCACCGCCGAGAACGGCCGTGACGGCCGTGTCGCCACCGATGACGGCAAGCTCGACGTCGTCGTCAACCCGCCGAAGGAGATGGGCGGCAGCGGCGAAGGCACCAACCCCGAGCAGCTCTTCGCGGCCGGCTACAGCGCCTGCTTCCAGGGCGCGCTCGGCGTCGTCGCCCGCAAGGAGAACGCCGACATCTCCGGCTCGACCGTGACCGCCAAGGTCGGCATCGGCCAGAACGAGGCCGGCGGCTTCGGCCTCGACGTCGCGATCAGCGCCACCATCCCGAACGTGGACGCGGCCACCGCGCAGTCCCTCATCGAGAAGGCGCACCAGGTGTGCCCCTACTCGAGCGCGACGCGCGGCAACATCAAGGTGGAGCTCTCGGTCGCCTGACCGTCTCCTCCACGGCCACGTGACGGAGGGCCGCACCCCGGAACAGGGGTGCGGCCCTCCGCCATGCCGGTCAGCGGGTGAGTGCCGCCGTGTGGATGGCCCGCACCAGGCGCTCGTCCTCCGGGGCCGGTCCGCCGAGTGAGGGGAAGCGGCGCCGCGTGTACCCGTAGGCGAGCCCGCTGCGAGGGTCGGCGAACGCCTGCGAGCCGCCCGCGCCCCTGTGCCCGATGGACCCCGCGCCGAGGAACGGGTACCAGGCCTCCGCGACGTTCTGGAACCCCACCCCGAACGATCTGTGGGCCCGCGTGACCAGGTCGAACCCGTTGGAATGGATCTGCCCGAACTCGGCCACGGTGTTCGCCTTCAGGAGCGGCTCCCGCCCGTCAAGACCCCCGACCGCCGCCGCGTACATCCCGGCGAGACCGCGCGCGGACGCGACACCACCGGCGGACGCGGGGCTCTTGGCGCGCACCAGGCGGGAGTTGGGGAGCGACTCGAGGTCGGTGGGCTGCGCGCCGTTGCGGTTGAAGGCGATGGACGGCAGGCTGCCCGGCTGCGGGGGCTGCGCGTCGAGGAAGGCACGCTCCTCGGGGGACGGCATCATCGGCAGTACGGAACGGAAGCGGGGCTCCAGTGCTTCCGGGAGCCCGAGGTAGAAGTCCAGACCGTACGGTGCGCGGACGCGCTCCTCGTACACATCCTGCAGTGTCCGCCCGGTGACCCGCAGGACGACCTCACCGGCCAGCGCGCCGATGGACAACGCGTGGTAGCCGAAGGCGGTGCCGGGGCGCCAGTAGGGGCGCTGGGTCGCGAGGCGGGTGGCGATGGCGTGGTCGTCGGCGATCTCCTCCGGAGTGAAGCCGGTGTCGGAGCCGATGATGCCCGCGCGGTGCGAGAGGAGCGTCCGGAGGGTGATGTCTCCCTTGCCCTCGGCGGCGAACTCTGGCCAGTAGTCAGCCACTTCGCGATCCAGGTCGAGAATTCCGTCCTGGACGAGCAGGGCCATGGTGAGGTGGGCGGCGCCCTTCGTGGACGAGTAGACCCCGAACAGCGTCTCGCCGTCAGTGTCCGGCCCCACCCACAGGTCGACGACCTGCTCTCCCCTTACGTAGGCGACGAGTTGAGAGGCATGGTCGGGCTTCTCGCCGGAGAGTACGGCGGTGAACTCGTCCCTGACGGCCTCGTATCCGGCCGCGGTGGTGCCTTGCACCTTGATTTCACGGGTCATGTGTTCAGTCCTCCTGTCCCTCGCAACTGCGGGTGGGAGCGGTTTTCTTCCCCGATCTCGCCCGGACCTCAGCTCACACTCAACAACGCCCGCCCCACCTGCGGAAACACCCCCTTGGGGTGGTCACGGAACAGCGGCTCGGTCCCGAAGAGGACCACACGGGCCCCCGCGGCAGCCCCACTGACGACAGAAGCCTGACCCGCGGCGTCCGAAGGGCCACCCGCACCGTCCACGGGACGCCAGTGCCCCGACAGGAGCGGATTCCCAGCCCCATAGGACTGCTCGATCCGCACCCCACTCCCCAGCTTCGTGAACCACATGGGCGCGTACACGAAGGAGTGCGCGATGGCGCCCCCAGTGACGGGCCCGCCGGAATTGACGACCCGCACCACCCCATTCGCATCCCCGTTCCCAGCGACCGCCGCGACGGAAAGCAACTTCGCGTCGGAGTTCAGCGCGGCCCCCTCCGCGCCACGCCCGACAAGCCCGCCTCCACCGGCGAGGAACTCGTCGAGCCCGCCCCGCGCCCCGGAGTTCAGCTCGCCATAGGAAAGCCCGGCCGACACGAACAACACATCGGCTCCCGACTTCTTCCAGTCGAAACCGGCGTTGAGGGCAGCCGTCGAAACCGGCACCACATCAAAGTTCATCTCCCGCAGAGCGAACAGCTCGCCGGGAGTGGCGGCCGCCGCCACCCGCGTGCGGTGGACGACTGCTCCACCCTTCGCCCTGGTCGCCTCGAAGGCGACGTCATACTTCCTCGCCGCGACGACCGCCGCCCCTCGCGCCTCCGACGGCAGAATCACGCTGCCGTCATCAGCCCGACGAACGGAAACGCCCTTCTCCAGAACCCAGTTGAGCGCGGCAACCTCCCGCGCATCATCGAGCCGCAACCGAAGATCTCCACGCGGCGCGACGTACCCGACGCGCGAGGCGGCATCCACGACGTGCGAGCGAACCCCGGCCGGCGAGCTCTCCTTCACCGAGTCCACCGTCGCGCCCCACAACCGCCCGAGGCTCCACCCCGAGATGTCGTACATGGTGGACACCTTGTCGCTGATGTCCCGCCCGTCCGCGAGCATCACATTGGCGATCCCGCGCTTGGCCTGACGCATGTCGATGACGTACGAACCCTTGGCGTACGAGGTCTTGCCCAGCCTGAAGTCCCTTGTCGCACGCCGCACTTCCACATCATTGTCGAGCAGATGCCCCACAAGACGTGAGGCCGCCGCGGCCGAACGCTGCCCCTTCCCCCGCGGAATCACGTACGCGCGAGGAAAGTCAGTCGTGTAGACGTCCTCCGGGCCGATACCCGGCACCCCCGGCACGGTCTCCGGCGACACCGGCACCTGCTTCGCACCCGCCGTGCCCCGCCGGAACATCTCGATCTGATCGGCGATCACCGAAGTCCGGTGCTCCTGCGTGTACTTGAGCGTGGCGGACATCGCCGCCCCCGCGATGTCCACGTTGATCGCGGACCGCCTCCGCAGCTCGGCCACGGGCAGATCGTCGTACTCGTCGTTGTTGACCGTCATCGGGAACTCGATGGTGTGCGCGGCGACCGCGCCGTGGAACGGCATGTACTGCGGTGTGAAGATCGGCGGCCAGTCGTCCCAGCCCTCTTCCTGGTCGCGGAAGGGGATGACGGCGGGTTCGACGCCGTCCTTCTCGGGCGTGTAGCCGAGGCCGTTGACCGCGGCTTCCATGCCGAGGGCGTTGGCGTAGGAGTTCTTGAGGAAGAGGTCGTACTCGTAGTTCTCGCCGTGCGGGGGAGTCGTCGGCTCGATGAGGGTGCCGTTGACGTACCCGTGCAGGTCGATCATGACCGCGGGCTGCTTGTCGATGGCGATCTGCCGCATCGCGCGGACCTCGGGCTGTGACGCGGTGATGAAGTCACGGTTGAGGTCGAAGCCGTTGGCGTTCTCACGAGTGCCCGCGATGCGGCCGTCGGGGTTGGCCGTGACGTTGAAGTAGAGGCGGTTGTGGGCGAGGAGGTCGCCCGTATCGCCGTCCTTGGCCTTCGCGAGCTTCGTGATGAGCTTCAGGGCGGCGTCCGTGCCCTCCCACTCGTTGCCGTGGATGTTGTTGTTGACGAAGACCGGCGTCTTGTACGAGGACTTGACCGCCGGGTCCTTGGCCGCGGCGCCCGGCGCGTGCTCGATGAGTTCGCGCATACGCTCCTGGCGTGCCGTCTCCTTGGCCGACTCGGGGGCGGTGACGGTCACCAGGTAGAGCTGGTGGCCACCCGCCGAACGGCCCGCGATCTCCACGCTGACGCGGTCGCCGATGCCCTGGATGTCATTCAGCGTGGGGGCCAGGGAGTGATAGGGCGCCAGGCCCAGTTTTATCGACTTGTCGGCTGGATTGGCGGGAGGCGGGGTCAGCTTCTGTTCGCGGGGGTAGCCGCGGTTCTTCGGGTCCGTGAGGTCCGTGAGGCCGGGGCTGCCGGCGGATCCGAGCGCCCGGTCCGCAGCGCTCTCGGGGGTCTTGGCGGCGCGCTCCGTGGAACTCAGGGGCGAGCCCTCACGGCGGATGTCGTGGCCGCGCGGACTCGGGTCCGCGGTCGCGCTGCCCGGGACGAGCGTGGTGAGGACGAGAGCGCCCGCCGAGGCGAGCGTCGTGAGCAGAATGGGTCTGGACGGCCGGGATATGCCCATGCGTACCTCCGTAGATGAGTCGGTACGCGTGGTCTACCGTTTCAACACCCGTACAACAAGAGGGCCTTGAGCCCCACACGCCCCACCCTGTCGCGCGCCCCGCCTACCGTCCCGCCTTGGACCCCTACACCGGCGGATAAGGTGTGCCCCATGCGTGATCTAGGACGGGGCTTCGGCTACTTGTTGAAGGGCCAGCGCTGGGTCGCCCAGCACGGCAAGCAGTATGGAGTCGGCCTGTTGCCCGGCCTGATCACCCTGTTTCTCTACGCGGCCGCGCTCACCGGGCTCGCGCTCTGGGGCACCGACTTCGTCGGCTGGGCGACGCCCTTCGCGGACGACTGGTCGACGCCGTGGCCCGGCCTGTTCCGCGGCTTCCTCACGGCGCTGCTCTTCGCCCTCGCGCTCCTCCTGTCGGTGATCACCTTCACGGCGGTGACGCTCCTGGTGGGTCAGCCCTTCTACGAGTCCCTTTCGGAGAAGGTCGACATCTCCGTCGCCGGATACGCCCCCGAGTCGGGCCTGCCGCTCTGGCGCGAACTGCTGATCTCGGCACGTGACAGCCTCCGCATTCTCGTACGGGCCGCGGTCTGGGGCATCCTGCTCTTCGCCCTCGGCTTCATCCCGGTCATCGGCCAGACCGCGGTCCCGGTGATCGGCTTCTGCGTGACGGGCTTCTTCCTGGTCGAGGAGCTGACGGCGGTCGCGCTCCAGCGCCGCGGCGTGGAACTCCGTGACCGGCTCACACTGTTGCGCGGCCGCAAGCTGCTGGCCTGGGGCTTCGGCACCCCGCTCGCCGTCGCTTTCCTGATCCCGTTCGTCGCGGTGTTCCTGATGCCGGGAGCGGTGGCCGGGGCGACGCTGATGGCGCGGGAGCTGGTCGGGGAGGAGAGCGGGGCCGGGACGGACGATCCGGCTGCTGCTGCTGCTGCTACTACGGGCGGGCGTTCATAGCGGTCGTCAGTATCTGCCGCACCTGCGCGATGATGTCGAGCCGGTTGCGCACGAACTCGGGATCGGTGATCTCTCCCGTCGCCGGGTCGGTGTTGCCCGCGCCGAACTCCAGGATCGGCGTGTGCACATGGCCTCCCGGCAGCCGGTCGTGCAGGCCGAGCCGGTCGCGTAGGAGCGTCGCCCGGTAGGCGATCTCGTTCGACAGGTAGTTCCCGCCGCCGCCCTCGCGGGCCGTGGAACCGTCGGTAGGACCGTCGGGCCGGACCACAGGAGCGGTCTGGCCGGCCGGGATCTCGGTCACCTTCGTGTTGTCGTACACGGGGAAGCGGCCGGTCTCGGCGCTCACGATCTCCTTGTACGGGAGGGTCGTCGACGTCCACTGCGGCTGCGAGGCCGGGTCGGTCACCGGGACGGTCTCCGTACGCGAGAGGTTCTCGTTGTCGGGGAAGCCGCCGCGCCAGGCCCCGTTGGTCCGCTCGATGTCGAAGCGTCCCGCGCGGCCCTGGCTGATGGTGGTGAAGAGGTCGACGCGGGGGAGGTGGGCGCGCAGGGTGCGCTCGACCGTCCCCTCCGCGAAGTCGTCCCAGCGGACGGGGAAGACGGTGGTCTCGACGCGGGCGGGGCCGTCGGCGGTGTCGATGACGGTGCCGTCGAGTGCCAGAGCGGTGGCCCCGGAGGGGTTGCTGATGCGGGTGTCCCGGTCGAGCGTGAAGGGGTCGAAGCCCGTGACGAGGATCCGCTTGAGGCGGTGGCCCGCGGGGTCCGACTTCGGGTAGCGGATGGAGTCGTGCCCGCGCGAGGTGGACTCCAACACCCGTATGAGACGGCTGTGCCGAGTATCACTCACCCCGAAGCCGGTCGGCTCCCACTGCCGGAGCTCCCGCGTCATCGCGATCCTGGCCCAGTACAAGGGCCGGTCGTCGTCCCGGCTCAGGTCCCCGGCCTTCGCGTTCACGGCCCCCCGCCCCTGCGCACGGTCGACGGCACGCTGCCACAGTGCGGAACCCTGTCGTTCGACGACGCGCTCGGCCTCGCCGTACGAGTGCGCCCGGCCGAGCGCCCGCGCGAACTCCGGGGCCACGGCGTCGAACCCGCTGCGGCGCAGGATCTCCTGCGGGGCTGCCCGGTCGAGGCGCTGCTCCTCGGCGGTGCCTGTAGGGGCGTCGGTCGCCGATGCGGTCGCCGACGCGGGCGCCGCGGCGAGGGAGAGCAGGAGGGTGATGCCGAGTGCGAGCTTGCGTGACACGGGAGTCCTTCCGTGGCCGGTGGGGTTGCCGCAGTATCCCGGCAGAGAGGCGGGCACCGATAGGGGCTAACGGTCCACGGCAGCGTGATCCGCGGCCGTCATGAATCCCGCGCTGCCCGTCCGTACCGCTCGGCCACCGCGTGGAACGCCTGCTTCGGCTCCCAGTGCCAGCCACCCGACGACCCCTCCTGGATGGTCTTCACGATGCTGTAGCTCGCCATGTCGAGGTCGTGGCGCGGCTCAGGCCTGTGCGGGGCGTCGGGGCTGACGAAGTTGTACAGCGTCGCCGAGTAGAGGTTCATCGACTCGAAGACGTCCAGTACGTCGGTGATGTACGACGCCTGGGTCCGCTCACTGCGGACAAGACCGCCTTTGATCTCTGGCGGGTCCTTGGTGTAGTCGACGACGTCCCACCCCATGCCGCCCTGCTCCGGCGCGCCCCGGAACGTACACGTGCCGAACTCGGTGATCGCCACCGGCTTGCCCCAGCGCCGATAGGGCGTCAGGTCACGGACGTAGGCTGCCCGACTGCGGTGGTACGCGTAGTAGTTGACGCTCACGATGTCGAACAGGCGCCAGTCGACCTCGTCGCCCTCCGCCGCCCCGTACGTCAGCCTGCCCCCGAAGACGGACCTGCCGACCGCCGCCGCCCGCCCGATGAACCGCTTCAGGCGCCGCTGCATCAGAACCGGGTCGTAGTTCCCCTTGGTGATGTTCTCGATCCGCTCCACCGCACTGTCGCCCGGCACGATCCCCGGGACAAAGAGCACGAACTCGCAGCCCACGCTCAGATGGACCGCAGCGCCCTGCCGCCGCAGCCGCTCGGCGTGCCGTCCCGTTTCCGCGAGGTGGTCGAGGATCTCCCGCTCGGGGCGGTCGGCCAGGCGCGGCTGGAGCCAGACGTGCAGTCCCCGTTCGGCGGCCTCCGTCGCGGTGGCGCCGAGCCGTTCGACGCCGTCACCGAAGACGGAGACGGTGGTGGCGTGCAGCCGGTCCCCGATCGCGCACATGTCTTCGCGCATCCGGCCCGCGTTCCAGCCGGTGGCGGGTGTTTCCCCCGCGCCCACCTCGTAGCAGACGCCTCGATAGGTAAGGCCCCGCGATCGGGAGGGTGTCGCGGAGGCCGGTGCCGTCCCCAGCAGTCCCCCTGCCGCCGCCGCGGCGCCCACGGCCCCCGCTCCCGCCAGAAACTGCGCCCGGTTGATCCCGTCCCTCGGCACGGTGCCTCCCTTGTGTCCGTCTTGCCCGTCCTGCCCGTCCGTACGTCGCGTACGGTCAGGCCCAGTCTCGGCAACGGGGGCGCGTCGTCTCGTCCGCCATTGGTCTACGGCGTGGTGACCTTGGTAGAGGCGCCCCGCCCCGCGATGCGACTTGAGTAGCGCGCGTAGCCGTCTTAGCGTCGGTCACATGGAGAAGATCGCGTTTCTTGGACTGGGGCACATGGGCGCGCCCATGGCTCGCCAACTCATCGCCGCGGGGCATCCGTTGACGGTATGGAACCGGACAGCCGAGAAGGCGGAGCCGCTGGTGGGGGCGGGGGCTCGGCTCGCCACCGACCCCGCGGACGCCGTGCGTGACGCCGATGTCGTCATCACCATGCTGGCGGGGCCGGACGCGGTGCGCTCTGTCGCCGACGCCATCGTGCCGGAGCTGTCGGCCGGGGTGCACTGGGTGGAGATGTCCACCGTCGGGCCCGATGTCGTACGGGAGTTGGCGGCGAGGGTGCCGGACGGCGTGACCCTCGTCGACGCGCCCGTCATGGGCAGCACGGACAAGGCCGCATCGGGGCAGCTCGGCATCCTCGCGGGAGGCGAGGCGGACGGGGTCGCGCACGTCCTGGCCTGCTTCGGACCGGTGACCCGTACCGGCCCGCTCGGCTCGGGCGCCGCGCTGAAGCTGGTCGTCAACACCGCCGTCATCGGGGGCGTGGCCCTGGTCGCCGAGGCGATGAGACTGGCCGACGCGCTCGGCCTCGACGAGGAGACCGCGAAGGGGGCGCTTGCCGCGGGGCCGCTCGGGGGCGCGGTGGGCCGTGCGTTCGCCACGGATGTGCACTTCGGCAGTGACCTCGCCGTCAAGGACGTGGCGCTGGCGACGGAAGTCACTCGGCTCCCGGCCATGGAAGCCGTATTGGCGCACTACGAAGCGGCCGCCGCCGACCCGGCCGTCGTCCACGAGGACATCGCGCGAGCGGTCGACCACATCCGGGCCGGGGGCCGGGACGTTCAGACGTCCTGATCACTCACTTCCGCCCTCGCTCCCGCCCCCAGCAGCCCCAGAAAGTCCCTGAACGCCCCCGCCATGTCCACGGATTCGGGGTCCAGGAGCCACTGGTACTGGAGCCCGTCCATCACCGCGACGAGGAGCGGCGCCGCCGCCTCCGGTGTGAGCCCGCCGGGGAGCCGCTCCCCGTACTCGGCGCGCAGGACCGCCGCGAACTTCTCCCGCACCGATCCGTACCGCTCGGTGAAGTACTCCCGCGCCGGATGCCCGTCCGTGACGCTCTCGCCGAGCAGGGCGGAGAAGGTCTGGATGATGCCGGGGCGCATCACGTTGTACTCGACGAGCGAGCCGAGCAGATCGAGGCGGATCTCGTTGCCAGGCACCGCGTCCCACTGGTCGCGGGCCTCCAGGACGGCGACGAGGAGGGCTTCCTTCGTGGGGAAGTGGTGCAGCAGGCCCTGCTGGGTGAGCCCGACGCGCTCGGCGACGGCGGCCAGGCTCGCGCCCCGGTAGCCGCGCTCGGCTATCACCTCCAGGGCGGCCCGGAGGATCTCCGCCCGCCGCTCCTCGCTTCTGGCCCTGGATGTGGCCCTGGGCGTGGGTCTGGGCGTGGTGCTGCTCGTGGCTCTGGCCTTGGGCGCCATCGTGTCTGCCCCTTCACCTTCTCGGTCCTGCTCGCGTGACGACCGTACGTCATGCCGATATCAATATAACGTCCAGGTTACGAAACCTACCGACCTACAGGTAGGCGAGGCAGGATGGAGAGGCCGACGTACGGAACGACGTACGGAACTGACCTGACTTCAACGAGGAGGTACCGCCATGGCGGGAACCCAGGGCCCCGGAGCCACCCAGGCCGACCAGGCGCGCGAGGTGGTCGTCGAGGCCGCGCTCGCCGCGCTGGAGCTGGACGCCAAGGCCCGACTGCTCGGCGGGCGCGACATGTGGTCGCTGCACGCGCTGCCCGAGATCGGTCTGAAGTCCCTCGTGATGTCGGACGGCCCGATCGGCGTGCGCGGCACCCGCTGGACCGCCGACGACCCGTCCATCGCCCTGCCGTCACCGACCGCGCTCGCCGCCACCTGGGACCAGGACCTCGCCCGCCGCGCGGGCGCCCTCCTCGCCCAGGAGGCCCGCCGCAAGGGCGTGCACGTCCTCCTCGCGCCCACCGTCAATCTGCACCGCTCGCCGCTCGGCGGCCGGCACTTCGAGGCGTACAGCGAAGACCCGTATCTGACCGGCGTCATTGGCACCGGCTACGTCCAGGGCGTGCAGTCGGGCGGTGTCGGCACGACCGTCAAGCACTTCGTCGCGAACGACGCCGAGACCGACCGCTTCACCGTCGACAACGTGATCGGCGCGCGCACCCTGCGCGAGCTGTACCTCGCGCCCTTCGAGGCGATCGTCACCAACGCCCACCCCTGGGGCATCATGACCGCGTACAACCAGGTCAACGGCTCGACGATGACCGAGCACCGCTACCTGGTGAATGAGGTCCTGCGGGGCGAATGGGGCTTCGACGGCTACAACGTCTCCGACTGGATGGCCGCCCGTTCGACCACCGGAGCCATCGAGGGCGGCCTCGACGTCGCGATGCCGGGGCCGCGGACCGTGTACGGCGGGCCGCTCGCCGATGCCGTGCGCGCGGGCCGGGTCAAGGAGTCGACGGTCGACGACGCCGTGCGGCGCGTCCTGCGCCTCGCCGCCCGCGTCGGCATCCTCGAGGGTGCCGAGCCGGTCGTCACCGACGTCCCGGCCGAGATCGACGGCGAGGCGCTCGCCCGCGAGATCGCCCACCGCGCCTTCGTCCTCGTCCGCAACGAGAGCGAAGTGCTGCCGCTCGACCCCGCCGCGTCCGTCGCCCTCATCGGCGCCGCCGCGCGCGACGCCCGCGTCCTGGGCGGCGGCTCCGCCACCGTTTTCCCCGCCCATGTGGTCTCCCCGCTCGACGGCCTCACGACCGCGCTCGGCGAGGACGCCCTGACGTACGCCGTCGGCGCCGACCCGAGCGATGAACTCGCCCCCGCGGACAAGGGGTTCGAGCTGCGTGCCATCTGCCGCGACGCGGACGACGGCATCCTGGGCGAGGGCAATCTCCCCTCCGGCCAGGTCCAGTGGATCGGCGACGACCTGCCCGACGGCGTCACCCACGAGACGATGGCCTCCATCGAGGTCGTCGGCACGTTCACACCGCGCACGAGCGGTGAGCACGCGTTCGGCACGCGCGGTCTGGGGGCCTTCACGCTGACCGTCGGCGGCGAAGTCGTCTTCGACGGGACCGAGGCGATGGGCGCCGACTCCGACCCCTTCGAGGCGTTCTTCGGCTCACCGGTCGAGCGCGCCAAGGTCCGTCTGGCAGCGGGCGAGACGGTCGAGGTCTCCCTCCTCCACCCGCTCGACAAGGCGTACAAGGCTCCGCTGCCCGGCGTCGTGTTCTCCTTCGTCCACCTGGAGCCGCAGCGTGACGCCGACGAACTGATCGCGGAGGCCGTCGACGCGGCACGGGGCGCCGACACGGCGGTCGTGGTCGTCGCCACCACCGAGCGCGTCGAGTCCGAGGGCTTCGACCGGCAGGACCTGCGCCTTCCGGGGCGCCAGGACGACCTGGTGCGGGCGGTGGCGGCGGCCAACCCCCGTACGGTCGTGGTCGTCAACTCCGGTTCTCCGGTGGAGCTTCCGTGGCGCGAGGACGTCGCGGCGGTGCTCCTGAGCTGGTTCCCCGGACAGGAGGGCGGGGCGGCGCTCGCCGATGTGCTGCTCGGTGCGCGCGAGCCGGGAGGGCGACTCCCCACGACATGGGGCGCCTTCGCGGACGCGCCGGTCACCCAGGTCACTCCGACCGATGGCGAACTCTCCTACACCGAGGGCGTGTTCATCGGCTACCGAGCCTGGGAGAAGACCGGTGCCTCTCCGTCGTACGCCTTCGGTCACGGCCTCGGCTACACCGACTGGACCTACGAGTCCCTCACCGTGGAGGGCACCACGGCCACGGTCCGCGTCCGCAACTCCGGGCAGCGCACGGGCCGCGAGGTCATCCAGGTCTACCTGGCCCCGGACCGCCGACTGGCCGGTTTCGCGGGCGTCGAGGCCGCGCCGGGCGAGAGCGTGGAGGCACGGATCGAACTCCCGCGCCGAGCTTTCGAGATCTGGGACGAGGGCGCCAACGCCTGGGCGCACCAGGGTGGTTCGTACGAGATCCAGGTAGGCCGCTCGATCGCGGACATCCGCCTCAACGAGACGATCACTGCCTGACGCCCCGCAGGGGCGCGGGGAACTGCGCGCCCCGCCCCCCACGGGCCCGCAGGTCGATCACCGCACAGAGAACCCGTACACCGTCTCCGACCGATACACCCCACCCGGCCGCAGCACCGTCCCAGGAAACTCCGGCCGGTTGGGGGAGTCGGGGAAGTGTTGTGCCTCCAGAGCGATCCCATCGCCAGGTGCGAAGGGAAGGCCCTCCTCAAAGTGATCCGCCGTGTACAGCTGAAGACCCGGCTCCGTCGTCAAGACGGTCAGTACACGGCCGGACGCCGGGTCCGACATCTCCGCCACCTCGACCGGCAGCTCGGTCCGTCCCTTGTCCAGTACGTAGTTGTGGTCGAAGCCGGGCCCGGCCCTCCGCGCCTTGCGGAAGTCGAACCGCGTCCCCGCCACCTCCTCGTACTCACCCGTGGGAATCTGCGCACCGTCCGTCGGCGTGATCCGCGCCGCCGCGATCCGCAGGTCGTGGCCGAGCGCGCTGCCGCTGCCCGCACCCGCCAGGTTCCAGTACGTGTGGTTGGTGAGGTTCACGACCGTCGGGGCGTCGGTCGTCGCCTCGTACGCGATCCGCAGTGCGCCCTTCTCGTCCAGCGTGTACGTCGCCGAGACCGCGAGCCGCCCGGGATACCCCTCCTCGCCGTCCGCGCTCACCCGCGAGAGCCGCACCCCGTGTTCGGCCTCCGCCGCGTCCCACACCCGCTTGTCGAAACCGGCCGCGCCGCCGTGCAGGGCGTTGGAGCCGTTGTTCCGCGCCAGGCGGTACGTACGGCCGTCGAGCACGAACTCACCGCCCGCGATCCGGTTCGCGTACCGGCCCACGAGTGCTCCGAGATAGGGCCCCGGATGGTCGAGATAGCCCTGAAGGCCGTCGAATCCGAGAGCCACCGGCTCGCAGCGCCCCGACCGGCTCGGAACTTCCGCCGACTGGATGATCCCGCCGTACGTCAGGACGCGTACCCGCGCCCCGCCCCTTTCCAGGGTCAGGCGATGGACGGGCGTGCCGTCGGGGAGACTCCCGAAGAGTTCACTGCGCATGATCGCGACCCTACGCCGGGCCTGCGCGACTTCAGGCCTTGGGATCCTTGGCCTTCACCTGGCGGTAAGCCAGCTCGGCGAGGCGCGACTGGCCGTCCTTGCTGGGGTGGAACCAGTCCCAGTGGCTCAACTGGTCGCCGTCGAAGCGGTAGTCGAAGACCGCCCCGCCGTCGTACCGGCAGCGCAGATCCTTCGCGCACACGTCCTTGAGCACCTTGTTGTACGCGACCACGCGGCTCTGCACCGTGGCCCGCCGCTCCGTGGCCGACGCGTCCCGCGCGTCCGGGTCGGCCAGCATCGAGGAGCAGATGCCCAGCTTCCAGATCTGCTTGCCCAGCGGGTTGGTACGCCCCTTCGACCAGAGCCGCTTCAGATCCGGCACGGACGTGACGTACACCTGCGTCTTGGGAAGCTCGCGCCGCAGCGTGCGCATGGACTCCTCGAAGTCGGCGCGGAACCGGGCGACCGGGGTCATGGATTCCGCCGAATCGCGGCAGGCGTCGTTCGCGCCGGCCATCACCGTGAGCAGCTCGGGGCGCTTGGCCGTGGCCTCCGCGACCTGCTCGGGGAGATCCTCCATACGGGCGCCGGTCTTCGCGAAGTTCCAACTGTGCTCGGCGGCCCGCTCCTTCCCGAGCAGGCGGGTCGCCAGGCTGCGCACCCCGGAGTCCGTGCCGGTCGCCCAGGACACCTCGGGGCAGTCGGCGAGCACCGAGCAGGCGTCGAAGCCGCGCGTGATGGAGTCGCCGACGGCCGCGAGGGAGTCCGGGGTCGAGTCCCAGGTGGGGGTGGGCTTGGGGGAGGGCTTGTCGCGCGCCGACGGTCCTTTGGGCGCGGGGGAGTCGCCACCGGAGGCATCGCACGCCGTGAGTGCGGTGGCGCCGAGAAGAACCGCCGTCGCGGTGGCGACGACGGCACGTGAGCGGTGCCTTCGGTTCCGCATCCCAGGTTCCCCTCTGTAGGCGTACGCCGGTTGCGCGCCGAGGCGCTCCTGCGAGTGAATGGTGGGCGATTCCTGGCCTTGGGACCGACGGTACGTCACACTCCTTGCGCCGCCGCACGGTAGCCTCGCCACCCAGTGGCACTCTGCTGTTCCGGTTCCGCTAAATTACATCACGTCACATCTGTCCCGTTTTTGGGAGTTTCCGAATTCATTCGGGAGTTTCCGAATTCAGGGGAACAACGCTCGGCACGGGCCCGAGGCCGCTGGGGAAGGCGAACCTCGACCCACACTGGAGGTCCCGGTGACGACACGTGGAGTTCTGTACGTGCACTCCGCACCGCGCGCGCTGTGTCCGCACGTCGAATGGGCAGTCGCGGGCGTACTAGGCGCGCGCGTCAACCTCGACTGGATCCGCCAGCCCGCTGCACCCGGAACCTGGAGATCCGAGTTCTCCTGGCGGGGCTCGGTGGGCACCGCGTCCAAACTCGCGTCCGCGCTGCGCGGCTGGCAGCTGCTGCGCTTCGAGGTCACGTCGGAGCCCTGCCCCACGGCCGAGGGCGAGCGGTACAGCGCCACGCCTGACCTCGGCATCTTTCACGCCGTCACCGGTATCCACGGCGACATCCTTATCCCGGAGGACCGCCTGCGCGCCGCCCTGGCCCGCTCCCAGCGCGGCGAGAGCGACCTGGAGGCCGAGCTCCCCAAACTGCTCGGCAAACCCTGGGACGACGAGCTCGAGCCCTTCAGGTACGCCGGTGAGGGCGCGCCGGTGCGGTGGCTGCACCAGGTCGTCTGACGTACTTCCGCGCACTTCCGGCGGATGTGACGAGGGGCCCCACCATGCGGTGGGGGCCCCTCGCGTGCACGTCAGAGCTACGTACAGCCGACTGCTCAGACGCTCCGGAACGCGAGCACCACGTTGTGGCCGCCGAAGCCGAACGAGTCGTTCAGCGCCGCGATCGTGCCCTCGGGCAGCGCGCGGGGCTCGTCGCGGATGATGTCCGCGTCGACCTCGGGGTCGAGGTTCTCGATGTTGATCGTCGGCGGGGCGAGGCGGTTCTTCAGCGCGAGGACCGTGGCCACGGTCTCCACGCCGCCCGCGCCGCCGAGCAGGTGGCCCGTCATCGACTTCGTGCTGGAGATCGCCATGTGGTCGACGTCGTCGCCGAACGCCTTGCGCAGCGCCTTGATCTCGGCGACGTCACCCTGCGGCGTCGAGGTCGCGTGCGCGTTCACGTGCACGATCTCGGCGGGCTTGAGGTCCGTGCCGTCGATGAGGTTCTGCAGCGCCGCGGCGATGCCGTTGCCGGACGGCTCGGGCTGCGTGATGTGGTGCGCGTCGGCCGAGATGCCCTGGCCGACGGCCTCCGCGTAGATCTTCGCGCCGCGGGCCTTGGCGTGCTCCTCGGACTCGAGGATGATCACGCCGGCGCCCTCGCCGAGCACGAAGCCGTTGCGGTCGGCGTCGTAGGGGCGCGAGGCGCCCGCCGGGTCGTCGTTGTTCTTGGACATCGCCATCATGTTGCCGAACGCGACGATCGGCAGCGGGTGGATCGCCGCCTCCGTGCCACCCGCGACGACGACGTCGGCGCGGCCGGTGCGGATCATCTCGATCGCGTAGCCGATGGCCTCTGCACCCGATGCACAGGCCGACACAGGGGTGTGCACACCCGCGTGGGCGCCCAGCTCGATGCCGACGTTGGCCGACGGGGAGTTGGGCATCAGCATCGGCACGGTGTGCGGGGAGACGCGGCGTACGCCCTTCTCCTTGAGCACGTCGTACTGGTCGAGCAGGGTGGTGACGCCGCCGATGCCGGAGGCGATGACCGCGCCGAGGCGGTCGGGGTCGACCGACGTGTCCTCGCCCGCCTTCGCGGTGTAACCCGCGTCGGCCCAGGCCTCCTTGGCCGCGATCAGCGCGAACTGCGCCGAACGGTCCAGCTTGCGGGCCTGCGGACGGGGAATGACCTCGCCCGGCTCGACCGCGATCTGGCCCGCGATGCGGACCGGAAGCTCGGCAGCCCAGTCCTGTTCGAGTAGACGGACACCGGAGCGGCCCGCGAGCAGACCTTCCCAGGTCGAGGCTGCGTCGCCACCCAGCGGTGTGGTTGCGCCGATACCGGTGACGACCACGGTGCGATTGGTCGAGTTCACAGGAAAATTCTCCACGGTGTTGAGGGGATCAGCGGCGCCACCGCCGGGTGGCGACAGCAGAGCAACCTGGTCAGGCGGCCTGGTGCTCGAGGATGTACGTGGTCGCGTCACCGACCGACTTGAGGTTCTTGACGTCGTCGTCCGGGATCTTGACGTCGAAGCGCTCTTCGGCGGCGACGACGACCTCGACCATGGACAGCGAGTCGACGTCCAGGTCGTCGGTGAAGGACTTGTCCAGCTGGACGTCCTCGACCGGGATGCCGGCGATCTCGTTCACGATCTCCGCGAGACCGGCGACGATCTCTTCCTGAGTGGCGGCCATGTTGGCGCTCCTTCTATGTATTCAGAGGGTGTGGCGGCATCTGCACCGGACCGGATGATCCGGACGGGATGCCTAGGGGAGGGTAACGACCGTGGCGGCGTACACGAGACCCGCCCCGAAGCCGATGACGAGCGCGGTGTCGCCGCTCTTCGCCTCGCCGGTCGCCAGAAGCCGCTCCATCGCGAGCGGGATCGAGGCAGCCGACGTGTTGCCGGTGGTGCGCACGTCACGGGCGACCGTGACGTGTTCCGGCAGTTTCAGAGTCTTCACCATCGAGTCGATGATCCGCTCGTTGGCCTGGTGCGGAATGAAGACATCCAGGTCGTCCGGGCTCAGGCCGGCGGCGTCGAGCGCCTCCTTGGCGACCTTCGCCATCTCGAACACGGCCCAGCGGAAGACCGCTTGGCCCTCCTGCGTGATCGCAGGGAACTTGATGTTGCCCTCGCTGTCGAGCGGCAGCTTCGAGGCATCGCCGGTGTGGAACTCGTCCCACGCCACGGTCTGCTTGATGGTCTCGGACTTGTCGCCCTCGCTGCCCCAGATGGTGGGGCCGATCTGCGGCTCCTGGGACGGGCCGACGATCACGGCGCCCGCGCCGTCACCGAACAGGAAGGCCGTCGCGCGGTCCTCCAGGTCGGTCAGGTCGCTGAGCCGCTCGACGCCGATGACCAGAACGTACTCCGCGCTGCCCTCGACGATCATGCCCTTGGCGAGCGTCAGGCCGTAGCCGAAGCCCGCGCAGCCCGCGGAGATGTCGAACGCGGCGGGCTTGCCCGCGCCGATCTTGTCCGCGATCTCGGTCGCGATGGCCGGGGTCTGCTTGAAGTGCGAGACGGTCGAGACGACGACCGCGCCGATCTGCTCGGGGGTGATGCCCGCGTCGGCGATCGCCTTGCCGGACGCCTCGACGGACATCGCGGCCACGGTCTCCTCGTCGGAGGCCCAGTGGCGGGTCGCGATGCCGGAGCGGGAGCGGATCCACTCGTCGGACGAGTCGATCGTCTCGAGGATCACCTCGTTGGGCACGACACGGGTCGGGCGGTAGCCGCCGACACCCATGATGCGCGCGTACGGGGCGCCCTTACTGGGCTTGATCTTCGACATGCTCTCCTGCTCCTTCTCAGGCACCCGCCGCGTCGGCGGCGGATGAGGTGTCGGCGGCGGATGAGGTGTCGGATGAGGCGTCGGCGATGAGCGCACGAGCGGCGTCGAGATCGTCGGGCGTCTTCAGGGCCACTGTCCGCACGCCGGGCAGGGCACGCTTGGCGAGGCCGGTCAGCGTGCCACCGGGGCACAGCTCGATGATCGCCGTGGCGCCCAGGGTCTTGAACGTCTCCATGCAAAGGTCCCAGCGCACCGGGTTGGCCACCTGGCCGACCAGGCGGGACACGACGTCGGTGCCGGTCGGCACGGCCTGGCCGTCACGGTTCGACACGTACGTCAGCTTCGGGTCGGCCGGGTCGAGGGCCTTGGCGGCCTCTTCGAGCGTGGCGACGGCGGAAGCCATGTGGTGCGTGTGGAACGCGCCCGCCACCTTCAACGGTACGACGCGGCGGACGCCTTCGGGCTTGTCCTCGGCGAGTGCGGCGAGCTGCTCTACGGTGCCCGCGGCGACGATCTGCCCGGCTCCGTTCACATTCGCCGGCGTCAGACCGAGCTTCTCCAGATGCGGGATGGTGACCTCGGGGTCGCCGCCGAGCAGCGCCGCCATGCCGGTCTCCGTGATCGCGGCGGCGTCGGCCATGGCCAGACCCCGCTTGCGTACGAGGCCGAGTGCGGCGTCGTCGGTGAGCACACCGGCGTACGCGGCCGCGGTGAACTCGCCGACACTGTGTCCCGCGACCGCACCGGGCTTGTTCGCGGTGAGGGCGTCACTGAGTGCCTCGGCGGAGAGCAGACCGGCGGCCACGAGCAAGGGCTGCGCCACGGCGGTGTCGCGGATCGCTTCCGCGTCGGCCTGTGTGCCGTAGTGGGTGAGGTCAAGGCCGATGGCCTCCGACCACGCGCCGAGACGGTCGGCCGCGCCGGGGAGATCGAGCCAGGGGGTCAGGAAGCCGGGCGTCTGGGCGCCTTGGCCGGGAGCGACGAGTACGAGCACTCTCACACTCTCTCTTGTGGACGGTGTGGGCCGCCCGTGGGGACAGGGACGAAGAACCGCTGGCGGAATTGTAGGGGCTCGACAAAATCTTATGGTTGGAGATCTCCGTCGGCGAGACGCCCCAGGATCAGCGCGATCCGCAGCGTGAATGCGGAGCGTACGTCCGATGGCGACCAGCCGGTGACGTCTGTCACACGTCGCAGCCGGTAGCGCACGGTGTTGGGGTGGACGAAGAGCATCCTCGCCGCCCCTTCGAGGCTGCTCGCCTGCTCCAGATAGACGCTCAGCGTCTCCAGGAGCGCGGAGCCCGCTTCCTCCAACGGTCTGTAGATCTCCTCCACCAACTGGTCGCGCGCGGCCGGATCACTCGCGATCGCGCGTTCCGGCAGGAGATCGTCCGCCAGGACCGGTCGCGGAGCGTCCTGCCAGGCGGCGCACGCCTTGAGCCCGGCGGCCGCTGCCTGCGCGGACCGGGTGGCGGCGAGCAGGTCGGGGACGACGGGCCCGGCGACGACGGGCCCGGCCGCGTACGGACCGATCAGACCCTTCGCGACCTGTAGCGGATTGTCGCTGCCGCCCGCGATGACGACCAGACGATCGCCGAGCACACCGGTCAGGACCTGCAGCTTGGTGTGCCGGGCGGCGCGGCGGATGGCTTCGACGGTGAGCTCGCTGTCGCCGTCGGGCGCGGTGCCGAGGACGACGCACA
The DNA here is from genome assembly GCF_043200235.1 of Streptomyces sp. NPDC048441. Lineage (NCBI taxonomy): Bacteria > Bacillati > Actinomycetota > Actinomycetes > Kitasatosporales > Streptomycetaceae > Streptomyces > Streptomyces sp. NPDC048441. The sequence continues at coordinate 761,920 of NZ_JBICXM010000001.1, forward strand.
CATGCTCGGGGGAGTTCCAGCCGAGCGCGGCGGCCCTGCTCACCGCACCCTCGTCGGCCTCTCCGGAGAGGACAGCGTTGACGACAAGTGACTCGAGCCGGGCGTCCCAGGCACCGCGTGCCTCGGCGGCCTGTGCGTAGACCTGCGCGGTGGCGAAGGCGATCTCGCGGGCGTAGACGAGGAGTGCCTCGCGGAGGATGGACTCATCTCCCGGGGCCGCGATCTCGTCGACCGCGGACTCCATCACCTCGATCGTCGTACGCACCATCTCGACGGTCTGGCGCAGAGTGATCGCCCTGGTCAGCTCGCGCGGGGCGGTGCCGAAGACGTCGGTCGAGATGGCCTGGGGGGCGTCGGGACGCCGGAACCATTCGGTGAACGCGGCGATACCGGCCTGCGCGACCAGACCGATCCACGACCGGTTCTCGGGGGGCATCGCCCGGTACCAGGACAGCGTCTCGTCCATGCGCGCGATGGCCTGCGCCGCGAGACTCCCGGCTGACTGCTCGAGGCGCTTCAGCGTCGCCGAATGGGCGTGCGCCTTCCGGTGCGCGTCCTGACGCGCGGCTTCCTCGTGGCGTGCGGCTTCGTCATGGGCTGCCTGATGGGCGTCCTGGCGGGGTTCGTTCGCAGAGGGTTCGGGCACGGGGACAAGACTGCCTTATCGGGACGGGGGAGTGCGGTGCCGGGTCTGACGTCGGGTGTGGCATTGGCCGGGAGGTGCGGTTCCGGGCGGAGCGGGCGGGGCGCGCGGTTCCGGAGGGTTCCGGAGGTCCCGGAGGGGAGGGGGAGCGCGCCAGCGGTCTTGCGTGAGGTGCGCGGTGTGCGTGATTCCGGGTGATTCCGGGCGGGAGTGGGTCGTGTCCGGTCTAACGTGGGTGTGTGATTGATGTACGGCGCTCCGGCGATCGGTACCGCGGCGGGGAGCCCGGTACCGGTATCGAGACCTTCCACGCCTTCTCCTTCGGGCCGCACTACGACCCCGACAACCTCCGCTTCGGCGCGATACTCGCCTGCAACGAGGAGCGTCTCGCCCCCGGCGCGGGCTTCGAGGAACACCCGCACAGCCATACGGAGATCGTGACCTGGGTGGCCGAGGGCGAACTCACCCACCGCGACTCCTCGGGCCACGCCTCGGTCGTGCGCCCAGGGGACGTCCAGCACCTGAGCGCGGGCGGCGGCGTCCGGCACGTGGAACGCAACGACGGCGCGACCCCGCTGACCTTCATCCAGATGTGGCTCTCCCCGCTGACGCCGGGCGGCGACCCTTCCTACGAGCTGGTCCACGGCATCGCGGACTCGACTCCGTACGCGGTTCCGGCAGCGGGCGCGCTCCTCCATGTCCGGCGGCTCGCAGCGGGGGAGCGCACGGCGATCCCGGACGCGCCCTTCGCGTACGTCCATGTGGTGCGCGGCGAAGTCCGCCTGGGCGGCGAGGAGTTGAGCACGGGAGACGGGGCACGGATCACGGCCGCGGAGGGCTTGGAGGCGGTGGCTACGGGTGCGGGTGCGGGTACGGGTGCGGGTGCGGCGGAGCTGTTGGTGTGGGAAATGTCCGGCTGAGCCCCGCTGCTGTGGGCAGTCGTGCCGCTGGGGCGGCACGGGCGCTGACGAAACCTCAGAGCTCGGCGAGCACCGCGTCGGTGAACGAGGGCCACGCCTCAACGGCCCACGGCCCGAACGCCCGATCCGCCAGAGCGACGCACGCCGCCCCCGCATCGGGATCGACCCAGAGGAACGTCCCGGCCTGCCCGAAGTGCCCGAACGTCCGAGGTGACGACGAACTCCCCGTCCAGTGCGGCGACTTGGAGTCCCGAATCTCGAACCCGAGCCCCCAGTCATTGGGACTCTGATGCCCGTACCCGGGAAGCACACCCTTCAGCCCCGGATACGCCACAGACATCGCTTCCGCCACGGTCCGCGGATCAAGCAACCGCGGCCCCTGCACCTCAGCAGCGAACCTCACCAGGTCATCAACCGTGGACACCCCGTCCTTCGCGGGCGACGCGTCCCCGTCGAGCGAGGTGGAACCCATCCCCAGCGGTTCGAGCACAGCCTGGCGCAGATACTCCCCGAAGGGAATGTCCGTCGCCTTGGCGATGTGATCTCCAAGGACCTCGAACCCCGCGTTCGAGTACAGCCGCCGCGTCCCGGCGGGCGCCGTCACCCGATGCTCGTCGAACGCGAGACCGCTGGTGTGCGCAAGGAGATGCCGCACGGTCGACCCCTCAGGCCCGGCGGGCTCATCGAGTTCGATCGCCCCCTCCTCGTACGCCACGAGCGCCGCGTACGCCGCCAGCGGCTTGGTGACCGAGGCGAGCGCGAAACGGTGCCCGGTGGGCCCATGCGCCCCGGCGACCGTGCCGTCCGCGCGTACGACGGCGGCGGCAGCGGTAGGGACCGGCCAGTTCTCGATCAACGCCAGGCTCTGCATACGCATGAGCCTAAGCGCCCTACAGGTTCAGCCGCATGGAGGGGTCGTGCTTCCGGGCGAAGCCGAGCGAGGCGTAAAGCGGCTCCGCTTCCGCTGAAGCATTGAGATCGACACTCTTGGCACCCCGCTCACGAAACCAGTCAAGCAGCACCTCCATGCAGGCCCGCGCATACCCCCGCCGCCGCTGGCCAGGATCGGTGGCGACGCTGAACACAGAGCCATTGACGCCCTGCGGATTCCCCTCCCGCCCGATGCGATAGTCCAACGTCCCCACCACCAGAGCCGCAAGCTTCCTGGACTGACCGGGCTGGCCGGGCTGGCCGGGCTGGTCGACGACGAAGGCCGCGAAGTCCCCCTCCAGGTCGGCGAGTTTGGCCCGTACGGTCGAGATGGCTTCGGTATGCCACCCGATGTCGGACGCGGATGCGGACCCGGACGCGGACCGGGACGTGGACGCGGACCCGTTCGCGAACATCGAGTCGATCATCACTTGCCGCAGTCTGATCAGTTCCTCGGCATCCTCTTGCGTGGCACGACGTACAACACTCATGATCGGCACCGTAGTCACCGTACGAAGCGATGTCCCCCGATTTTCCCAGCCCCTGTTTCCGTCACATATTTCCTCCTGGTTCTGCTTGCTTAGAGTGCACTCCAAGGTTCTAGCGTGGTGGTCATGACGGTGATGGAGACTGAGACCACGGACAGCGCTGGTTCGAAGGCGGACTCCTGCGCCTCGGCACCCACCGCGCACCCATGCCCGGCCGGACAGGACCACTACACGATCAGCGAGGTCGTCGCCTTCATCGGCCTGACCGCGCACACCCTGCGCTGGTACGAGCGGATCGGCCTGATGACCCACATCGACCGCTCCCACACGGGCCAGCGCCGCTACCGCAACCGCGATCTCGACTGGCTCACCTTCATCGGCAAGCTCCGCCTGACCGGTATGCCGGTGGCGGACATGGTCCGCTACGCCGAGCTGGTGCGTGAGGGCGACCACACCTTCACCCAGCGCCACGAACTCCTTGAACAGACACGCCGCGACGTCCGCACCCGCATCACAGAACTCCAGGGCACGCTCGCCGTACTCGACTACAAGATCAACTTTTACGCTGACGCCCGCCCTGCGCCGGAGAGGCGCTGAAACTGATGACCGCACCCCGGCTTCCCCGGTGAGGCCCGTGTCTTGGGCCCCGCTGCGGGGCTTCACTGCGGTGCCTCACCGCGGGGCTTCACTGCGGGGTCCCACCGCGAGGTCAAGCCGCTCACGCGAGCCCCAGTGCGAAGACCGCGAACCCGGCCGCCAGGAGGCCGGTGAGCGCACGTCGCGCATGAGTGGCCCGCTTCCACGGCTCCTCGAAGTGCCGGGTATAGCGGCCTATCAGCAGCAGGAGTGCTCCGAAGACCGGAAGCCAGGCGACCCGGGCGGCTATCCAGCCCCAGGTGTCCGGACCTGCCGTCAATCCAGGCACCGTGCCGCCGAGGAACGAGGCGGGCACAGCCGCCGCGAGCATCGCCGTCTGGTGCCAGCACAGGATCGTCATCGCCGACAGATTGATGACGATGACCGGCGCCCACAGCGCGGGCCTGCGGAGCAACTTGCCGATGCGCTCGCGCAGCAGGATCGCCGCACCACTCTGCGCGGCGGCAAGGGCCAGGACCAGCAGTGACGGGGGGTGTGAATTCGTCCGTGCCTCACCCGGGACGCCCACCATCGACGCCGGGTAGTGGAAGACGAACAGCAGGGCGGCGAAGAGGGCGGTCCCTCCGACGAGCAGCAGCCACGCGCCCCGTCTGCCCAGCTTCTTCTCGCCCCAACTGACGCCCAGTTGATAGGCGAACATCCAGCCGGGCAGCAGATTCAGCAGGCTCAGCCAGGACGGCATGGCGTCCCCGAATGGGCCATAGCGCAGGAAGTCGATGACGGCGACCGAGCCGATCAGTGGCGCCGCGGCCCAGGCACCGAGCCGCTCGGCCGCTCTTATGCACCAGGGAGTGAGCGCGGTGATCACCGCATAGATCCCGACGAACCACAGCGGCTGAATCACCAGCGTGGACCCCGTGCGCAGAGTCGTGCCCGGCACCCCCATGGCGTACAGCACCGGGATCAACGCCGCCCATACGGCCGTCACCCCGAGCACCGGGCGACCCAGCCGCGCCACCCGCCCGCGCAACCAACGCCCCGTTGATTCGCCGCGCGCCACCGCCCGGCGGTACGAGAGAACCGAGGCGTAACCACCGACCAGGAAGAAGATGCCGAGCATCTGGAGCACCCAGCTGAGCGGCGCGAAGAATCCGAACGAGGCAAGAGGGCTGGCATTGTGCAGCGCGCCTCCCGCGTCGAGGGTGAAGCCGCCGAGCAGCCAGTGCCCGGTCGGCACGGCGAGCAGGGCGAGCGCACGCAGCCCGTCTATGGCCCGGTCTCGATGTGCCGGAGTCCTGGCATCGATCGCCGATGCGGTCTTCCGCAGGGTGGTCAGGGGAGTGAGGCTCATGACCGTGCTCCGATGTGGTGGGCGCCGGCGGCAGATTCTGTGCCGTCTGTGCCGTCTGTGCCGTCTGTGCCGTTGTCCGGTGTGTGGTGAGTGGTGGTGACCTCTGTGCCCTCCGCGATGTCGGCGAAGGCCTTGAGGGAATCCGTCCCCGGTGCGAAGTAACCGGTGTGGCCCTCGGCTCGCTCTGCTGGAATGCGTCGAGCGCCGAAGTCCGGGTCGGTCGGGTCCTCGCCATGGCCGAGGCCGAACGCCTCGACGTTCGGCACGTCACAGATCCAGTCGCTGTCGTCCCTGGCCGCCCAGACACGCGCGGTGGTGCGCAGATCGGCCACGCTGTCCGCGCGCATACCGGGGGAGCCGAGCACTATCAGGTCGGACGCCTTCAGCTGTGGAGCCGCGAGGCCGCACACCACCGAGCCGTAGCTGTGGCAGAACACGACGGGGCGAGGGGCGCCGGAGGCGTTCAGTCCGCCCACGAACCGCGCGAGCCGCGGTGCGCCCGCCTCCGCGAGCCGTCCCGTCGCGGCGTCGGGGCCGAGCCCGACCGGGGTGGTGTACCCGACCCAGGCCACCACGGCCGTGCGGTCACCCGCCGCGACGTGCAGGGAACGCGCCATCCCGGCAGGTGTGCCGTACTCGTCCCTGGAGCGGTCGTAGGTGTTCAGATCCATGTCGGATCCGGGCACGACGACGGACACGTGGTGTGCTCTCCCCAAGTTCCCGAACACCTCGGCCACTTGGCCTCTGCCGCGCGGGTCGAAGGCGAGGATCTGACGGCCGGGACCGAGAAGTTCTTCATAGCGCCCGACCAGGGAACGTGCTCGCTCGTGGTCCTGCAGAGTGAGCTTCGGGTCGGTCTCGCGGCCCTGTTCGCGGGCGCGCTCGGCTTTCAGGGAAAGGGCGTTGGCCTCGTACCGGAGGGCATTCGGGGCACCGTCCAGGTTGCCGACGACCGTGGGGTGCCGCGCGGCCAGACGGTGCTGCTGGGCCTTGCTCAACGAGGCGAAGAACGCGGCCACGCGGGCGGGGGATGCGGACGCCGGTTCCGGCAGCCGAACCCCCAACGTATGGTCCGCGCGCCAGGCTTGTGTGCCCGGTGGTGGTCCCGTGAGGGGCTGCTGCTCGTTACCGACGGCCCAGCCGGCCGTACCGGCCACGATCGTCGTCATGAGTGCCGCGGCGATCAAAGTCCGCCTGCTGCGGGCTTTCCAGCTACTGAGAGCTTTCCAAGAACGAAGGCGCATGGCCCGTCTCCCTCCCCATCTCGTGGCACGCTCTGGCGTGACGAGGGGAAAGGTAGGGAGACGGTGCCCGGCGGCGCCTCACACTGGGGAGCCAACTCGCAGGTCATACCGGGGTATGTGGAACTGATACCGCGGTAGGGGGTTGGGCGCTCTACTGCTCGCCGGGGCTGATCAGGCCCGACTCATAGGCGAAGATCACAGCCTGCGCGCGGTCCCGCAGGTCCAACTTGGAGAGCACCTTGCCGATATGGGTCTTCACCGTCTGCTCGGCAAGCACCAGACGCTCGGCGATCTCCTGATTGGACAGACCGCGCGCGATCAGCACCAGTACCTCGGTCTCACGCGGCGTCAGACCATTCAGCCGCAGTGACTGGTCGGTGCGCGGCTGCCGCTGCTTGGCGAAGTCCGTGATCAGCCGACGTGTCACCGACGGCGCGAGCAGTGCGTCCCCCGCCGCCACTACGCGTACCGCCGAGATCAGATCGGCGGGCGGGGCGTCCTTGAGGAGAAAGCCCGAGGCTCCGGCGCGCAACGCCTCGTACACATAGTCGTCCACGTCGAAGGTGGTGAGCATCAGCACCTTCGGTACATGCACGACGCCGGGTGGCGGGTCCAGCAGGGCACGGGCCGCGGCGAGTCCGTCCATCTCCGGCATCCGGACGTCCATCAGGACGACATCGGGATGGGTGTGTCGACTGACGTCGACACCCTTCTTGCCGTTCGGTGCCTCGCCCACGACGTCGATGTCGCTCTGCGCCGCCAGCAGTGCGGCGAAGCCGGCCCGCACCATGTTCTGGTCATCGACGATGATCACGCGGATGGTCATGCGGTGCCGGAGTCCTTTTTGAGGAGGGGGAGCTGGGCTGCTACGCGGAAGCCGCCGTCGGGCAGCGGCCCGGCGTCGACCGTGCCGCCGACCAACCGTACGCGTTCGCGCATACCGACGAGTCCGTGGCCTGTGCCGCTGCCCTCCAACGAGTCGGGTGTCTCGGTGGGCGGGCCGTTGACCACGAGAATCAGCAGATACTGCTCATCCAGGGTCACGGTGATGGTGGTGCGCGCTCCCGGCGCGTGCCGCATCACGTTCGACAGGGCCTCCTGGACGATGCGGTATGCGGACAGGTCGACGGCCGGTGTCACGTCGGCCAGCTGTGTGAGCACTGCCAGCTCGGGGCGCGACAGGTCGATCGGTATCCCTGCGCGCACCGTCGCCTCCACCAGATGCGGCAGCCTGCTGAGTCCTGGCTGCGGTGCCCGCTCGCCCGGTGTGTCCTCGCTGCGCAGGACCGCGAGCAGCCGCCGCATCTCGGTGAGGGATTCGCGGGCGCTCGCCGCGATACTCCCGAACTCCTCGCGCGCCGTTTCCGGCAGGCCGTCGAGGCGGTAGGGCGCGGAGTCGGCCTGCACCGTGATCACCGACATGTGGTGGGCGACGACGTCGTGCAACTCCCGGGCGATTCGGGCTCGTTCCTCGAGGAGAGTGCGCTGGGCGCGCTCGGCCTCGCTGATGGTCTCCTGCTCGATGAGTCTGCGCTGTGCGTCGCCACGCTCACGCAGCAGCGCGCCGAGGAGCAGCGCGCCACCGCTCAGCACGATCATGAGCACACCGGTGTCCTGGCTGCCGTCGTCGCTGAACGCACCGAGGACGAGGCTCACGACGACGGTGACCAGCCAGATCCCCAGGAGAGTGCGGCGACTCTCCCGCAGTGACAGCAGGAGGCACACGACCACGTACCCCACGATGATCATGACCGTCCAGGGGGCGGGGCGGTCATGGCCCGTGGACAGCGTCACGATCGCCCCGAGGACATCCGCGACGATCACGATGCACCACGCGGCCAGCGGTCGACTGATCGCCAGCAGTAGCGGCGCGGACTGGGCGACGGCCAAGGCGCCCGCCAGACCTCCACTCACCCCATAGTCGTTCGCAAGGACCTGGGTGGTGACCGGGATGAGCACCGCGACGAAGCCCAACGCGATGAGCAAGGGCAGCAGCCGCACCCAACGCCTGGGTGACCGGGACAGCAGTGGCTCGGCCCGGCCCGGGGGCGTCGCGAGGAACGCCCCGGCCCTGCCGAGCCCTTCGCGGACGCCCGCGGTCGCGCGCTGAAGGGTGATCCCGTGCCTGCCCGGCTCGGCGGCCGGTGGGCGGGGATCCTGGTCCGGTGGTGTCGATGCGCTGCTCATGGCCTGATCAGCGTAGGCATGAAGCACCCCGCACGCCGTCGTACCGCAGAGCTGACCTGCACCTCATACCCAGGTACGAACCGAGCTCGCCGCGATACCCAGGTATGACCCGACCCCCGCTCCGCAGGCCACAGCTCTGCCACCCCGCGGCGCCGCCGGATCACAGCTCAGCCAGCAGCTCAGCCTTCTTCGTGGTGAATTCCGTGTCCGTGAGCAGTCCCGCCTGGTGCAGCTCGCCGAGGTGCCTGATGCGTTCCGCGATGTCCGCCGGGTCGCGCCGGGCCACCGGAGCCGAGGTGGGGACGGTGCCGGGGGTCAGGGCCGGGCCCGAAGCCCGCACCGAGGCGAGCACCGACGCCGCGAACGGCAGCGACTCGTGAACCGGGCCGTACCCGAGTCCGAAGACGACGGCCGCGGGATCCTGGTCCGCCTGCGCGGGCTGGGCCAGCGGGGTCTCCCGGCGCAGCAGCCGCAGGTGCCCCTCGAAGACCTCGGGAGAGCGCCACTCGACGCCGCTCAGGTCTGTGACCAGGAAACTCTGGTCGCCGGCTTTCCATTTCGCCGACGAAGCACCCGTCCAGAACCACCGGAAGGCGACCGACTTGCCGTCGAAGGACGCCTTCCCGTCGTACGCCTTGAACTGCAGCGGAGTCTCCGGCGCCGCGACCAGATAGCGGTCCGGAGGCCCGCAGTCGCCCTGTGTGAGCCGGGCCCGCAGCTCGTCGGCGTAATACTCGGCGAGCGTTTCCCGCTCGGCGGGCAGCACGAGCCGATACGGGTCGCAGCCGTCCTTGAGCTGTCCTGCGGCCGCCTCCATCAGCGGATCCGCGCCCGGTCTCGGCACGGCGTGCAGGACGACCGTCCCGCGCTTTCCGGGAGTGAGCGTCACCGCCGCGATCGCCTCGTGCGGGATGCGGCGTTCACCGAGCGCTTGGAGCAGCTTCGGCGTACGGATCCCCCGTTCGAAGCGGATGAGCACGGAGTCGGACTCGAACTCCCAGGCGGCATGAAATCCGGCCAGTACGTCACCCATGCGGCTCATCGTAGGCGGCACGCGCGCCTCCGTCCCTCCTGCGGCGTGCCGCTGTTTTGTCGATTTCTACGCGCGTCAGGCCGCTGTCGTTCCGGAAAATTCCTTCCGGCACGCGTCATCCCCGCTCGCGCACCGCACCGAGCGGTACGAGCCGATACCGATGTCGGCGAAGTTGCTGAGGCTTTCCGTGCCCGGTTCGAAGTAGCCGGTGTGGCCGATCGCGCCCCGCGCGGACAGTACCCGCGCGCCGAAGTCGTGAGAGACCGGGTCGGCGCCGTGGCCGAGCCCGCCGACCTCCATGTTTGGCACATCCTGGATCCAGTCGTCGCCGTCCCTGGTGGCCCAGATCCGGGCACCTGTGTCCAGCTGCGACGCCGAGTCGGCGCGCATACCGGGGCTGCCGGCCACCGCGATGTCGGAGACGCGGGAGGGCAGCGCTCGCGCGGCGACTCCGCACACCACCGAGCCGTAGCTGTGGCAGTACAGCGCGACAGGTGAGTGCCCCGGGAGTCCGCGCACCAGGGAATTGAGTCGGACCGCGCCGTCATCCGCGCGCATGGACGTGGCCGCGTCGACGCCGAGGCCGACCGGCGCGGTGTAGTCGGCCCAGGCGATCACAGCGGTACGCGCGCGTGGGTTCGCCGAGCGCTCAGCGCCGTACAGGGCCTTGGCCATGCCGACGGGCGCGGAATACTTGCGGTACGTCCGCTCGAAGGTCAGCAGGTTGGTGTCCACACCGGGCACCACGACCGACACCCTGGAGGCCTGGTCGAGGTCTCCGAAGACTTCCGCTATACGCCCCGTTCCCATGGGGTCGAAGGACAGGACCTGCCGACCCGGGTGCATCATCACGCCGAAGCGCTTCATTCTGCGCTCCGCTTCCTGCTGCCCGAGAGGGGTGAGCCGGTCGTCGTGCATCCGTCGTCGCTCGATCTTGCGGGCCTGCTCCAGGGCGACGTGGTTCGCGCGATAACGCAGCTCTACGGGCGCACCGTTCATATTGCCGACCGCAAGGGGATAGCGGGTGGCGAGCCGGGTGCGCTGTTGTGCGTTGAGCGAGGCGAAGAAATGGGCGAGCCGACCGGCCGGGGCGTCAGCGTCGGGCAGGGCCCGTCCGTTGACGTGCCCTTGATCCCAGGCGGAGAGCGAGGCCGCGAGCGGCGACGCGGCGTCTCTGTGGTGGCGCACTGCGGTCCAGCCCGTGGTCGCCAGCATGACGAACACGACGGCGAGCGCGAGCAGTGCGCGCCAGACGTTGAGTTGAGGGGAGGAGTCGAAGGAAGTCACTACGGACCACCCTAGGAGAAGCGTGATGCCTACCGTGCACCGGGTGAGGCAGATCACGTTTCCTGTGGGGTAATTGAGGCAAAGTGGGCGCACGGCTGGGCGTTTCGTTACGCTCCGTAGGCGTGCGTGGGCGCAGTGCGCCCAGGCTTTACCGTTACTGACGGTGTATCAAGGAGTTACTCGGTGTGCTGATTCGCTCCGCGATTCGCCCCGTGGTCACCCGTGATGCACCTCGTGGTTCACCCTCGACGCCTTGTCCGCGTACCTCGACGTGGAGTGCGTGCACGGTCACTCTGTGCGCCAATTCTCTGCCAGGGCGGGCCCCATGTGGTCGAGGTATGTCTCGGTGATCGCACGGATCGATTCCACACTGGAGTCCTCGCCGGCTCCCCACAGTCGCCCGGTCACCCGCATCACTCCGCTGAAGGCGGCCACCACCACGCGCGGTCGTGGGTCGGTGTCCAGGTCGAGACCTTCGCGCTCGGCGATCACTCGCGCGATCTCCTCCTCCATCTCGATGGAGCGCCGCAGATGGGCGGCGAGCAGGGAGGGGGTGGACTCGATCATCTGGTAGGTGCGCATGTGGAGTTCGACCGGAACGACCTCCTCGATGGACCGTCCCATCGCGTCCCAGGCGCCGATGACGGCTCCGCGCAGCGCCGTGAACGGCGCCTCGTCGGCGGGGCGTTCGCGCAGGACCTCCACGAACCGCCGCTCCACCATCTCCTGTACGGCGAAGGCGGTCTCCTGCTTGTTGGTGAAGTAGCGGAAGAACGTGCGCTGGGAGACGTCCACGGCTTCGGCGATCTCGTCGATCGTCGTCTCCTCGTACCCCTTGGTGGTGAAGAGCTCGAGCGCCGCGCGCAGGAGGGCGTCGCGGGTGCGCTGCTTCTTGCGCTCGCGCAGTCCGGGCCGCGAGGGCTCGCTGGAGACGTCTCCGGAGGCCTCGGCCTGCAGTTTCACGGGGTCCATCGCTCGCTGCTCAGTCCTCACGCCATGGCCCTCTTTCTGCCTGTTTGACCGGCTCACCATACCTGTGAGGTACGTGACAGTTACCGACTTGTGAAATGGTTTGTCAACTGTCAGTGGCTGACACTAATCTCCAGCGCATGACTAGTCAGATCACCGTCGACAAGGCGGACAAGGCGCCGGAGCCATCGTCCGCTCCGAACCCGGCCAAGGGGCTCCGCGGCCACCCTTGGCTGACGCTCATCTCCGTCGCGATCGGCGTGATGATGGTTGCCCTTGACGGCACCATCGTGGCAATCGCCAACCCGGCCATCGCGAAGGACCTCGGCACCACGATGGCCGGTGTCCAGTGGATCACCAACGGCTATCTCCTCGCGCTCGCCGTCGCGCTGATCACCGCGGGCAAGCTCGGTGACCGGTTCGGCCACCGCCAGACCTTCCTGATCGGTGTGGCGGGCTTTGCCATCGCCTCCGGCGCCATCGGGTTCTCCAGCAGCGTCGGCCTGGTCGTCGCCTTCCGGGTGCTCCAGGGACTCTTCGGAGCCCTGCTGATGCCGGCCGCGCTCGGTCTGCTGCGCGCCACCTTCCCTGCCGAGAAGCTGAACATGGCGATCGGTATCTGGGGCATGGTCATCGGCGCTTCGACCGCGGGTGGCCCCATCGTCGGTGGCCTGCTCGTCGAGCACGTCAGCTGGCAGTCGGTGTTCTTCATCAACGTGCCCGTCGGTGTCATCGCTCTCGTCCTCGGCCTGGTGATCCTCAAGGACCACCGCGCCGAGAACGCGCCGAAGTCCTTCGACATCCCTGGCATCGTCTTGTTGTCGGGTGGCATGTTCGCGCTGATCCTGGCCCTCATCAAGGGCTCGGAGTGGGGCTGGGGCGGCTCACGGACGCTGCTCTTCCTGGTGGGCGCGGTGGTTCTCTTCGCGCTCTTCGCCTTCTGGGAGACGAAGGTCAAGGAGCCGCTCATCCCGCTGGGCATGTTCAGGTCCGTCCCGCTGTCCGCCGGTACGGTCCTGATGGTGCTGATGGCCTTCGCCTTCATGGGCGGGCTGTTCTTCGTCACCTTCTACTTGCAGAACGTGCACGGCATGAGCCCGGTCGACAGCGGACTTCACCTCCTGCCCCTGACGGCCATGATGATCGTGGCGTCGCCGATCGCCGGTGCGCTCATCACCAAGTTCGGGCCGCGGGTGCCGCTGGTCGGTGGCATGGTGGCCACCGCCATCGCAATGTTCGGCATGTCCACGATGACCACGGACACCGCGACGCTGCCGATGTCGCTCTGGCTCGGCATGTTGGGGCTCGGACTCGCGCCGGTGATGGTCGGAGCCACCGAGGTCATCGTCGGCAACGCCCCGCTGGAGCTCTCCGGCGTCGCGGGTGGCCTGCAGCAGGCCGGAATGCAGGTCGGCGGTGCTCTCGGTACGGCGGTGCTCGGCGCGGTGATGGCAGCCCGGGTCGACAGCGACCTTCCCGCGAACTGGGCCGACGCCAAGCTTCCCCCCATGACGCCGGAGCAGCTGGACCAGGCGTCCGCTGTGGTCGAGATGGGCGGAGCCCCCGTCCCGCCGAAGGCTCCGGCACCGGCCGCCGAAGCGATCACCTCGGTCGCCCATGACACGTTCGTGTCCGGCATGGGCCTGGCCTTCACCGTCGCCGGCGTCGTCGCGGTGGTCGCGGCCCTCGTCGCCACGTTGACCAAGCGAGGCGCCAACGCCGAGGCGGGCGCTGGAGCCGGACACATTTAGCGCTCACGGCCGGACATGTTCAGGCGTACGCCCCACGCATCCAGGGCGTACGCCGAGCTGCAGCTGCCCGGCGCTCACGCATCAGGGAAAGCCCCTCAGGGTTCAACTGGGGGGCTTTCGCCTATCTGGGTGGCGCACATCCGTACCCCTTCCGACGGAGCTGGCGAGTGGGTCACAGTTCTCGCAAGTGATCCACCTGACACGGGAGTTGAAGCAGATGCGTACGACCATGCCCAAGACTGTCGCCGCGGCCGCACTCGCCGCCGTGATCCTGGCACCCGCACAGGCCGGGGCCACGACACCGTCCGCACACCCCGACTCCGCGACGCCCGCACCCACAGCGCCCACGGCACTCACAGCACCCGCGAGGCACGCGCGGACCGCCGGGCCACCCATGCTCGCCGGCTGCGGGCCAGGGGAGCTCTGCCTATGGAAGAAGCCGGGTTTCCACGGCGCCCGACAGACGTATGAGCTGTCCGAGATCGACATCGAGAGCTGCGTAGCGCTGCCCGAGGGGGGCAGCGCTCAAGCTCTCGCCAATCGAACGGGCCGGCCGGTCACCACCTACCAGTCCGCGGAGTGCGCCGAGACCGGCGAGTTCGACACGTACCCGGGCGGTGGGACCTGGGCCCCCGAATCGCCCTATCGCGTACGGGCGTTCAAGGTCTGGGAGAGCTGACTGGAGGGGGACTCGCGCAGGAAACGCCGGAAGGCGGCGGGCCCTTCGGCCCACCGCCCTCCCAACAACCACCTACGTACTGCCGCACACCGCACGGACTGACGGACCAACGGACTAGGCGTCGCCTCCAGCGGCGCCCGGGTCGGCCGACGCGACGTCGAGCAGCTGGTAGCGGTCGATGGCCTGCTTCAGTACGGAGCGGTCGAGCTTGCCCTCGCGGGCCAGCTCGGTCAGTACGCCGACGACGATCGACTGCGCGTCGATGTGGAAGAAGCGGCGAGCCGCACCGCGGGTGTCCGCGAAGCCGAAGCCATCGGCTCCCAGGGACTGGTACGTCCCGGGGACCCAGCGGGAGATCTGGTCGGGGACGCTCCGCATCCAGTCGGAGACGGCCACGAACGGACCCTCGGCGCCGGAGAGCTTGCGCGTCACGTACGGGATGCGCTGCTCCTCCTCGGGGTGCAGGAGGTTGTGCCGCTCCACCTCGACCGCCTCGCGGCGCAGTTCGTTCCAGGAGGTCGCCGACCAGACGTCCGCCTTGACGTTCCACTCCGACGCGAGGATCTGCTGGGCCTCGACCGCCCACGGGACCGCGACTCCGGAAGCGAGGATCTGCGCCGGGATGGCACCTTGCTCGCCCGCCTTGAAGCGGTAGACACCCTTGAGAATGCCGTCGACATCCACATCGGCGGGCTCGGCCGGGTGCTGGATCGGCTCGTTGTAGACGGTGAGGTAGTAGAAGACGTCCTCGCTGTCGGGGCCGTACATCCTGCGCAGGCCGTCCTTGACGATGTGCGCGATCTCGTAGCCGAACGCGGGGTCGTAGGCGACGCAGGCCGGGTTGGTCGAGGCGAGCAGCTGCGAGTGGCCGTCCGCGTGCTGGAGGCCCTCGCCGGTCAGGGTCGTGCGGCCGGCGGTGGCGCCGAGGACGAAGCCGCGGGCCAGCTGGTCGGCCATCTGCCAGAACTGGTCGCCGGTGCGCTGGAAACCGAACATCGAGTAGAAGACATAGACCGGGATCAGCGGTTCGCCGTGCGTGGCGTAGGCCGAACCCGCGGCGATGAGGGACGCCGTGCAGCCTGCCTCCGAGATGCCGTCGTGCAGCATCTGACCGGTCGGGGACTCCTTGTAGGCGAGGAGCAGTTCGCGGTCGACGGATTCGTACTGCTGGCCGAGCGGGTTGTAGATCTTCGCGCTCGGGAAGAAGGCGTCCATGCCGAAGGTGCGGTACTCGTCGGGGGCGATCAGCACGAAGCGCTTGCCGATCTCCTTGTCCCGCATGAGGTCCTTCAGAATGCGGACGAACGCCATGGTGGTGGCGATCGACTGCTGGCCCGAGCCCTTCTTCGCGGCCGCGTACGTCTTGTCCTCGGGCAGCTGGAGAGGCTTCGAGCGCACTACGCGGGTCGGGACGTAACCGCCGAGGCCCTGGCGGCGGTCGTGCATGTACTGGATCTCTTCGGAGTCCCGGCCGGGGTGGTAGTACGGCGGGGCGCCGCCCTCGAGCTCCTTGTCCGTGATCGGGATGTGCAGGCGGTCGCGGAAGCCCTTGAGGTCGTCGGCCGTCAGCTTCTTCATCTGGTGCGTGGCGTTGCGGCCCTCGAAGTTCGGGCCGAGTGTCCAGCCCTTGACCGTCTGCGCCAGGATGACGGTCGGCTGGCCCTTGTGGGCCTTGGCCGCCGCGTAGGCCGCGTAGACCTTCTTGTGGTCGTGGCCGCCGCGGCCCAGGTGCAGGATCTGCTCGTCGGTCATGTTCTCGACCATGGAGCGCAGGCGGTGGTCGTCGCCGAAGAAGTGGTCGCGGATGTACGAGCCGGTCTCCGTCGCGTACGTCTGGAACTGGCCGTCGGGCGTGGTGTTGAGCCGGTTGACCAGGACGCCGTCGCGGTCCTGCGCGAGCAGCGGGTCCCAACTGCGGTCCCAGACGAGCTTGATGACGTTCCATCCGGCGCCGCGGAACTGCGACTCCAGCTCCTGGATGATCTTGCCGTTGCCGCGCACCGGGCCGTCGAGCCGCTGGAGGTTGCAGTTGACGACGAAGGTCAGGTTGTCCAGGCCCTCGCGGGCGGCGATGGAGAGCTGGCCGAGCGACTCGGGCTCGTCCATCTCGCCGTCGCCGAGGTAGGCCCAGACGTGCGACTTGGAGGTGTCGGCGATGTCGCGCGCCTCCATGTAGCGGTTCATCCGGGCCTGGAAGATCGCGCCGAGCGGGCCGAGGCCCATGGAGACGGTGGGGAACTCCCAGAAGTCCGGCATCAGGCGCGGGTGAGGGTAGGACGAGAGGCCGTTCGGAGCCTTCGACTTCTCCTGGCGGAACGCGTCGAGCTGCTGCTCGGAGAGCCGGTCGAGGAGGAAGGCGCGGGCGTAGATACCGGGGGACGCGTGCCCCTGGAAGAAGATCTGGTCGCCGCCGTCGCCCTCGTCCTTGCCGCGGAAGAAGTGGTTGAAGCCCACGTCGTAGAGGGAGGCCGATGAGGCGAAGGTGGCGATGTGGCCGCCGACCCCGATGCCGGGGCGCTGGGCGCGTGACACCATCACCGCGGCGTTCCAGCGGGTCGCGTTCAGGACCTTGCGTTCGATTTCCTCGTTGCCGGGGAAGAACGGCTCGTCCTTGGTGGCGATCGTGTTGACGTAGTCCGTGCTGCGCATCTCGGGCACGGCGACGCGCTTCTCGCGCGCGCGTTCGATGAGCCGGAGCATCAGGTAGCGGGCCCGCTCGCGACCGCGTTCGTCGACCGCGGCATCAAGGGAGTCGAGCCACTCCTGGGTCTCTTCGGGATCGAAGTCCGGGACCTGACTCGGCAGGCCGCCAATGATGATCGGGTTGCGATCGGATCCGGAAGCCACGCTGTTCCTTCGCTGTTGGGGCTTTCGCCTGGGTTCTGCCTGGCTGTGAGACGTTCCCCATCGTGTACCGCGTGGGCGGAATCGTCATCTCTACTGAGAGGTAACCGAGGGGTTCGCCCGGCGGCCCTGAGGTAGGCTCGGCCAAATCGCAACGATACGCCCATCCTGCCTAGCCGGTTCGTAAGGCCGTTCGGACCTCAGTTCCGTTCGGCGTCGTACGAGCGAAGTGCGAGCGAAGAAGGATCTGGCAGGTGGGCCTTCTGTTGCGGCGACACGGCCGGGAACGTCACCGTTTCGGCGGTCTTGACGGCCGGGTACTTGCGCGATCCGGTCCGCCCGTGTGGACTACCGCCAATGCCCCGCGCACGCGCGTGGGTGAAGGCATTCCCGAAAACATGATCAGGAGGCAAGCCGTGAGCGCGACCGCGGACCACGCGGAGGAGCGGACCAACCCTGCCGCGAGGCTGGGTTTCCAGCCCGAGCAGGTGGTCCAGGAGATCGGCTACGACGACGATGTCGATCAGGAGCTCCGCGAGGCCATTGAAGGGGTGATCGGCAGTGAGCTCGTCGATGAGGACTACGACGACACCGCCGACGCTGTGGTGCTGTGGTTCCGTGAGGACGACGGCGACCTGACGGACGCGTTGGTCGACGCAACCCAGCTGATCGAAGAGGGCGGCGACCTCTGGCTGATGACGCCCAAGACCGGCCGCGACGGTTACGTCGAGCCGAGCGACATCAATGAAGCAGCCACGACCGCAGGCCTTGCGCAGACCAGGACCATCAGCGCCGGCAAGGACTGGACGGGCAGCCGTCTGGTCACGCCGAAGGCGGCAGCCAAGAAGCGGTGAAGCTGCCGCTCAGGCAGCAGGAAGTCGACTGAGCCAATCGCTGTGAGCCCCCGCCGACACGCGTCGGTGGGGGCTTACGCATGCGCGCGGACGGAAGGCGCCGCCCGCGATGCGGGCGGACCGGACGAAATGCCCAGTGCGTAGGGTGGTCGTCACCCGAACAGCTCCATCGAAGGGATGCGTACTCATGGCGCTCGCTGGAATCGCGACCGGCACCAAAGCTCCGGACTTCGAGCTGAAGGACAACCACGGCCGGGCCGTGAAGCTGTCGGACTTCCGCGGCGACAAGAACGTGGTGCTGCTCTTCTACCCGTTCGCGTTCACCGGCGTCTGCACCGGCGAGCTCTGTGCGCTCCGCGACGAACTGCCGAAGTTCGTCAACGACGACACCCAGCTGCTCGCGGTCTCCAACGACTCCATCCACACCCTGCGCGTCTTCGCCGAGCAGGAAGGCCTGGAGTATCCGCTGCTCTCGGACTTCTGGCCGCACGGAGAGGCGTCGCGCGCGTACGAGGTCTTCGATGAGGAGAAGGGCTGCGCCGTGCGCGGCACCTTCATCATCGACAAGGAGGGCGTGGTGCGCTGGACCGTCGTCAACGGCCTGCCGGACGCCCGCGACCTCAACGAGTACGTCAGGGCGCTCGACACCCTGTGATTCCCCAAGGGTGACACCCTGGGGTTCCTCAGGGGTGACACCCTGCGATTCTTCAGGTGCAGAGCCTGTGGCGGCCGGGAACCGGTCACTAGGATCCACTCGTTGATCCGATGGCAAAGCACGACTGGGGCTCCCCGCCCCTGGACAAATATTGGGAGGATTTGTGGGAGTCAGCCTCAGCAAGGGCGGCAACGTATCCCTGAGCAAGGAGGCACCCGGCCTGACCGCGGTGCTGATCGGCCTGGGCTGGGACGTCCGTACCACCACCGGTACGGACTTCGACCTCGACGCCAGCGCCATTCTGACCAACGCCGAGGGCAAGGTCAGCAGCGACGGCAATTTCGTGTTCTTCAACAACCTGAAGAGCCCGGACGGATCCGTCGAGCACACCGGTGACAACACCACCGGTGAGGGCGAGGGCGACGACGAGGCGATCAAGGTCAACCTGGCGGCCGTCCCGGCCGACGTGGACAAGATCGTCTTCCCGGTCTCGATCTACGAGGCCGAGTCCCGTCAGCAGTCGTTCGGCCAGGTGCGCAACGCGTTCATCCGCGTCGTGAACCAGGCGGGCGGCGCGGAAATCGCGCGGTACGACCTCTCCGAGGACGCATCGACGGAGACGGCGATGGTCTTCGGCGAGCTGTACCGCAACGGCGCGGAGTGGAAGTTCCGCGCGGTCGGCCAGGGCTACGCCTCGGGCCTGCGCGGCATCGCGCAGGACTTCGGCGTCAACGTCTGAGCCGAGTAACGTCCTCCGCCTTGTCGTCCGGCGCCGCACGCTACGAGTGCGGCGCCGGACGTGCTCAGAACAGCTGGGTACGCGGCTCGAAAAACAGCTGGGTATGCGGCCCAGAGCCGCTGGACATGCTCAAAACCGCCGGACTCTTGATCTCGAACGAATCATGCTTCGAATGTTTCGAACCACGGGGAGGACCACATCATGGGCGTCACGCTCGCCAAGGGAGGCAATGTCTCCCTCTCCAAGGCCGCACCGAACCTCACACAGGTCCTGGTCGGCCTCGGCTGGGACGCGCGCTCCACCACAGGAGCCCCCTTCGACCTCGACGCCAGTGCACTGATGTGCAACTCGGGCCGGGTCATCGGCGATGAGTGGTTCGTCTTCTACAACAATCTCAAGAGCCCGGACGGCTCCGTCGAACACACCGGCGACAACCTCACGGGTGAGGGTGACGGGGACGACGAGTCGCTCCTGATCGACCTTTCCAAGGTTCCCGCCAACTGCGACAAGATCGTCTTCCCTGTCTCGATCCATGACGCGGACAACCGCGGGCAGACGTTCGGCCAGGTCAGCAACGCTTTTATCCGGGTGGTCAATCAGGCCGACCACCAGGAGCTCGCGCGCTACGACCTCAGCGAGGACGCCTCCACGGAGACCGCGATGATCTTCGGCGAGGTCTACCGATACGGCGGCGAATGGAAGTTCCGTGCCGTTGGGCAGGGGTACGCGTCGGGTCTGCGGGGCATCGCTCTAGACTTCGGGGTCAATGTTTCGTAAAGCTGGGGACCGGCGCGGGGGAGACCGCTACACGGGAGCCCGTACACACACGATTGGGTAGCCAGTGCTTCTGAAAACCTTCGGCTGGTCGTTCGCGGTTACCGCGCTCGGCCTGGTCGCGGCGGTGCTCTACGGGGGGTGGACAGGTTTCGGGATCGTGGCGATCCTGTCCATCCTCGAGATCTCGCTGTCCTTCGACAACGCGGTGGTCAACGCCGGGATCCTGAAGAAGATGAGTGCCTTCTGGCAGAAAATCTTCCTCACCGTCGGTGTGCTGATCGCCGTCTTCGGTATGCGGCTGGTGTTCCCCGTCGCGATCGTGGCCATGAGCGCCAAGATCGGCCCGATCGAGGCCGTGCGGCTGGCTCTCAACGACAAGGACAAGTACCAGCAGCTGGTGACCGACGCCCACCCGTCGATCGCCGCGTTCGGTGGCATGTTCCTGCTGATGATTTTCCTCGACTTCATTTTCGAGGACCGTGACATCAAGTGGCTCGGCTGGCTGGAGCGCCCGCTCGCCAAGCTCGGCAAGGTCGACATGCTGTCGGTCTGCATCGCGCTCGTCGTGCTCCTGATCTCCTCGATGACCGTGGCCACCCACGCCCACCAGCATGGTGGCGCGCATGTGGACAAGGCACAGACGGTGCTCATCTCCGGCATCGCCGGACTCATCACCTATCTCATCGTGGGCGGTCTCTCCGGATTCTTCGAGAACAAGCTCGAGGAAGAAGAGGAGCGCGAGCACGAGGAGGAGGAAGAGGCCCAGAAGAGCGGCAAGAAGGTTCCTGCCATCGTCATGGCGGGCAAGGCCGCGTTCTTCATGTTCCTCTACCTCGAGGTCCTGGACGCGTCGTTCTCCTTCGACGGTGTCATCGGTGCCTTCGCGATCACGAACGACATCGTCCTGATGGCGCTCGGTCTCGGTATCGGCGCGATGTACGTCCGGTCCCTCACCGTCTACCTGGTCCGCCAGGGCACTCTCGACGACTACGTCTACCTGGAGCACGGCGCGCACTACGCGATCGGCGCCCTCTCCGTGATCCTGCTCATCACGATCCAGTACGAGATCCACGAGGTCATCACCGGCTCCGTCGGCGTCCTCCTGATCTTCTGGTCCTTCTGGTCCTCCGTGCGCCGCAACAAGGCGCTGGCGGCGGCCGAGGGGGGAAACGACTCGGGCTCGGACGAGAAGACTGAGGTCTCGTCCGGAGTGTGACCCGGGGCTGATTGAGGAACGCTTCTGAACGGGGCGGCCATCGAGGACGCGTCCTCCTGGCCGCCCCGTGTCATTCGTAAGGGCCCATGAGGGCACTGGCACTTTGGGGGCGGCAATGTCCTTCTGGGACGGGTTGTGGCGTGGGCGCTCGATGGACTTCGAGTCCGGCAGCGCCGCGACCAACTCCATCGAACTCACCAAGCGGCACCCGACGGTCTCGCTCAACAAACAGGGCGCGGCCACCGGAAACCTCCGGGTCAACCTGCACTGGCAGATGCGTACGTCCGACATCATCGGCAAGCAGCGCCAGGGCGGGGGCCTGCTGCGGCACCCCTTCAAGATGCTCCAGCCCGACGTGGTGCAGGCGCACACGCAGGGTGTGGTCAACGTGGACCTCGACCTCGGCTGCCTGTACGAGATGGCGGACGGGGCCAAGGGCGTCGTACAGCCGCTCGGCAGCTTCTTCGGGACCCTCAACGCCCCGCCGTACGTGAAGCTCAGCGGCGACGACCGGTTCGGTTCGCCGTCCGGCGAGACGCTCTATGTGAACCTCGACCACCGCGACTCGATCAAGCGGCTGCTGTTCTTCGCGTACATCTACGACCAGACCCCGGCCTTCGACCGTACGCACGCGAAGGTGACGCTCTATCCCAGCAACGGCCCGCGGATCGAGATCGACCTGGACGAGCGCCATCCGCAGGCCCGCTCCTGTGCCGTGTTCACGCTGGAGAACGTCAAGGACGAGCTGGTCGTGCGCCGCGAGGTGAAGTTCGTGTACGGCTTCCAGTCCGAGCTCGACCGGCTCTACGGCTGGGGCCTGCAGTGGGGCCGTGGCTACAAGTCGAAGGTGGGCGGCGCCTGAGTGCCATGGCGCGCACCGGCCGTCCGCACAGCCGCTTCAGCGCGCCAGGAACTGCGGGCCCTGCGGCGGCAGCCGGAAGTTCGGGTCGGGCATCGGGGCCACGGGCTGCGGATAGCCGTACGAGGGCTGCGCGGCCGGCGCCTGATGGGCGGGCGCGTGCTGCGGATAGCCGTAGGAAGGCTGCGGAGCGGGCTGGTGGCGCGGAGGCTCGGGCGGGTAGCCGTACGAGGGCTGGGGGGCCGGTGCGGGGAAGGGCTGCCGGGCCGGAGCCGGGATGGCGGCGGTCGGGGCGGCCGGACCCGGGAACGGCTGCGCCACGGGCTGCTGCGGATGCGTGTGCGGATACGGCTGGGGGAGCGAGGCCTCGGCCGTCGGTTCGGGCACGGCTTCCGACTCGTCCACGGAGATGCCGAAGTCGCCGGCGAGACCCTCCAGGCCGTTCAGATATCCCTCACCCAGGGCGCGGAACTTCCAGACGTCACCGCGTCGGTAGAGCTCGCCGCAGATCAGGGCCGTCTCGGAGCCGGTCTGCGGGGTGATGTCGAAATACGCCAGCGGTTCGCCATCGCCGACCCCGGCGTCGTACAGCAGGATGCGCAGCGCGCGTACGTGCTCGAAGGCGACGTTCTCGGCGGAGGCGACGAGCAGGACTCGGCTCACCGCGGGATCAAGGCCCGCCAGATCCGTCTGGACGGTGTCGGTGAGGCCCTCGGCGAGGCCCTGGGCGACGCGCTTCTTGCCGAGCCGCCAGACCTTGCCCGACGGATGGCGCGGCTGGTTGTAGAAGACGAAGTCCTCGTCGGACCGCACGCGGCCGTCGGCGCCGAGCAGAAGCGCCGACGCGTCGACGTCGGGGACGCCCTGTCCCGGGGTCCAGCGCAGCACTGCGCGGACGGCCGTGGCTTCGAGCGGGACGTTCGACCCCTTCAACATCGCGTGCGTCATGCGGTCATCCTGCCTTCCCGGTGGTCGACGGGACAACGCGGGGGTGACGGTGTGTGGTCCGTGTGTCTGACATGGCCGGGTTACCTGAATTTCATGCCCATGGGGAACCCTTGACACCCCTCCCTACGTACTATTACCGGCCACATCACGTCGGATCGCACCGACGAGTACAGGGGAAATAATGCGTCATTTCGGGCATATAGCC
Source organism: Streptomyces sp. NPDC048441 (assembly GCF_043200235.1). NCBI lineage: Bacteria > Bacillati > Actinomycetota > Actinomycetes > Kitasatosporales > Streptomycetaceae > Streptomyces > Streptomyces sp. NPDC048441. The sequence goes on from NZ_JBICXM010000001.1 coordinate 785,096, forward strand.
CCAGAGGTGCGACAGCGTCTCTTCCATCGGGAGCCGTGCACCTTCACCGCGGACTCCCCCCCGCGCCTGCTCGCAGCCGCCCTGGGAGCCACGCTCTACAGCCCCGCGACACGCCCCCGCCTGGCCGACGACATCCTGAAGCAGGCCGGGCGTGGCGTGATCTCGATGGTCCTCTGCCTGGAGGACTCGATCGATGACACGGAGGTCGTCGGCGCCGAGGAGAACCTGGTCAGGCAGTTCGCCGACCTGGCCGAGCGGACCGAGCGGGACGGCGTCGAGCCGCCGCTGCTCTTCATCCGGGTCCGCGCGCCGGAGCAGATAGCCGACCTGGCGCACCGCCTCGGCCCCAGCGTCCGGCTGCTGTCCGGATTCGTACTGCCCAAGTTCACCGAGGAGCGCGGCGTCGCCTTCCTGGAGTCGCTCACGGCGGCGGGGGCGGCCAGCGGCCGGCGGCTCTTCGCGATGCCGGTCCTCGAATCACCCGAGCTCCTCCACCTGGAAAGCCGCACGGAGACGCTCGCCGGGATCGCCCGCACCGTCGACAAATACCGCGAGAACGTGCTCGCGCTGCGCCTCGGTGTCACCGACTTCTGCTCGGCGTACGGGCTCCGCAGGCCGCCGCACATGACCGCGTACGACGTACACATCGTGGCCTCGGTCATCGCCGACGTGGTGAATCACCTGGGCCGGGCCGACGGCACGGGCTTCATCGTGACCGGCCCCGTGTGGGAGTACTTCCGCGTCCAGGAGAGAATGTTCAAGCCGCAGCTGCGCCGCAGCCCCTTCCTGGAGGGGCGGGCGGACGAACTGCGGCAGGCGCTCATCGAGCACGACATCGACGGCCTGCTCCGCGAGATCGAGCTCGACCGGGCGAACGGCCTGACCGGCAAGACCTGCATCCACCCCTCGCACGTCCTGCCCGTGCACGCGCTCTCGGTCGTCAGCCACGAGGAGTTCAGTGACGCCGAGGACATCCTGCGCCCCGAGCGGGGCGGCGGCGGAGTCATGCGCTCGGCGTACACGAACAAGATGAACGAGGTGAAGCCGCACCGCGCGTGGGCCGAGCGGACCCTCCAGCGTGCCGAGGTCTTCGGCGTCGCACGGGAGGACATCGGCTTCGTGGAGCTGCTCACCGCCGGGCTCTCCGGCTGACGGCTCGTTTCGCCGGGCTGGTCGGCTTCGGCTCACCGCAAGGAACGTAAGGAACGTAAGGACTGTGCGAGGACTGTGAACGACGACGTGGTGTGGTCAGGGACGTGGGTCGCCGAGCGGCTCGGTGTGGAGCTGGTCGGCGACGAGGGGCTGAGCGGCCTGCTCGGCCTCGCCCTGCGCCGCAACCCGAAGCGGGCGCACCTCCTGGTGTCGAACGTCCTCGGCAAGCACGTGCCGCAGCGGCCCTCGGTCGTGTACGCGGCCGGGCGCGACCTCGGTGTCCGGGTGCGCGCGCTCCTGGGCGACGCTCAGGCCCGGCGTGCGGTCGTCCTCGGGTACGCGGAGACGGCGACCGGCCTCGGCCACTGTGTCGCGGACGGCATCGGCCTCGCGCCCTACCTCCACTCGACGCGCCGCCCGGTCGACGGGGTGCGCCAGGCGGGCGGTTTCGAGGAGTCCCACTCGCATGCGACCTCGCATCTGCTGCTGCCCGCCGATCGTCAACTTCTCGCGGGGAATGGCCCGTTGGTGCTCGTGGACGACGAGTTCTCCACCGGCAACACGGTCCTCAACACCATCCGCGCACTGCACGAGCGGTATCCGCGCGAGCGGTACGTCATCGTGGCGCTCGTCGACATGCGCTCCCCACAGGACCAGGGTCGCCTCGCCGAATTCGCCCGCGAGATCGGCGCGCGGGTCGACCTGATCGCGATGGCGTCCGGCACGGTCCGCCTGCCGGACGGGGTGCTTGAGAAGGGGCAGGCGCTGGTCGCGGAGCACGAGGCGGTGGCGCTTCCCGCTCCGCCGCGCAGGGAGCGCGGCTCGGTGTCCCGGGTCGACCTCGGCTGGCCCGCCGGAGTGCCGGACGGCGGGCGCCATGGCTTCGCGCCCGAGCAGCGCCTCGCGCTCGATGCGGCGCTGCCGGGGATGGCGGCCCGGATCGCGGAAGCGCTGGCTCCGGGTCTCGCGGGGTCCGCTGGTCCTGACGCGGCACCGCGCCGCGGCGCCCGCGTCCTCGTACTCGGCTTCGAAGAGCTGATGTACGCGCCGCTCGCCCTCGGGGTCGCCCTGGAGGAGCGGCTGCCCGCCGGTGTCGCGGAGGTGCGGTACTCCACCACCACCCGCTCGCCCGTCCTCGCCGTCGACGACCCCGGCTACGCCATCCGCAGCCGCCTCGTCTTCCCCGCGCACGACGACCCCGCCGACGGACCGGGCGAGCGGTACGCGTACAACGTCGCGGGCGGTGGCTTCGACGCGATAGTCATCGTGGTCGACTCGGCGGGCGACCGTCCCGAACTGCACGCTCCCGATGGCCTGTTGGCGCAGCTGGCTGTGCACGCCCCGCAGGTCCTGCTTGCCGTAGTGCCCTCGTACGTCCCTGAGTACGTCCCCGAAAGGCCCTCCATGCTGCCCGAGCCCCTCCGCGGCCCCGACTTCTCCTCGTACGCGGCCGAAGACGTCGGCTGGCTGCTCCAGGACCTCTCGGACGTACAGCTCGAGGCGCCCACCGAGGAGCGCGAGGAAGCGATACAGAGCGGTGGCGCGCACTACGCCGAGTCGCTGCCGGTCGAGTACCAGCCGAGCCCGCAGTACCAGGAGCTGTTCCACGCGGCGCTCGGCACCTCCGCCGCGCGGATCGCACAGGCCGTCGGTACGGTCACCGAGACGGTGCTCGCCGAGCTCCCCGACAGCCGAAAGCGCGCGGGGACCCCCCTGCCGCGCCCCGTGCTCGTCTCGCTGGCCCGAGCGGGCACCCCCGTCGGCGTCCTGATGCGCCGCTGGGCCCAGCATCGGCACGGCCTCGACCTGCCGCACTACGCCGTGTCGATCGTGCGAGGCCGCGGCATCGACGCGAACGCGCTGCGCTGGCTCGCCGCCCACCACGACCCGGCCGATGTCGTCTTCGTCGACGGCTGGACGGGCAAGGGTGCGATCACGCGTGAACTGGCCGACGCGGTGAAGGAGTTCGAGGAGTCCGGTGGTCCCGTCGGATTCAATCCGGAGATCGCCGTGCTCGCCGACCCCGGCTCCTGCGTGCGCACCTACGGCACCCGCGAGGACTTTCTCATCCCCTCCGCCTGCCTCAACTCGACGGTCTCGGGCCTCATCTCACGCACCGTCCTGCGTGCGGACCTGGTCGGCCCCGACGACTTCCACGGCGCCAAGTTCTACCGCGAGCTGGCCGAAGGTGATGTCTCCGTCGACTTCCTCGACGCCGTCGCGGCCCACTTCGACGAGGTCACCGAGACCGTCGACGCCCAGGTCAAGGAGCTGCTCTCGGCGGACAGGGCCCCGACCTGGGAGGGCTGGGCCGCCGTCGAGCGGATCAGCGAGGAGTACGGCATCCACGATGTGAACCTGGTCAAGCCGGGTGTCGGCGAGACAACACGCGTACTGCTGCGGCGAGTTCCCTGGAAGATCCTCGCCAGGGCGGGCGCGGGGGCCGACCTCGACCACGTACGACTCCTTGCGGAACAGCGCGGCGTACCGGTCGAGGAAGTGGACGAACTCCATTACACCTGCGTCGGGTTGATCCACCCCAAGTTCACCCGCGGCGCCACCGGCACGGACGGCAAGGCGGTGGCAGCCAAGTGAACACGCCCCAGACGGTGCTTGTCGCCAGCGACCTCGACCGCACCCTCATCTACTCCGCCGCAGCCCTCGGCCTCACCATGCCCGACGCGCAGGCCCCGCGCCTGCTCTGCGTCGAGGTGTACGAGAGCAAGCCCCTGTCGTACGTCACCGAGACCGCCGCCGGGCTCCTCGACGAGCTCGGCCGCAGCACGGTCTTCGTACCCACGACCACGCGTACGCGCGAGCAGTACCGCCGCATCCATCTGCCGGGCCCCGCACCGAAGTTCGCGATCTGCGCCAACGGCGGGCAGCTGCTCGTCGACGGTGTGGCCGACCCCGAGTGGCGGGCGGGCGTCGACCGCCGCCTTGCCGCCGAGTGCGCCTCGCTGGCGGAGGTCCGCGCGCACATGGTGCGCACCGCCGACCCGGCGTGGCTCCTGAAGGAGCGGGTGGCCGAGGACCTCTTCGCCTATCTGGTCGTCGAGCGTTCCCTGCTGCCGGAGGGGTGGGTCAAGGAGCTCGCCGCGTGGGCGGAGGGCCGTGGCTGGACTGTCTCATTGCAGGGCCGCAAGATCTACGCCGTGCCGAAGCCGCTCACCAAGAGCGCGGCGGTCCGCGAGGTCGCTCGCCGGATCGGCGCCGACGAGATCCTCGCCGCCGGGGACTCGCTCCTCGACGCCGATCTGCTGCTCGCCGCCGATCGTTCGTGGCGCCCGGGGCACGGCGAGCTCGCCGATACGGGATGGACCGCGCCGGGGCTCACCGTGCTGCCGGAGCGTGGGGTGGCGGCGGGGGAGGAGATCCTGCGGGGGTTCCTCGCGGCGAGCGTTTCTCGCTGCCGCTAGCCTGGGCCCATGCCCCGATACGAGTACCGCTGCCGTTCCTGCGGCGACACCTTTGAGCTGAGCCGTCCGATGGCCGAGTCCGCCGCCCCCGCGAAGTGCCCTGCCGGGCACGAGGACACGGTGAAGCTGCTTTCGACTGTGGCCGTCGGTGGCACGGCCTCGGCTTCGGCGCCGGCCTCGCGCGAAAGCGGCGGCGGTGGTGGCGGAGGCGGCTGCTGTGGTGGAGGCTGCTGCGGCTAGCTGGGGCCCCGCAAGGGGCGCGGGGAACTGCGCGCCCAGCCCCCACCGGCCCGCGCGGATCCATCACCGCACGCAGGGCGCGCCCCCGCACGCCCAGCGCTACCGGACCACAGTCCCAGGCCCCGCCCCGAGCAGCTCGAGTTCCGCCCGCGTGGGCGCCCCCTCCCAGTCCCCGTGCGACGCCACGGCGAAGGCGCCCGTCGTCACGGCCCGGTCGAGGCGCCCCGCCATGTCGTCCCCGTCGAGCAGCGCCGACAGATACCCGGCGACGAACGCGTCCCCCGCACCCACGGCGTCCACCGCCCGCACCGGGCGCGCCGGAGTGTGCAGCGCACCGCCGGGTGCGTCTGCGGTGTATCCGGTGGCCCCGTCGGCACCGAGCTTGACCACGACCTCGCGGACACCCAGACCGAGGAGCGCCTTGGCCAGGGCCGAGGCATCACCGGCGGCCGCGGCCTCCGGAACGCACAGCGGCAGTTCGTCGTCCGAGGCGATGAGGACATCGACGTACGGAATCCAGGAACGCATGACCGCGGCGGCGTCCTCGTAACTCCACAGCCGCGAACGGAAGTTGACGTCGAGGCAGACCGTGGTGCCGTGCTCCCGGGCCAGTTCGATGGCGCGGCGGCAGGCGGTCAGGGCGGAGGGGCCGAGGGCCGGGGTGATGCCGGTGAGGTGCAGTACGCGGGGTGCCTCGGCACTGGCGAAGACGCGCTCGACCGAGGCAGCCGTGAGGCGTGAACCGGCGGAGCCCGCACGGTAGTAGTGCACGCGGGTCACCTCGGGCAGCCGCGGTTCGAAGAGGATGAGGCCCGTGGGCGCGTCCGGATCGCGGGTCGCGCCGCTGACGTCCACGCCCTCGGCACGCAGCGTACGGAGCACCAGCTCGCCCGCCTCGTCATCGCCGACGGCGCCCGCCCACCGCGTCCGGTGGCCGAGCCGGGCCAGGCCGATGGCCACGTTCGACTCGGCACCCGCGACGGACACGTCCATCGAACCGCCCAGCTTGAGCGGGCCGCTGCCGCGCAGGGCGACCATGCTCTCGCCCAAGGTGAGGACATCGGATACACCGGATACACCGGATACACCGGATACACCGGATACACCGGAGAGATCGGAGGCGGCCCTACGGGTGGTGGCGCTCATCGACCGACCCCCGCGGCCCCCGCGGCCCCCGCGGCCCCCGCGACCGCCACGAACTCCGCAGCCCGCTTACGCAGCGCGGCGAGATCCCCGCCGTCCGCCGCGTCCCCGATGAGGGGGGAGCCGACGCCCACCGCGACCGCGCCGAGCGCCAAGTACTCCTCGGCGGCGGCCGCGTCCACGCCGCCCACCGGCACGAAGGGCAGGTCGGGGAAGGGGGCCCGCAGCGCCTTGAGATAGGCGGGGCCGCCCATCGCGGAAGCGGGGAAGATCTTCAGCGCGGTCGCGCCCGCGTCGCTTGCCGCGATCACGTCGGTGGGGGTCAACACCCCGGCGGCGACAGGCAGTTCACGCCGCAGGGCCTCGTCCACTCCCGCTCCGAGCCCCGGCGTCACGATGAGATTGGCCCCGGCGTCCACGGCCCGCCGCGCGTCGTCCGCGGTGAGTACCGTGCCCGCGCCGAGCCACGCCGCCTCACCCAGTTCGGCGCGCGCCCGGCGCAGGACGCCCACTGTGTCGGTGCCGCTGAGGGAGACCTCGACGAGTGGGATGCCGGACTCGACGAGCGCCATGACCGTCCGGAAGGACGCCTCGGCGTCGGTGCCGCGCACGATGGCGACGAGGCGGTGGGCCCGCAGGGCCGCGCTGAAGGCTGTGGCGAGGGGTGTGCTCGGGTCGGACATGCCTCCAGGCTCGCACAGGGCGTTCAGCGTGCCTGGTCAGGGTGAGGCGTGTGCCGGTGCTCGGCGTGCCGCACCTGCTCGGGGTGGCGTGCCTTCCAGTACGGGTTGTCGTGCGGCAGGGCAGAGCCGACCCTCCCGTACATCCCGAAGATCATCAGCAGGACTCCCACCACGAAGCTGAACAGCACGTTCTGGATGCGGAAGGCGAGGAAGTTGAGGCCGGTGTCCAGGAGGGCGAGGTTGACGAAGCCGCTGAGGACGAAGGCGCAGCCGAGGACCATGTTGAGCGTCGAGGCGAAGTTGCCGCCGATCACCATGCCGACGAAGAGGAGAAGGCCGACGCAGATCGACAGGACGCTGAGCGCGCCGTTGGTGTTCAGACCGCCGACGGTGTCGCCGCGGGTGTCGAAGAAGCCGACCTTGTCGATCAGGCCGAAGACGCCGAACGCGAGCAGGACGAGCCCCATCAGCCCCGCGCCGACGCGGTAGACCGTGCTGAGGCGGTGGTCGACGGGCAGATGTTCGTCGAGTGTGACGCGCCGCCTGGGCCGGCTCGCCCCTGGGTGAAGTACATGCGTGGCCATGTCCGCCTCCCTTGGTGCGTGCGGAGGGCATCGCTGCGTACGTAACTCAAGGATCCGCCCATGAGCCGCGGACCGCCAATGCCCGCGAGCCGCGACCGCCGAAAGACACCGCCGGATCCCTTACGCCCCTGGGAAATCCCTAGGGAATCCCTGGGAAATCCCTAGGGAATCTCGTCCCTCTTACGCCCCCTGCCCCCGCTCCTCCCGGATCTGCGTCACCACGCCCGCCACCGTCTGCCGCACGGCCTCGGTCTCGGTCAGGAAGTGCCAGTAGTCCGGGTGGCGGCCCTCCAGGGAGGACACCGCACGGTCCAGGCGGGCGACGGACTCGTCCAGCGGGCGGGCGTGCCGCTGCTCCGGCGTATGGCGGCCCGCCATGGCCAGCCGCTGGGCGTCACGGATCGCGAAGCGGGTGCGCTCGATCTCCTGCTGGGGATCCTTCGCCACCGCGTTCAGCCGATGGAGCCGGTCACCGGCGGCCGATACGGCCTCGTCCGTCGAGTTCAGCAGGGCGCGGACCGTCGACAGCAGGGAGGTGGCGTCGGGCCAGCGCTGCTCTTCGCGCGCCTGCTTGGCTTCCTTGAGCTTGGTCTCCGCCTGCCGTACGTTCTCAGCGGCCTGGTCGGGGACGTGCTGGAGGTCCTGCCAGCAGGCGGCCGTGAACCGCCGCCGCAACTCGCTGAGGACGGGCTCGACCTGACCGCTGCGGGTGGTCAGGGCCTGCGCGCGCGTACGCAGCGAGACAAGGCGGCGGTCTATTTCGGTGGCCCGCTCGGGCAGCCGCTCGGCCTCGGCCCGCACGGCTTCGGCGTCGCGCAGGACGCGGTCGGCGCGCTGCAACGTCTCCGGCACACCGTGCTGCCCGGCCCCTTGGTTGAGCTTGGTCAGCTCGGGCCCGAGCGCGGCGAGGCGGGTGGCCAGATCATCGGCCTTGAGCCCGGCTCCCCGTACGGAATCGAGGGCGTTGGAGGCGGCGAGGAGGGTCTGCCGGGCGCGCTCGATGGCCGGGGCGAGCCGGGCGAGCTGTGTCTCCGCCTTGTCGAGCAGCGGCCCGAGCCCCTGCTGGAACCGGTCCAGATCCTGCTTGGTCCTGTCCAGCTCGCCCTTGGCCTGGGTGAGCTCGGTGCGTGCGCGGGCGGCGACGGCTGCCTCGAGATCATCACGGTCGAGGTCGTGCGCGTCCACCGCGCTGATGTACTGAAGGCTGACTTCGTCGATCCGCCGCCCGATGGCCTCGAAGTCGGAGACCGCACGCTGTGCGGCGGGCGTGGAGTCGACGGCGACGATGGTCTCGATGGAGATCCGCAGATCCCGCTGGGCGGTGTCCAGCTCGTAGAAGGCAGCGGCCGCCGCGTCCTTGGCTGCCTGGGCGTCGGCCCGCACACTCTCCCCGCGCCCACCGAACCACCGCCGGGTGCCGCCGCCGGCGAAGGCCGCGGGGAGGGCGAGGGCGAGGAGGGGGAGCGGCAGGAGGGCGAGCCCTATGGCATCGCGCAGGGCACTGTGGCGAGGGGCGTGGCGTGAGGTCTGGCGAGGGGTCTGGCGCGAGGCCTGATGGACGGCGGCCTTGCGGGGATGCGGCCGCACGCTCCCGCAGGGGCGTACATCCTCATCCGGCACGGCATCCACGACATCCGCTACGACTGGCGTGTCCGGCATATCCGGTGTGTACGGCTGCGAAGGTGTCGCCGTCACTATCCCTCTCCCGTGCTGTCATCCGCCTTGCCCGGTGTCACATTCTCCCACCGGTTAATGACGAACACACGGGCCGGTTAGTTCGCGCCGCGCACCGCGACTTTGCCGCCTTCGCTACGGGCGGACACCAGGCCGCCCGGGATCCGGCCCGCTCCCGGACCGCTGCCGGGGTCAGCCGCCTCCTACCCCCTACGGGTTTGCGGGGCGGGGCCACCGGCAAGGTAGGCTGTCGCCATATCCCGGGCGCGTAGCTCAGTGGTAGAGCGCTGCCCTTACAAGGCAGATGTCGGCGGTTCGAAACCGTCCGCGCCCACCCGGACGAAGACCCCCAGTCGATCACGGCTGGGGGTCTTCGACGCTGTCTCGCGTTTCGATGATTCCGTCCTTCAGCTGAGCCCGGAGATCGTCGATTTCCTGTTGCATGGATTTCAGTTGCTGGTGGGTGTCGAAGAGATAGCGGACCTTGGTGCGCAGGGTCAGCGGATCGATGGGTTTGAGGGCGATGTCGGCCACGCCGAGCAGGAAGGCAGTGGCGGCCAGTTCGCGGCTGACGTCGAAACCGGTGAGCAGGACGATGGGGATGGAACGTGTCTGGTCCAGGCGGCGTACGTAGCGCACCACGTCGAGGCCGCTCACATCCGGCATGTGCACATCGAGCAGGATGAGCCCGATGTTTCCCCGCAGGATCACCCTGAGGGCGTCGTCGCCGTTGGTTACGCTCACCAGCCGGCGGCCGAGCGGGGCCAACGCGCTCTCCAGTGCGAACAGGGTGTCCTTGTGGTCGTCGACGACGAGTATCGCGGAGTTGGTCGGCACGGACTTGAGCCCCCTTTCTCGGTAACCACGCTATGCCGATGCCGAGTTGAAGTATCCGCTCGTGACCTCATGAGCAACACCTGGATTTATTGCGGCAGCACCAGCAGTATCAGCGGCAGCAGAGAAGGCGCGCCGATGCCACCGGCCTGAACTCCCATGGAGGTTGGCACACTCCCGCGTCGCCTGCCCCCGTGGCCGAGGCAGACCGTGGGCATCGGCACATTCCCGCGGTGCCGACGCCCACGTTCGAGGTGAACCGGCCGTGGAGGGGAGCTCGTTCGTGGTCGGCGCTGCCTCCCTTCAGGGTCCTCCCTAGGGGCAGGTAAAGCGGAGTGCGCCCTGCGCATTTTCTCTACGCCGGGGGCGTTGCCCGTGGCGCCGTCGGGCAGACGCAGGTGGGCGAAGCCCGGCTGGATCCCAGCCGTGGAGAAGTGACGGCGCGGTCCATGCCACCTGGTCCCCGCTCGTGGATTGTGCTGTGATCAGGCGTTGGTTCCAGGCGTTCGCAAGCCGAAGGGGTGGACCATGGACGTGCCGAATGTTGTCGGGGACTGGCAGGAGTACCAGTCCGAGGAGTGGGCCGGGCTGCGCGTGCGTGTGCATCGCCTCAGGAAGGCCATTCCTTCACGGGGCCGTGATGGCGGCGCCCGGGGGCTGACGTACGTCAGCTTTCAGGTCACGTTCGAGAATCGGGGCTCCGAGTTCTTCTCGATCGACCTGCGCTCGCACTCTGCTCACTACGACGTCCGCGTGGGGCGGGACGGCCACGGCGCGTTCGTCGACGAGTACGGCGCCGACGGCATCCGTGACTTCAACCTCTATCCGCAGCGCCGGGTGACGGCCACGCTCTATGTCGCGGCGACCGCCGCGAAGCTCAAGCAGATGGACATCCAGATCAGCGCGGCGATCGACAGTGAGCCGTCGTTCGGCTACGTGTGGGTCGGCGGCCTCGGTGTCCACGAGGGCTCCACACGCACCGAATCCCGTGCGTCGACATCGCGTTCCGGTGTCGCCAGTGAAGTGGAGCGCTTCTTGCAGGAGAGCACTCCGGACGACTGACGCACACCCTGGGCGCGCGCACCTACGGCGCCGGCCAAGATGGCGCGGCGCCGCAGGGGGCTGATTTCCTTGAGGGGGAAGTGGTGTCAGTGCCGTGTCGTCAGCACTGACGCCCCGTCAACACTCCATCTTCCATGTGTGGGAGTCACCGCTGTCGTTGGCCCAGCCATTGCTTGCGATCTCCTGGCCGGGGCTGAGACAGACCGTGCCGAAGCCGACCCAGCCCGGGTTCTCGTAGACCTGGACGTGGTCCTTGATGCCGGGGCCGGAGATGCCGTGGTTGGCCCAGGAGGAGTCCTGGTCCTGGATGGGGTCCTCCCAGTCGCCGTCGTCGCCCGACCAGTTGGTGCGCTGGCCGCCGAAGTTCGCGTCCGTCCATGCGCAGAACTGGCCGCTCGGGCACGAGGCCGCCTCGGCTGCGGCGGACGTGGTCACGGCGGCGCCGACCGCCAGGAGCGTGGCGGCGAGCAGGGCCGTGGTCTTGTGCTTGCTGATCACTGTGCGGGCTTCTCTTTCTGTTGATGGGCGGCGAGTTGGGCTGTGGCCTGATGCAGCGCGTGTGTGCGCAGGCTTCGCAGGTCGGCCAGTTCCGTACGGTGCTTGGCGCGGACCGAGGCGAGGGTGCGGTGGCGGTAGGCCGCCTCCGGCTTGAGGTTGTTGGCGATCGTCGAGACCTGGAACCAGCGCCGTTGGTCGCCGTAGAGCGTGCGCTGCGCCGCGGCCAGGCAGCCGTCGGTGTGGGCGCCTACGGAGTAGCCGGTGGGAAGTTTGATGGTCAGCTCTGTGCGGCCCGTGCCGAACAAGGCTGCCGCAGTGCGTTGTTGCAGGGCCGGGTCCTGCCCTTGGCCGCCTCCCGGACGCGGTGGCGTCAGGCCCTGACGCTTCAAACAGCCGTCCGTCAGCTGCTGTTGGGCGGCTTTGATGATGTCGTCCGGAGGGGGTGCGGGGGGCGCGGGCGACGGTGATGGTGCGCACGCGCTCAGGAGGAGGAGTGAGAGGAGAAGGAGGGTGAGGGTGAGGGTGAGGAGCGGGGTGCGCGGCAGCAGGCGCGGGTGCTGAGTCATCGGTGTGCGTCAGCCCGGTTCGCAGCCCATGGTTTCGTGGCTGACACCGTCCAGCTTTGTGGCCCAGGACCAGTCCTCGTCGTAGTCGTCCGAGCGGATCTCCCGGTAGACGCAGCTGCTTCCGGAGCCGTAACTGATGGCGTAGACAGTGCCGTTGTAACGCGACTCGAAGGAGTGGGCTTGGCGTTGCGTGCCGTTCTCCGCCTCCGCGTAGCCGGGCGGGCCGTAGCACCAGGACTGGCCCATCATGCCGGGCTGGGACCAGAAGCAGACCCGGCCGGGGGGCGTGGCGACGTGGGATTCGGCGGTGGCCGAGGGGGCGACCGCGGTCAGGACGGCCGCGAGGGCGGCGGTGACTGCGGCGGTTGTGAGGCGCATGTGCGTGGGCTCCCGGGGGTGGTCGATGCGTTGTGCATGACCTCAATCCCCACCGTTCGCGCAGGTAAGCGCCGTGTCACCCGAAATGCTGACTAGTCGTACCGGGTGGCGCGGCGCTCGTCCTCAGCGCCCCGAGCCCGGATGCGTCCTGCGGTACCTGCGGTCCCAGCGCTCCTGGCGTTCCTTACGGAGGCGGTAGTCGCGGTAGGTCTTGGGGAAGCCGCCGCCGCCTCCACCGCCGCCGCCTCCGCCGGCTCCACCGCCCCCAGCGGCACCTCCAGCACCGGCACTTCCGCCTCCGCCGCTTCCGCTGCTCTTGCCCGAGCCCCTGCGGTCGTGCTGCTGGACCATGAAGAAGACGAGCGCCGCGGCGGCCAGCCACAGGAGTGGCTGGGTGAAACCCAGGCTGACCAGTGCAAGGACCAGGACGACCAAGAGAACATTCATGGCAGCACCTCCTCGGCGTAGAGGGAGTCAACGCCCGCCGTCACTCCGTGTCAATGGCTTTCTCGTGTACGTGTTTCAGCCGCGCGCGAGCCGCCACGGCGTCCGGGCCCGCCACCTGATCCCAGAAGCGATGACAGGTGACGAACACCGCCAACTCCCGTTCCCGATCGCGGAGTTTCTCCACCTCCGCCTGTTCGTCGGGGGTCCAGCCCGGCGATGCGGGGCGCTCCACCTTGCGCCAGCCGTGGTCGTCGCTGAAGCCGTCGAGGGGCTCGACCGACCAGGGGAGCCGCTTCAGCAGGGCGAGGAGTTCCGCCCGGACCTGGTGCAGTTCCTCCTGACCCGCTAGGAGGTCGCTCGGGAAGTCGTATGCAGGGGTTGCAGGCACGCGGTAATGGTACTCCTGTTCGATTTTCGAGGGCGAGAGCCGCCACGCCTGATGTGGGGGGAACTTCGGGGGCATCGGGGAACTTCAGGGCGCTTCAGGGGCGCGGGGGAACTCTCGGGGGCGTGACGACTTCCCGCCCGCGCCTCATACGCGGCAAGCTGTAAGCATGTGCCGCAGCATCAAGACGCTCCGTCCGCCCGCCATCCCCGAGGACGCCACCGAGGAGGAGATCCGGGCCGCCGCGCTTCAGTACGTGCGCAAGGTCTCGGGATTCCGCGCCCCGGCCGCGCACAACCGAGAGGTCTTCGACCGCGCCGTGGACGCCGTCGCCGAAGCCACCGCCGAACTGCTCGCCGGAATCGAGGTGCGTGGCGCCAAGTCGCAGGCTGCCGAGCAGCCCGCCGCGAAGGCGCCTGCCGTCTAGACGCCAACACGCCCAGGCGCCAACACGCCCAGGCGCCAACACGCCCAGACGGCTAGATGCCTAGTTCGCAGCCGTACGAGGCCGTCGCACCAGGAACGCCGCGCCCGCGCCCGCCGCGAACAGCGCGAGCAGTGAGACGCCCGTGGCCAGCCACGTAGCGCCGAGCCACTGCCCGCCGAAGTAGCCGAGCGCCACGCTGTACCCGGCCCAGGCCACGCCCGCGAGCGCCGACCAGGGTAGGAACTCACGCACCTTGCGGTGCGCCGCGCCCGCCGCGAGCGAGACGATCGAGCGGCCCGCGGGGGCGAAGCGCGCGATGACGACGAGAGCACCGCCGCCCCGGGAGAGCGCCGTGCCGAGTCGTTCCTGCGCGGTGGTCAGGCGGCGCGAGCGGGCGATGGCGCGGTCGAGGCGCTCGCCGCCGCGCCAGGCGAGGCGGTAGACGGCGAGATCGCCGAGCACCGATGCGGTGGCCGCGCAGAGCATGAGGATCAGGATGTCGGGGACCTCGTGCGGGACGCTCCCCGCACCTGTTCCCGCCGCGGCCGCCGCGGTGGCTGCCGTGATGACGAGGACGCCGCTCGGCAGTACCGGCAGGACGATGTCGAAGAGCACGGACAGTGCCACTACCGCGTAGATCCATGGGCTGCTGGTCAGCGCGCCCAGACTCATCTGCACCGAAGTTCCCCGTAACTCCCCGGTCGACGACTTGACTGCCGCGACGTCGCGGGGGAGCGGCAGGGGCGGCTTGGTGACAGCTGTACAGCGTACGCGGCGCTCTCCGCCGGAGATCCACAGGGGGCTCATTTGTTCGCTACATCACGTTCACCCGGCTGCCGCCTTCGACGCGGCGTACGGCGCCGAAGTCCCGTACGAACGGAGTCACCAGCAGAGTCAACGGACACTACGGAAGGAGCGGGGCGATGGTGGCAGGAATGCTCGCCGGGGCCGTGGCGACGGCGGTGCTCGCCGCGGGCGGCGGCGTGGCAGGCGGCGACGGGGAACCTTGTTACTGGGTACGGACCGAGGCGCGGTTCGCGCCGCCCACGGCCTTCATCCCCTCATCGGCGATCACGTACGACAAGAGGCTCGTCCCCGCGGCCTCCTGGATCCAGGTCGTGCAGCGCGGCCGACCCGGGGACATGTCCGTCACTGTCCGGGTGAAGGGCATGAAGCCGGGCCACGCGTACGGCGCCCATGTGCATCAGAAGCCGTGCGGCGCCGATCCGGCCGCGGCGGGCGGGCACTACCAGGATCACAAGGACCCGGTCCAGCCGTCGAAGGACCCCGCCTACGTCAATCCGGACAACGAGGTGTGGCTGGACTTCACCGCGGGCCCGGACGGCTCGGGCACGGCGAGCGCCCGCCATGACTGGGAGTTCAGGAAGGGCGGGGCCGGATCCGTCGTGCTGCACCGCGAGCAGGGCGGCGCCGGGGACCGGGTGGCGTGCTTCACGGTTCCGTTCGTTCCCAGCGGCTGAATGAAGCCCTTGCTGGATGTAGCCCTTGAGTGTTGAGCGTGAGCGTGAATGTGACGGTGCCCCTTTCCTCGTACGCGTACGAGGAAAGGGGCACCGTCACATTCGGGGCAGTACTCGTCAGGCAGCCACCGGAGTCCGCTCCGGCGCCGCCTTCGCCTCGCGCTCGCCGCGCGATGCGAAGAGCCGGTCGACGCCGAGTGCGCCCGAACCGGTGAAGACGAGCAGGAGCATGGCCCAGCAGAAGATCGCCGAGGCCTCTCCGCCGTTCTGCATCGGCCACAGCGCTTCCGGCTGGTGCACCTTGAAGTAGGCGTACGCCATCGAGCCCGACGAGATGAACGCCGCGGCACGGGTGCCGAGGCCGAGGGCGACCAGGGTGCCGCCGACCAGCTGGATGACGGCCGCGTACCAGCCGGGCCAGGTGCCGGCGTCGATCGTGCCGCCGCCCGCCGCGCCACCGAGCACTCCGAAGAGCGAAGCGGCGCCGTGGCAGGCGAAGAGCAGGCCGATGACGATACGGAAAAGCCCGAGGGCGTAGGGCTGGGCGCTGTTGAGACGTCCAGTCATGGTGGGGACTCCTTCGGCTGGGGGGACGGTAACCGAGCGGAGGCCCAAGGTTAGGGGAACCTAATCGATGCTTGCAAGTTCAACATCTGGCCAATCCGGAGATTCCACTTCCCTCGCGGGAGATTCCACCTCACTCGCGGAAGGAGTTGCTCCCCTTGCCGGAGTTGCCGGAGGGGTCTCCAGCGCTCCCGCCGCCGTCCGCAGCACGGCCCGCGCCACGGCGTCCGCATCCGACAAGGTCACGGAGTCGACGCCGGGCCTGGCCCCTGCCGCGGTCACCCAGTGCACGCCCTCCGTGGGCACTCCGAATGCGAACCGCTTTGTCTGGACGCGGCCTTGACGGTCGATCAGGTGGTAAGGGCGTGGTGTGACGTCGACTCCTCCGGTTTCGTGGCCGTCGACTGTGTGGGCGCGGCACTGCCCCGTCCTCAGGAGCCGCCCGAGCAGCTCGTCCGCGGTGCGCCGCACGTCCGGTTCGGGGAGCCGCGCCTCGATGAGTGTGGTGACGCGCACATCCGACCCCGGCACATCGGGGGAGTGCGCGAGATACCCCCCGTCCGGGGCGGGACGCACATCGAGACGTGGGCCGAGCACCTCGACGACGCCCGCCTCGATCAGCGCCGTCATCTCCTCGATGCGGCGCCGGGGCGGGCCGATCGACAGGAAGGCGTTGAGCGGCGTGTACCAGCGGTCCAGGTGATCGCGCCTCGACGCGCCGGTCAGGCCGCCGTGGTCGACGATTCCGCGGAGTTCGTTGCGCAGGTCGCGCAGCACGTCGAGGGCGGACTTCAGCGGACTCGCGACATTGCCGAGCGCGGCCTGCGCGGTGTCCTCGCGCAGGTACGTGAGCAGCCAGGCCCGGAAGTCGTCAGGTGAGCGGAAGGTGCGGCCGGAGTACGGCCGCGCAAGCCGGTCCCAGGACCAGCGGGCGGTCTCGGGCAGCCCGAACCGGTCCAGGACCAGGGCCTCTTGGAGAGTGTGGTGCGGCGCGGCGAGGAAGGCGCACCGGAATTTCTCGCGGAAATCCCTTGCCCGCCCGGAGGGTTGGACGAGAGCCGTGTAGTACACCGTCTCCACCTCCTTCGCGACCAGCGGCCATATCTCGTCGAGGAAGTCCGGAGCGTCACCGCTCTCCGCGCGTTTGCGGAACCGGGCTATGACATCGGGGGTGAGGAGGAGCGGCTCGTGCCGTCCGTACGCGCCCTTCGCGTTGTCGCCGCGCGCTTGGTAGGGGATGCCGCGCCGCGACCCGGCGTACAGCTTCGGCTCGCGTCCGGAGGGCTGGTAGCGCAGGCCGCCCCCCGGGGCGGCGAGAGTGAAGCGTCCGCCACGGCCCCTCGTCAGGAGCGCCATGTGGTCGAAGAAGTTCAGGCCGAGGCCGCGCAGCAGGACGCGCTCGCCGGGGGCGATGGCTGAGAGGTCGACGTCGGCGGGGTTGGCGGGCGGTATGTGGCGCAGGCCGTGCCGCGCGGCGTGCGAGGTGAGGTGCTCCTGCCCCGCGTCGCCGACCGCCGGGAGGTGACCCTGTGCGAGGACGACCGCGCTGAGCCCGGTGAGTGCACGGTCGCTGTCGAGTACGAGGGTCTGGTCGCCGTCGCCCGAACCGTCCGCGGAGTCGAGCCGCACGGCGCGCGCCGCGTGCACCTCCACCCGGACCGTGCCGGGGGCGCCGCGCAGGGTCTCGGTGAAGACCCACTCCAGATAGCGGCCGTAACAGGCACGCGTCGGATAGTCGTCCGGGCCGAGCTCCGGCGCGTGACCGGCGGCGGCCCACGTGTACAGGCTCGGCCCCGGCCGGATCGGCCCCGCGCAGTCGACGCTCTCGTCGGTGAAGAGGGTCACCTGGGAGGCGACCGTGTTCATGAGCAGTTCGGCAGGCTGGGCGGTCCGCCAGACGCGTCCCGGTCCCGGGGGCGAGGGGTCGACGACGTGGACCGTCAGCCGTGCCGCGGGCGGCAGGAGTTCGGCGGCCGATGCGCAGAGGCGTTCCAGGACACTTGTGCCGCGGGGCCCCGCGCCGACGACGGCGACAGCAACGTCATGTTCCGGTGCGGTCGCTGCGGATGGTGCGGACAAAGGCGTGACTCCCGGGCGTGGGGGGTGCTGGAAGCGGACGGTCCGCTTCATCATGCCGCCGGAAGGCCGGAAGTCGAACCCCGGAGCGGAGGATCACCACCGGGGTGTGGGGTGCGTCACGTGGGGTGCGGGGGGCGCCGGTCGCCTTTGCGGGACTATGGGAACTACCGGGAAGTTATGAGCGCTACGGGCGCATAAGGACCTTACGTAAGCGGGCGCATAAGGACCTTACGTAAGCGGGCGCATAAGGACCTCACGTAAGCGGGCGCATAAGGACCTCACGAAAACGGGCTCATAAGTCCTCACGTAAACGGGCGCATAAGGACCTCACGAAAGGCGCGACTCCTGCGTCGTCTCGAGGCGCTCCCCGACCCCCTTCACCACCCGCACCTGCTCAAGCCGCACGCCGGCCGAACGGCCCCGCAGCGTCAGCGTCATGAGCTGGTTGCCGAACCACGGGCCGCCCGTTCTGCGCCAGTTGATGGCGGCACGCGTCACCCTGCCGTGCCGTACGAAGCGGCGGCCGAGGGCCCGGCCCACCCTGCTCCAGCCGAAGTGGAAACCCAGCTTTATCGACGTAGGAATGGAGTTGTGGACGGGGGAGCAGGTCAGTTGCAGGACACGCGAGTCCGGGCCGCCGCCCCCCGGCCAGCTCGGTTCCGCGATGTACGCGTGGTGGACGTCGCCGGACAGCACGCACACCGTCGCGGGGGCTCCCGCCCCCGTGCCCGCTTCGGCGATCAGGTCGGTGAGCGCGTCGAAGGACGAGGGGAACGCCGCCCAGTGCTCCAGGTCCGAGCGCCTGCGCAGATTCTCGCCGAAACGGGCCCAGCGCTCGCCGCGCTCGCCACGGCACAGCGCGGCGTTCCAGCCCTCGGCGTCATGGATGAGGTGGGGAAGGAGCCAGGGCAGTGACGTGCCGATCAGGAGGTGGTCGCAGCCGTCCGGACCCCCCGCACCCTCCAGGGCCTGCTCGCGCAGCCAGCGCGCCTCGTCCGGGTCGATCATCCTGCGGTCCTGCTCGTCCAGGACGCGCGCGGCCCGCGTATCGATCATGAGCAGGCGTACGCGCCCGAAGTCCCGGCGGTAGCTCCACCGGGTCGCGGTCGGGTCGGCGTCCGACGCGGCGGCGAAGGCGCGCAGCTCGTCCGTGCCGTCCGGCGAAGCGCACAGCGCGGCGTACAACTCGTCCCGCTCGAGCTCGGCGGGCGGCAGATTGCCGAGGTGCTGGTAGACCCAGTACGACATCAGGCCGCTCAGCACGCGCTCGCGCCACCAGGGTGTCGCGCGCATCTCGGCGAGCCAGGCCGCGCTGGTGTTCCAGTCGTCGATGACGTCGTGGTCGTCGAAGATCATGCAGCTGGGCACGGTGGAGAGCAGCCACCGCACCTCGGGGTCGAGCCACGATTCGTAGTAGAGGTGGGTGTACTCCTCGTAGTCCGCGACCTGGTCGCCCGGCGGGTCGCTCAGGTTCCGCCGTGCCGCGAGCCAGCGGCGCGTCGCGGCGGAGGTGTTGTCCGCGTACACCTGGTCGCCCAGGAGGAGCAGGACGTCGGGGCGGTCGGCGGCCGTGCCGGTGGCGATCCTCGCGGCGAGGGTGTCGAGGGCGTCGGGCCCGACGGGGTCGTGCTCCCCGCTCGGCGGTGCCGCCCAGCGGCAGGACCCGAAGGTGACCCGGAGCGCCTCGTCGTCGCCCCCGCCCGGCGTGCGGATGGTGCTCGGCGGGAAGGGCGAGTCGGGCAGCGGCCACACGGGGGCGCCGCTGTCGCCGAGCCGCACCTCGTACGCGGTCTCCGCGCCCGGCCGCAGTCCCGTGACCGGGATGAGCGCGTAGTGATGGCCCGCCACCTGGAAGGTGTTCGCCGTGCCTTTGGCGCCGTCCGCGCACCGCACCTCGGCGGTGCAGGGCCGGTCGGTCTCGACCCAGACCGTCGCCGCCGAACCGTCGACATACCTCAGCAGTGGACCCAGGCGCAGCCGTGCCACGATGATCACTCCCCTCCGTCGCCCCGTACGGTACGGAACGACGGAGGGCGGTGGCGAGGTTCCGCGGATTCCCGCTGGTTACAGCCTGGTGACCTCAGCCCTCGGTTACCGGTCGGTGAGCGGCTCGTGGCCTCAGCAGCCGTTCCTCAGCAGCCGTTCCTCAGCAGCCGTTGCTCAGCAGCCGTTCCTCAGCAGCCGTTGCTCAGCAGCCGTTGCTCAGCAGCCGTTGAGGATCGAGGACAGCTTGCTCTTCTCCTCCGGGTTCACCGTGAGGCTGTAGTGGTGCTTCACGTCCACCCACATCCGCGCGTACATGCAGTGGTACGACGCGGTGGGCGGCAGCCACTTCGCCGGGTCCTGGTCGCCCTTGCTCTGGTTGACGTTGTCGGTGACGGCGATCAGCTGGGGGCGGGTCAGGTCGTTGGCGAAACCCTGCCTCTGGGCGGTGGTCCAGGCGCTCGCGCCGGACTTCCAGGCCTCGGAGAGCGGGACGACGTGGTCGATGTCGACATCACCCGACGCGGTCCAGGTGCCGCCGTCGTAGGGGGACTTCCAGGTGCCCGATGTGGCCGCGCAGCTGGAGTCCTGCTGGACGTCCGTGCCGTCGCGCTTGAGGACGACCTCGCGGGTGTTGCAGGCGCCGGACTGCGTGATCCAGTGCGGGAACTTCTCACGGCTGTAGCCGTCGGACGAGCCCTCGGCCTTCTCCGTGAGCTGGCCCAGGTAGGTGCGGGCGGTGGCGGCGGAGACCGGCTCCGGGGGAGCGGCCTGGGCGGGGGCGCCGGTGAGGAAGGTCGCGGCGGAGGCGAGGGCGGTCAGGGCGGTGAGGGTGGCGAGACGTCGACGCGCGTAGACAGCGGACATACGAACTCCCTGGGTGTGGGGGGATGTTGGCCGTTGGAGCGGCCATGCTGACGCGGTGGGGTTTCCTGCGGGTGTGCGTCAGGTGACAGGGTCGCGTCAATCGGGTGGTCAGTTCAAGGGTTCTGGCGCTGTGTCATGTCCATTCATCTGTATGAGAGTTGACGAACGGGCGTCCGAATGTCCACGGAGTTCAGCCTGGGGGTGTGGTCCGGGTCACTTTCCAGAGGGCCGAAAGACCCTGGTCCGGGCCGCCGGGGCGTCCCGTACGATGGATGGCGCAGAAGGGGAGTAGCTCTTCGCCGGACCGTCGACATACTGCTCAGCTCGCTGAGCCGGCGCCCGGAGGCAGGCCTCGTCATCGACGTGGTCGGCCAGCGAGACCTTCGGCAAGCAGTGCCTGACGTACACACCTGTGTGCGTCCGTGACATACATGCCCTTGTACGTCTGTGTGCGCTGCCGTGCCGAGGTGTCGTACGTGAAGTACAGATGACTCTCGGTGGGGCAGCCCCGACCGATTGAGGAACCTTGATCAGCTTCAGCGTGATGGCGGTCGTCTTCGGCGTCGTCTTCCTTGCCGAACTCCCGGACAAGACAGCGCTGGCCGGGCTCGTCCTCGGGACGCGCTACCGCGCCTCGTACGTCTTCGTCGGAGTGGCGGCCGCCTTCGTCGTCCATGTCGTGCTCGCCGTGGCGGCGGGCAGCGTACTGACGCTCCTGCCGCAGCAGCTCCTGCATGCCCTGACCGGCGTGCTCTTCCTCGGAGGCGCGGCGGTGCTGCTGCTCAAGGGCGGCGAGGACGAGGAGGACGTCCGTGAGCCCAAGGATCAGAGCTTCTGGAAGGTCTCCGGCGCGGGCTTCATGCTGATCCTGGTCGCCGAGTTCGGTGATCTGACGCAGATCATGACCGCGAACCTGGCCGCCCGTTACGACGACCCGCTCTCCGTGGGCCTCGGCGCGGTGCTCGCGCTGTGGGCGGTCGCCGGGCTCGGCATCGTGGGCGGCAAGGCCCTGATGAAGCGGGTGCCGCTTGCGCTCATCACGAAGGTCGCGGCGCTGCTGATGCTGGGGCTCGGGGTGTGGAGCTTGTACGAGGCGATTGCTTGAGGCGTCTGGGTCTGTCTGGCTCTGCCTGGCTCTCTCTGGCCGGGGCCTCGCGGTGGGTGTGACCTGCGGTGTTGGCGTCTGGTGCCCCCTTTTTGTATCGTGGAGGAACAAAGTGGCTCCGCCCGTGTTCCCTGACCGGCGGGCGGAGCCGCCTTGACTCTTCCTCCGCGGAACCTCCCTCTTCATATCCCTCTGCATCTCCTTCTGCGCTCTGGAGTACGTCGATGACGGCTGAGACTGCCTCTGTTCTGACCGCCCGAGCCCTTCTCCTGGACATGGACGGGACCCTCGTCAACTCCGACGCGGTGGTCGAGCGCTGCTGGCGGGTCTGGGCCGAGCGGCACGGGCTCGACTTCGACGAGGTCATCAAGGTCGTCCACGGGCGGCAGGGGTACGCCTCCATGGCGGTGCTGCTGCCTGAGCGGTCCATGGAGGAGAACTACGCGGAGAACCGCGAGATGCTGGCCGCGGAGACGGCTGACATGGAGGGTGTCGTTCCGGTGCGGGGGGCCGCTGCTTTCCTGGCGTCGCTCGAGGGGCTTCCGCACGCTCTCGTGACGTCCGCCGATGTGCCGTTGTCCACGGGGCGGATGGCCGCGGCGGGTCTGCCGCTGCCCGCGGTGCGCGTCACCGCGGAGAACGTGGGCGCGAGCAAGCCTGACCCCGAGGGTTTCCTCAAGGGGGCCGCTGAGCTGGGGTTTGACCCCGCGGACTGCGTTGTTTTCGAGGACTCCGGGGCGGGGATCGCGGCGGGGCTTGCTGCGGGGATGCGGGTGGTGGGGGTCGGCCCTCGTGCGGCGGAGTTCGGGCCCACTGTGCAGGTCGATGACTTGACGCAGGTGCGGGTTTCCGTTGACGGGGACGGGGCGCTTCGGCTGACGTTCGGCTGAACCTGCATGTTGACGCCTGCCTACAGCGGCATGGCGGGACAACGAGGCGGCTATCGCGGCTCCGAAGTCTCCGCTTCCAGCGCCGCCCGCGTCTCCTCCCCGTAGACCCCCTCTCCGTCTCTCTGCGTCCCCCGGGCGTACTGGTAGCGGGCCACCGCGTCCGCGACCGGGGTGTCGTAGATGCCGTCGGCCTCGTCCACGTACAGATACAGCTGTTGCAGGCGTTGTTGGAGCTCCGTGACCTCCGGGCCTCTGTCGCCCTGGCTCAGTACGCCGCCGATCGACGGTGACGCCGACTCCACCGAACCCGTCGCCCGTGCCGTCGAGCGGATCGGTGACGGGGTGGGGCCCGGCTTGGCCGAGACCGTGCGTGAGAGGGACGGGGACGGGGGCGGGCTCGCCTTGTGTGCCGCGGAGGGCGACCGGGAAGCCGTCGCCGACTCGCTGCCGGTGTCTGTGTCGGACGGGGTGTGCACCACACGCGTCGGCACGTCCGGCAGCGACTGATCCCGCTGCGGTTTGTCGGGCGCGAGCAGGACCGCCGCGAGCACCACGACGGCCACTGCCACCACGGCCACCGCGCTGACGCCCGCGTACAGGCCGATACGACCGCGCCGACCGCGCCGCGGTTCCGGTTCGTCGTCGTACGAGTGAGGGGGAGCGGGCGGGGGCGGGGGCAGTGCCGGGGCCACCGGCGCCGACGGGGAAACGGCCGCGGATTCCTCCGCCCCCGTCCCGGCCGCCGCCACCACCGCCACCGCCTCCACCGCCTCCATCGCCTCCCCGGCCGGAGGCCCAGGCTCGGGCAGCGTCACATACGGCCGGATCCGCAGTGGATCGAAGTCCTCTGCGGCGGCGGCGTCCGCGGACCTCGCGTCCCGCGCCGCATCGGCGGCCCGCTCCGTACAGCCGCAGGCAGGCGCGCTGCCCGCATCCCGCGACGTACCGCATTCAGGACACAGCTGACCGCCCCGGCCACCCTCCGAGCCGTCCTTCGCGCCACCCTCCGAGCCGTCCTTCGCGCCACCCGTCGCGCCATCCTCACGTCTTTCCTCGCCGCCCACCCGTCGCACCCCACCCCTAGAGAACTCTAGAGAACTCCAGAGAACTCCAGCGATTATGCAGACCCTCACGTATCCGGGCCCCGCTTCAACAGGCCATAACGGGTCACACGGACCAGGATGGAGAGGGAGAGGCCCCGCAGGGCACGCAGGAGGCGCACGCAGGTGCCCCCCAGGAGGCGCCCCTCAGGAGGTGTCCATGACGCAGGACGTCAGCGCCCGCCCCATGGGAGCGGAGCCCGATCCCGTCCCCGGACCGCCGGACGAGCACGCGCACGGCGGCGTACTGGTCTCCATCGGCGCGCTCCTGCTCGGCATGTTGCTCGCCGCCCTCGACCAGACCATCGTCTCGACCGCACTGCCGACCATCGTCAGCGAGCTCGGCGGCATGGAGCACCTGTCCTGGGTCGTCACGGCGTACCTCCTCGCCGCGACGGCCGCGACGCCGCTCTGGGGCAAGCTCGGCGATCAGTACGGCCGCAAGAAGCTGTTCCAGCTGGCCATCGTGATCTTCCTGGTCAGCTCGGCGCTCTGCGGCATGGCACAGAACATGCCGCAGCTCATCGGTTTCCGAGCGCTCCAGGGAATCGGCGGCGGTGGCCTGATGGTCCTGTCGATGGCGATCGTCGGCGACATCGTCTCGCCGCGTGAACGAGGCAAGTACCAGGGCCTGTTCGGCGCGGTCTTCGGCGCGACGAGCGTCCTCGGACCGCTGCTCGGCGGCCTCTTCACCGAGCATCTCAGCTGGCGCTGGGTCTTCTACGTGAATCTGCCCATCGGCGTCGTCGCGCTCATCGTCATCGCCGCGGCCCTGCACATCCCGGTGCGCTCGCAGAAGCACACCATCGACTACCTCGGCACCTTCCTGATCGCGGCCGTCGCCACCTGCCTAGTCCTCGTCGCCTCGCTCGGCGGCACCACCTGGGACTGGGATTCGCCGCAGATCATCGGCCTCGCGGTGCTCGGAGTCGCGCTCGCCGCGGCCTTCGTGTCCATCGAGCGCAGGGCGGCCGAACCGGTCATCCCGATGAAGCTGTTCCGGGTCAGGACGTTCACGCTCTCCGCGATCATCAGCTTCGTGGTCGGCTTCGCGATGTTCGGTGCGATGACCTATCTGCCGACGTTCCTCCAGGTCGTCCAGGGCGTCTCGCCGACGATGTCGGGCGTGCACATGCTGCCGATGGTGATCGGGATGCTGATCTCGTCGACCGCGTCCGGCCAGATCGTCAGCCGTACGGGCCGCTGGAAGGTGTTCCCGATCGCGGGCACCGGAGTCACGGCCCTGGGCCTGCTCCTCCTGCACCAGCTGAACGAGAACAGCGGCACGGGCGAGATGAGCGCGTACTTCTTCGTCTTCGGCTTCGGACTCGGCCTGGTCATGCAGGTCCTGGTGCTCATCGTGCAGAACGCGGTCCCGTACGGGGATCTCGGCGTCGCCACGTCCGGCGCGACGTTCTTCCGCTCGATCGGCGCCTCGTTCGGTGTCGCCATCTTCGGCACGATCTTCGCCAACCGCCTGGTGACCAACCTCTCCGACGCGGTCGCGGGCCGACAACTGCCGCCCGGCGTCAGCGCGGACTCCCTCAAGTCCGACCCGCGCGGCATCGCGGAACTCCCCGCCTCTCTGCGCCCCGGCGTCGTACACGCGTACGCGTCGTCCATCACGGACGTCTTCCTGTACGCGGCGCCGGTGGCCCTTGTCGCCTTCCTCCTGGCCTGGTTCCTGAAGGAGGACAAGCTGCGTGGCTCGGTCACGGCGCCCGATCCGACGCAGACGCTCGCCAGCAATCCCGTCGAGCGTTCGTCGTACGACGAGGTGGCGAGGGCCCTCTCGGTCCTCGGCACGCGGGAGGGCCGCCGCGAGATCTACGTACGCATCACCGAGCGCGCGGGCTACGACCTGCTGCCCGCCGCCAGCTGGCTCCTCCTGCGCATCAGCCGCCACGGCCACGTCGAACCGGCGACGCTCGCCGAGCGGAGCGCCGTGCCGCTGCACGTGATCACGGCAGCGTCCCGCCAGGTCGAGGAGCGCAGGCTCGCGCGGCGCGAGGGGATGGGCCTGACCCTGACCGACGAGGGCCGCGCGGTCGTCGCCGACCTGTCCAAGGCCCGCGAGCAGTCGCTGTCTGAGCTGCTCGGCGACTGGTGGGGCCCGGACCGGCCCACCGACCTGGTCAAACTCGTCGAGGAGCTGGGCGCCGAGATGTGCGGCTCGGACGCCGAACGGCCGCACAACGGCAAACCGACGTTCAACCAGCCGCAGCCGCAGTCGCAGTCGTAGTCGCAGGGGCAAGCTTCTTGACGTACCAGACCTCGGCGTACATCCGCTCGGTGAAGGGGGCGGTCTCTTCGTAGCCGTGGCGCGCGTACAGAGCCCTGGCCTCGACGAGATCGAGGCGAGTGTCGAGGATGATCTGCTCGGCACCGAGCGCGCGGGCGGCATCCTCGGCTGCGGCGAGGAGGAGGCCGGCGCCGCCCTTGCCGCGCATGTCCGCACGGAGGAAGACGCGCTTGAGCTCGGCGGTGGTGCCCCCTCCGGCCGGGCCCATGAGCCGCACCCCGGCGGTCCCGGCGGGCTCGCCCCCGTAACGGGCTACTAGTAGAACTCCGGTGGGCGCCCGGAGATCGTCCCCCGTCTCGGCGGCGACCTCGCGCTCGAGCTCTTCGGGGGCCGTCGTACGTCCCTCATGGAGCAGGTAGTAACGGTCGCTGACGTCCGTGTAGTACGCGCGCCAGAGTGCGGCGGCGACAGGGGAGTCGACCTCTTCGGGGGCGATGGTCCAGGAGGCGGGTGCGGGGGTGCTGGTTTCGACGTGACTCATGGGGCTCATGGGGCTCATGGGGGCCATTCTCGGGAGACGACGGCGGCACCCCGCAAGCGAATTACGCCCCCACTTCATACCGCCCACCTCATACCGCCCACCTCATACTGAGGTAGGTCAGTCCGTGCGCCCAGTGGCGGCGACGCTGACGCCGAGCCCGATCATGGCGACCCCACCGGCCCCACCGACCATGGAGAGCCGCCGCGGCGAACGCCCGAACCAGCCGCGCGCGGTGGCGGCCACCAGCCCCCACACGCTGTCGCAGGCCACCGCGATGACATTGAAGACGAGGCCGAGCAACAGCATCTGCGCCATCACATGCCCCTGCCCGCGATCGACGAACTGCGGCAGCACGGCGGCGAAGAAGACGATGGTCTTGGGATTGGCCACACCGACGGCGAACCCTTCCCACAACGTACGCAGGCCGCTGTGAGCAGGCCCGTCACCCGTGAACGCCGAGTGCAACGAGGCGCGTTGACGCACGGCTTTCACACCGAGGAAGACCAGATAGGCGGCGCCCACCAGCTTGAGCACGGTGAAGACGACGACGGAACGCTCGACGACGGACCCGACCCCGAGCGCGACGGCCACGACGAGCACGTACGCCCCGACGGTGTTCCCCACCACGGTGGTCAACGCGGCACGACGCCCCTGCGCCAACGCCCGCCCGATCACGAACAGGACGCTGGGCCCGGGAATCACGATGAGCAGGAACGACATGGCGGCGAAGGCGAGTATCCGGTCGGTGGACATCATGGGGTCCATCGCACCACGGGGACGGTGCGAGCCGATAGCGCTTTTCCCGCTCCGGGCCGCGCTCAGCCGAGAGGCCCTAGGGCCAGCGCCTGGACGGATTGATCGTCTACGTCATCTATCAAAGAGTCAATGGAGTCCTGGTCGTGATCGGCAAACAAGACAGTGCAAGTACGGCGGGCTCGCTCGGCGGGTTACTGACCGTGGTACTTGCCGTCTTAGGAATCGGCCGAAGGCCATGAAGAGCTCGCGACGACTCAAGGGCGCGCCGGGCAGCCGCCGCCCGGCCGGGCGTCCCTGTGGAACGTCCGCCCGATCAGCAGCTTCACCCGCTTGAGCGTCCAGCCCTGGAACTCGTCATCCCAGCCGTGCGCCAGCGGGCCTCGCCTCAACTCCTGCTCCAGCCGTGTCCATTGCCGGGCACTGAGCCGCTCGACGGACACCGGACCCGTCGAACGCTGCGGAATGATGACGGACCTCGGGACTGGCGGCCTTCGCGATGACCTCGGTCTTCTCACCGCGTGCGAAGCGAACCGCTCGGCGGCCTCCAGCCGCAGCCGTTCCCGCTTCTCCTGCTCGCCGGGCGTCAGTCCGCCCCCTTGCGCATACCGCATAGAGCCCTCGTACCGCAGGGATCAAGGAACGTCACCGGGGCGCGGACATCACGAGTTCAACCTGAGTACTCGGTTCGGGAGTTTGGAGGGGAGATCGCACTTGGCTTGCTTGTGGGCGGTGTGGGCGTAGTCCAGTGCGAGGGCGATGAGTTTCTGGCGCTTTGTTTTTTCGGATCCTTGCAAAGGCTCGATTGCCAGCGCGATTACATTGAGGTTGTGTGCCTGTTTGCTTGACCTCTCACGTGTGTAGCAAGGCACGTAGATTCCCGCAAGGTTGGATGACGAGACCCCTCTGATGCCAGCATCGAAGTATGTGATCTCGCCGTGAGAACGCGGTTTGATTACCTTTTTCTCCCATTTTTGCCAGGCTTCGGCGAAAGCCATGTTCGCAGTCAAATCCAGGAGTGCCGTATCTTGATTGCCCAACACTTCGCAATTGCTGCGGTAGGAATAATCTGCTGGGGGGTTCAGCTGTTCCTGGAAGTCGTAGCTGCTGAACTGGGGCAGCGCTGAGTTGAAGACCTCTGCGGCTCCCTTTCTGTCGTGCAAATTCTCGCAGACGCTGTCAGCCTTAATATGGCCTCGAGACTCGGAGTCGAATACCCCGAAGTGGTAAATTAGGGCCAGGGAGATGGCGCCGACGACGGTCACAGCGATCAAGCCGAAGGTGCGGAGATTTCTGGCCGGCTTCCGGCCATTCGCTTCTTCCATGATGGGTGATCCAATCGATATTGCACTATTTGACGGTGTGTTCGGCCTTACTTTGGTGGATCGCCGCATCCGCATCGGCGAACCCTCGGCCGGCCTCGCCTCCAGCTTGAGACTCAAGATTCTCTGAGCCAGTGGCAGCCTTTACCGCCTCTTGCGTGGTCACGATGGATGATTGCTTCAGTTGTCGGCAGCGCGGTGACTATTGCGACTGAACCGTACAGTGGTCCCACAGGTGTAGTGGTAGGGGGCCTGGCCGGAACGGCAGCAGGTAAGATCTTCGAGGGTATAATTGACGGTTTTGGCGACGACGGCGGGAAAGAGGCGAAAGCGCAGGTCTACCAGAATGCGAAACTTATAGGTAACGTCAAGGATTCGGTGCTCCGCACCTCCCAGGAGGCGGTGAAGGCCGCCACCGGCAGTGACGGCGCCGCATCCGAAGCTGGAGGTGACGCTGGCGAGGGATTCTCCGAATCCAATAGCAGAGTTGATCAGTATCATGCCGAGGAACGTTTCACTAGCTAAGCCCTAGGGCGCCGGAGGCGCTCTGCTATGACGGGATCCAGTGACCGTATGTCTGTCCGTAGAGTTCGTGTCTACCTCCTGGCTGCCGCTGGCTCGGCTGTCGTTATTTCCCTGCTCCTAGCCTATTTTCTGGGAGCGTTCGACTCAAAGTCTAGTGATCACTTTGAATCCAGTGACGTCTGTAAGAATCTGCGCAACAAGCAAGCGGCCGCCGATATCTTCAACTCTCTATTTCCGCAGTCCAATAAATACAGCGTCATCCAGGCTTCGAAGGGTGCAACGGTCGAGTACTACGGTGCCGATTGTGAGGTGCGAGGAGATGACGGTGAGTCGTTCCTTCGCTTGAACGCGTTTCTCACCGCTACCGAACCTAAGAAAAGTAACGGGAAGGAATGGGATGGTGATGTATTCAAGCCTCTCTCCCGCGGTGAGATTAGGCATTTCGATGCTGGCATAAAAGGTACCTCGGCATCCAACTTGGCCGGGATCTCTGTACCTTGCTATGGCAGCGGAAAGTTCGACAAACTTCCGTACCACTTGGCCGTATATGCCCACGCGCCGCAATCTCTTCGTGGTTCCGACAAGGGAAAGCGTCAGAAGCTCATCGACCTGGCCCTGGACTTCGCTCACACCACCCACAAGCAGGCAAAATGTGAGGTCCCATCTCGGCTCCCGGACCGGGTGACCGTCCCAGATGGCTGACGTCACATCGCAGAGATGAGAAGGGGGGACTTTTCTGCGTGATGCCCGGAAATTGTCAGTGCCAGGGTTCGTATCAACGACGGCCGTCCGCGACTGGTCTAGGGGCGTCTAGAGATCTTTAACGGTGTGGGTTACGTCGGGTCGTGACGTCTGTAGTGGGCCGCGGTATGCCGGAGGGATGAGGTATCCCGATGGCGGTGGGCTGACGGCGGAGGAGCGGGCCCGGCGTGAGCAAGTCCGTCTCGCGGCCGCTGACTTGATTGAGGCCGGGGCCAGTGACGGAGAGGTGGCCCCGGCGGTTCCGGGTGAGCCGGATGTCGTCGAACCGCTGGCGGCGGGCTCTGGCTTCGGGCGGTCGGCAGGCCCTGGTCTCCAAGGGCCCTGGTGTTGCAACTTGACCGGCCACGTGCGTGGCGGTGCGCATGTTCTGGCGGTATCGCCTGGCGATGAGCTACCGCTGAGAGAGCTATTCGCTCTTCGGCGCGGCCTGCTGCACGACCTCGAAGGACCACACCGCGGAGCTGCTCGACGCGGGCTTGGGCCGCTCCCCGCCGTCTGCGCCACCGCCCTGATGCGCCGACTTCATCGGGCCCTCCATCCACGCCTTGAAGGACTCCTCGTCACGCCACCGCGTGTAGACCAGGTAGTCGTCGGTGCCCTCGATGGGGCGCAGCAGCTCGAACCACTCGAACCCGTCGGAGTTCTCCACGGCTCCGGCGCGGGACGCGAAGCGCTGCTCAAGGACCTCGCGCTGCTCGGCCGGCACGGCCAGGACGTTGATTTTCACGATGCTCATGTGCCCATCCTCGCGCATGCCTCCCGGCGGATCAGCCCGGGTGGCGTTCGCGCCAGGTGCGGGCCGCCTCGTCGACGTCGAAGGGCTTCAGGCCCAGGGGAGGGCCCGGTGGGGGCCTGCGCAGGGACTCGCGGATCTTTTCGTTGAGGTCCGTCACCAGTTGGCGTGCCGCGCGTTCGGAAGGGGCGTCGGGTACGGCGGCCAGGACGTCCTCGGCCTCCTTGCGCAGGGCGAGGGTCGGGGGGAGGTAGGAGAGGCCCTCGCGGGCCATCTTCTGTTTGACCCACCACTGTTCGTCGTACGGTGCGTCCAAGCCGTCCGGCAGTGGCTTGCCGCGGCCCGGCAGGGTGGCGAAGTCTCCGCGCTCTTCCGCCTCACGGATCTGCTTGTCGATCCACGACTCGAAGTTGACTCCAGGTGGCTTCCGTTCGGTCATGGGTTCATTGTCCCAGGGGGTCGTGCTTTCGCGCGAGGGGCGACTTAGGATGCGGCGGCGCGGTGTGGAGCGGGTCGGGGTGTGCTCCGGGGCCGTGCGTTCGGTCGTCGAGCGTGGGGGAGCGTACGTGCTGGAGCTGACCATGGCCTCCTTGCCTGGAGCGGACGAGGGGGCGACCGCGGGCCTGATCATGGCTGAGGCGCCGAGCGCGCCGGGAGCCGTGTTGTGCGTGGGGCGTGATCGCGGTGTCTGTCGTCTCGTGCCGCCGGACGACTGGCTGTTCGTGTCGCGTACGCATCTTGAGTTCCGCTGCGGGACCGACGGTGCCTGGAACGTCACCTGGCTGCGTGGTTCGCATCCCGATCCCGCCTCGGAGGTGCGGTTGATGGTGGGTGGGGTGGCGTCGCCTCTTGAGTACGGGGGGACGGTGCCGTTGCCTCGGGGCGGGGCCGGTGAGGTGGTCATCCAGGACCTGGCCGGGCCCCGCAGCGTGAATGTCGGTTTCTATCAGGAGGGTTGAGGGGCGTCGCGTCCTGGCTTGCTTGGGGGCGTGCCGGTTCTCAGTCCAGTACGCGGGCCAGCGCGAGGCCGTCGTAGCCCTTCGTGCCTACCGTCTGCAGCGCCGTGCCGCTCAACTTCGGGTGCTGGGCGATGAGGTCCAGTGCCTTGCGCGTGCCCTGAACGCTGGGGTCGGTGCTGTCGGCGTTGGACACCTCACCGCTGCGTACGACGTTGTCGACGATGATCAGGCTGCCGGGGCGGGTGAGCTTGAGCGACCACTCCACGTAGTGCGGGTTGTTGGCCTTGTCCGCGTCGATGAAGACCAGGTCGAACGGGGCCGCGTCCTCGGCCACCAGCGCGGCGAGCGAGTCGAGAGCCGGGCCCACGCGGACCTCGGTGAGCTTGTCGAGGCCTGCGCGGGCGAGGTTGCCGCGGGCCACGTCGGCGTGGACCGGTGAGTACTCCAGGGTGACAAGGCGGCCGTCCGCGGGCAGGGCGCGGGCCAGCCAGATCGTGCTGTAGCCGCCGAGCGTCCCGATCTCGAGGATGCGGTGCGCGCCCTGGATCTGGGCGAGGAGCTGGAGCAGCTTGCCCTGGTTCGGCGCGACGCTGATCTGCGGCAGACCGGCGGCGTCGCTGTCGCGCAGGGCCTCGGTCAGCGCCTCGTCGGCGGGGGTGAGCAGGTCGGTGAAGTAGGTGTCCACCGCGTTCCATTGCTGCTGGGTCATGAGGGCCTTTCCGGGTGTTCATTAGGTTCGCTAACAATGTTAGTGGGGTGGGGGTCGATTGTCAGTGGTGACTCGCATACTGGGTTCGTCGGGCTGTGTTGGCGGGACATGGGCTGTGGGCTGCGGGGGTGGGTTGAGATGACGTACGGGACTGGGCAGGTGTTGCCCGCGTCGGTGATCCGGGGGCTTGCCGATCGGTGGCTGCCGATGATGGCTTCGCCGGGTGCGGGTCAGGGAAGTGGCGCGGATGCGGGGGACTTCGTGTGCTCGCCCGCCGGGCTCTGGCTCGCGCTGGCCGCCGTCGCGGTGGGTGCCCGGGAGGAAACCGCTGGGGAGCTGCGGGAGTTGCTCGGGGTCGCGGGGGAGGACGCTGCCGGTGCGGTGCGGGGAGTCGCGCGGGCCTTGGGTGATACGGACGCGGTGGCCGTCGCCACCCGGGTGTGGAGCCGGGTTCCGGTGTACCGCGCTTATCGGGAAGCGCTGCCGGATGTGGGATTCGGGCCGATGGACCCGGACGGCATCGACGCGTGGGTGCGGGAGGCCACGGGCGGTCTGATCGAGCGGCTGCCGGTGGTGATCACTCCGGATGTGCTGCTCGTCCTTGTCAACGCGCTTGCTCTCAAAGCGCGTTGGGAGATCCCCTTCGAAGGTGCCGGTACACGCGATCAGGAGTTCACGGACGTGTTCGGGGTGCGGCATCGGGTGCCCACCATGCACCGGCCCGTCCCGCTGAACTGCGCCTGGACGGTGGGCGGTGCGAGCGTCGTCGAGCTGCGGTGCCGGGCGGAGGGCGGACGGGCTCCGGCCCGCGTGCGGTTCGTGCTCGGTGAGCCGGGGGCGGGGGCCGCCGAGGTGTTGCCGCTCGCGTGGGCGCCTGAGGGGCGGTGGACCGGGATCGACGCGGAGCAGATCAATATGGCGGTGCCGCGGATGTCCTTGCGTACGCGGATCGATGCCACGGAGCAGTTGGCCGCGCTCGGGGTGCGGTGGGCGATGAGCGAGGGGGCCGACTTCTCCGGGATGTCGCCGGAGCGGCTCGCGATATCGCAGGTCGTGCAGGAGGCGGTGGTGAAGGTCGCGGAGGAGGGGGTCGAGGCGGCGGCAGTCACGGCTGTGCCTATGGCTCCCGGCGGGGCGCCTTATCGGGCTCGGCGGATCGAGTGGGTTGCCTTGAATCGGCCGTTCGGGGTTGTGGTGCTCGATGGGAGTGGAGAGGTGCCCTTGTTCACCGCCTGGCAGGCGGGTGTGCCGGGGTGAGGAGGGGGAGGGGAGGGCCCTGCGGGGCAATGGACAGGGGCCATGGATCTATGCCGCTGCAGCCGGGCTACCGCTCCACCGCCGGAGGCGACCCCGGCAGTGGCCTGCCCGCGCTCTCGCTCATGAACCAGACCGCGATACCGCCCACCACAGCCGCCGCCATCATGTAATACGCGGGCATCATCATGTTCCCCGTCGCCCCGATCAGCGCCGTCACCACCAGCGGTGTCGTGCCTCCGAAGATTGATACGGAGATGTTGAAGCCGATGGAGAGCGAGCCGTAGCGGACCTTTGTCGGGAACAGGGCGGGGAGCGCCGACGGCATGGATGCCGTGAAGCAGACCAGGAGCAGGCCGAGTGCTGCCACGCCGAGGCCGATCGCCCAGAGTGAGCCCTCGCGGATCAGGAGCAGGGCGGGGATGGAGAAGAGCAGGAAGCCTGCGCAGCCCGCGGCGATCACCGGGCGGCGGCCCACCCGGTCGGTCAGTGCGCCCACGAACGGCTGGGCGCACATCATCAGCGCCATCACCGCCAGGATGACCAGGAGGCCGTGCGTCTCGTCGTACTTGAGCTCGCTCGTCAGATAGCTCGGCATGTACGAGAGCAGCATGTAGTCCGTGACGTTGAAGACCAGGACCAGGCCCATGCAGAGGAGGAGGGCCCTCCACTGGCCGGTCACCATGTCGCGCAGGCGCACCTTCGGACGGGACTGCTCGTCCTTGTGCGCCTTGGCGAGCTCCGCCGCGAACGCCGGGGTCTCCTCCAGCTTCATCCGCAGGTAGAGGCCGATCAGGCCCATCGGGCCCGCGATCAGGAACGGAATGCGCCAGCCCCAGGAGAGCAGGTCGTCGGAGGAGAGGAGCGCCGTCATCAGGGTGACCAGGCCCGCGCCGCCTATGTAGCCGGCCAGCGTGCCGAATTCCAGCCAGCTGCCGAGGAAGCCCCGCTTCTTGTCGGGGGCGTACTCGGCGATGAAGGTGGACGCGCCCGCGTACTCGCCGCCCGTTGAGAAGCCCTGCACCAGGCGGGCCAGGAGGAGCAGGATCGGCGCTCCCACGCCGATCGTCGCGTAGGAGGGGATCAGGCCGATCGCGAAGGTTCCCGCCGCCATCATGATCATGGTGAGGGCGAGTATTTTCTGCCGGCCGATGCGGTCGCCGAGCGGGCCGAAGACCATGCCGCCGAGCGGGCGGATCAGGAACGCGGCCGCGAAGGCGCCGAAGGTGGAGAGCAGTTGGGCCGTGGGGTTGCCCGACGGGAAGAAGACCTTGCCGAGCGTCACAGCGATGTAGCTGTAGACGCCGAAGTCGAACCACTCCATCGCGTTGCCGAGTGCGGCCGCCTTCACTGCCCGCTTGACCAGCACCGGGTCGACGACGGTGACCTCCGCGGACACCTCTGCGGAACCGGACACCTCTGCGGAACCGGACACCTCTGCGGAACCGGACGCCTCCGTGGACGGCGGGGCGTCGGTCTGCGGTGCGACGCGTGCGGCGTGCTCGGCGTGCTCGGCGTGCTCGGCGTGTGCGACGGGTGTGGCGGTCGGCAAGGGTTCGCTCGCCTGCCTCTCGGTTGACGACAAGGACAGAGCCGCCCGGTAAGGGGCGGCCCGCAGACGACCATAGGTGTAGGTGGCATCATTACGGGCGGTGTCCGGATGACCGCATACCGCCCGGAAAGTGCCGCTATCCAGGTCAGATGGTTCCGCTTCCGGCGGCGGCGGCGCGGCGCGTTTGTGATCTATGTCGCGCATGGTGCGCGGAACCGCGCCGCAACGGGCGGCGGGTGCCTCATGGATGCCTGGTGGGGGGAGTGTGACCAGCCAAAGGGGGCCAGCGGGACATCCGGTAGCCATCTGGCCGAAACCGTCAGTTAGGTACTCCGCGCAAAAGCCGGTAGAAAGCGGTATGGCTGCCAGGTGAAATGGGGGTTGCGCGCGTCTCTCCTTAGGGCGTGGGCACTCGCGGAACCGACGGAGACCTCGGCGCCGACCTGACGCCGTACGAGGGACGCCGTACGAGGGACGCCGTACGAGGGACCGAGGAGACAGATGACGAGCGGGGCGGGAGGGCCGACAGCGCGTGGCGAATGTTGAGCACAGAGGGCCGGGACCGGGAAATGCCTTCGGGCCGGGAGCCCCCGGTACACCGACAGCGCGGATCGCGGCGGTGCGCGTCGCCCTCTGGCTGATGGCCGCCCTGCTGGCGGTACGGCAACTGGTCGTCGTCCTGCGTACGCCGGAGGGCGAGCGGCTCATCGATCTCGAGACCTGGATCGGTCCTGACGGCGTCCTGCATGTGAACGGCTCCTTCTACGACACGGACAAGTTCACCGGCACCCCCTTCGCCGGACTCGTGCTCAAGCCGTTCTCCCGCGCGGCCGAGCAGGCACTCGGCTGGGGCTGGACCTTCGGCACGCTGGCCCTGGTCGTGGTCCTCGGCCTGGTCGCCGCCCGCGCCCTGCCGCAGCCCGTGTCCCGGCGCACCTCACTCCTCGCCGCGCCCATAGCGATCTGTCTCCTGATGCTGTCGCTGCCCGTGCGCAACACCCTGTATCTGGGCCAGACCAGCATCATTCCCGTGCTGCTCGTCCTGCTCGGCTGCTTCGCGGTACGCGGGGAACGCGCCAGCGGCATCCTCATCGGCATCGGGGCCGCGCTCCAGCCGACCGTGCTGCTCTTCGCCGCGCTCTTCTGGTTCACCGGACGCAGGCGCGCCTCCCTCTCCACCGGCGCCACCTTCCTCGCCTGCACCGCGCTCGCCTGGGCCGCGATGCCGCACGACTCCTGGACGTACTGGATACACCACCTGGCGGGCGCGGGCCTGGGCGCGCGCCCGGGTGGCCTCGCCAACCAGTCGCTGCACGGCGCGCTGCTCCGCTTCGGCGTCGAAGGGCCCCTGGAGATCGGCCTCTTCGTGGCCCTGAGCGTGGCCGTCGGCTACCTCGGCCTGCGCCGCGCCGTCCACTACGCCAAGGACGGGCAGCTCCTGCTCGCCGTCGCGATCACCGGCTGTGTCGCTGTCGCCGTGTCGCCGACGACCTGGCAGCACCAGCTCCTGTGGGTGCTGCTCGCGGTGGTCGGCCGGGTCGGCAAGAAGCAGTCCGACCGGTACATGTGGCCGGTGGCCGTCGTCCTGGTGTCGACGCTGCCCGCGAAGATGATGCTGCCGAACATGCCGGTCGTGGAGCCCATCCGCGACAACGTCGTGCTGATCGCCGCGCTCGCCGCCGCCACCGTGGTCCCGTTCCTTTCCCGTACGGCTCCGCAGTACCAGGCCCTCATCCCCACCGACTACGCCGAGCCCGTACCCGCGCGCTGGAGCTGGGTGCCGCTGGTCCCGTTCTGGCGCCGGGTCACCACCCGGCCGAACCTGCTCCTCGAACTGCTCCTGATCCGTGTCGGCTACTCCGCCTACCAGCAGGCGCGGCTCGCCGCGACGGGCGGTACCAACTCGGGCGGGCGCGCCACCGCCGAGCACCACGGCGACCAGGTCTACGCGATCGAGCAGTTCCTGCACATCGACATCGAGCACTGGGTCAACCACGCGGTGGTGAACGTCTCCTGGCTCAAGGAGTTCTTCAACTTCTACTACACGTCGTTCCACTTCGTGGTGCCGCTGAGCATCCTGGCCATCCTCTACATCAGGCGCCCCGCCGACTACCGCTGGGCGCGCTCCGCGCTCGGCTTCGCCACGCTGCTCGCGCTCGTCGGGTTCTGGCTCTACCCGCTGGCCCCGCCGCGCCTGATGCCCGGACTCGGCTTCATCGACACGGTCCACGGCGTGCAGGACTTCAGCAAGCCGGAGTACGGCACGCTGACCGCGCTCACCAACCAGTACGCGGCGATGCCCTCGCTGCACTTCGGCTGGTCGCTGTGGTGCGGTGTGGTGATCGTGATCCTCGCGCCGAAGTGGTGGATGAAGGCCCTCGGCCTGCTGCATCCGCTGTTCACGGTCTCCGCGATCGTCGCCACCGGAAACCACTGGGTCCTCGACGCGGTGGGCGGCGCGACCGTCGTCGGCGCGGGCTTCGGCCTCGGCTACCTCCTGGCCGGACCCCGGGTGGGCAGGACCCTGAAGGTGGCTACGGGGGCGGAGCCGGTCATGGGCGCGGAGCCGGTCATCGACATGACGAAGGACTCGGCGAAGGACCGTACCCCGAGCTGATCTTGTAGGTCCCCGGCGTGGACACCGTGAGACGGGTGTACTCGCCGTGCCGCTTCAGGCAGGCTCCCTCTGCCCGAAGCCACGGCGAGTACACCAGGCGCAGCGTCACCGGCTCGCGCGTGGGCACGCGGACCACCATGTCCGAACCGGTGGACCGCACGACGGACGCGGGCCTCGACACCATCGGCACCGCGTCACGCACCTTGAACACCCGCCAGTGCGCGTCCCGCCACACCGGCTCCAGCCACTTGGGCCCACTGGCGACGAGCGCCGCCTCGTCCTCGGCGAACCCGTCCGGCTTGCCCGACGGCAGCACCACATAGCCGACCGCCCACTTGTCGAGCCACGCCCGATAGGTGGCGGCCGAGAAGGACCCGTCGTAGAAGAGCCGGCCGCGCTCGATGTCGAGCTGCCTGTTCCAGCCGCGCGCCATGTTCACGTACGGGGCGAGGGCGGTGGCCTCGCGGTGATTGCGGGCCGGGACCACCTCCACGCGACCCCGGTCCGCGCCGAGCCGCTCCAGTTCGCCCACCACGCCGTGGGTGTCGGCAGCCCACTTCGGCACGGTCGTCGACACCGTCAGATCGTCGGCCGTCTTCTGCGCCACCCAGGCCGTCGAAAGCACGAGCGCGATCGTGAGCACGGTCCTGCGCACGCGGGAGCGGGAGAGCGCGGGCATCAGCAGGGCGCCGAGCAGCGCGGCGGGCGCGAGCAGTTCGGCTAGGCGCTCCACGTTCGTGCCGATCGGGGACGGGATGAGATACGTCAGGACCGTCCCCGCCGCGTACACGGCGGCGCCCCAGCGCAGTGCCCGCCACTCGCGCGGGGCCGCCACGACGAGCGCGAGGCCGAAGACGACGGGCGGGAAGATCCGGTCGAACGGCATCAACTGCTCGCCGGTGAACGGGAAAAGGATGGTGGTCGCCCCCACGACCACCACCGGCGGCACGAGCAGCGCCACGGCCCGCGCCCAGTCACGTACGAGGAAATAGCCCCCGCCCGCCACCATCAGGAAGAGCCCCGCCACCGGGCTCGACATGGCGGCGAGCACCCCGCACACCACCGCGACCCCGATGCGCCGCTCCCGCACGAGCACCAGGCACGCCGCGAACCCGAAGGCGATGCCGAGCGCGAACGTCGTGCGCCCCGACGCGACGTTGCACCACACCGCGAGCGAGGCGAGCACCGCGGGCCACAGCGGACGCCGGATTCCGGAGCGCGCGATGAGCGCGGCGACCAGCCAGGCACCGGCGAGGCCCGACACCACCGTCACCGTCTTCACGCCCACGGCGGCCATCAAGTAGGGGGAGATCAGGCTGTAGTTGGCGGTGTGCATACCGCCGTACCAGAACAGGCCGTACGCGGAAGCCCCATGCTCGGACGCGAAGCGCGCCCAGGCCTCCTGGGCCGCCAGGTCGCCGCCGCCGGTGGCGAGGAACGCCGCCCACACCGCGTACAGCGGAAGGGTGGGCAGGGTGGCGATGAGCGGGATCCTGTGGCGTTGGCAGAGTGCCCGGAAGGCCCTCTTCCGCTCAGTGGGTGTGCTGCTGCCCGATGGCGCGAGAGGGAACCCGGCGGAGACCACAGCAACCGTTTCCGTTCGAAGTCTTGGTGAAGCAAGGTTTGCTTCACAAGACGCGTAACGCAATGGAAACGTTGGCTCCTGGCGGCTCTTGGCCGGATATGGAGGCCGGATATGGAGGCCGGGTGCGCAGGCCGGGTGCGCAGGCCGGGCGAGGAGGCAGGGGCGGGGCGTAGGGAAGGTCGCCCCTGCCTCCCTGACCGCAGTTCAGCCGGTGCTGACCTGCAGTTCCTTGACCCCGTTGAGCCAGGCCGAGCGGAGCCGACGAGGGTCGGAGACCAGACGCAGATCGGGTAGCGCGTCCGCGATCGCGTTGAAGATGAGGTTGATCTCCAGGACCGCGAGCGACTTGCCGAGGCAGAAGTGCGGGCCTCCGCCGCCGAAGCCGAGGTGGGGGTTCGGGTCGCGGGTGATGTCGAACTTCTCCGGCTCGTCGAAGACTTCGGGGTCGTTGTTGGCCGAGGAGTAGAAGATCCCGACGCGGTCGCCCTGCTTGATCGTCACGTCCCCGAGCTCGGTGTCCTGGGTCGCGGTGCGCTGGAAGGAGACGACGGGGGTCGCCCAGCGCACGATCTCCTCGGCGGTGGTGTCCGGGCGCTCGCGCTTGAAGAGCTCCCACTGCTCGGGGTGGGTGAGGAAGGCGTGCATCCCGTGGGTGATGGCGTTGCGGGTGGTCTCGTTGCCGGCCACCGCGAGCAGGATGACGAAGAAGCCGAACTCGTCGGAGGAGAGGTTGCCTTCGTCCTCGGCGGCCACCAGCTGGCTGACGATGTCCTTGGCCGGGCACTCCTTGCGGGCGGCGGCGAGGTTCATCGCGTACGAGACGAGCTCCATGGCCGCCTCGGCGCCGACCTCCTCGGTGATCGCGTACTCCGGATCGTCGTAGGCCGCCATCTTGTTGGACCAGTCGAAGATCTTCGTCCGGTCGTCCTGGGGTACGCCGATGAGTTCGGCGATGGCCTGGAGGGGGAGTTCGACCGCGATGTTGGTGACGAAGTCGAAGGAGCCGTCGGATGCGGCGTTCGCCAGGGCGGTCTCGACGATGGAGCCCGCCCGGTTGCGCAGGGTGTCTTCGAGGGACCGGATGGCGCGGGGCGTGAAGCCGCGCTGCACGATCTGGCGGACCCGGGTGTGCTCGGGCGGGTCCATGTTCAACATGATCATCTTCTGGACCTCGATCTGGTCCCGGGTGATCGTCTCGTTGAAGCGGATGACCGCGGTGTTGAGGTTGGAGGAGAACAACTCCGGGTGCGTGGAGACGTACTTGGCGTCCGCGTGCCGCGTGACGGCCCAGTAGCCCGCGTCGTCGAAGCCGGATATGCGCGGCGGCTGGGTGATCCAGCGCACCGGTTCCGTCTGCCGCAGCTGGGCGAACTCCGGGAGGGGCACGCGGTCTTGAAGCAGGTCGGGGTCGGTGAAGTCGAACCCGTCGGGCAGCGCTGGACAGGGCATCGGCAACTCCAGGAGTTCAGTTCTGGGCTCTGGCGAGGTTCTGGTGAGGCACTGGCAAGGTTCTGACGGTCCATCAGGAGATGCCCCGCAAGGTAGTAACGGGTTCTATAACTGGCAAGGCCCTTGACGGGCTCCTTTCGTGCAGGTCGTGCGCAAGGTACGTGCAAGACCCTTGCGGCGCCGGGGTCGGGCTCAGCAGACTGCATGAAGAACTAGAACGCGTACTAGTTCTCTCGCGGGTCGCCGGGACGCCCCGCGGGATGTGGATGGAGAGGACGAGCCCATGGTCGCGGAACCTGTCATCGTCGAAGCCGTACGCACGCCTATCGGCAAGCGCGGTGGCGCGCTCGCCAACCTCCACCCCGCCTATCTGCTCGGCGAGACCTACCGCGAACTCCTCGGACGTACGGGCATCCATGCCGACTGCGTCGAGCAGATCGTCGGCGGGACGGTGACCCACGCCGGGGAACAGTCCATGAACCCGGCGCGCACGGCCTGGCTCACGATGGGCCTTCCGTACGAGACCGCGGCGACGACGGTGGACTGTCAGTGCGGTTCCTCGCAGCAGGCGAGCCACATGGTCGCCAACATGGTCGCGGCCGGGGTCATCGACGTGGGCATCAGCTGTGGCGTCGAAGCGATGTCACGGGTGCCGCTGGGGTCGGGCTCCAAGCACGGTCCGGGGAAGCCGTTCCCCGAGGAGTGGAACGTCGACCTGCCCAATCAGTTCGAGGCGGCCGAGCGGATCGCCCGCCACCGGGGCCTCACGCGAGAGAACGTCGACTCGCTCGGCCTCATCTCGCAGGAGCGCGCCGCCATCGCCTGGTCCGAGGAGCGGTTCAAACGGGAGACCTTCGCCGTCCAGGTGCCGACCACCGAGGAGGAGCAGGCCACGGGGCAGGGCATGTGGCGGCTCGTCGACCGGGACGAGGGGCTGCGGGACACGACGATGGAGGGCCTGGAGCGCCTCAAACCGGTGATGCCGACCGCGGTGCACACGGCCGGCAACTCCTCGCAGATCTCGGACGGCGCATCGGCGATCATGTGGGCGTCCAAGCGGATGGCACGGGCCCTGAAGCTGAAGCCGCGGGCGCGGATCGTGGCGCAGGCCCTGGTGGGCGCCGATCCGCACTTCCATCTGGACGGACCCGTCGACGCGACGCGGGCGGTGCTCGGCAAGGCGGGGATGTCGCTCAAGGACATCGATCTCGTGGAGATCAACGAGGCCTTCGCCTCCGTGGTCCTCAGCTGGGCGCAGGTCTTCGAGCAGGACCTGGAGAAGGTGAACGTGAACGGGGGCGCGATCGCGCTCGGCCACCCGGTCGGGGCGACCGGGGCGCGGCTGATCACTACCGCGCTGCATGAGCTGGAGCGCCGCGACAAGGAGTTCGCGCTGATCACGATGTGCGCGGGCGGGGCTGTGGCTACGGGGACGATCATTCAGCGGCTCTGAGTGGCCTTGTCGAGCGGCTCTGAGCGGACTTTCGAGAGGTTCTCGCGTACGACGAAGGCGGCCACCCCTCTCCAGGGGTGGCCGCCTTCGTGTGGCTCAGGCCGTCTCGGCGGCTCAGTACCAGCCGTTGGCCTGCCAGTGGTTCCACGCGCCTACGGGGCTGCCGTAGCGGTCGTTCATGTAGTCGAGGCCCCATTCGATCTGGGTCTCGGGGTTGGTCTTCCAGTCCGAGCCCGCCGAAGCCATCTTCGAGCCGGGCAGGGCCTGGACGAGGCCGTACGCGCCGGAGGAGGAGTTCGAGGCGTTGGCGTCCCAGCCGCTCTCGTGTTCCACGATCTTGCTGAATGCCTGGAACTGCGCAGCGTCCGGGATCTTCTTCTTCGCGATCGCCTGCGCCGAGGAAGGAGTCGCGGCGGTGACGGCGGCCGGAGCGGCAGCCTTCGCGGCGGTCGGGGCAGCGGCCGGGGCCGCTGCCTGGGCCGGACCCGCTACGAGCACCATGCCGGTCGTGGCGACGGCCACGGCGGCACCGGTGAGGGCCTTCTTCGGGGTGGCGATGCGGCGGAGGAGCGTGGCGGACAAAGCGTGACCTTCCGTGGGGGACATGGTGTCGCGGACGCTTCGTGGCCATGCGAACTGGCGGGGGAAATGCGTCTGCGCCTTGGACCCGAAGGTCATCGGCGCTGTGCGACTCGATCCAGAGAAACAGGGCGACCACGTCTCCGCAATGCCCCCTTTTACTAGTTGGTGTCGCATGTGGGCGGAAGGTCCTTCGTGTGACGTGGCTCTCAATCCCCAGGTCAGGGGGGATATTGACGCGTCCGCGTCAGAGGAGATGATCTACGGCCCTGCTTAGTAGAGGACCAAAGTCCTGTGGGCCGCCTCACCGCGAAGGGTGCTCCGGATGACGGAGAGTCAGCGGTCGCCTACGCCTTCGGACCCTCGAATGTGACCTGGGCCTCGAACGCGGCCCGGCGCGTGGCCCGGCGCAGCGCCTTCAGGACGGCGG
This sequence comes from Streptomyces sp. NPDC048441, assembly GCF_043200235.1. Classification (NCBI taxonomy): domain Bacteria; kingdom Bacillati; phylum Actinomycetota; class Actinomycetes; order Kitasatosporales; family Streptomycetaceae; genus Streptomyces; species Streptomyces sp. NPDC048441. The sequence continues at coordinate 828,122 of NZ_JBICXM010000001.1, forward strand.
GGCCGAGGGCGAGGCTCAGCAGGACGGTCACGACGGCGCGGGGCAGGTCCCAGCCGAGGGACGTCGCAAGGCAGTACGCGATGAAGCGGCCGAGGTTCTCGCCGACGGGGTCACCCGGCACGAAGGAGACGCCGGTCGCGAGGCCGCCGATGTAGGGCCAGCCCTGGAGGTTCATGACGGTGCCGTACAGGACGGACGAGACGGCCCCGTACGCGGCGAGCAGCCAGAGCTCACGCCGGCCGCGCAGGCTGTCCGGGCCCGGCAGCAGCCCCGCGCCCATGCAGACCCACCCCATGGACAGCATCTGGAACGGCATCCACGGCCCGACACCCCCGGTGAGCAGGGCGGAGGCGAACATCGACACGGCACCGAGCACGAACCCGAACCCGGGCCCGAGCACGCGCCCGCTGAGCACCATCAGGAAGAACATCGGCTCGATCCCGGCCGTCCCCGCCCCCAGCGGCCGCAGCGCCGCCCCGGCCGCGGCGAGCACCCCGAGCATCGCGATGGCCTTCGCGTCGAGCCCGACGTCGGCGATGGTGGCCACGACCACGGCGAGAAGGAGCGGCAGCAGGGCCGCGAAGAGCCAGGGCGCGTCCTGGGCGTGTGCGCTGAGCCCCGAATCGCCGCCTGCGATGAGCGGCCACCCGAAGGCGACGACACCGACCGCGCTGACGAGCACGAGGGCGCCGATGGAGCGGGGGCCCAGGCGGATGGGGCGGGCCTGGCGGGCGGGAGCTGGGGTGCTCATGCGTTCCGGAGGGGCGCTGCTCACGTGCTCCCACCCTCCGTACGCAACGCCTCCCGGACCTGCGCGACCGTCAGCCACTTCTGCGGGGCCAGGATCTTGGTGGTCTGCGGGGCGAAGGACGGGGACGAGACCACGATCTCCGGGGTCGGTCCGTCCGCGACGATCTCGCCGTCGGCCAGGATCGCCACCCGGTGGGCCAGTTCCGCCGCCAGCTCCACGTCGTGCGTGGCCAGGACGATCGCGTGCCCCTCGGCGGCCAGACCGCGCAGGAGCGTGACCAGGCGGGCCTTGGCCGCGTAGTCGAGGCCCCGGGTCGGTTCGTCCAGGAGGAGAAGGGGCGGGCGGGCCGTCAGGACGATGGCCAGGGCCAGGGTGAGGCGCTGGCCCTCGGAGAGGTCGCGGGGGTGGGTGTCGTCCGCGATGCCGGGGAGCAGCTCCGTGACCAGGGCGCGGCAGGTGCCCGGCGTGGCGCCCGCGTCGTGGTCCGCCGCCGTGCACTCGGCGGTCACCGTGTCCGCGTACAGGAGGTCGCGTGGTTCCTGGGGGACGAGGCCCACGTGGCGGATCAGTTCGCGCGGGCCCGTGCGGTGCGGGACCGCGCCGCCGACGCGGACCGACCCCGAGGTGGGTTCGAGGAGGCCGACCAGGGTGGAGAGGAGCGTGGACTTCCCGGCGCCGTTGCGGCCCATCAGGGCCACCGTCTCTCCGGCGCGGACGGTGAGGTCCACGCGGCGCAGGGCCTCGACCCGGCCGCGGCGGACGGCGAGGCCCGAGACGGCGGCGGCAGCCGCTTCCGGGGTACCGGTCTTCGTGCGCCCCCGAAGCCGCGCCCAGCGCGTCGCCGCCTGGTGCTTGGTACTTGCGACCGCGGTCTCTTCGGGCGGCTCGGCCCCGGCGAGAGTCAGCCGTTCCCGCAGCGCACCGGCCCTGCGCCGTGCGTCCCGCACAGTCAGCGGCAGCGGCGACCAGCCCGCGAGGCGGCCGAGGCCCACCACCGGCGGGTAGACCGGCGAGACGGCCATCAGCGAGGCCGGATCTCCGAGCACCGGAGCCTCGCCCGGCGCCGCGAGCAGCAGCACCTGGTCGGCGTACTGCACGACTCGCTCAAGACGGTGCTCGGCCATCAGGACCGTCGTGCCGAGGTCGTGGACGAGACGCTGGAGTACGGCGAGGACTTCCTCGGCGGCGGCCGGGTCGAGGGCCGACGTCGGTTCGTCGAGGACGAGGAGCTGGGGGTGCGGGGTGAGGACGGAGCCGATGGCGACGCGCTGCTGCTGACCGCCGGAGAGGGTGGCGATGGGGCGCTCGCGCAGATCGGCGAGGCCGAGCAGATCGAGGGTCTCCTCGACCCGGCGGCGCATGACGTCGGGGGCGAGCCCCAGCGACTCCATGCCGTACGCCAGCTCGTCCTCGACCGTGTCCGTCACGAAGTGCGAGAGCGGATCCTGGCCCACGGTGCCGACGACGTCGGCGAGTTCACGCGGCTTGTGCGTACGCGTGTCGCGCCCCGCCACGGTCACCCGGCCCCGCAGGGTGCCCCCGGTGAAGTGCGGCACGAGCCCGCTCACCGTGCCGAGCAGTGTCGACTTGCCGACCCCGGAGGGCCCGACGAGGAGCACCAACTCGCCCTCGGGCACGGCGAGATCGACCCCGCGCACGGTGGGCTCGGCGACCCCTTCGTACGTCACGGAGACATCCTCGAAGCGGATCATGAGGGCTCCTCGGAGCGAGCGGAGACGGGGGCGGTGGAATCGGCGGGCACCGGCGCCACGAAGGCGGGCAGCAGTCCGACGAGGACCGCTGCCGCGGGCCACAGCGGAAGCGTCGGTGCCGTCAGGGGGACCACTCCCGGGTGCAGGGCGGACGCGTCGTACGAGGCGGCCCAGATCATCAGGCCCGCCACCGCGACCCCCGACCCGGCGACGAGCCAGGCGCGGATGCCCCAGGGGTCGGGGCGGTAGCGGGTGCGCACGGAGCGTCGGCCGCCGAGGCGAAGTCCGGCCAGAGCGGCGAGCAGCCCGGCAGCCAGGACCGGCAGACCGTAGCCCGTGCCTCCCGCCGTGAGCAGGCCGTACGTTCCGGCGCAGACGCCCATCAGGCCGCCGAGGGTCAGTACCGCCGTCGTCCTGCGCACCCCGGCGGGCACCGGCGCGCTGCGGCCGAAGCCGCGTGCGTCCATCGCGGCGGCCAGGGCGACCGACCGCTCCAACGCGCCCTCCAGGACCGGCAGTCCGACCTGGAGCAGCCCTCGGATGCCGCTGTCCGCGCGCCCACGAAGGCGTCGCGCGGCCCGGAGCCGCTGCACATCCATGATCAGGTTCGGCGCGAACGTCATCGCGACGACGATGGCCACCCCCACCTCGTACAGCGCGCCCGGCAGCGACTTGAGCAGCCGGGCCGGGCTCGCGAGGGCGTTGGCGGCGCCGACGCAGATGAGGAGCCCGGCGAGGCGCACCCCGTCGTAGAGGGCGAAGAGCAGGCCCTCCGCCGTCACGCGGCCACCGATCCGTACACCCTTCGCCCAGTCGGGCAGCGGCACTTCGGGGAGCGTCACGATGACGTGCGTACCGGGGATGGGGGAGCCGAGGACGACGGCGAAGACGAGCCGGATCGCGATCACGGCCAAGCCCAGCTTCACGAATGCGCCGTACGACCGCGCCCACGGCGCCGACGTCCTGCGTGCCGCGACGACATAGCCCGCGACCCCGATGAGCAGACCGAGCAGCAGGGGGTTCGTGGTGCGGGACGCCGCGACGCCGAGGCCGAGCGCCCACACCCACCAGGCGCCCGGGTGCAGCGCGTTGCTCCGGTGCGCTTCGGGGGCCAGACGCCGCCGCAGCGCACCGGGAGCGGTGTTCGGGAGATCGCTCATCGTGCGGGTCAGCCGCGTCGGCGGCGTGCCTGCCAGACGGCGGCCCCGCCGAGCAGGGCGATGGCGGCCACGCCCGCGATCAGGCCGAGGGAGGGACCACCGGAGTCGCTCTCCTTGTCGGCGGACGCACTGGACTTGCTCGCCGTCGGCTTCTTCTCGGACTGCCCGTCGCCCGAGACCTGCTCCCCGCAGCCCGACTTCGGGTAGTCCGCGATGGCGCACAGCAGCGCGTTGGGGTCGTAGCGCAGGGGCTTGGCCACCGCGGCAAGCGCGTCCGCGCTCGTCGCGTCGTCCGCGACCTGCGCGCAGGCGGTACGCGGCTTCGGCGGGGTCTCGCCGCCGGGGGCGTCACCCGGCGTACCGAAGTCGATGACCAGGGCGACCCGCTTGCGGTCGTCCTTGGCGGGGGTCCTGGCACAGATGGTGCCGAAGTCCGCGGTACCGCCACGCGGCTTCGCGGAGTCCTTCGAGTCCTCGGACACGGAGAACCGGAAGCCCTGGACGGCACCGTCGTCGGGGCGCGCGGTGCTCGGCCCCTGGCTCGCGTACGTCCACTTGGCGCCGTCACGGTCCCAGAAGGACCAGTAGCGGTAGCCGGCGGCCTGGGCGGGGGCGGCGGCGATGACGCCGAGCAGGGCGGCGACGAGCGCCCCGATCAGCAGGCGCCCGCACCGCACGCGACCCCGCGTCACAGCTGCTGCTTCTTCTTGTTGCCGCTGTACAGGAAGCCGATGCCGATACCGGCGACCATGCCGACGCCGATGATCCACCAGATGCTCAGGCCACCGTCGTCGTCACTGTCCTTCTTCTCGTCGGCGGCCTTTTCGGCCGACTGCGGGGCAGGACCCGTCGCGTTGAGCTGCTTGACCAGGTCCGCGCCGCCGAAGTCGCGCGGGTCGAGGCCCGACGCACGGGCGGCGAAGATCAGCTGGGCGTAGGCGGCGGGGCCTGACTTCTTGGCCCAGTCCGCGGAGTTCTTCGCCAGCCACTCGGCCGACTTCTCGGCCTGCTCAGGCTGACCGGCCGCGGCGAGCGCGAGCACGGAGTCCGCGGTGTTGCCCAGGTCGGGCATGTTCTTGGCGCCGGGCATCGAGGACATCAGGTGGTCGTCGCTCGCGGCGAGGGTCTTCAGCAGGTAGCCCGTGCCGTTCGAAGCCGCCTGCTCGGCGGTGTCCGCCTTCTCGCACTGGGGAGTGGCAGCCGCCTTCTTGGCCGGGTCCACGACCAGGCCCTTGCCGTGGGCGCCCAGGACACCGGCCGCCGTGGCGTCCGCGTTCGGCGCGAGCTTGCCGGACTTCATGTCCGCGAGGCCGAAGGCGCCGCCGTCTTTGCCGCAGCTCATCGAGAGCGCGGGCAGCGCGCTGTACGGCGTCTTGCCGCTCTGGGCCTTCACCCCCTCCGGCTTCTCGCCCGTCGCGGCGAGCGCGCCGATCACGATGCCGGTGGAGTTGGCGTCGGAGGGCAGACCCGGGCTGTAGCCCCAGCCGCCGTCCTGGTTCTGCACGGACTTCAGCCAGCCGACGCTCTTCTTGACCGTCTTGTCCTGGCCGCCGAGCGCGGCGAGCGCCTGCACGGCGGACGCGGTCATGTTGCTGTCGACCATGGTCTTGGAGTCGCACGGCTCGCTCGCGTCGGCGCGGTACGCGGCGAAGCCGCCGCTCGCGCACTGCTGTCCCGTGAGCCAGTCGATGGACTTCGCGGCGGGCTTCACGCCGGCCGAGTCCTGGGCGAGCAGGGCATAGGACTGCCGGAACACCCCGTCGAACTTGGGGTCCGCGTCGCCGTACAGACCGGAGGGAAGCGCGGCGGACGGCGACGGGGACGCGCTCTGAGCGAAGGCGGCCGGGGCGGCTGCCGACCCGAACACGGCGACGGCGGCCAGGACCGCTGCGCTGCGGCGAACGTTCATGATGCGGCGGGTGCCTCTCCCTGCGGGGAGCGGGGCAGCACGGGCACGTAAGGGGCACGGGCACCGGGCGGCTCCGGCTCCGTATACCTCGACGGTGCCACTCATCGGGGGCCCCGATGAAGCGAGCCGGTCATGCTCCGGGCGGGGCAATCCGGCTCTCCGCTGGGCCTTGAAGGCCGCGGATAACGGCTGCGGGTCAGCGCCGGATTCGCACCGGCTTCCCCCCGTACGGGCATGATGACGACGGGGTCACTCTACCGGCCCGTAGGGGAGGCGGCCCGTGGCGCCTGCCCCCGCCCGGGGTCACACCGCCCGATAGCGCACCGGATCATGGCCCACCGCCTCCGCGCGCCCCAGCTTCACCAGGCGCCGCACATGGGCCTCCGCCTCGGAGACCGCGATGTTCCGCGAGCCGTAGCGGATCTCGGCCCAGGGGCGGTTCCACTCCATCTGCTCGGCGAGCTGCCAGGGGGTGAGGGGCTCGGCGAGGAGGGCGAGCAGGTCCGTCAGGCGGTCCTCGTGGTGGGCCAGGATCTCCCGCACGCGGGCCGGGGCGTCTGTGAACGCGTACTGGTGGGCCGGAAGCACCTCGGCGGGGCCCAGGCGGCCGATGCGCTCCAGGGAGTCGATGTAGTCGCCGAGGGGATCGGTGATGGTCTCGTCGTCCGGGTCCTCGTACAGGCCGATGTGCGGAGTGATCCCGGGGAGCAGATGGTCACCGGAGAACAGGCGGCCGTGGCCCGGCAGTTGAGCCGGGTGCTCCTCCTCCAGGTGCAGGCAGACGTGGCCTGGGGTGTGGCCGGGGGTCCAGATCGCGCGGAGCCTGCGCCCCGGCAGGTCGATCAGCTCGCCCGGCGTGATGTCCCGGTCGGGGAGCGCGGCGGCCATGCCCGGAAGCCGGGGCGCGCGGCCCGCGTCACGGGCGGCGAGCAGGGGGGCCAGGTGGTCTGCGGGGGCGCCCGCGGCCGTCAGCTTCTCCACCATGTAGTCGAACCAGCGCGCGGGCGGCCCGGTCCGCGTGCGGCGTACGACCGACGCGTCAGCCTCGTGCATCGCGATCCACGCGCCCGACGCCTCGCGGACCTTGGCGGAGAGGCCGTGGTGGTCGGGGTGGTGGTGGGTGATGACGATGCCGTGCACCGCGTCGACGGACGTACCGCAGGAGGCGAGCCCGGTGGCGAGGGCGTCCCAGGACGTGGGGTCGTCCCAGCCCGTGTCGATGAGGACCGGGCCGTTGTCGGTGTCCAGGAGGTGGACGAGGGTGAAGCCAAGGGGATTGTCCGGGATCGGGACCTTGATGCTCCATACGCCCCCGCCGTGCTCGGTCACCTGCGTCATCGGGCGCCCTCTTCTTCTCTCGTCCGTAACTAGAACTAGTTCCAATGATCGCCTAAGTCGACTGTTTCGTCAGGCTACTTGAGTCTTGCCCTCCGTGGACTACTGGAACTAGAACTGGTATCAGTTCTGAAACAGTGTCAGAAAGCGTGCCGCGTACGGCGGAATCCCGCAGGAGGCAGTCAGCCATGACCGAGATCGTGGAACACGGACAGCTTTTCATCGGCGGAGAGCTGGTGGACCCCCTCGGCAAGGACGTCATCGAGGTGGTCTCCCCGCACACCGGCCAGGTCTTCGCGCGGGTGCCGCACGCCGCGCCCGCCGATGTCGACCGGGCCGTCGCCACTGCGCGCAAGGCGTTCGACGAGGGACCCTGGCCCCGGATGACGCTCGACGAGCGGATCGAGGTCATCACCAGGATCAAGGACGCGTTCGCCGTACGGCACGAGGAGATCGCCCGCGTCATCAGCTCCGAGAACGGCACCCCGTACACATCGAGCGTGATGGTGCAGGCCCTCGCCGCGATGATGGTCTGGGACTCGGCGCTCACAGTCGCGCGGAACTTCACGTACGAGGAGGCACGCGACGGAGCGCTCGGCAAGATCCTCGTCCGGCGTGAGCCCGTCGGCGTCGTGGCGGCCGTGGTCCCCTGGAACGTCCCGCAGTTCACCGCGGCGGCCAAGCTCGCGCCCGCGCTGCTCGCCGGGTGTCCCGTCATCCTCAAGACCTCGCCGGAAGCGCCGCTCGACGCGTACATACTCGCCGAGATCGCCACCGAGGCCGGGCTCCCGCAGGGCGTGCTGTCGATCATCTCGGCGGACCGCGAGGTGAGTGAGTACCTCGTCGGGCACCCCGGCATCGACAAGGTGTCCTTCACCGGCTCCGTCGGCGCGGGCAAGCGCGTCATGGAGGTCGCGGCGCGCAACCTCACGCGCGTGACACTGGAGCTGGGCGGCAAGTCGGCCGCGGTGATCCTGCCGGACGCGGACGCGGCGTCCGCGGTCGCGGGCATCGTCCCCTTCTCCTGGATGATCAACGGCCAGGCGTGCGTGGCCCAGACCCGCATCCTCGTGCCGCACTCGCGCTACGACGAGTTCGCCGAGGCCTTCGCCGCCGCGGCCTCCGCGCTCAAGGTCGGCGACCCGCTTGATCCAGAGACCGAACTCGGCCCGCTCGTCGCCAAGCGCCAGCAGCAGCGCTCGCTCGACTACATCCGCATCGGCCAGGAGGAAGGCGCCAAGATCCTTACGGGCGGCGGGCGTCCGGCCGGACTCGACGACGGCTGGTACGTCGAGCCGACGCTCTTCGGCGGCGTGGACAACTCGATGCGCATCGCCCGCGAGGAGATCTTCGGCCCCGTCATCTGCCTTCTTCCGTACGGCGACGAGAGCGAGGCCGTGAAGATCGCCAACGACTCCGACTACGGACTCAGCGGCAGTGTGTGGACGGCGGACACGGAGCGCGGCATCGACATCGCGCGGCGGGTGCGCACCGGAACGTACTCGGTGAACACCTTCAGCCTCGACATGCTCGGCCCGTTCGGCGGCTACAAGAACTCCGGTCTGGGGCGGGAGTTCGGGCCCGAGGGGTACGGCGAGTACTTCGAGCACAAGATGATCCACCTGCCCGCGGGCTATGAGGGGGCAGGTGCCTGATGGGTGACCGCTGGCACGTCGAGGTGGACCGGTCCGTGTGCATCGGCTCCGGGATGTGCGTGATCACGGCGCCGGGCGGCTTCACGCTCGACTCCGCCCGTCAGTCGCACCCCGCGGACCCCGAGACCGACGCCAACGAGAAGGTGCTCGAGGCGGCCGAGGGGTGTCCGGTCGAGGCGATCACCATCACGCTGGCGGACAGCGGGGAGGTCGTCTTCCCGCCGGAGGATTAGGGGGACTAGGAGGAGTTGCAGCAGGTACGTGTGCGCCGGGCGGGCTCAACTCCTTGAGCCCGCCCGGCGTTTGAGTAACCAGGAGAGTGCCTTCGCTTTTGTGATGCTAAGGCCAACGCTCCGTGCGAATGCCGTGAGCGTTATGTGCGCTCGAACGTGTGCGAACACGACTTTACGTATGCGTTCCGCATGGCGATCCGATGACATCCGTGACTGTCCGCCCCCCTTTGCGGCGTGGAAATCTCTCTGCCACACCACCTGGGGAGGGGGACGCCGTGGACAAGCGGTACGAGGTCTACTGTCTGGCCGACAGGCACTTCTACGAGACTCCGGACCGCTTGTCCGCGGGCGTGAGCGCCCCCGAGTTCGAGACGGCGGGACGCGCGGTCCCGCAAGGCTGGCGCTCGGCCCGCGCCGGCGACTGGCTGACGTTCGTCCCGCTCGACGAGGACGGCTCGGTGCGGCCCGCGCCCCAGCAGGGCTGGAAGATCCACGTGTCCGCCACGCTACGGAACGCGGACCGGGCAGCGGCGGCGGTATGGGACTACTGCGTGCCGCGCGGCATCCCCTTCAAGTTCATTGCGGGACGGGCCCTGCTCCACCTGCGCAACAGCAAGTACGCGGGGCGGGACGGCAGCGGGAAGTTCGCGACGATCTACCCGGCCGACGACGAGCAACTTCACGCGATCTTGCGGGAGGTGGGGCGGACTCTCGAAGGTTCGGAAGGTCCGTACATCCTCACCGACCTGCGCTGGCAGGAAGGCCCGCTCTACGTCAGATACGGCGCCTTCACCCGCCGCGTGTGCGTCAACGAGCGCGGCGCCCTCGTCCCCGCCATCGAGGACGACCGCGGCACGCTCGTCCCCGACCCGCGCGACCCCGCCTTCAAGGTGCCCGCATGGGTGACGCTGCCGTCGTTCCTCGAACCGCAGCTCGCCGCGCGCAACAACACGACGGTGACCGACCTGCCGTACCGCATGGAGAAGGCGCTGCACTTCTCGAACGGCGGGGGTGTCTATGTGGGCACCGACACCCGCGACGGCCGCAAGGTCGTCCTGAAGGAGGGCAGGCCGCACGCGGGCCTCGCCTCCGACGGGGCAGACGCCGTGGCCCGCCTGGAGCGCGAGCGGGACGCGCTGGGGAAGCTGGCGGGGCTCGGCGTCGCGCCCGAGGTGCGCGACTGGTTCGAACTCGGCGGCCACCGCTTCCTCGTCATGGACTTCATCGAGGGCCGCACCCTCAACTCCTTCTTCGCGGACCGCCATCCGCTCTGCGTCAGCGAACCCGACCCCGAGGCGATCGCCGCGTACACGGACTGGGCGCTGCACATCCACCGAGCCGTCGAGGAGGCCGTCGCCGCCCTGCACGGGCGGGGCGTCGTCTTCAACGACCTCCACATGTTCAACATCATGGTCGCGCCCGACGAGAAGTCCGTCGCGCTCGTCGACTTCGAAGCGGCGACCTCCGTGGGCGAATCGGGGCGCCAGGTCGTCGCACACCCCGGGTTCCTGGCACCGCCCGACCGCACCGGCACCGACATCGACCGCTACGCCCTGGCCTGCCTGCGGCTCGCACTCTTCCTGCCCGTCACCACGCTGCTCGGCATCGACCGGGGCAAAGCGGCACATCTCGCCGAGGTGATTGCCCGTCAGTTCCCTGCTGTGCCACGAGAGTTCCTCGACGGTGCGGTGACGGAGATCGGGCGGGAGACGGCGGCCCCGCGGCAGGCGTATGCGGCCGGGGCCGGTGCGCTCCCCGCCGAGCTGGGGGACTGGCCGCACAGCAGGGACTCGATGGCCAAGGCCATCCTCGCGTCGGCGACGCCTGAGCGTGATGACCGGCTCTTCCCCGGCGACATCGCGCAGTTCTCCGACGGCGGCGGTCTCGGCCTCGCGCACGGCGCGGCCGGCGTGCTGCTCGCCCTCGCCGAGAGCGGCGCCGAACGCTACGAAGAGGGCGAGCGCTGGCTCCTGAAGCACACCGAACCCGCCGCGCAGGGCATCCCTCTCGGGCTCAACGACGGCCTCGCGGGCATCGCCCACGTACTCGACCGACTCGGCCACCACACGCGGGCCCTGGACCTGATGGAGCTCATCCTCCGGGAGAACTGGCAGCGGCTCCCCTCCGACTTCGACGGCGGCCTCGCAGGCCTCGGCCTCGTCCTTGACGCCCTCGCGCAGAGCACCGGCGAGGGCGGACTCGCCGGACACGCCTTGCGGGCGGGCGAGTTGCTCGGCGAGCGGCAGGGGCAGGGGCAGCGGCTCACGGCGGAAGGGCCGCCGAACGCGCGCCGCCGGGCAGGCTTGCAGCGCGGCGACACCGGCCCCGCACTGCTCTTCCTGCGGCTCTACGAGCGGACCGGTGACCCCGAATTCCTGGACCTGGCGGCGCGGGCCCTGCGCGCGGACCTCGCCCGCTGCGTGGCGCGGCCGGACGGCAGCCTCGGGGTGGACGAGGGGTGGCGCACGATGCCCTACCTCGGCGACGGCAGCGTAGGCATCGGGATGGTCGTCGACGACTATCTCGCGCACCGGGACGACCCGGAGTTCGAGGCGGCACGGCCCGGCATCCTGGCCGCCGCGCGCTCACGCTTCTGCGTGCAGCCCGGCCTGGTCCAAGGGCGGGCCGGACTCCTGCTGCACGTCAACCGCAGCACCACGCCGGGCATCACGCCCGAGGACGTCGCCGAGCAGATCGAGGGACTCGGCTGGTTCGCCATGTCGTACGAGGGCCAACTCGCCTTCCCAGGCCACCAGTTGCTACGTCTCTCCATGGACCTCCACACCGGAACGGCGGGCTGTCTCCTCGCCCTCGCCGCCGCGCTGGGGGACGGCCGCGCACACGTCCCCTTCCTGCCGCCGCTACGGCGGCCTCTGACCCGGTCCCGCCACACCGCGGGGTCGTGACACCACCCATAAGGACAGAAACGTCCCCAAAAGAGAGGGAAGATCATGGCGCTTCTCGACCTGCAGAGCATGGAATCCGACGAGATGACCGGTGGCGGCCACGGTGGCGGCGGCAGTCAGGTGAGCCTGCTCCTCTGCTGGAGTGCTGCCAGCGTGCTGCTCTGTCTGTGATGTTGCCCGTGCCTTCGCAGCACGGAATCTAATGGAACGGGCGGGCCTCTCCCTAGAGGTCCGCCCGGATCCGCCGACGTCACGGCCACTCCGCCACGGACACGAGGACTGCGAGGACCCGGACCGCATGGCGACCACGACCCCACGTCCGCATCACCAACACGACCACGACGCGGGCCTGTTGCGTGCCGCGACCCGCTACAGCGCCACCCGCTGCACGGCCATGGTGCTGTGCACCGTCGCGAGCGCGGGCGCGAGCCTCCTCCTGCCGCTCGCCATCGGCCGCGCCCTGGACGCCGTCCTGACCGGCCACGCGACCGGCGAAAGCGGCGGTGACGCCACCCGCTGGGTCCTCGTGTGCGCGGCTCTCGTCGCCGCGAGCGCCCTCCTGGACGCCTCGGAAAGCGTCCTCACCGGAACCACCAACGCCCGCACCACGGCCTGGCTGCGCGGCCGTGTCGCACGCCATGTGCTCGCCGTCGGGCCGCGCACCACCGCACGCTTCGCCCCCGGTGACCTGGTGGCCCGCCTCATCGACAACGCGGCACACGCGGGCGTCGCGCCCGCCACCCTCGCTGCCACCCTCGCCGCCCTGGTCACGCCCGTCGGAGCCGTGGTGGCGCTCGCCCTGATCGACGGCCGGCTGGCCGTGGTGTTCATCGTCGGGGCGCCCGTCCTCGTACTGCTCCTGCGGGCCTTCGTGCGCGTCTCCTCCGACTGTGTGGCGCGCTATCAGCAGGTCCAGGGGAGCATCGCGGGCCGCCTGAGCGAGGCGATCGGCGGTGCGAGGACCATCGCGGCCGCGCACACCGAGGACAAAGAGGCGGGGCGTGTCCTCGACGCCCTGCCCGAGCTCTCCCGCCAAGGCCACCGGATGTGGCGGGTACAGGGCCGCTCCCAGGCGCAGGCCGTCGCGGTCGCGCCGCTCCTACAGATCGCGGTCGTCGCGGTCGCGGGTCATCTGGTGGTCCAACAGCACATCAGCGTCGGTGAGTTGCTCGCCGCGTCCCGGTACGCGGTGCTCGCCACCGGGATCGGCGTGCTCGTCGGGCAGCTGGGCGCGCTGGTCCGGGCGAGGGCGGCGGCCCGGCGCCTCGGCGAGGTGCTCGCCGAACCGGTGGCTTCTTACGGAGAGGGTGAACTCCCGCTCGGGGACGGCCTGTTGGAGGTCCGGGGGATCAAGGCGACCCGTGGTGGACGCACCGTGCTCGACGGCGTCGATCTGACGGTGCCCGCGGGAGGCACGCTCGCCGTGGTCGGCCGCTCCGGTGCGGGCAAGTCGCTGCTCGCGTCCATCGCGGGGCGGCTCACCGACCCCGACGAAGGGGACGTACGCCTCGACGGTGTCCCCCTGCGCTCGCTCAGCCGCGAGGAGCTGCGCCGCGAGGTCGGCTACGCCTTCGAGCGGCCCGCGCTGCTCGGCACGACCCTGGAGGGCACCATCGGCTTCGGTGCCCCGCGCCCCGCGGCATCCCACATCCGCGAAGCGGCCCGCGCCGCCCGCGCCGACACCTTCATCACCCGCCTCCCCGACGGCTACGCCACGCCTTGCGCAGAGGCGCCCCTCTCCGGCGGCGAGGTCCAACGCCTGGGCCTGGCAAGGGCATTGGCCCGTGGCGGGCGGCTCCTGATCCTGGACGACGCGATGTCGAGCCTGGACACAGTGACGGAACACCACATAGCCGAGGCCCTGCTCCACCACACCCCGCACCGCAGCCGCCTGATCATCGCCCACCGTGCGGCGACGGCGGCCCGCGCGGACGCGGTGGCCTGGCTGCACGACGGCCGGATCCGGGCGGTGGGGTCGCACGAGGAGCTGTGGGAGCGGCCGGAGTACCGGGAGGTGTTCGGCGCGTGAGGTCGTCGCTCGGCGAGTCCTCGCCGCCCCCGAGCGACTCCACGCCGCCCCCGCAGGGCCCCTACCGCCGTGGCGTCCGCTTCCTGTGGCGCAGATGGCCGGTGGTGCTGCGGCTCGCGCTCTGGTCCGTCCTGGAGACCGGGCAGACCTTCCTCACCGGGTACGCCCTCGCGCGCGCCCTGGACGACGGATTCCTCGCGGGGCATGAGGCGGTCGGCCTGGGGTGGCTCGGCGGGGCCGCGCTCGGTGTGGTGGTCGCCGCGTACGGCACGGGGCGCGTGTACCGCGCGGTCGCCGACCTGGTGGAGCCGCTGCGGGACACCCTTGTACGGCAGGTCGTGGGGCGCGGACTGCGGGACGCGGACGGGGCCGCCGTGTCCCGGCTCACCCAGCAGGTGGAGATCGCCAGGGACACGTTCGCGGGCCTGGTGCTCGTGTCCCGCTCCTTCGTTTTCACGGCGGTGGGCGCCCTGGTCGGCCTGTTCTCGCTGGCTCCGCTCCTGCTCCTGGTGGTCGCTCCGCCGCTACTCGCGGGCATCGGCATCTTCGTGGCGACGCTGCGTCCGCTGGCCAGACGCCAGGAGACGTTCCTCGTCGCGAACGAGGGCATCGCCGGCCAACTGGGCGCGGTCTGCCCGGGGTTGCGGGACATCGCGGCCGCGGGCGCCGAGCGGGACGTGGCCGATGACCTGGACCGGGGCGTCGCCACCGAGTACGCGGCGGCCCGCAGCCTCGCCCGCTGGGGCATCCTGCGCGCGGCGGCCCTGACGACCGGCGGCCAGCTCCCGCTCGTCCTGCTCCTCGCCACGGCCCCCTGGCTCCTGGACCACGGAGTGTCGCCGGGCGCCCTGGTGGGAGCCATCGCCTACGTCACCCAGGCCCTGCTCCCCGCCCTGCACAACCTGATCCACGGCCTCGGCGCGAGCGGCTCCCGCCTGGCGATCGTCCTGCGCCGCCTGGCCTGGGCCCCGCCGGAGACGACGCCCGTGCCGCCCGAGGAGCTGTCCGCCCCCGGCCCCGAGGGCGAACCCGCCCTCCACCTCGCCTCCGTCAGCTTCGCTTACGGGCCGCGCGCGGAGCCCGTCGTACGCGATCTGACGCTCACCGTCCCCCGTGGTGGCCATCTGGCCGTCGTCGGCCCCAGCGGGATCGGGAAGTCGACGCTGGCCGGTCTGGTGTCCGGTCTGCTGGAGCCGGGGGAGGGCGTCGTCCGCGTGGACGGCCGGTCCGTGTACGGGCAGGGGGCCGTCGCGCGGCGGGTGTTGATCCCGCAGGAGGCTTACGTCTTCAGCGGATCGGTGCGGGAGAACCTGACGTACCTGCGCGCGGACGCGGTGTCGGAGGCGGTGCTGGTCGAGGTGTCGGACGAGGTGTCGGACGCCGGACTCCTCTCCGCCGCGCGAGCCGTCGGGCTCAGCGAGGTGATCGAGCGGCTCGGCGGACTCGACGCCCCCGTGGATCCCGCCGCGCTGTCCGCAGGTGAGCGGCAGCTCATCGCGCTGACCCGCGCCTATGTCTCGTACGCGCCCCTCGCCTTGCTCGACGAGGCCACCTGCCACCTCGACCCGGTGGCGGAGGCCCGCGCCGAGCGGGCGTTCGCGGCCCGCCCTGGCGGCACTCTGGTGGTGATCGCCCACCGCATCAGCTCGGCTCGCCGGGCGGACCGGATCCTGGTGATGGACGGCCCGCGCACCCTGTGCGGCAGCCATGAGGAGCTCATCGAACGCTCCTCGCTCTACCGCGACCTGGCCGGTAACTGGGGCCCGGTGAACGGCACTTCACACCCAGCCCTCCCCGCGCGAGATCCGTATGGCGTCGATCCTGTTGCGGGCCCCGGTCTTGCGGGTGATGGCGGCCATGTAGTTGCGCACCGTTCCGTTGGTCAGGTGCAGGCGGTGCGCGATCTCGGCGACCGGGGCGCCACCGGCGGCGAGTGAGAGAACCAGCAACTCCCGCTGGGTCAGCGGCATCTGAGAAGCCTTCAGGAAACCGAATCCAAGCGATTCGTCCACGAACCGCCGGCCGGCCGCGACCTGCCTGATCCCGGCGAGCAGCCGGTCCGGCGGGCTCGACTTGTCCACATAGCCCAGGGCGCCCGCCTCCATGCACCGGCGGAGCAGCCCTGGCCGGTTTCCGGTGACCAGGACGAGGAGCGGGCAGCCGAGGCCGCCGGTCACGGGATGGGAGTGCTCCCCGAACTCGGAGGACGCGTACGCCGCATCGCCGTCGGGGTCGACCACGCAGAGGTCGGGACGCACCGCGCCGGTACGGGCGCGGGCGCTGTGCCACGGTGCATGGAACACCTCCAGGTCCTGTTCACGGGCGAGTCGCTCCGCCAGGGCCGATCGCAGCAGACAGGCATCGTGCACGAGAAGTACCCGGATCACTCTCAGATCCTCCAGCTCCCCGCTGTCGGTTTCCGGTTGCTTCGTTCAGCACGTAGACCATTAATAGCCGCGCCGACCGCCCGCGCGGGCGCGAGAACTGGCCAAGCGGGAGGAGGAGAGGCTCGGGGGGCGCAATTGCCAGGCGAGTGTGCGCCCCGTGCGCCCCTGAATCGATGCCCGACGGGCTAAGCGGCCTCGGGCGACGTCAGGTCGATCAAGCGGCACACCATCTCGATGTCGATCTTGACCTGCGCGATCGAGGCCCGTCCCGAAAGCCAGGTGATCAGCGCCGAGTGCCAGGTGTGCTCGATGACCCGGACCGCCGAGAGCTGCTCGGGGGTCGGCGCCTCCGCCAGGCCCATCGCGTCCAGGATGATCGCTGTGGTCAGCCGCGAGACGGTGTCCACCTCGGGGCTCACCGAGCGGTCGGCGAAGGTCAGTGCCCGCACCATCGCGTCCGCCAGATGCGGTTCGCGCTGTAGGGCCCTGAAGGCCCGCATCAGCGTCTCGGCACACCGCTCGGCGGGCGTCTCACCGGCGGGCGGGCGCTTGCGGAGCGTCGTGTGCATGTGTTGCAGCTGGTCCTGCATGGTGGCGACCAGGAGATGCACCTTGGAGGGGAAGTAGCGGTACAGCGTGCCGAGGGCGACACTCGACGACTCGGCGACCTCGCGCATCTGCACCGCGTCGAATCCGCCCCTGCTCGCGAGTTGGGCGCTGGCGTGCAGGATCCGGCGGCGGCGCGCCTCCTGCCGTTCGGTCAGGGGTGGCGACGCCGGATCAGCTGCTGCGACTTCCGCTGCTTTGGCTTCCGCTGTCATATGTCCCGTTGTTCCGTAGTCCCGGTTTCGTTGTCCGGTTCAGATCACGTGGTCGGCCAGCATGGCAGGGCACCGGCCGTGGCGCGAATCACCTGATCCGAGCCTTACAGCGCGGCTACCTGCCGGTAGATTCAAAGCTCGTTCAGCGATCATTGAACAATCATTCAGCGATCAAGTCTGAAACTTGTTCTAGATTACCGTCCCGGCGTAACCTCGCGGACAACCGCAGGGAGAAGGGGGCCGAGAGTGACCGCTGAGGCCATGGAGGCGGGCCCCCGGACGGGGCCGGACGCCGATGGTGACCGTCCGTTGCGCATCGCTCTCCTCACGTACAAAGGGAACCCGTTCTGCGGGGGACAAGGCGTCTACGTACGGCATCTGTCCCGCGAGCTCGCCCGCCTCGGCCACAGCGTCGAGGTGATCGGAGCGCAGCCCTACCCCGTCCTCGACGAGGGTGAAGGTCTGGAAGGCCTCAAGCTCACCGAGCTGCCGAGCCTCGACCTCTACCGCTCGCCGGACCCCTTCCGCACCCCGAAGCGCGGCGAGTACCGCGACTGGGTCGACGCGCTCGAAGTGGCGACGATGTGGACCGGCGGCTTCCCCGAGCCCGCGACGTTCAGCCTGCGCGCCCGGCGCCATCTGCTGGCGAGGCGGGGCGATTTCGACATCGTGCACGACAACCAGACGCTCGGCTACGGCCTCCTCGGCGACCTCGGCGCCCCGCTCGTCTCGACGATCCATCACCCCATCACCGTGGACCGGCGGTTGGACCTCGACGCGGCGCCCGGCTGGCGGCGCCGCATGTCGGTGCGCCGCTGGTACGCGTTCACGCGTATGCAGAAGCGCGTCGCCCGCCGTCTGCCCTCCGTGCTGACGGTCTCCGGCACCTCGCGCCAGGAGATCGTGGAGCACCTGGGCGTACGCGACGAACGTATCCACGTGGTCCACATCGGCGCCGACACCGACCTCTTCTCGCCGGATCCGGCGATCGCCGAGGTGCCGGGCCGGATCGTGACCACGTCGAGCGCCGACGTCCCGCTCAAGGGCCTCATCTACTTGATCGAGGCGCTGGCCAAGGTCCGCGCCGAGAACCCCGCCGCCCACCTCGTCGTCGTCGGCAAGCGCGCCGAGGACGGCCCGGTGGCGCAGGCCATCGAGCGCTACGGCCTCGAGGACGCCATCGAGTTCGTCAAGGGCATCACCGACGCCGAGCTGGTCGACCTGGTCCGCTCGGCCCAGGTCGCCTGCGTCCCTTCGCTCTACGAGGGCTTCTCGCTGCCCGCGGCGGAGGCGATGGCGACGGGGACGCCGCTCCTCGCGACGACCGGCGGCGCGATCCCGGAGGTCGCGGGCCCGGACGGCGAGACCTGCCTCGCCGTGCCGCCCGCCGACCCCGGCGCGCTCGCCGCGGGCCTGAACCGCCTGCTGGGCGACCGCGAGCTGCGGGCCCGCCTCGGCGCGGCGGGACGTGAGCGCGTCCTTGCGAAATTCACCTGGGCCCGCGCGGCCCAGGGCACCGCAGAGCTGTACCGCGCGGCGATCGCCGCCGGAAGAAACGCCGCCCCGCGATCCGGCCGCCCCGCGGCCATCACCCCCGCGGCCACCACCCCGACGTACTCCGGGAGCCCTAGCTGATGCTGACCGTCGACTTCACCCGCTTCCCGCTCGCCGCGGGCGACCGCGTCCTGGACCTGGGCTGCGGCGCGGGCCGGCACGCCTTCGAGTGTTACCGGCGTGGGGCCCAGGTGGTGGCACTCGACCAGAACGGCGAGGAGATCCGCGAGGTCGCCAAGTGGTTCGCCGCGATGAAGGAGGCGGGCGAGGCTCCGGAGGGCGCGACGGCCACCGCGATGGAGGGTGACGCGCTCAACCTGCCCTTCCCCGACGCGTCGTTCGACGTCGTGATCATCTCCGAGGTGATGGAGCACATCCCCGACGACAAGGGCGTACTCGCGGAAATGGTCCGGGTGCTGAAGCCGGGCGGCCGCATCGCGGTCACCGTCCCGCGCTACGGCCCCGAGAAGGTCTGCTGGGCGCTCAGCGACGCGTACCACGAGGTCGAGGGCGGCCACATCCGCATCTACAAGGCGGACGAACTGCTCGGCAGGATGCGGGAAGCGGGCCTGAAGCCGTACGGCACGCACCACGCGCACGCGCTGCACGCGCCGTACTGGTGGCTGAAGTGCGCGTTCGGCGTGGACAACGACAAGGCGCTGCCGGTGCGGGCGTACCACAAGCTCCTGGTCTGGGACATCATGAAGAAGCCACTGGCGACGAAGGTGGCGGAGCAACTCCTCAACCCGGTCGTAGGCAAGAGCTTCGTGGCGTACGCGACAAAGCCGCACCTTCCGAAGCTGCCGCACCAGCCGAAGACCAACACGAAGACCAAAGCGAAGACCAACGCGAAGACCAACGCGAAGACCGACGCGTGACGAGCCCGGAGCGGACGGAACACCTGGTCCTGCCTGGCGTCCTGACGGCGGATCAGGCCACGCGGACCGTACGCGGCATCCTCGCCGTCCAGCGTGAGGACGGCGCGATCCCATGGTTCCGCGGCCACCACCTCGACCCCTGGGACCACACCGAGGCCGCCATGGCCCTGGACGCGGCGGGCGAGCACGCGGCGGCGGCGAGCGCCTACGACTGGCTCGCGCGGCACCAGAACCCGGACGGCTCCTGGTACGCGGCGTACGCCGACGGGGATCCGCACGACGTGACGGACCGGGGCCGCGAGACGAACTTCTGCGCGTACATCGCCGTGGGCGTCTGGCACCACTACCTCTCGACCGGCGACGACACGTTCCTGGACCGCCTGTGGCCGACAGTGGTGGCGGCGGTGGAGTTCGTTCTCGGGCTCCAGCAGCCGGGCGGCCAGATCGGCTGGAAGAGGGAGCCGGACGGTACACCGGTCAACGAGGCGCTCCTGACGGGCAGTTCATCGATCCACCAGGCGCTGCGTTGCGCGTTGGCGATCGCCGAGCAGCGGGAAGAAGCCCAGCCGGACTGGGAACTGGCAACGGGCTCCCTTGCCCACGCGATACGCAGCCACCCCGAGCGCTTCCTCGACAAGGACCGCTACTCGATGGACTGGTACTACCCGGTCCTGGGCGGTGCGTTGACGGGCGTGGAGGCCAAGTCCCGTATGGAGGAGGGCTGGGACCGCTTCGTGGTGCCGGACCTCGGCGTGCGCTGCGTCATCCCCAACAACTGGGTGACGGGCGGCGAGAGCGCCGAACTCGCCCTGGCCCTGTGGGTGTTGGGCGAGTCCGACCGCGCCCTGGAGATCCTCCAGTCGATCCAGCACCTGCGCGACCCGGAGACCGGCCTCTACTGGACGGGCTACGTCTTCGACGACAAGGCGATCTGGCCCGAGGAACTGACCACATGGACGGCGGGCTCCCTGCTGCTGGCCGTGGCGGCGCTGGGCGGCGACGAGGCCACCTGCGCGGTGTTCTCGGGCGAGCGGCTGCCGGTGGGGCTCGCACCGGAGTGCTGCGGGGCTCCGGCCGCCGGGGGTCAGTAGCGGCGCTCAGTGTCGGCGTCTCAGTAGCGGCGCAGGCGTCCCGCGATGGCGTGGCCGACGAGGACGTACACGAGAGCGGCGAGGCCGTAGCCCGCGACGACCCTGGCCCAGGCCTCGTCGAACGTGAACAGATCGTGTGACCAGCCCGCGAGCCAGCGAGCCACGTCGTGGACGACCTTGACGAGGTCGTTTGCGCGGTTCGCGTCGAGCAAGTACATCAGGATCCACAGTCCGAGGATGATGGCCATCACGTCCGCGACGACGACGATGATCCTCGCTGCCTGGCTGCCATGTGCTTGTCGGGTGGACATGAGGGGCGGGTACCGGGCCCGGCCCGGTTGAAACCCGTACGGGCTCGCCCGGGTGGCGGCCCCCGCTGTCCGGGGTGAGGCTGCCGGAAGAGCTGTCCACTCCGGGAGGTCCCCCGTGCCGCTGTCCGCAGTGTCGCTGTCCGCCGTGTCCGTACGCCGCTCGCTCGTCGCCCCCGTGCTCTGCTGCGCGCTGCTCGCGGGCGCGACGGCGTGCAATGACGACGACGCCAGTGACGCGGGATCCACGCCGTCCGGTACGAGCTCCGCGGAGAAGCAGAAGTTCGCCAAGACGCGGTTCGTGGCGAACGCGGGGATCGCGGCCGGGGCGACGTACCAGTGGATCGTGAAGCCCTTCCGCGCGGGAAAGTTCAAGAAGGGCGCCGACGGACGCAAGTTCGCCCTGGTCAAGGCGGGACTCGCCGGGACCCTCGCCTACAACCGCCTGAAGGCGGCGACGAAGAACGCGCAGGGCGACCCGACCCTGGCCAAGGCGGTGGCGCCGCTGACGGCGGGGATCGACGCACTGAAGGGACTCCCGTCGAAGCTGCGCAAGGGGGACTCGACGGATTCGATCGTCAGCTCGTTCGACGGGGTCATCAACTCGGTGAAGGGCGCGGGGAAGAGCGCGGGGGCGGAAGTGAAGGATCGGGTGCCGTCGGCCGGGGAGCTGGTCAAGGGCTGAACGTCGACTGTCGTGTTCCCCGACCTGAGCCGGGGAGCACGACTAAGCGGCGTGCCGGGCGAAAGCCAGTGACATCTCGTCGGCACCGATGGACATGTCCAGCTGCGCGTCGAGCGCCGCAGCCAACTGCCGTAGTAGCGGGAGCGTCGGGCTCGCGCCACCGCCCTCGATCTGCTCGGCCCAAGTGGAAGCGCAGTTCGCGCAGAGGACCTGGAGATGTCGAGCATGTGGTTCGCCGAGTGTCGTGGGCGCCGCTGCCAAGCGATCCGCGTGCCGCTCGACGGCGCGGTAGTGCTCTCGGGGGAGGGAGTCGAGCCAGGCGCGCACCTCGGGCTCGATCTCGACCTCGTACGGCGCTTCCATGAGGGCGAACGCAGGCCCGCTGAGCCGTGAGATCCCGCCAGGACAGATCGAGTCACCCGATCGTGTTCAGCTCCGCCAGCACACGCAGGGTGTGTGGATCCGGCGCAAGCACCAGCAGATCCGTCACAGGCCCCTTGCGCCACAACTCCAGCCGCTCAGCGATCCGTTCGCGAGGCCCGACCAGCGAGATCTCGTCGGCGAACTGATCCGGCACGGCAAGCACCGCCTCTTCCCGCCGCCCCGCGGCGAACAGCTCCTGAATCCTCCGCGCCTCCTCCTCGAACCCCATCCGGGCCATCAGATCCGCATGAAAGTTTCGCGCGGAGTGCCCCATTCCGCCGATGTAGAACCCCAGCATCGCCTTGACCGGAAGCAGCCCTTCCGCCACGTCGTCGCAGACCTTGGCCCGCGCCATGGGCGCGACCATGAACCCGTCCCGCGCTCCCTCCAGCGAGGCGGTGTACACATCGGCCCGCATGGGCGACCAGTAAAGAGGCAGCCACCCGTCCGCGATCCGCGCGGTCTGGGCGATGTTCTTCGGCCCCTCGGCCCCGAGGAGCACGGGCAGGTCGGCCCGCAGCGGATGCGTGATCGGCTTGAGCGGCTTCCCGAGCCCGCTGCCGTCATCGCCCTGGTAGGGGTGCGAGTGGAAGCGCCCGTCGAGGGCGACAGGCCCCTCCCGCCGCAGCACTTGGCGGATGACATCCACGTACTCCCGCGTGGCGGTCAGCGGCGATTTCGGGAACGGCCGCCCGTACCACCCCTCCACCACCTGCGGCCCGGAAAGCCCGAGCCCGAGCATCATCCGCCCGCCGGACAGGTGGTCCAGGGTGAGCGCGTGCATGGCCGTCGTCACCGGTGACCGCGCCGCCATCTGCGCGATCGCCGTACCCAGCTTGATCCGTGAGGTCTGGGCAGCGATCCAGGTCAGCGGAGTGAAGGCATCGGACCCCCACGCCTCCGCCGTCCACACGGAGTCGTACCCGAGCCGCTCGGCCTCTTGGGCGAGGGAGACGTGCTGCGGGTCGGGGCCGCGCCCCCAGTAGCCGAGTGCGAGTCCAAGGCGCATACCCCGATCCTCCCGTTCCTGACGGTTCGTCAGTTCAGTACAGGGTGGCGACTGTACGACAACGGCCCCCCGCCCGAAAGGGCGAGGGGCCGCGAGGTGCGGGAGAGATCAGCCGCGCTGAATCCCCGTGGTGTCCTGCAGCACGCCACGACGGCCGTCCTGCGTCTGGGCGACGAGGCCGGGACCGCGCTGCTCGACGGCCAAGTACCACGTACCGGGCGCCAGTTCGGCGATCGGCGTCGGCGAACCGTCCTCCGCGTACAGCGGACGCGGCACCGGCACGGCGAACCAGAACGGCGAGAAGTCACCGGTGGCCTGCGCCTGCGCGGGCGGCGGCGTCTGCTGCCCCGGCTGCGGCTGCCCCGGCTGCGGCTGACCCGGCTGGGCGCCGTAGGGCTGACCGGGCTGCGGCTGCCCCGGCTGAGCGCCGTACGGCTGGCCCGGCTGCGGCTGACCCTGCGCACCGGGGTAGCCGTAACCACCCTGCGGCTGGCCGCCGTAGGGCTGGGGGGCGGCGGGGCGGGGGGCACCGGCGAGGGCCGCCTTCAGGGCGGGGACGAGCGGGGTGGCGATGGCCGCGCCCGCGAGGACGAGGGCGGCGATCAGGCCGAGGACCAGGCCGGTTCCGGCGCTGGGCTCCTTGCCGCCGCCGAACCCGCCGAGCAGGTCGTCGAAGGCACCCATCGGGTCGATGATCGACCAGAAAGCGGTCCACGCCGAGAAGATGGTCAGGGCGACACCGAACTGCCCAAGGTCGAGCCCCACGACCTTGCTCGGCTGCGGCAGACTCCGAGCGAGCACGATCAGTGCGGCGCCGATGATGCCTGCGACGTACATCCCCATGACAAGGCCCAGGTTGTCCCAGGAGTTGGGGGCGTCGTCGCCGGAGGTGTCACCGTATGTGTCAAGGAACGAGGCGATGAAGAGCAACACCGCTGCTCCGATCACCACGCCGTCGCCTCGAGTGAGGGAGCGGAAATTCACTTCAGGTCCTTCGTCAGTCGTCTCGTCATCGGAGGCGTCGCTGTCGCCCCAGGTCGTGGCGTAAAGCGCGGGGATGGCCCCCCATCGTACGGAGGACATTATCGTCCGCACGGGTGGGGTGTCTGCTCGGGATAAAGACCTACCGGCCTACCAACCCGTTATCCGCGCAGGAAACTCACGATTCCATCAGAGATGCCCTGCGCGGCCTTCTGCCGCCACGTACCGCTGGTCAGCAGTGCCTCGTCCTTGGCGTCCCGCATATTGCCGCACTCGATGAAGACCTTGGGGACGGTCGACAGGTTGAGGCCGCCCAAGTCCTTGCGTACGTCGAGGCCGGTGCCGTCGCCGATGTAGTTCGAGGGGGCGCTGCCCGTCGCGCTCAGGAACTTGCCTGCGACGCGCTCGCCCAAGGCACGCGACGGAACGACGATCTTGGAGGTGTCCGCCGCACCCGACTTCACCGACGCGGGCAGGATCACATGGAAGCCGCGGTTGCCCGCCGCCGAGCCGTCGGCGTGGACGGAGACCACGGCGTCCGCGTGGGCGTTGTTGCCGATGCGGGCGCGCTCGTCGACGCAGGGGCCCCAAGGGCGGTCGCCGTCCTGGGTGAACTTGACCGTGGCGCCCTGCTTCTCGAGCAGCGTGCGCATACGGTGCGAGACGTCCAGGGTGAACTGGGCCTCGGTGTAGCCGTGGTTGGTGGAGGTGCCTGTGGTGTCGCACTCCTTGCTGTGCGTGCCGATGTTCACCAGGCGGTTGATCTCGGCGGTGTGCTTGCCGTTGCCCGGGTTGTGGCCGGGGTCGATGACGACGACCTTGCCCTTGAGGGGGCCGGAGGCGGCGGGGCGGCTCGAAGACTTCGGGGGCTTCGTCGAGCTCGGCTCGCCGCTGGCCTTGCCGTGGCCCTTGTCGCCCTTGTCGTCGTCCTTCTCGGAGGCAGACGGGGACGCCTTGTCCGACGACGAGCCCTGGGCGGACCGGCTCGACGAGGGGAGGGTTCGTGGCGGCTCGCTCCCGCCGGGCCCGCTCGTCGCCTCGTAGATGAGCCACCCCGCCAGGCACGTCGGCACCAGCGCGGCAAGCGTCACGGTGAGGGGGCCGCCGCTGAAGCGGCGGGGCGGGCGTGGGGGCTGCATTTCCGGACCTACGTACGACACGACTGCCACCTTACGGGGCGGCCACGTGCTCCGCAGTGCCCCCGGATTCTCCGCTACGTCGCTGCCTTGCGCCACTGCGATTTCCCTGCAACGGACACGCCCTGCGGAGATCCATCAGAAGGTCCCTGAGCCGCCTACGTCAGATCCCCGCTCCCGTTCGCCGCAGGACGCGCAGTGAGTCGGTTGCCGAGATCTCGGTGAACGCGCCTGACTCCAGGGCCCTGAGGTAGACGCGGTACGGGGCCTGGCCCGTCATGATGTCCGCCGGGTTCGGGAAGACGTCGTGGATCAGGAGCAGGCCGCCGTCCGCGATGTGCGGGGCCCAGCCCTCGTAGTCGCCCGTGGCGTGCTCGTCCGTGTGGCCGCCGTCGATGAAGACCAGGCCGAGCGGGCCGCCCCACGCCTTCGCCACCTGCGGCGAGCGGCCGACGATCGCGATGACGTGGTCCTCCAGGCCCGCGTGGTGCAGCGTGCGGCGGAAGGTGGGGAGGGTGTCCATCTGCCCCACCTCCGGGTCGACCGTCGCCGGGTCGTGGTACTCCCAGCCCGGCTGCTGCTCCTCGCTGCCGCGGTGGTGGTCCACCGTGATCGCCATGACGCCGGCCTCGCGCGCGGCCTCCGCCAGCAGGATCGTGGAGCGGCCGCAGTACGTGCCGACCTCCAGGAGCGGCAGGCCGAGCGTCGCGGCTTCCGCTGCCGCGTCGTACAGGGCGAGGCCTTCGCCGGTGGGCATAAACCCCTTCGCCGCTTCGAAGGCGGCCAGAATCTCCGGCTTGGGAGCCATGGGGGTTCCTCCCGGTCGTGAGGTAAAGCGATGGGGGTTCGTCTGCGGGCCGCCCTATGCTGCCGCATGGCCCGGCCGTTGACGGAGGCGGGGCCGTCACCAGGAGCGGGACCAGGAGTGGAAGGCGTAACCCATGAAACTCGTACCGGCTGATCCGACCGTGCTGCATCCGTTTCCGGACCAGCCTCGTGTCGTGCTGCTGAAGCCGTTGGTGACGTCTCCGTTGATCGAGGTGGGGGAGTACTCCTACTACGACGACCCGGATGACGCGACCGCCTTCGAGACGTGCAATGTCCTTTACCACTACGGGCCCGAGAAGCTCCGCATCGGCAAGTTCTGTGCGTTCGGCACGGGAGTGCGGTTCATCATGAACGGGGCCAATCACCGGATGGACGGGCCATCGACTTTCCCGTTCCCCATCATGGGGGGCTCGTGGAGCGACCACTTCGATCTGATCAGTGGGCTGCCGGGGCGGGGGGACACCGTTGTCGGCCATGACGTGTGGTTCGGGTACGGGGTGATGGTGATGCCGGGCGTGCGGATCGGGCACGGTGCCGTCATCGCCTCCGGATCGGTTGTCGTGGACGACGTCCCTGATTACGGGGTTGTCGGCGGCAACCCCGCCAAGCTGATCCGTACGCGGTACAGCGAGTCGGAGGTGGAGCGGTTGCTGGCCGCCGCTTGGTGGGACTGGCCCGCCGCGCACCTCACCGAGCACATCCGGACCGTGATGTCCGGGACGATCGATGAGCTGGAGAAGGTCGCGCCAGGGGGTTAGGGGCTTCTCCTTCTCCCTAGCTCCGCCCCTTCCCGAAATCCGGCTGGCGCCGGGGTCTGGAGCGGAGCCCCAGCTTCGGGAAGGGGCGGGATCGGGGAAAGCCCCGCAGGGCCCGCCCCTACGCCAGCACGTCACTCCCGCCCGGCAGCAGAAGGTCCACCTCCACCGCGCTCTCGTCCCCGCGATGTGCCGCCGCAGACGCGAGCGGCGCATGTCCCGCAGCCGTCGCCGCCAGGACGTACGAGCCGTCGCCCGGCACGGCAAGCGCGTAGCGCCCGCCCTCGTCCGTGAGGGCCGACCCCGCCTGCCGACCCCTGCGGTCGATCAGCGTGACCTTGGCCCGCGCGACCGGCGCCCCGGCGGGGCTCAGGACCCGACCGTGGAATCCGGCCAGCGCCTCCGTCGCGGCGCGCAGGTTCGCGTCCTCCTCGCTGCTGGCCCGGAGCTGGGTCTTGGCCGAGCGGCGGGCGGAGGGGAGGAACAGGGCGAAGACGAGGCCCAGGGCGACCGCGCCCGTGGCGATCAGGAAGGACGTGCGGAAGCCCGTCATCGTGGGGATGGCGACGCCACCCACGTGGTCCGCCGTGTTGGCCAGGACCATGCCGATCACGGCGCTCGACACTGACGTACCGATCGAGCGCATCAGGGTGTTCAGGCCGTTCGCCGCGCCCGTCTCGGAGGGGTCGACCGCGCCGATGATCAGCGCCGGGAGCGAGGAGTAGGCGAGGCCGATGCCCGCGCCCACCACCACCGCGATGATGATCGTCTGCCAGGCCGCGCTCATCAGGCCGAGGCCTGCGCCGTAGCCGATAGCGATGATCAACATGCCGAGGATGAGGGTCACCTTCGGGCCGTACTTCGCCGACAGGCGGGCGTAGACCGGGGCCGTGAACATCATCGTCAGGCCGAGCGGCGCCACGCACAGGCCCGCGACGACCATGGACTGGTCGAGACCGTAGCCGGTCGACGCGGGGAGCTGGAGCAACTGCGGAAGCACCAGCGAGATCGCGTAGAACGCCACGCCGACCATGATCGAGGCGAGGTTGGTGAACAGGACCGGGCGGCGTGCCGTCGTGCGCAGGTCCACCAGCGGCGCCTTGAGGCGCAGCTCCATCACGCCCCAGAGGACCAGGACGACCGCTGCCGCGCCGAACAGGCCGAGCGTCATGCCCGAGGTCCAGCCCCAGTCGCTGCCCTTGGTGATGGGGAGCAGGAAGAGCACGAGCCCTGCGGAGAGGCCTATCGCGCCGAGCACGTCGAAGGTGCCCTGGGCCCTGACCGTGCTCTCGGGTACGAAGAGGACGGTCAGGAGCATCGATATGACCCCGAGTCCCGCCGCCCCGAAGAACAGCATGTGCCAGTCGGCGTGCTGCGCGGTCAGTGCGGCGATCGGCAGTGCGAGGCCGCCGCCGACGCCGATGGAGGAGCTCATCAGGGCCATCGCGGAGCCGAGCTTCTCGCGGGGCAGCCCGTCGCGCATCAGGCCGATGCCGAGCGGGATGGCGCCCATCGCGAAGCCCTGGAGGGCGCGGCCGACGATCATCACTACGAGGTCGTCGGTGAAACCGCAGATCAGGGAGCCGACGACCATCACGGCCAGGCTGGTCAGGAGCATACGGCGCTTGCCGTAGAGGTCACCGAGGCGGCCCATGATGGGGGTCGAGACGGCGCCCGCGAGCAGCGTCGCCGTCATGACCCAGGTGGCGTTCGACGGCGTGGTGCTCAGCAGCGTCGGCAGGTCCTTGATGACCGGCACCAGGAGCGTCTGCATCACCGCGACGACGATGCCTGCGAAGGCGAGTACGGGGACGACTCCGCGGGTGCCGCGTTGGTGGGTCGTCGACTGCGTCATTACGTGGGGCCTCCGGGGGCGGTGCAGATTTTGGCAGGGGCAGGAGTACGTGTGGAACAGGGGGTACGTGCAGAACGAACCTGTTTCCCGGGGCGACTATTCCGACGGATGTCGTACGAGGGGAACTCTTGACCTGTTGTTAACCGGCCGGATAAGTGGTCCATCAATGAGTCCAGCATCTGACCTTCCGTCAGAATGGAACGTGTTCTAGTCTGTCGCCGTCCCAGAAGCTGCTACCGGCGAGGACGCGCATGGGCATCGGAATCACGCACGAACAGCGGGAGTTGGCGGCGGCGGTGCGCGGCTGGACCGCCCGCGCCGTACCCCCCGAAGAGATACGCAAGCTCCTTGACGCCCCGCCCGGCACAGGCGGCCGCCCCGCCTACTGGGACGGCCTCGCCGAGCAAGGGCTGCTCGCGGCGCATCTGCCCGAGGAGTACGGAGGAGGGGGTGGCGATCTTGTCGACCTCGCCGTCGTCCTGGAGGAAGCCGGTCGGGCCGCGCTCCCCGGGCCCTACCTGGCCAGCTCCCTCGCCTCGGTCGTGCTGCACCGGGCAGGCGCCCGTGAACTCGCCGCTGACCTCGCGTCCGGCGCCCGGATCGGCGCCGTCGCGCTCGGTGCGGGCACCCTGACCGCGGTGTCCGTGCCGGACGGCTACGTCCTCGACGGCACCGCCCCGCCCGTGCTCTCCGGGGCCGATGCCGACCTCCTGATCCTGGCCGCGGAGTCCGCGCGCGGGACGGTGTGGCTCGCCGTCGACGCGGCCCGGCTGACCGTACGTACGCAGGAGAGCGCCGATCCGACGCGGCCCACCGCCGAGGTGACGGCGGACGGGGCCGAGGTCCCGGCGGGGCGGGCGCTCGACGTCGACGCGGCGCTCGTGCGGGACCTGGCCTGCGCCGTGCACGCGGCGGACGCGTGCGGAGTCGCGGCCTGGGCGCTGGAGACCGCCACCGAGTACGCCAAGGTGCGCGAGCAGTTCGGGCGGCCGATCGGGCAGTTCCAGGCGGTCAAGCACATGTGCGCGGACATGCTGGTGCGGCTCGAGCAGGCGCGGGCGCTTGCCTGGGACGCGGTACGGGCGGCCGACGAGCCCCCGGAGGTGCGGGGACTCGTCGCCGCGCTCGCCGCGGGTGCGGCGCTCGACGCCGCGTACTCCTGCGCCAAGGACGCCATCCAGCTCCTCGGCGGCATCGGCTTCACCTGGGAACACGACGCGCACCTGTACCTGCGTCGCTCACTCGTCGCCCGGCAGCTGCTCGGCGCCGGCGACGCGCACCGGCTGCGGGCGGTGCGGCTCGCGGAGGGCGGGGCGCGGCGGGAGCTGCGGATGGAGCTGCCTCAGGAGGCGGAGGTGTACCGGGAGCGGGCGCGTGAGGTCATCGGGCAGGCGCGCGGGCTCGACCCGGCCGCCGCCCGCAAGGCACTCGCGCCGACCGGCTATGCGGCGCCGCATCTGCCCGAGCCGTACGGGCTCGGCGCGGGACCCGTCCAACAGCTTGCCGTACAGCAGGAGTTGGCGGCTTCCGGGGTCCGCGTCAGTGATCTCGGGATCGCCACCTGGGTGGTGCCCTCGCTCATCGCGTACGGGACGCGGGAGCAGCAGGAGCGGTTCCTGGCGCCGACGCTGAAGGGTGAGGTGCTGTGGTGCCAGCTGTTCAGCGAGCCCGGGGCGGGATCAGACCTGGCCGCGCTGCGGACGCGGGCGGAGCGGGTCGACGAGGGCTGGCTGATCAACGGGCAGAAGGTGTGGACGAGCGCCGCGCAGTGGGCGGACCACGGGATTCTGCTTGCCCGCACCGACCCCGACGCCCCCAAGCACAAGGGGCTGACGTACTTCCTCATCGACATGAAGCGGGCCGACGGCGTCGACATCCGCCCGCTGAAGGAGATCACCGGGGACTCCCTCTTCAACGAGGTCTACTTCGACGATGTCCTGCTGCCCGCCGACGCGGTCGTCGGCGAGGTGAACGACGGCTGGCGGGTCGCGCGCCACACGCTCGGCAACGAACGCGTCCACATGGCCGACCAGTTGACCTTCGACACCGGTCTGGAAGCGCTCATCGGGCGCGCCGGTGATCTCGACGGCGCCTACCGCGCACGGATCGGCGCACTGGCCGCCGAGGCGCACGCCCTCGCCTGCATCGGCCTGCGCACGACGATGCGGCAGGTGTCAGGCGCGGAGCCGGGAGCCGGGGCCTCCGTCCGCAAACTCGTGCAGACCCCGCACCAGCAGAAGGTCGCCGAGCTGGCCCTCGAACTGCTCGGGCCCGCGGGCGCGGTGCGCGAGGGCGCCGGGGAGCGGGCGCTGCACGGCTTCCTGATGTCGCGCTGCCTGACCATCGCGGGCGGGACCACGCAGGTGCAGCTGAACGTCGTCGCGGAACGGCTTCTCGGCCTGCCGAGGGACCCCGAGCCGCGCCCCGTCATCTAGAGGAGCTGGACAGTGAAGGCGTACATAGTCGGCGTCGGAATGACGAAGTTCGAGAAGCCCGAGACGCGGGACTGGCAGTACTGGGACATGGCGAAGGAGGCGGGGACGAAAGCGCTCGACGACGCCGGGATCTCGTACGAGGACGTGGAGCAGGTCCCGGTCGGGTACTGCTTCCAGGCCTCGACCGCCGGGCAGCGGGCCGCGTACGAACTGGGCCTGACCGGCGTCCCCGTCTACAACGTGAACAACAACTGCGCGACGGCGTCGACCGCGCTGATGATGGCGCGGCAGTTCGTCGAGGGCGGCATCAACGACTGCGTGCTCGCGCTGGGCTTCGAGAAGATGGCGCGCGGCGCGCTGGGGGGCGGGAGCGACGGCGGGGACTTCAAGACATCTCCTGTCGCCCGGCACTACGGCGTGATGGCGGAACGGCACGGCTTCGAGATGACCCCGCCCACCGCCCAGATCTTCGGCAACGCGGCGCGCGAGCACATGGAGAAGTACGGCACCACGCAGGCGCAGCTCGCCGCGGTGGGCGCGAAGAACCACCGGCACTCGGTGAACAATCCGTACGCCCAGTTCCAGGACGCGTACACAGTCGACGAGATCCTCGCCGCCAAGACCATCCATCACCCGCTCACCAAGCTCCAGTGCTCGCCGACGTCGGACGGTTCGGCGGCCGCGGTGGTGGTGTCGGAGCGGTTCGTGGAGCGGCACGGTCTTGAGGAGCGTGCCGTGGAGATCGCGGCGCAGGCGATGACGACGGACACGGGGGAGTCCTTCGACTCCGGCTCGTGCATCGACGTCGTGGGGCAGCCGATGTCGAGGGCGGCGGCGCGTGAGGTCTACGAGAAGTCGGGCCTGGGCATCGAGGACGTCGACGTCGTCGAGCTGCACGACTGCTTCTCCATCAACGAGCTCCTGACATACGAGGCCCTCGGCATGTGCGCCGCGGGGGAGTCGGGGAAGCTGGTGGAGAGCGGGGCGACGACATACGGCGGGCGCTGGGTGGTGAACCCCTCCGGCGGCCTGATCTCCAAGGGACATCCGCTCGGCGCCACCGGGATCGCCCAAGTGGCGGAACTCACCTGGCAGTTGAGGGGCGATGCGGCGGCACGGCAGGTGGCGGGGGCCAGGGTGGGGCTCGCGCACAACATCGGGCTCGGGGGTGCGGCGGTGGTGACGCTGTTGCGGAAGGGGTAGGGGGGACAGGGCGAACGTGCCCCCGGAGCCCCCGGAGCCCCCGGAGCCCCCGGAGCCCCCGGAGTCCCCGGAGTCCCCGGAGTCCCCGGAGTCCCCGGAGTCCCCGGAGTCCCCGGAGTCCCCGGAGTCCTAGGACGCACGGCGTAGGCCCCCTCCGACGAAACCCCGATGCAGGGGGCACCGGATTTTTGAGAGCATCGCTGTCATGGTCCAAACGCCCCCCGCCACTTACATAGCCGAGACCCCGCGGAAGTCCGCCCCCATGTGGGCGGTACTGCTCGCAGCCTGCGCCGGGCAGTTCCTGGTCGTCCTCGACGTGTCCGTGGTGAACACCGCCCTGCCGTCCATGCGCTCCGACCTGGGCATGAGCGCGGTCGGACTGCAATGGGTGGTCAACGCCTACTCGATCGCCTTCGCGGGCTTCATGCTGCTCGGCGGGCGGGCCGGTGACCTCTTCGGCCGGAAGCGGATGTTCCTGGTCGGACTCGGGCTCTTCACCGTGGCCTCGCTCGCGGGCGGGCTCGCGCAGGCCGAGTGGCAGCTGCTCGTGGCGCGGGCCGTGCAGGGGCTCGGCGCGGCGGTCCTCGCCCCATCGACCCTGACGATCCTCACCTCGGCGGTGCCCGAGGGGCCCGCCCGGATACGGGCCATCGGGACCTGGGCCGCGGTGGGCGCGGGTGGCGGCGCCGCGGGCGGTCTGGTCGGCGGGGTCCTCACGGACCTGCTCTCCTGGCGCTGGGTGCTCCTGATCAACGTGCCGATCGGCGCTCTCGTCTTCGTCGCGGGCGTGGCCTGGCTCACCGAGAGCAGGGCGGGCGGGGCACGCCGCCTCGACGTGCCGGGCGCGGTGCTCGTGACGGCGGGGCTCGCCACGCTGGCGTACGGGATCGTGCAGACCGAGGAGAAGGGCTGGACCGCGGCGGCGACCCTGGTACCGCTGGCCGCGGGGCTCGCCCTGCTCGGCCTCTTCCTCCTCGTCGAGGCGCGTACGAAGGTGCCTCTGATGCCGCTGAAGCTGTTCCGGGTGCGGTCTGTTTCGGCGGCGAACGCGGCGATGTTCGTGTGCGGTGGCGGCATGTTCGCCATGTGGTTCTTCATGACGCTGTACGCCCAGAACGTCCTCGGCTACTCGGCGTTGAAGGCGGGCCTCGCCCTGATTCCCTCTTCGCTGACGATCGTCTTCGGCTCGAAGCTGGCGCCCCGGCTGATGCCGGTGCTCGGCGCCAAGAACGTGTCGGTGCTCGGGATGGTCGTGGCGGCGGCCGGCTTCGGCTGGCAGTCGATGATGACCGCCGACGGCGGGTACGTCACCTCGATCATGCTGCCCGGCATCGTGATGATGTTCGGCGCGGGGCTCGCCACGACGCCGTTGGCCTCGCTGGGTACTTCCGGGGCTGATCCCGGGGATGCGGGGCTTGTCTCGGGGCTCATCAATACGTCGCGGACGATGGGGGGTGCGTTGGGGCTTGCGGTCCTCTCGACGGTTTCCGCTTCGCGGATGGGGGGTTCGACCAGTCCGGAGGCGCTGACCGCGGGGTACGCGATGGCGTTTCGGACCAGCGGGTGCATTTTGCTGGTGGGGGTTGTGGTGCTGTTGGTGTGGATGCCGCGGGAGGGGGCCAGGCGCTGATTTTTCCCCAATCCCGCCCCTTCCCGAAACCAGGGGGCTCCGCCCCCTGGACCCCCGACAAGATGTCCTCAATCTCCCCCAAGCTCTTAAAGAGCAGGGGGGACCCCCATGACGGGCTGAATGAATTCAGCCCGTCCGGCGTTCGCGGCGGGGCGCGGACCCCCGGGAGAGAAGAACCCGGGCGTGAACTCTGCTGGAGGCGGGACGCCCGCTAGAGCCAGCCCCGCTGCCTCGCCTCCCGCACCGCCTCCATCCGGTTCCGTGTCCCCGTCTTCCCGATCGCCGCCGAGAGATAGTTCCGCACCGTCGACTCCGACAGATGCAGCTTCTCCGCCATGTCGGAGACCGTCGCCCCGTCCACGGAGGCCCGCAGGGCATCCGCCTCGCGGGCGGTCAGCGGGCTCGGGCCCGCGCTCAACGCGGCTGCGGCGAGGGCCGGGTCGATGACTGTCTCGCCGCGCAGGGCCTGGCGGATCGCCTCCGCGAGGTCTTCCACCGGGCCGTCCTTGACCAGGAATCCCACCGCGCCCGCCTCCATGGCCCGGCGCAGATAGCCGGGCCGCCCGAAGGTCGTGAGGATGAGGACCCGGCAGTCGGGGCACTCCTCGCGCAGGTCCGCCGCCGCGTCGAGCCCGCTGCGGCCCGGCAGTTCGATGTCGAGCAGTGCCACGTCGGGGCGGGAGATCAGCGCCGCGTCCACGATCTCGTCGCCCGCGCCGACCTGCGCGACGACCTCGATGTCCTCCTCCATGCCGAGCAGCAGCGCGAGCGCGCCCCGCATCATGCCCTGATCCTCGGCGAGAAGGACTCGTACAGACTTGGCCGGGCGGTGGTCCTGCGGCATCTCGTTCACGGGGAACAGCGTATGGCTGGCGGCTTGTTGAGGTGGCGCGGCGCAGAATACCGGGCTCGTTCTGCCCATACTGACGGCCTACCATCAGCTACAGGCCGAAGCGCTCTCGCAAGCGGCGTCAGTGGCCATGATCGAGCAGATTCGAAAGGGCACCCCGTGACGACCGAAGATCCGCAGTGGTTCACGTCCTCCTACAGCAGCGACGGCGGCGACTGCATCGAGGTCGCCTCCAACCTCGCCGCTACGCGCGGTGTGGTCCCCGTCCGTGATTCCAAGGACCCGTCCGGTCCGGTCCTGGACTTCCCCGCCGGCCCGTTCGCTTCCTTCGTGGCGAGCGTCAAGGCCGGAGAGTTCGGAACCGTCTGACAAGTCGGCCACCCGCAGAGTTCAAGGCAGCCCCATCGTGCCCGGCACGGTGGGGCTCTGCCGTGCCGTCTTACGCCCGCTACGAAGCGGAACCTCGTCCGGTGGCGCGTGGCCGATCAGGCGCGGTCGTGGAGAGTGACCTGGTAACCGTCGGGGTCGGCGAAGGTGAATGTCCGGCCGAAGGGGCCGTCGATCGGTGCCGAGACGATGGTGTGGCCGTCGGCGACGAGGGCGTCGTGGATGGCCTGGGCGTCCGTGGCGTGGAGCCAGATCGCGGCACCGATGCCGGGCTGGGCGACGGATGCGAGATCGGTGCCGGGAACGATGTCGCGGAGGGCGAACGTGATCGGCTTCGTCTCGAAGACGACGGCGTGCGGAGGTCCTGCCTGCGAGCGGACGAGGCCGAGGTACTGCTCGTAGAACGCCTGTGAAGCGGCGAGGTCGCGCGCCTGGAGCGAGATGAAGTCGGGGCCGGTGGCGGGCATGATGTTCCTCCTGGTTCGTGTCAGCTTCCTGACACGAACCAAGGTATGTCAGAATACTGACATGAGTCAAAACGGTGTGGGCGTCGACTTGGAGACGTCACTGGGCTACCTGCTGAAAGAGGCGTCGAGCGCGCTCCGCGTAGCCATGGAGGAGGTGCTGCGGCCGCTCGGGATGAGCGTGACGCACTACTCCTGCCTTGAGCTGCTGGCTCAACGGCCGGGCCTGTCGAACTCCGAACTCGCGCGGGGCGCGTTCGTGACACGGCAGTCGATGAACGTGCTGCTCCAGACCCTGGAGAGAGACGGCTACGTGACCAGGCCCGCGGCGGCACCCGTCGGGAAGGTTCTTCCCACGCGGCTCACGCCTCGCGGCCGACGGAGCCTTGAGGCGGCGACCGTGGCGGTCCGGTCCGTCGAGGTCAGAATGCTGGCCGGTATGACCGAGACTGAGCGGTCAGGCGCGTTCCGGATCCTGCAGAGCATGATCCATTCCCTGCGCGACGGCCGCGACAGCCGCGACGGCGCATAGCTCGTTCCCCGGAGCACGTCTCGTCATGGGGTGTGCTCCTCCAGGGTGAGGGCGGAGTCGAGGCCTGGCTCCGTGACCGGGAGTTCCGCCGTGACCCGGAAGCCGCCGTGCGGCCCCGGGCCCGACTCCAAGGAGCCGCCCGCCGTCGCGAGACGTTCCGTCAGGCCCTTCAAGCCGCTGCCGGGTGATCCGGAACCTACGCCGCGGCCGTCGTCGGTGATCAGGAGCCGGGTCCGTTCGGCTGTGCCCGCCACCTCGATCTCGCAGCGGGTCGCCTTGGAGTGCCGTACGACATTCGTGGCGGACTCCCGGACGACCCAGCCGAACAGCGCCGCCGTCTCTGGGGCGAGGGGCGGCCCCGACTGGCGTACGAACGACTCGATGCCCGCCGCGTCCAGGAGATCGCGGGCCCGGTCGAGTTCGGTGGCGAGGCTGCCCTCGCGGTAGCCGGTGACGGCCTCGCGGATCTCGGTCAGGGCCTGGCGGCCGACGGACTCGATGTCGGCGACCTGACCGAGCGCCGCGTCCAGATCGCGGGGAGCGAGGCGGCGCGTGGCCTCCGCCTTGACCACGATCACCGAGAGCGTGTGGCCGAGCAGGTCGTGCAGGTCACGGGAGAAGCGCAGGCGTTCCCTTTCTACGGCTGTACGGGCCAACTCCTCGCGGGTGGTGCGGAGTTCCTTGACCGTCTCGGAGAGGGCCAGGATCGCGGCCGTCACCATCGTGGAGAGGAACGTCCCGTACGCGATGCCCGCCGCGTCCCAGCCGTCCCGCAGCCCGCCGACCACCGCCGCGGCGATGCTCAGGGCGATCCCCGCGGGAGCGAGCTGCTTACCCCGAAGGACCGAGCCGGTGGCAAGGCCGAGCAGCGGGAAGAACATCAACCAGCTGCCGCCGTAGCCGATGGCGAGGGCGAAGGTGACCGCGGTCAGCGCGAGCAGCGCGTACTTGGTGGCGCGCGCCTCCCGCGCCTTCTTGCTGAAGGCGCGGAACACCACGTTGATGTAGAGGGAGTTGAAGACCAGCAGGCCGAGGCCGCCGAGCCAGGGATTCCCCGTCTTGCCCTGAAGGACGTTGGAGAAGGAGCCCATGCCCATCAGGAGCCAGGGCAGCATCGCGAAACCGTTGGGCGGGCCCAGGTCCTCGGGCCTGCTCCGGCCGGACTTCTCCTTCGCCCGCATCTCGGTCAACTGCGCCCTGCCACTGGTCTTCCAGTGGGCGAGATGGCGCGTGCGCCTCTGCCAGAAGCTCTTCACCGGCATTGCTTCTCCTGTCGCGCCGTGGCGCCTCGTCGCGCCCGTCATACAGTCCGCGCGGCCCGGCGGTACGAGGTCACAGCGTACGAACCGAACGCGAGCAGCCAGGCGGTCAGCACCGCGACAGTCCCGAGACCGAGGCTGCCGCCGTCCGTCACGGACATGCCGAGCTCGGCGAAGCGGCGCGTGGGGGTGAAGTCGGACAGAGTGCGCAGCCAGCCGGGGAACAGGCCGACGGGGAACCACAGGCCGCCGAGCACCCCGAGGCCCAGATTGCACGCCGTGTTCACCACGCCCGTGGTCTGCGCGGTGAGCCGGTAGCCGTTGCCGAGCCCCAGCAGGGTGAAGGGCAGCGAGCCGAGCCAGAGCAGCACCGCCGCTGCCGCCCACTGCCACGCCTCCAGGCGTACGCCGTTGACCAGGCCGCCCGCGGCGAACACCGCCACGATCGCCGGAAGCACCGTGACCGAACCGGTCAGCGCCCGGCCCACGACGACCTCGCGGGGCGTCATCGGCGTCACGCGCAGCTGCCGGAGCCAGCCGATCGTCTTGTCCTCGGCCACGCCGGTTCCGGTGTTCAGGGCGGCGATCACCGTTCCGTACGCGGCCATGCCGATCATCGACGTCGTCTTCCAGTCGTCGTAGTCCGAGCCACCGCCGATGTTGGTGAACAGCAGATACATCAGGACCGGGATGCCGATGCCGCCGATCACGAAGCCGGTGTCGCGGAGCGTTCTGCGTACTTCGAGCCTGAGGTAGTCGAACATCACGCGGTCTCCGAAGTGAGAGGGGCGGTCAGGGCCAGGAACGCGTCGTCCAGCGATGCCGCCGCGACCCGCAGGCCCCGGATCGCACCGCGTTCCGCGAGCGCGATCACGGTCGCGTCCGAGTCCTCCGTACGCAGCAGGGCTCGGTCCCCGCGTACCTCCGCGGAGACCACGCCGGGCAGCAGCGTCAGATCCTCCGTGCCGCGCCCGGCCAGGTCGAAGGAGACGACGTTGCCGCCCGCCGAGCGCTTGACCTGCTCGCTGCTGCCGTCGGCGACGATCCGGCCGTGGTCCATGACGACGATCCGGTCGGCGTGCTGGTCCGCCTCCTCCAGATAGTGGGTGGAGAAGAGGACGGTGTGGCCGCGGTGTGCGTAGGCGCGCATCGACGTCCAGAAGGCCTGGCGCGCCTCCACGTCGAGAGCGGCGGTCGGCTCGTCCAGGACGATCAGCGAGGGGTTCCCCGCGAGCGCCACCGCGAACCGCACCCGCTGCGTCTGACCCCCGGACAGCTTGTCCACGCGCCGCCCGGCAAGCTCCTCGATCCCGGCGAGCGCAAGGGCCTCGCCGACGGGCAGCGGCGCCGGGTAGCGCCCGGCCACGAAGGAGACGAGCTCGCGCACCGTGACACGCGGGACGAGGCGGCCCTCCTGGAGCATGGCGCCCACGTGCCCGGCGCGCACCGCGTCCTCGGGCGGGCCGCCGAAGAGCTCGACGCGGCCCGCGTCGGGGTCGTCGAGGCCGAGCAGGAGGGAGATCGTCGTGGACTTGCCCGCGCCGTTGCGGCCGAGCAGGGCGACGGTCTCGCCGCGGCCGATCTCCAGGCCGATGCCGTCGACGGCGCGGAGCGGGCCGAAGGCCTTGATCACACCGCCGGTGAAGGACACGGCAGGCTCTGTGCGGGAGCGGGGCACGGACCTTGTCCCGGGCTTGCTTCCCGCCGTCTTCGCTGTCTTCGTCATGGCTCTGACATTACGAATCCGGGGACGGGCGGCGGCAGATGCCGCTTGTACGGACCTGGCCGGTACAAATGTCACTGCCGCAACCACTGCCGCCCCCCGGATCACGTATCTGACGTGACGTCAGGAGTCTTCACAACTACCGGACGCTCGGCTATACATGGGTTCGCCGGACTGGAACGCGTTCTAGAACGGGCTCCTTCCGGCCCTGTTGCGACCTCGGTGCGACCGACGGTGCGGACGGCCGCACCGAGGTCTTCATCTCCGGCCAAGGAGCTGCCGCCACATGCCCATCGATGCCGCGAAAGCCGTAGCCGCGGAGCCCAGGTCGGCCGAGATCGCCTGGGATCACAAGGACATCCAGCTCTACCACCTGGGCCTCGGCGCCGGCGTCCCCGCCACCGACCCCGACGAGCTGCGCTACACCCTGGAGTCCGGACTGCACGTCCTGCCCAGCTTCGCGACCGTCGCGGGCGCGGGCATGGGCGTCGTCGGCGGGCTCTCGTCACCCGGCATCGAGGTGGACCTGGCCGCGGTCCTGCACGGCGGCCAGACCGTCACGCTGCACCGCCCGATCCCGGTCAGGGGCGAGGCCGTCAGCACCTCCAAGGTCGCCGCCGTGTACGACAAGGGCAAGGCCGCGATCCTCGTCCTGCGTACCGAAGTGGCGGACGGGGACGGCCCGTTGTGGACGAACGACGCCCAGATCTTCGTACGCGGAGAAGGCGGATTCGGCGGCGACCGTGGCCCCTCCACCCGCCTCCCGGCCCCCGAGGGCGAGCCCGACATGACCGTCGAGCGCCCCGTCCGCGAGGAGCAGGCGCTGCTCTACCGGCTCTCCGGCGACTGGAATCCCCTGCACGCCGACCCCGAGTTCGCCAAGCTGGCGGGCTTCGACCGCCCGATCCTGCACGGCCTGTGCACCTACGGGATGACGCTCAAGGCCGTCGTCGACACGGTGCTCGGCGGCGATGTGTCGCGGGTGCGGAGCTACAGCACACGCTTCACCGGGGTCGTCTTCCCGGGGGAGACCCTGCGGATCCGGATGTGGCGGTCCGAAGGCCGCGTCCAGGTGTCGGTGACGGCGGTCGAACGGGACGACGCGCCGGTCCTCGCCGACACGACCGTCGAACACGCCTGAGTTTCGTACGAGAGGAGCCGCACCATGCGCGCAGCCGTACTGCACGAGATAGGCCAGGACAAACTCGAAGTCCTCGACGACGTCGAGGCGGTGGGCTTCGGCCCCGGCAAGGTGAAGATCCGGGTGCGGGCCACCGGCCTGTGCCACTCCGACGTATCCGCGATGAACGGCGTACTGCCGCAGCCCGCGCCGTTCATCCCAGGACACGAGGGCGCGGGCGAGATCATCGACGTCGGCGACGGCGTCAGCGGGATCAGTGAGGGAGACAGGGTCCTGGTGTGCTGGCTGCCCGCCTGCG
The DNA here is from genome assembly GCF_043200235.1 of Streptomyces sp. NPDC048441. Lineage (NCBI taxonomy): Bacteria > Bacillati > Actinomycetota > Actinomycetes > Kitasatosporales > Streptomycetaceae > Streptomyces > Streptomyces sp. NPDC048441. Next base: position 868,445 of record NZ_JBICXM010000001.1, read on the forward strand.
GCCAGTGTCCTGCGTGCAAGCGCGGCCAGAGCCAGCTGTGCCTCGCCGGGTTCATGAACGCGGGCACCCCCAACTTCAAGCGCCCCGGCGGCGATGTCTTCGGCTTCGCGGGTACGGGAACCTTCACCGAGGAGGTCGTGGTCGACGCGGGCTGCGCCGTGCCGATCCCGGACGACGTGCCCTTCGACATCGCGGCACTGATCGGCTGCGGGGTGACGACGGGGCTCGGCGCGGCCATCAACACCGCCGATGTGGCCGCCGGTTCATCGGTCGCCGTCATCGGCTGCGGCGGCGTCGGCATCTCAGCGATCCAGGGCGCGCGGCTCAAGGGCGCGGCGCAGATCATCGCCGTCGACCCGGTGGCGTCGCGGCGCGAGGCCGCGCTGAAGTTCGGCGCGACGGAGGCGGTCGCACCGGACGCGCTGGCGGACGCCAAGCAGCGGGTGACGGCAGGGGAAGGCTTCGACTACGTCTTCGAGGTCGTCGGCAAGTCCGCCACCGCCCGCACCGCGTACGAGACGACGCGGCGCGGCGGGACACTGTGCATCGTCGGCGCGGGCGCTCTCGACGACTTCCTCCAGCTGAACATGTTCGAGCTGTTCTTCGACGAGAAGAAGATCCTGCCGTCCATGTACGGCGGCGGCGACGTCCTGAAGTCCTACGAGCGGGCCATCGCGCTGTGGCGCGCGGGCCGTATCGACCTGGAGAGCCTGATCACCCACCGGGTGCCGCTCGCCGGGATCAACGAAGCGCTTGACCAGATGCGTACGGGCGTCGCGCTGCGTACGTGCATCGAGATCTGAGAGGACCTTGATCCCTGATGTCACAGCTGCCACAGCCATTGCCACGGCCACTCGAAGGCCTGGCCGCGATCGTGACGGGAGCGGGCCGGGGCCTGGGCCGTGCGGAAGCCCTCGAACTCGGCAGGCTCGGCGCGAGCGTCGTCGTCAACGACTTCGGGCAGCCGGGCCGGGACGGCTCGGGCGAGGCGTCGGCGACGCCTGCCGAGGAGGTCGCCGCGGAGATCCGCGCGGCGGGCGGGCAGGCGGTCGCGCAGCTCGGCGATGTCGCGGACCACGAACAGGCGCGCGGGCTCGTCCAGTCGGCGGTCGACACGTACGGGAAGCTCGACATCCTGGTCAACAACGCGGGCATCCTGCGGGACCGGATGATCTTCTCGATGAGCGAGGGCGAATGGGACTCGGTCATCCACGTCCACCTCAAGGGCCACTTCAATACGACCCACTTCGCTTCGGTGCACTGGCGTGAGCGGTCCAAGGCGGCGGGGGCTCCGGTGTACGGCCGGATCGTCAACACGTCCTCGGAGGCGTTCCTCGCGGGGTCGGCGGGTCAGCCGAACTATGCGGCGGCGAAGGGGGGCATCGTCGGCCTGACGACGTCGAGCGCGTTGGCGCTCGGCAAGTACGGGGTGACGGCGAACGTCATCTGCCCGCGTGCCCGTACGCGGATGACGGAGGATGTCTTCGCCGGTTTCCAGGAGCCGGGCGCGGGGGAGCTCGACGCGCTCGCTCCCGAGCATGTGGCCCCGCTGGTGGGCTATTTGGCGTCGCCCGCAGCCGCCGGGATCAATGGTCAGCTGCTCGTGGTCCATGGGGGCATGGTCGCCGTGGTCGAGCGGCCCAAGGTGGCGGCGAAGTTCGATACGGCGAAGGGTGTGTTCACGTACGAGGAGCTGGATGGGGTCCTGTCGCCCTATTACGCGGGGCGGCCTGCGAACGAGACGTTCGCGGCGGCGGAGGTGCTGGGGCTGAAGCGGGACTGATGTGTCCTCAACTCCGCCCCTTCCCGGCTGTGACAGTCGCGGCTCCGCCGCGGGCGGCTGCGCCGGGCGTCCTCAATCGCCGGACGGTTGAAAGATTTCAGCCGTCCGGCGATTGAGGACCGGGGTCTGGGGCGGAGCCCCAGGCAGGTCAGCCCTTGTCGCCCTGCCGGCGATGCCGGCCCCGCGGCGCCCCGCCCCCGTCGCGCTCAGACACAGGCCCCCGATGCCTACCCGCACCGGAGGTACCCGCCGCCTCCCGCGGCTCGGGATTCCGCTCGGAATCCGTACTGATCTCGGTCCTCATCAACACACTCACCCCGTAAGACGGTAAAGAAGATCGTTCGGTACAGCCGGGCGAGTCTAACCAACGCCCTCGCGCCCGGTGAGAGGCGCCTGCTGCAAGGGAACAGGCCGGGCGGCAGCCACCACGGGCGCGGCTGCCGGAGCCGGGAATTCCGCCTCGGCGACACCACACGGCACCGCCTCCGTCGCGTACGGAAGGTGGAGTGCACCCGCTCGCGTCCACCATCCCGAACCGGCCAACCACCCTGCGGGCGCCGCCAGTTGGTGAAGTCGACGCTCGGTGGGACGCCACAGGCCGAGCCAGCTGCCCGCCGCCCCGTCGATCCGCAGCGCCACCGCGCAGCTCTCCGGCATCAGTGTCTGGCCCGGCTGGATGGCGAACGGTGTCGCCGCGACGTCGGGCAGGCGCAGGCACTCGGGGAAACGCACCGGGCGCGTACCGCCCAACACCCCCCAGCCGAGCCGGTCGTGACCCGGTGCGTCCGAGCGGATCAGGAGCAGCCCGCTGTCGGCGTCCGCGAGCAGCAGCCGGTCGTCGCTCTCCTCGGCGATCTGGAGGAACGGCGACACCTCGCCGCCCCGCTCCAGGTCGACCGCGACCGCCTTGACCCGGCCGTCGAGCTCCCGGTCGAGGGCCAGCAACCGGCCCTCTCCGTCGAGCCAGACCCCGCCCGAACATCGCCCGGGGATCTCGGCGACGTGCTCGGGCCCGAATGAGCCGCCCGCCACCAGCCACAGGGCCGTCGACTCCGGGCCCACCGCGAGTGCGTACGCCCTGCCGCCGTCCGGTGACGGCGGCAGCAGGGTCAGCCGGGACTCGTCGCACTCCACGGCGCCTAGCGGCACTTCGCCGGTCTCGGGACCCGTCGGGTACAGGAGCGCGAACGCGTGCCGTCCATCGACCACGCGGTGGATGAGGACGCGTCCGTCGGGCATCGGGAGCACCTCGGTGCCGGGCTCCTCGGGCTGGCTGCCGGGCAGTGGCACCGCGTACGGCTCGGGGGAGTCGAGGGTCCAGCGCTCGGGGAACCAGGAACCGCCGTCGTGCGTGAGGCGGGCGGCGTACGAACCGTCGACTGTGATCACTGGGGCCGGCGTGGGGCCAGGGGAATGCGTGGGCGGCGCCAGGGGCGCGGTCAGGGGCTCGGACTCGATCGTGGGCGCTGTCATGGGGGGACCTCCGGGCCACGAAGCTAGTTTTCGCACGCACTGCCGTGGCACCTGTGGCCGCCCGCTTCACACAGAAGGGTGGCGATGTACCGATTCGCCTGAGGGGGTGGGGGTGGTTGTGCTGGGTGGGGAGGCCACGCTTAAAGTAAGGCGAACCTAAGTGGTTGTGGAGCGGCAGGATCGATCCCGCGGAAGCGGCACCTTCTGGAGCGACGCAGCACACCTTCTGGAGCATGGAGCACCGATGGCACCGCCTTCCTCGTCCCTACGGCCCGTACAGCCCCGCCGCCACCGTGCCACCGCCGCGATCGCCCTCGCCGTGGCAGGCGCGCTCTCCCTCGCGGCCTGCGGCGCCGGTGACAGCGACGGCTCCGGCAAGTCCGACAACGGCAGCGGCAGCAAGGCGGTCGCCCAGGGCGGCGACGACTTCACCAAGGCCGCGGAGCAGACCGCGAAGATGGGCACCACGGCGAAGCCCGGCGAGTTCCCGCGCACCATCACGCACGCCCGCGGCAAGACCGAGCTCAAGACGCAGCCCAAGCGGGTCGTGGTCCTGGACGTCGGCGAACTCGACAACGTCGTGTCGCTCGGCGTCAAGCCCGTCGGCTACGCCCCCACCGAAGGCGACGACGGCATACCCGGCTACCTGAAGAAGGACGCGGGGAATCCGAAGGACGTGGGCACGATCAACGCCCTCAACCTGGAAGCCATCGCGAACCTCAAGCCGGACCTGATCCTGGGCAGCGAACTGCGCGCCGCCAAGCTCTACCCGCAGCTCGCCAAGATCGCCCCGACCGTCTTCTCCGTCCGCCCCGGCTTCACGTGGAAGGAGAACTACCTCCTGAACGCGGCCACGCTCGACAAGACCGCCAAGGCGAAGCAGGAACTCGGCGCGTACGAGAAGAAGGCGAAGGCCCTGGGCCGGGACATCGGCGGCGACAAGCCCACCATCACGATGCTCCGCTACATGCCGGACCGCGTCCGCCTCTACGCGAAGGCGTCCTTCATCGGCACGATCCTCGACGACACCGGCCTGCCCCGCCCCAAGAACCAGCAGGTCAACGACCTCGCCACGGAGATCAGCACGGAGAAGATCGACGAGGCCGACGCCGACTGGATCTTCACCGGTGTCTACGGCGACGCGAAGAAGACGGGCCGCTCCGAGGCCGAGAAGAACCCCCTGTGGAAGAAGCTCGGCGCGGTGAAGGACGGTCAGGCCAAGGACGTCCCGGACGAGACCTGGTACCTGGGCCTCGGTGTGACGGCGGCGAACTCGGTCCTCGACGACCTCAAGGGCTTCCTCGTCAAGTAGTACGCGGCTGGTAGGCGGCTGGTAGCAGTACGTAAGCCATGGCCAGTGGGGCACGGAGGACAGGTAGCCTTTCCTCTGTGCCCCGTCTGTCTGAAGTCATCGCCGCCCTCGACGCCCTGTGGCCCGCCGAACTGGCCGAGAGCTGGGACGCGGTCGGCACGGTCTGCGGCGACCCCGAAGCGGAGGTCTCCCGCGTCCTCTTCGCCGTCGACCCCGTCCAGGACATCGTCGACGAAGCGGTGAAGCTGGGCGCCCAGCTCCTGGTCACGCACCACCCGCTCTATCTGCGCGGTACGACGACGGTCTCGGCCGGAACCTTCAAGGGCCGCGTCGTCCACGACCTGATCAAGAACGACGTCGCGCTGCACGTGGCGCACACCAACGCGGACCGCGCCGACCCCGGCGTCTCCGACGCCCTCGCGGGCGCGCTCGACCTCCGGGTCCTGCGCCCCCTCGTACCGGACCCGGCCGACGAGCACGGCCGCCGTGGCCTCGGGCGGATCTGCGAGCTCGAACACCCCCTCACGCTTCGAGAGCTCGCCGCGCGCGCGGCCGAGCGTCTGCCCGCCACCGCGCAGGGCATCCGCGTCGCGGGCGATCCCGAGCAGCCGATCCGCACCATCGCGGTCAGCGGCGGCTCCGGCGACAGCCTCTTCGACGACGTACGCGCGTCCGGCGTGGACGCTTTCCTCACCGCGGACCTGCGCCACCACCCGGTGTCGGAGGCCCGTGCGCAGACCCCGCTCGCGCTGCTCGACGCCGCGCACTGGGCCACCGAGTGGCCGTGGTGCGAACTGGCCGCGGCGCAGCTCGATGAGATCTCCGACCGTCACGGATGGGGACTTCGCGTCCACGTCTCGAAGACGGTCACCGACCCTTGGACCGCCCACGCGGCCTCTGCCAACGACACACCTGGAGCCCCCAACTGAACGCCGCGCCCGCCGACCAGATCCGACTCCTCGACATCCAGGCCTTCGACGTACGCCTCCAGCAGCTGGCGCACAAGAAGAAGTCCCTGCCCGAGCACGCCGAGATCGAGTCGCTGAACAAGGACCTCGCGCAGCTGCGCGACCTGCTCGTCGCCTCGACGACCGAGGAGAGCGACTGCGCCCGCGAGCAGACCAAGGCGGAGCAGGACGTCGACCAGGTGCGCCAGCGCGCCGCCCGCGACCAGCAGCGCCTCGACTCGGGCGCCGTCACCTCGCCCAAGGACCTGGAGAACCTCCAGCATGAGATCACCTCGCTCGCCAAGCGCCAGGGTGACCTGGAGGACGTCGTCCTCGAGGTCATGGAGCGCCGCGAGGCCGCCCAGGAGCGGGTCTCCGAGCTGACGGAACGTGTCTCCTCGGTCCAGTCGAAGATCGACGACGCGACGGCCCGGCGTGACGCGGCCTCCGAGGAGATCGACGGCGAGACCGCCACCGCCTCCAAGGAGCGCGAGGTCGTGGCGGGTTCGGTCCCGGCCGACCTGCTCAAGCTCTACGACAAGCTGCGCGTCCAGCAGGGCGGCGTCGGCGCGGCCAAGCTCTACCAGCGGCGCTGCGAGGGCTGCCGCCTGGAGCTGAACATCACCGAGGTCAACGAGGTGAAGGCGGCGTCCCCGGACACGGTCCTGCGGTGCGAGAACTGCCGCCGCATCCTGGTCCGTACGTCCGAGTCGGGTCTGTAAGGGACAGTGGCCGTGCGGGAGTTCATCGTCGAGGCCGACGGTGGGTCACGGGGCAACCCGGGGCCCGCGGGCTATGGCTCGGTCGTCATCGACGCGACCACGGGGGAGACGCTGCGGGAAGCCGCGGAGTACATCGGCGTCGCGACGAACAACGTCGCCGAGTACAAGGGGCTCGTGGCGGGACTCAAGGCTGCGTACGAACTCGACCCGACCGCCTCGGTGCACGTCCGCATGGACTCCAAGCTCGTCGTCGAGCAGATGTCGGGCCGCTGGAAGATCAAGCACCCGGACATGAAGCCGCTCGCCGCCGAGGCCGCGCGGATCCTCCCGTCGTCCCAGGTGACGTACGAGTGGATCCCGCGCGAGAAGAACAAGCACGCGGACCGTCTCGCCAACGAGGCGATGGACGCGGGCAAGCGGGGCAAGGATGGGGTCTCCCCTGCTCGAACGGAGTTGAGAGCTTGGGGAAGGTCGCCGTCCGACTCGACGGCGGAGCTGGACGCGAGGGCCGTTTCCGGCGGGCCGGGGGCGGACGTCCGTGCCGCGGGCAACGTGGCCGCGCAGGCCCCGCCCGTCGGCTGGGCCGCTCCCGCCGACCTGGGCGCCCCCGCGACCTTCGTACTGCTGCGGCACGGCGAGACCGCGCTGACCCCCCAGAAGCGGTTCTCCGGGAGCGGCGGGTCCGACCCGTCCCTCTCCGACGTGGGCCGGGAGCAGGCCGAGCGCGCGGCTGCGGCGTTCGCCGCGCGGGGCACGATCCAGGCGATCGTCTCCTCACCGCTCAAGCGCTGCCAAGAGACGGCACAGGCCGTGGCCGTCCGGCTCGGACTCGACGTACGCATCGAAGAAGGGCTGTGCGAGACGGACTTCGGCGCCTGGGAGGGCCTCACGTTCGGCGAGGTGCGGGAGCGTCAGCCGGAGGAGCTGAACGCCTGGCTGGCCTCGCCCAGGGCCGCGCCACCCGGCGGCGAGTCCTTCACCGCCGTGGCCCGCAGGGTGTCGGCGGCACGGGACCGGCTCGTCGCCGAGTACGCGGGCCGCACGGTGCTGCTTGTCACGCATGTCACGCCGATCAAGACGCTGGTGCGGTTGGCGCTTGGGGCGCCGCCGGAGTCGCTGTTCCGGATGGAGCTTTCGGCGGCTTCGGTGTCGGCGGTGGCATATTACGGGGACGGGAACGCGTCGGTGCGGCTCCTGAACGACACGTCGCACCTGCGCTGAGGCTCCGGGCCCCGAAGGGGCGCGGGGAACTGCGCGACCAGCCACGACGTACCCGCAGCGCAGGGCGGGGTCAGCGCAGGCCTGCGGCTTCGCGGGCCAGGGACTCGATCCGGGGCCAGTCCTTCGCTGAGATCGCATCCGCGGGAAGCATCCAACTGCCGCCCACACAGCCGACGTTCTTCAGTGCGAGATACGACGGCGCCGATGTGAGGCCGATCCCGCCCGTCGGGCAGAAGCGGGCCTGCGGCAGCGGTCCGCCGAGCGACTTGAGGTAGGCGGTCCCACCGGCCGCCTCCGCCGGGAAGAACTTCATCTCGTACACGCCGCGCTCGAGCAGCGCCACGACCTCGGACGTCGTCGAGACACCCGGCAGGAACGGCACTCCCGACGCCTTCATCGCGTCGAGCAGCGTGTCGGTCCAGCCCGGACTGACCAGGAAGCGGGCCCCGGCGTCGACGGAGTCCGCGACGTTCTGGGGCGAGATGACGGTGCCCGCGCCGACCACCGCGTCCGGCACCTCCGCCGCGATCGCCCGGATCGCGTCGAGCGCGGCGGGCGTCCGCAGCGTCACCTCGATCGCGGGCAGCCCGCCCGCGACCAGCGCACGCGCCAGCGGCACGGCGTCGGCGATGTCCTCCACGACGACCACGGGGACGACGGGGGCGAGATCGAGCACGGAGGCGGGGGTAGTCATAGGTGCATCCTGCCCTGGCGTACGCAGCATACGCAAAGGGTGTTGCGCATGTTGCAACGCGACGAGGGAGTCCGTCAGTGGATCTCCCGGACCACCACGTCCAGCGCCCATGCCTTGCCCGCTTTCGCGGGCGCCTGCTCCTCCACCACGTGGCCGAGGTCCCGCAGCGCCTCGACCAGTTCGGCCGGGTTCTTCGGCTGGGTGCCGGTGGCCAGCAGGGACCGTACGATCCGGCCCTTGGTCGCCTTGTTGAAGTGTGAGACGACGGAACGCTTCTCGACTCCGTCGACCAGCTGTGAGTGCAGCACCCGTACCGTCGCGGTCCGGTCCGCGACCTCGCCCTTCGGTTTCCAGGCTGCCGTGTACGCCGACGAACGCAGGTCCAGTACGAGTCCGTCGCCCGCGGCCTCGGGCAGCGCCGAGGCCATCGGCGTACGCCAGTGGGCGCCCAGAGCGCCGATGCCGGGCAGCTTCACGCCCATCGAGCAGCGGTAGGAGGGGATGCGGTCGGTGATGCCGACGGCGCCCCAGAGGCCGGAGAAGACGAGCAGCGAGCGGGCCGCGCGGCGCTTGGCGGGGGCGTCCAGGGTGGCGAGGTCGAGGGCGTCGTAGAGGACGCCGGTGTAGATCTCCCCGGCGGGGCGGGCGCCGGCCGTGCGGAGCTCGGTGTTCTTCGCGACCTCGCCGCGCAGGCCCTCACTCAGGCCGAGTACGCCGCGGGCCTTCTCCTCGTCCGCCACACAGAGGTCGACCAGCTCATCGAGGACTGCCTGCCGCGCGGGGGCGAGCGCCGGGAGCGAGAGCGACTCCAGTTTCAAGGGGGCGCCGCGGCCGGAGGGGGCCTTGCCTTCGGAGGGCGGCAGCAGGACGAGCATGGGTCTCCTTCGGAGGTGACGGGAGGGGGGTGCGGCGGCCCCGGGGCCAGGGTAATCGCCGCGGGGGCGTTGCCGGTCACCCGGCGGTTGGGTCCCCCGTCCTCGCCGTGCCGCCCTGCCCCGCCCGGCCTACGCTCGACCCATGCCCCGCCGCCATCTCCGTGTGACCGGCGCAGCCGAGGCTCCGTTGCGGGGCGTGCTGCGTGAGCTGCGTGTGAAGCTGGATGTTCCTGACGCCTTTCCCGGGAACGTTCTCGCTGATGCCGAGCAGGCCGTCGCCGCTCCTCGCCTCCCCTCGTACGACGCGACCGACATCCCCTTCTTCACCATCGACCCGCCCACCTCCGTCGACCTCGACCAGGCGATGCACCTCTCCCGGCGGGACCGGAGGGACGGCCGGGGCGGTGGTGGATTCCGGGTGAGGTACGCCATCGCGGACGTCGCCGCGTACGTCACGCCGGGCGCGCCGCTCGACACCGAAGCCCACCGCCGTGTCACCACCCTCTACTTCCCCGACGAGAAGGTGCCGCTGCACCCCACCTCGCTGAGCGAGGGCGCGGCCAGTCTCCTTCCGGGGCAGGACTGCCCTGCCGTCCTGTGGACGATCGACCTCGACGGCGACGGGCGGGCCATCTCCACCGACGTACGCCGTGCCCTCGTACGCAGCCGCGCGAAGCTCGACTACGACGGGGTGCAGCAGGCCATCGACGGCGGCACCGCCGAGGAGTCCCTGGCCCTGCTCGCCGACATCGGGCGGCTCCGCGAGCAGCTGGAGGTGGAGCGGGGAGGCATCTCCCTCAACGTCCCCGAACAGGAGATCGTCGAGCGGAACGGCGCGTACGAACTCGACTTCCGCGCCCCGCTCCCCGCCGACGGGTGGAACGCCCAGATCTCCCTCCTCACCGGAATGGCCGCAGCCGAACTGATGATCCAGTCGGGCACCGGCATCCTGCGCACCCTGCCCACCGCCCCGGACGGCGCGGTCGGCCGGCTCCGGCGTACCGCGAAGGCCCTGGAGATCGACTGGCCGCACCACGTCCCGTACGCCCAGCTGGTCCGTTCCCTCGACCCGCACCAGCCGCATCACGCCGCGTTCCTCCAGGAGTGCACCACCCTGCTGCGCGGCGCGGGCTACACCGCGTTCAGCGGCGGCGACGTCCCCGACCTCACCACGCACGCCGCCGTCGCCGCCCCCTACGCCCACTGCACGGCCCCGCTGCGCCGCCTCGTCGACCGGTACGCCGCCGAGCTCTGTCTGGCTGCGGTCGCCGGGGCCGAGCCCCCGGACTGGGTGCTCGCCGCGCTGCCCGAGCTGCCCAAGGAGATGGCGGACGGCACGCGGCGCGCCAACACCGTGGAGCGCGAGTGCGTGGACATCGTCGAGGCCGCACTGCTCAAGGACCGCGTCGGTGAGTTCTTCGACGCGGTGGTGGTGGACGTTCAGGAGGGACGTGAACCGGCCGCCGGGACGGTCCAGTTGACCGACCCCGCGATCGTCGCCCGCATCGAGGGCGGTCCGGGTGAACTGCCGCTGGGGGAACGGCTGAGGGTGCGACTCACGCAGGCGGAGCCGGGGACGGCGAAGGTCCAGTTCGCGCCCGCTTGAGGGTGGTGAGGAACCTCTCGGGATCGTCGGCATGCAGTCGTACCGTCGTCACAGGGCGGCGCTTTCCGAGGAACCCGACCGCCGTGACGGGCGCCGTCAGTTCCAGCGTGAGGGAGGTCTGCGCGCCGACAGGCAGGTCGAGCACTCCCGCTCATGCTCCCGCTCATGAGGCCAGTAGAAACGTTGACGCTGCGGCAAGGTCAAGCGGGCGCTGGGCCTTCTGGAGTTCTTCCGGGGACGCTCCGGGTGCCTTCTCCTCGCGGCGCACCCCTTGACGGCTAACGGTGTTAGCCATAGCGTTCTGGCTAACAGGGTTAGCCAGCCGCTTTCGAGGAGGACCCCATGAGCGCCACGGCAACGCACCCCGAGAACGTCACCGCCCCGGCCACGACCGGCGGCGCGCTCACCGTCGCCCGCCGCGTCGCCTGGCTGGCGAACGCGCTCTTCTGGTCGGTCTTCGCCGTGCTCGAAGCCGTCAATCACGGCTGGCTCGCGGGCGTTCTGGCCTTCGCCTTCTTCATCGCCCCCGATCTGACCTTCCTGGTCGGGGTCAGTGACGCGCCCCGCATGGCCAAGGGGCAACTCCCGCCCCGCGCCGTGCCGTTCTACAACACGGCCCACCGTGCCCTGGTCCCCCTCGCCCTCGTGGCTCTCTACCCCTTCACGCCGGTCGTATGGGCCCCCGCCTTCGCCGCCCTGTGCGGCTGGCTCGCCCACATCTCGTACGATCGTGCCTTCGGCTATGGACTGCGTACGAAGGAAGGCTTCCAGCGTGGCTGACCAGCGACGGGAGCAGCGGGCCGCGCCCGGAGGGTCGCGCCTCACCCCCCGCGCGCGGGAGATCGTCTCGGCGGCGCGCGAACTCCTGGAGGAGTCGGGTGCCGAGAAGCTCACGATGCGCTCCCTGGCCGACCGGCTCGGTATCAAGGCCCCGTCCCTCTACAAGCACTTCCCCGACAAGACGGCGGTGGAGGTCGAGCTGATCGCGCACATGCTCGCCGAATCGGCGGAAGCCTGCGAGGCGGCCGAGGCCGAGCACCCCGGCTCGCTCCAGGCCCTGACCGACGCCTATCGCGCCTACGCCCTCGCCCACCCCCACCTCTACCGCCTCGCCACCGAACGCCCCCTCCCGCGCCACGCCCTCCCGCCGGGCCTGGAGGACCGGGCCGCCGCCCCCCTCATGCGGGCCTGCGACAACGACATCGACCTGGCCCGCGCAGCCTGGGCCTTCGCGCACGGCATGGTCATCCTGGAGATCCACGGCCGGTTTCCCGACGACGCGGACCTGGCGACGGCATGGAAGAGGGGCACGCGGGCGTTGCACCCCTGAGGACGGCGACGAGGGGGAGCGGCATGGATGGCGGGACTGTGCACGGAGGCCGTGAGCACGCGGTACCGCAGGGCGGTCGAGAGCACGCGGTCTGGACCCGCGCCCGCATCGAACCGTGCGCGCCGCCCCTCGACCTCCTCACCGCCCGCTTCGACCGGCACCGCTACGCCCCGCACTACCACGAGGAGTTCACCGTCGGCGTCTGTGTCGGCGGCTCCGAGATCATCGACTACCGGGGCGGCCGCCTCGACGTGGGCCCGGGAACCATCGTCGTACTCGCGCCCGGCGAAGTGCACACGGGTGGCCCCGGCCGCCAAGGTGGCTACGCGTACAGGGCGATGTACCCGGCGCCCCACCTCCTCGCAGAGGGCACCGTCACCGCCCCGCACTTCCGCGACCCGGTCCTGAACGACCCCGAGCTCGCGGCGGCCCTGCGCACGGCACACACCGAACTCAGCATCAGCCCCGAACCGTTGGAGGCCGAGTCACGCCTCCCCTGGCTGCTCACCACCCTCGCCCGCAGGCACGGCGGCGCCCGGCTCCTGTGCGACACGGTGCCCGGCGCCGACCGCATCGCCCGCGCGGTACGCGACCGCCTGGCGGATGAGCTCCTGGCCCCACCCTCCCTCGCCGAACTCGCCGCGCCCCTCGGCCTGTCCCGCTACCAACTCCTGCGCGCTTTCCGTACGTCGACGGGGATGCCGCCCTATGCGTGGCTCGCCCAGCACCGCGTGACCCGGGCCCGCGCGCTCCTGGAGGCGGGGTTGCGACCGGCGGAGACAGCCTCCCTGGTGGGCTTCGCCGACCAGGCGCATCTGACGCGCTGGTTCCGCCGGGTACTAGGGGTGACCCCGGCGGCGTACCGCAACAGCGTTCAAGACGGCGGGCGTCGAACGGCCTGAAACTGCCCGCATGACTGCACGCGGCTGGTTCCTCTTCTCCCTCATGGGCGTCCTCTGGGGCATCCCCTACCTGATGATCAAGGTGGCGGTCGAAGACCTCTCACCGTCGATGGTGGTCTTCACCCGCTGTGCGCTCGGCGCCGCCCTGTTGCTGCCGTTCGCGCTGCGCCAAGGGGGCCTCACCCGCGTCCTGCGCACCCACTGGAAGCCGATGCTGGCCTTCGCCTGCATCGAGATCCTGGGCCCCTGGTGGACCCTGACCGACGCCGAGCGCCGCCTCTCCAGCTCCACAGCGGGCCTGTTGATCGCCGCCGTACCGATCATCGGCGCAGTCCTGGCCCGCTTCTTCGGCGACACGGAGCGGCTCGGCGCACGCCGTCTGACGGGCCTCGGCCTGGGCCTGGGCGGGGTGGCGGTCCTCACCGTCCCGCACCTCACCGGCGGCGATGCCTGGTCCCTCACGGAGGTCCTGCTCACGGCACTCGGTTACGCGATCGCCCCGCTGATCGTGGCCCGCCACCTCAAGGCGGTCCCCACGCTCCAACTGATAGCCCCCTGCCTGACCTTGGCGGCCCTCGTCTACGCACTCCCGGCGGCGGCCACCTGGCCCACGACGGTGCCGAGCCCTCAAACCCTTGCCTCCCTGGCGGGCCTGGGCGTCATCTGCACGGCCCTGGCCTTCGTCGTCTTCCTCGAACTCATCCGGGAGGCGGGCCCGACCCGCGCGGTCGTCTTCACCTACGTGAACCCGGCGGTGGCGGTGGCGGCAGGCGTCGCGTTCCTCTCCGAACCCATCACGGCGGGCGTCGCGACAGCCTTCCTGCTCATCCTGGCGGGCTCGTTCCTTGCGACGGGGGCGTCGGCTTCGTCCGGGGGCCGGAGCTCCCGCACACGGCGGGTAGCATGGTCGACACGGCAGACGAGCCGGGCGGACGGCCGCGTGAAGCTCCCCTCACCAGGGGCTCTTCCCGAGGAACGTCCGGGCTCCACAGGGCAAGGTGGTGGCTAACGGCCACCCGGGGTGACCCGCGGGACAGTGCCACAGAAAACAGACCGCCGGAGGCTTCGGCCTCCGGTAAGGGTGAAACGGTGGTGTAAGAGACCACCAGCGCCTGAGGTGACTCAGGCGGCTAGGTAAACCCCACCTGGAGCAAGGTCAAGAGGGGCCCTGGAAACAGGACCCTGCGCGGATGACTGAGGGCTGCCCGCCCGAGTCCGCGGGTAGACCGCACGAGGTCCGTAGCAATGCGGACCCTAGATGGATGGCCGTCTCCCCGGCCGCCGCGAGGCGACCGGGCGACAGAACCCGGCGTACAGCCCGACTCGTCTGCCTTCGCGGCTCTGAACAGGAGTTTTCTTCTGTTCAGAGCCGCTTCTCGCGCTCGGAGACCGGGGCCGTACGACGGGTCAGATCACCGGCGGTCGGCCAAGGCGGGTCATGTGCCATACCGTGCGCCAGCGCATGGGCCGCCGCCGGCCGCACGAGCGGCGCACGCCTTCGACGAAGCCACCCGCCCAGGCTCGCAGCCCACCGAGCGACCGTGTGCGGGCCAGAGTCAGCAGCGTCCAGATGCCCAGGTAGACAGGGATGAGAGGGAGCGGAAGGTTACGCCGGGCGAGCCAGACGCGGTTGCGGGCGGTCATCCGGTAGTAGACCGCGTGCCGGGCGGGGGAGGTCTTGGGGTGCTGGAGCAGCAACTCCGGCTCGTAAAGGATCTGCCACCCCGCGTCCAGTGCCCGCCAGGCCAGATCCGTCTCCTCGTGTTTTCTTGCCTCTGAAGAGAGCTTGCGCTGCTTGACCAGCATAGATACTTCGCAGGCAGGTATGTGGCGTGCGGACAGGGCGCCGTTCGCGGCCTACGGCGGCTAGGACGAGTTGTGACAGTGAATCCGCGATCCGGACCGCTTCCGCCGATTGTTCTTGATCTTGCTCCGGGAAAGGGTCATTTGTGGGAGGTGCTCACCGGGCCCCGTCGGGCCTCGGGCTCGGCCAAGGTGACCGTGTCGGGTTCCTCAGCCCTCTCTACTCGTCGACCCGCCGTGGCGTCCTACGTCGGGATCGTCGTCGACGCCGGCAGAGAACTCTGCAGCGAACGTCTCTGCGCCCAGCGTCGCGACAACCTTGGCAGTGATGCGCTCGACGTCGCCGCGTTCGGCCTCCGGGAGAGGGGCGCCGGAGGATTCCCGGGCCCGGGTGGCTATGCCCAGGAGGCGGGCGGCCTGCACGGGTTGACCCGCGAGGGCGTACGCCCCGGCGAGGCCCTCGTGGGCGAGGGCGAGGGCCCGGGGGTCGCCGCTGTCACGGACGACGGCGAGACCTTGTCGGTGCAGGGCGAGGGCCGCGGGTGCGTCGCCGCGTTGTTCGGCGAGGAAGCCGAGTTCGGCAAGGAGCAGTGCGGGGCCGGGGCCGAAGGCGACATCGTGGTGCCATGCGAGGGTTCTGCGGAGGTGCTTCTCGGCGAGGTCGAAGTCGCCCTCGCGCCGGGCTCCGAGGGCGAGGCCTATTTCGGCGTGGATCTCGCCCGCCGCGTAGCCGTGTTCGGCGGCCAGGGCCATCGCCTGCCGGTGGCGCTCGGTGGCCAGCGGGAAGTCACCGGTCAGGAGGGCGACCCTGCCAAGCCCGGTGAGCCGGTCGGCGGCGTCTGTCCAGAAGCCCAGTTCTTCGGCCAGGCAGAGACCGTCCTGGTGCAGTTGTGCGGCGTGCGTGTAGTCGCCGGTGATCGCGGCCAGTGCTGCCAGTGGATAGGTGGTCTGCAACTGTCCCCAGCGATCGCCGAGTTCTTCGAAGAGCGCGTGGCCGTCCTCGGCGCTGTGGCGCAGTGCGGCGAGGTCGCCCCGCAGCAGGGCCTGGGTGGCCCGGGTGCTCTGTGCCGCGGCGATTCCCCAGCGGTCCCCGGCTGTGTGGAAGTCGGCCAGGGCACGATCCACCAGAGTCTCGCTGCGTGCCAGGTCTTCGCCAGCGCTGAGCGAGGCGTAGCCGAGGAACCATGCGGCACGTGCGCCACCGGCTCGGTCGTCGGTGGTTTTCTCGGGCGCACGGGCTGGACCGTTGGGTCCCTCCCCGGCCAGCATCGTGAATCCCGCATGCCAGACGGCGGCTTGGGAACGGAGGCCCGCCTCGGCGTCGCCGGTGATACGCAGGGTTTCGTCCAGCGATCGCCGGGCCTCGCTCAGCCGGCCGCGCAGGAACCAGTACCAGGTTGTGGCGAGCACCATGCGCATTGCCCCGGTGGCGTCCTGTCGTCGCACGGCGCGTTCCAGGGCAATACGCAGGTTGGCGCTTTCGCGGTCAAGGCGCGTCAGCCAGAGCTGCTGCTCAGAGCTGTGGAGTCGGGCTGCGGCCTGTTCGACGAGTTCGGCGTAGAAGGCGTGGTGGCGTAGGTGGAGAGCCTCGGACTCACCCGCCTCCACCAGGCGTTCCAGCGCATACACCGACACCGACTCCGGCAGCCGGTATCGAGGGCCGTCGGCCACGGTGACCAGCGAGCGGTCCACCAGCCGGATCAGCGGGTCGAGGACGTCCCGGTCATCGCTGCCGCACACGGCCTCGGCCGCTTCCAGGGTGCAGCCGTCGGCAAAGACCGCCAGGCGGCGCAGGAGCTTCTGTTCGTCATCGGCAAGCAGTTCCCAGCTCCAGTCGATCACTGCCCTGAGGGTTCGCTGGCGCGGTGGAACGCCGCGCCGGCCGCCGGCCAGCAGACGGAACCTGTCGTCCAGGCGGGCGGACAACTCCGACACACCCAGCGCACGGACCCGAGTGGCAGCGAGTTCCAGCGCAAGAGGTATCCGGTCGAGGCGTCGGCAGATCGTCGCGACGGCCTCCGCGTTGTGCTCGGTGACGGCGAATCCGGGCGCGGCGGCCGCGGCCCGTACGGAGAACAGCTCCTCGGCGTCGGCCTGGGGCAGCGGCGGCACGGTCCACACCGCCTCTCCGGCCAGGCCGAGTGGTTCCCTGCTGGTGGCCAGGACGCTCAGCCCGGGTGCGGCGGCCAGGACCCGGCGTACAACGTCGGCCGCCGAGTCGATGACGTGCTCGCAGTTGTCGAGGAGCAGCAGGAGTCGCTTCGACCGCAGAGCGTCCTCCAGGCCCACCGCTCCCTCCTCCCGTACGCCCAGGGCAGCGCTCAGTTGCTCGGCCACCTCGGTGGATCCGGCGAGGCCGACCATCCGGACGCCGTCGAGATAGGCACCGGCCGCACGGCCGGCCGCCTCCTCCGCCAGGCGAGTCTTGCCCACCCCGCCGGGGCCGGTCAGCGTCACCAGCCGGTGGCTGGTGAGCAGTTCACCTATCGCGGGCACCGCGTCCTGCCTGCCAATCAGACCGGTGAGCGGCGCCGCCAGGTCGCCGTACCTCATCTTGCCTGGGACGGAGGCTGTCTCAAGGGCCGCGTCGTGGGCGAGGATCGACTGGTGCAGAGCGGTCAGTTCCGGTCCGGGGTCCACGCCCAGTTCGTCGGCCAGCTGCTTCCGCAGTTCGTCGTACACGGCCAGTGCTTCGGACTGGCGCCCGGCCCGGTAGAGGGCCCGCAGTTGCACGGCGCGCAGCCGCTCCCGCAGCGGGTGGTGGACCGCCAGCTCACCCAACTCGCCGCTGAGTGTGTGGTGCTCGCCCAGTTCAAGGCGGGTCTCGGCGAGCGCTTCCATGGTGGTCAGGCGCTGCTCCTCAAGGAGTCCGGCCGCGGCGCGCAGGAACGGAAGGTCGCGCAGGTCGGCGAAGGCCTCCCCCCTCCACAGCGCCAGAGCGTCGGTTAGCAGGTCCGCCCTGGTACGTGGGTCCTCGGTGTCGTACGCGGCAGCAGTCATATCGGCGAATTGACGGGAGTCCATGTCTCCGGGGCCGATACGCAGCAGGTATCCCGGGGGCCTCGACTGCACCAGTGTCTCGGCCCCGGGCTCGGCCCGCGCCAGGGCGCGGCGCAGCCGGGAAACCTTCGTCTGCAGGGCACCGGCCGGGTTTCCGGGCAGCCGATCGCCCCATAGTTCGTCCACCAGGCGGTCGGCCGAGACCGTCTGTCCCGCGTGGACGAGCAGAGCGGCCAGCAGGGCGCGCACCTTCGCTTCCGGGACGTCAACCGTGCTTCCGGCCGCCGTCCGGACAGTGAGCGGGCCGAGCACGGAAAAGTACATGACTGCACGGTATCCGGCCGACCGGCAGCGGCTGTCCGGGGACCGACAGTGGCTCGACAGAGGTCCGACAGCGCCGGTCGACACAGTGAGGGCACACCGAACGAGCCGTCCGGTGCCGTCAGTCGAATGAGCCAGGGAGTCAGCACATGTCGGAGCACGAGAACCACGAGCGGTCCACGGTGTCGGTGATCGGCCTGGGGCAGATGGGCACCCGGCTCGCACAGGCCTTCCTCGCCGCCGGCTACGTCACGACCGTATGGAACCGCACCGCCGCGAAGGCCGACGCACTCGTCGCCCAGGGCGCCGTCCGGGCGACGACCGTGGAGGAAGCGGTCGCCGCGAGTCCCCTGGTCGTGGTCTGCGTGCCGGACTACAAGACCGTGGAATACCTGCTCGATCCGGTGGCGGAGCGCCTGCGCGGCCGTGCCCTGGCGAACCTGACCTCCGGCACTCCGGAGGAAGCCGTCCGTATCGCCGACTGGGCGGCCGGGCACGGCGCGGACTACCTCGACGGCGCCGCCATGAGCGGCACCCGGCTGGTCGGGCGGCCCGAGGGGCTGTTCGTCTTCAGCGGCTCTCCGGAAGCCTTCACCACCCACCGGACGGTGTTGGCGAGCCTGGGAAACTCCGTACACCTCGGCGCTGACCCGGCGCTGTCCCCGCTGTACGACACGGCACTGTTCGGTCTGGCCTGGGGTGCGCTGGCGGGCTTCTACCACGCCGTGGCCCTGGTGGGCGCGGCAGACGTCGACCCGGCGGCCTTCGCCGCGGTGGCGACGGGGCACATGCCGTTCGTCACCTCGCTGATGGCCGACCACGCCCGCCAGATCGAGGACGGCCGTTTCCCGGACGACGACGGCACCGTGGAGGTGCACGCGGCAGCGATGGAGCACCTCCTGCACACCAGCAGGGCCCGCGGCATCGGCACCGACGTGCCGGAGCTGATCGGGAACCTGCTGGATCGGGCGGCGGCCACCGGAAACGGCTCCCGCGGCATCGCCAGCGTCATCGAGACGATCACGAAGGGCGAGCGGAATGCCTGAGCAGACGAAGCCGCACGTCACGGTCCTCGGTCTCGGCCGGATGGGCACCCCAATTGCCTCCGCGTTCCTCGACGCCGGTTACCCGACGACCGTATGGAACCGCACCGCCGCCAAAGCCGACGCACTCGTCGCCCAGGGCGCCATCCACGCGACAACCACCACCGAGGCGGTCGCGGCCGGCCCACTGGTGATCGCCCCGCTCCTCGACCACGACGCTGTATGGCAGACCCTCGGTCCCACCGTCTCCGCGTTGCATGGCCGCACCCTGGTCAACCTGGCCAACAGCACCCCCGGTCAGGCTCGTGAGCTGGCCGCCTGGGCCGCCGGACACGGCGCCGACTACCTCGACGGCGCCATGATGGCCCTCCCCGAGACCGTCGCCACCCCGGAGGGCTTCTTCCTCTACAGCGGTTCCCAGAGTGCCTTCACCACCCACCGGCGCGAGCTGGAAGTGATGGCGCCGGCACACTACTTCGGCACGGACCCCGGCTCTGCGGAGGTCCACGACCTGGCCCTGCTGGGCACCGGATACGCGGCCCTTACCGGGTTTCTGCATGCTGCGGCACTCCTCAACTCGGTGGGCACCACCCCTGAGGTGTTCGCCCCGCTGGCGGCCCGATGGCTGCACGGCATGGCCGAGTTCCTGCCCGAACTGGCGCGCGAGGCCGAAGCAGCGGCGTATGCGGATGGGGTCTCCACGGTCGACCTGAACCGGGCCGGGGTCGACAGCCTCATCCACCTCAGCAGAGCCAGCGGCATTGCCACCGACGTCCATGAGCCGCTGAAAGCCCTGCTCGACAGGCGATCGGCCGACGGCCACGGCCAGGACAGCTTCTCCAGCGTGTTCGAGCTGCTGAGATCACAAGGCACTGCGGAGTGATGAACACGGAGCGTGGGGTGGCTCAGCGACGTGCAGTTCTGTCAAGAGGTGACTCCGCCCCGGCACAAGTTCGCTCAAGCCTCGTAGCTCGGGCGCCGCCGACTCGTCGACTTTGCCGGCCACGTCCCCGACTCCCTACGGCCACGGGCGGCGGCTCGGGGTCATCCCCGAGCCGAGGCGGCCTCGCCATGCGGTCTGCGTGGGCCGGGCACCGTCGCCGCGGCCAGGTCCAGCTCCAGGCGGCTGTTCATGTCCAGCTCGAACCGGCCGTACATCTCCGTACGGCACCTTCCGTCTGGCGCCCGCCCCTCTTCGCTCCGTCGCGCCTTCACCCCGCCGCGTCGCGATCGCAAGGAGGCGCGAACGGAATCGCCGCTCGTGCTCCACGCGATCGCACCTGGTCGCCGCTTGAAAAGTTGATCGTTGGACGAACTTCCACTCCAGGGGGCGGCAGGGGCGTCTTTTACTCAACCTTTGGCAGAAATTTGCTCTACCCCCCAAGGTTAATGCGATGGCAAAGTGGAAGACGCGACAGCCGTTCAGGCTGTCTCGCGGGTGCCGCACAACCCGCTGCGACAGCAGTCCGCGCCACCCCATTGCCGCTTTCCGACCCGACCACACCGCGTCCCGGCCCCCGGCCGTAGCGACGCAGGAGGCAGGCCGCCTTGAAGTCACTGATCGACAACGCCCGTTCCTTCGCCACGACTCATGTGGCGGACCCTCGTAACACCGAGGCCTTCCAGGCCCTCAGAGCCGGGCAGTCGCCCGAAGCCCTCTTCGTCACGTGCTCCGACTCACGTGTCGTCCCCGCTCTCATCACCGGAGCAGACCCCGGTGAACTCTTCGAACTCCGTACGGCCGGCAGTGTGGTACCGCCCTACCCATCGCGCGAACCGACCGGCCAGGACAACCGCCCCATGAGTGAGGCCGCGACCATCGAGTACGCGGTGTGCGTGCTCGGGGTCCGCGACATCGTCGTCTGCGGGCACTCGCACTGCGGGGCGGTCGGCGCCCTGGTGCGGGGCGAAGACCTCTCCGCCGTACCGGCCGTGCGCGACTGGCTCGAACACTCCGTCGCTCCGGACGCCGCCCTGCGTTCCGTCGTCCCGTCCTCCGCGGACGTGGCGGAAGCCGTACAGGTGCATGTGCTCGCGCAGTTGGCGAGACTGCGCGACTACCCCTGCGTGCGGGAGCGGACCGACGACGGATCGCTCACCCTGCACGCCTGGTACTACGAGGTGCACACCGGGGCCGTTGCTGCCCACCAGCCGTCCTTCGACGGCCGACCGGCGTTCGGTCCGCTGTGAGGGCCACCTCTCCCAGGGCCGGTACCCCCAAGGCCGGTACCCCCAAGGCCACTTCCCCCAAGGCCGCCTCCCCTTTTCGCGCACTGCGTGAACCGGGCGTTCCGCGCCAGGACGTACTCGCCTCGCTCGTCGTGTTCCTTGTCGCGCTGCCGCTGTGCGTCGGCGTGGCCGTGGCCTCCGGCGTACCCGCCGAACTCGGCCTGGTCACCGGCATCGTCGGTGGCCTCGTCGTCGGCTTCCTGCCGGGCAGCGCCCTACAGGTGAGCGGGCCCGCCGCCGGACTGACCGTGCTCGTCTTCGAGGCGGTACGCGAATTCGGGCTCGGCGTGCTCGGCGCCATCGTGCTGCTCACCGGCGTACTACAGATCGTCCTCGGTCTGCTGCGCTGCGGTCGCTGGTTCCGCGCCATCTCGGTGTCCGTCGTCCAGGGGATGCTGGCGGGCATCGGGCTCGTACTGATTCTCGGTCAGCTCTACAGCATGGTCGGGGCCGAGCAGCCGCTGTCCGGTATCGACAAGATCACAGGGTTGCCCGGACTGGTCGTGGACACGCTGAGCGGCGTCGCCTCACCGGCGGGCGCGGGCATCGGCCTCGGTACCATCGCCGTCTTGGTGCTATGGCCGAAACTGCCCGCGGCCGTACGTCTGGTGCCCGCTCCGCTGGCCGCCGTCGCACTCGCCACCGCCGTGTCCGCCGGGCTGCGCCTGGATGTGGCGAACGTGACCGTACGAGGTCTGGTCGACGCCATCCAGCCACCGGGACCCGGTGACCTGGCGGCCCTCGGCAGCGTGGCTGCGCTCGGCACGGTCCTGGCGTTCACCCTGATCGCCTCCGCCGAATCGCTGTTCAGCGCCGCCGCCGTGGACCGTATGCACGACGGGCCACGCACGCACTACGACAAGGAACTCGTCGCCCAGGGTGTCGGCAACACGGTCTGCGGCGTGCTCGGGGCCCTGCCGATGACCGCGGTCATCGTGCGCAGCTCCGCCAACGTCGAGGCCGGGGCGCGTACTCCGCTCTCCCGGATCCTGCACGGCGCCTGGCTGCTGCTGTTCGCCGTGCTGCTGCCCGCCGCGCTCGGCATCATCCCCCTCGCCGCGCTCGCGGGCGTCCTGGTGCACGCGGGCTGCAAGCTGATCCCCGTCAAGGCGATCGTCCCGCTGGCCCGCGCTCACCGGGGCGAGGCGCTGGTCCTCGCCACCACCGCGATAGCCATCGTGGTGACCAACATGTTCGAAGGCGTGGTCATCGGCCTGGTGCTAGCGGTGGTCAAGTCCGCCTGGGACACCTCCCATGTGCACGTGGGCGTACGGGAACTGACCGATGGCCGACTGGTCGTGACCCTCACCGGGAACGCCACGTTCCTGCGCCTGCCGCGCATTCTGGAGACCCTGGAGGCGCTGCCCAAGGACCGGCTCATCGAGCTGGATCTGACCGCGGTGCGCCATCTGGACCACGCCTGCCGTACGACGCTGGAGAACTGGGCGAAGGGGCACAACGACAGCGATACGGAAGCTGTGCGGGTGAAGGTGCTTCCGGTGGCCGGTTCCGGAGGTGAGGGGTCCCCGTAGGAGTCGAGGGGCCTTCGTGGGAGCCGCGCGAAGTGCGCCATCCGGCCCGCCCCTCCCCTTGACACTCTCTTGACCAACTCTTTACGTTCGTTGCAGATGGGGTGAAAGATATGAATCCTGTCTATTCAGTAGCGAATGCCGAATAAGAAACATCTATGGAGGTTTCCATCATGGAGAAGCTCATCAAGCGCATGACCGAAGAGTCCGTGTGGCAGAAGTGGGTCGCTGCCAACTCCGGTCCGGGCGGCGCCCAGTCGAAGGAAGGCTGCATCAGCGCGACGCCGAAGAGCGGCTGCATCAGCGCCACCGGCAAGAGCGGCTGCATCTCCTGACCCGCTGAAGTGTCTGTCGCGGGGGCGCCCCCCCCCGGGGGGGGGGGGGGGCCCCCCCCCCGCCGCCCCCCCCCCCCCCCCCCCCCCGGCCCCCGCGGGCCCCCCCCCCGCCCCCCCCCGGGCGCCGGCGGCGGCGCGGCCCCCGGGGGGGGGCCCGGGCGC
>NZ_JBICXM010000001.1:891741-895561 GCF_043200235.1 Streptomyces sp. NPDC048441
GGGTAATTTGGGGTGCGGTGTATGTGGGGGTTATGGGGCCCCAGTTAACTGGGGGGGTAATACGTGTGCCGGTTTTTTTGGGGGGGGGGGGGGGCCCCGCCGGGGGGGGGGGGGCGCCCCCGCCCCTCTTCCCCCACCCCCTGCCTGACCCGGAGCCCCTCTTGAACCGCCTGCCGAGTGCCGAAGTCCTGGACCAGGTGCGGAACATCCCCCTCTATCGCGCGTCCATCGAGAGCGGCGACTTCCCGATCCTGGAGAAGCCGGAGATCGCCAGGGACTTCCCCGCCAACTGGATGACCCCCGGCCTTGCCCACGCCCTGGAGACGGGCGAGGCCGAGTTCGTGCTGTCCACCGGGACCAACCACGCCCGCATGAGGCTCATCCGGCCGCCCTACTTCCTGCTCCGCTCCTACTACCGCCTGTGGAGCGAACACCCCGACCTCGGCGCCGCCTGGCACGACGGCGCCCGGCGGATCTCGCTGACCACCGTCCTCGCCACCGAGCACGTCGCCCGCGTCAACTCGGCCAACCCGGGCGCGACCCCGGGTGAACGCTGGCTCGACGACCGCACGCTGTACCTCAACAACCACCTGGATCCGGCCGGTTGGGATCGCGTGGAGGTCGAGCGGATGCTCGCCGAGATCCGGGAGATCTGCGCCGCGCACCCCAAGGGCTCGTACCTCCTTGACTGTTCCGGCTACCACCTGGCGCATCTGGTCCGCAAAGTCACCGAATGGGGCCTGTGGGACAGCTTCCCGCCGCCCGTCGGCATCGTCCACGCCTACGAGTACACGCCCTTGAACGTCCGCGCCCAACTGCGCACCCACTTCGACTGCCCTGTGGTCGACCTGTTCGGCAGCACGGAACTCGGCTACCTCTTCTACAGCGACGCGGACGGCCACTACCAGCCCTATCTGCACGGCATGAGCGTGGAGTTGATCCCCGTGGAGCCGGGCAGTTCGATCCACAGCCTCATCGTCACCAGCATCCGCAACCCGTACATGCCGCTGGTCCGCTACCGCTCCGGCGACTGCGTCCGCACCCGCGACGGCAGTACCGACCCCGCGGAGATCGTCTCCTTCTGCGGACGCGAGAAGGAACTGCTGCCCACGCCCCGAGGCCCCGTCGCCCAGGCCGATCTCGACGCCCGCATCACCGCCGCCTCTCCCGGCGTCTTCCTGCACCAGCTGCACCTGACCGGCGAAGGCCGGTGCCGGCTGCGGTACACGACCTTCGACGGCTCGCCGCTCCAGCCCCATGAGGAATCCGAACTGGCCGCGTCTGTCGGCGAGTTGACCGGACGCGACTGCCATGTCGAGCACCGCCCCTGGATACCGATCGGACGCTCCGGCAAGTACGCCTGGCTGACCACGAACACGAAGGACCCGGCAGCATGAACAACACGGCCCCCACCGCCGAAGGACTGCTCGGCGCCGTCCTGCACGACGAGGTGGTCCGGTACTTCGCGGCGAAGCCCGACGCCCCGGCCGTCTCCGTCGTCACCCACCAGGTCCGTGAGTGCCTCCGCTACCTCTACCTGGTCTCCCGCCACCCGGACCGGCTCGGCGGCCTCTTCCTCCCCGTCGAGCAGGACATCGACGAGATCTGGCACTACCTCATCCTGCAGACCCGCGAGTACCGGGAACTGTGCGAACAGCGGCTCCCCGGCAGCCACTTCATCCACCACCGGAGCATCTCGTACGACGCCTACCAGGCGGACCCGGGGCGCGAGACGGCCGCCGGCGAGGCGCTGCGCTGGATCCCGCTCTACACCGCTGCGTTCGGCCCGTTCGACGCGGACGCCTTGCCGCACTGGACGGTCGTACGCTTCCTGCACGACGAACTGGGCCTGTCCCTGGCGGAGATCGCCGCCCTGGAGAGCGGTGCGGAGGAGCCGGTGCCGGGAGCGGCGTGACCGACACGGCCCGAGGGGCATGTTGCCCGCGCAGCCCGCCTCTCAGAACACCGAAAGCCCCGTCAGCGTGGTGAAGCGGTCCAGCGCCGCGAGGCCCGCCACCGAGTTGCCCCGTTCGTCGAGGCCGGGGCTCCAGACGCAGAGCGTGCAGTGGCCGGGGACCACGGCGATGATGCCGCCGCCGACGCCGCTCTTGCCGGGCAGACCCACGCGGTAGGCGAAGTCGCCCGCGGCGTCGTACGTGCCGCAGGTGAGCATGATCGCGTTGATGTGTTTGGCCTGGCTGCGGTCGAGCAGGCGGCTGCCGTCCGCGCGGATGCCGTGGCGGGCCAGGAAGCCGGTGGCCAGGGCGAGGTCGGCGCAGGAGGCCTCGATGGAGCACTGGCGGAAGTACTGGTCGAGGAGGACAGGGACCGGGTTGTCGATGTTCCCGTACGCCGCCATGAAGTGGCCGAGCGCGGCGTTGCGGTCGCCGTGTTTGGCTTCGGAGGCGGCGACGTCCTCGTTGATGGAGAGCTGGTCGTTGCCGCTCTCCGTACGGAGGAACGCGAGGAGGGTTTCCGCCGCGTCGCCTGTCTGGGTCTGGAGCCGGTCGGTGACGACGAGCGCGCCCGCGTTGATGAAGGGATTGCGCGGGATGCCGTTCTCGTACTCCAGCTGGACGAGGGAGTTGAAGGGGTTGCCGGAGGGTTCGCGGCCGACGTGTTCCCACAGGGCGTCACCCTCGCGCGCCAGGTCGAGCGCGAGAGTGAAGACCTTGGTGATGGACTGCGTGGAGAACGGCTGCCGCCAGTCGCCCACCCCGTACACCGTGCCGTCCGGCTCCGCGACGGCCATGCCGAACCGGCGCGGGTCGCACGCGGCGAGCGCCGGGATGTAGTCGGCGGGCCGACCGCGCCCCGGCGTCTTCTCGATCTCGGCCGCGATGCGGTCGAGGACCGGCTGAAAGGTCTGGGGCGAGGGGAGCGAGGCGGGCGATGTCATGATCGCCATTTTGCATGGGCGGGGCGGCGTCGGCCGGGTCGGCCGCTGGTGCGCGCCGCGCGGCTGGAACCGTCGGCCGGGTCGGCCGCTGGTGCGCGCCGCGCGGCTGGAATTGGCCGTAGCATGTCAAGAATCATGGAAGCGTGCCTTGTTACCTCTGGCGGCCCGTGCCTCAATGAGCAGCGGTCCGGGATGCTGACTAGCCGTCAGTTCCCGGTGTTCCTCTCTCCCCCCGCATTCCCCCCACTTGAAGGCAGGCCCCCCATGAGGCATGGCAGCTTCGGAATCAGCAGGCTCGGCAGGCGTGGCAGATTCGGTATCGGCATCGGCAGGCTCGGTGCCGGGTCGGCGTTGGGCGTCGGTCTCGTCGCCGTGGGCGCGATGGTGATGGCTCCCGCGGCCAGCGCGGTGACGCCGGACACCGCGACCATCTCGTTCGACTGCGGGTCGTACGGTTCCGGTTCGGCGACACTCAAGGCCACGCAGGACGGCACCGCCGCGACCATCAGCGTGTCCACATCGGCGATCACCGCCCCCATCGACATAGGCGCCAACTCCGTCGACTCCACGCTCACCCTCACCAAGAACGGCTCGGACACGGCGACCTTCACCGGCAAGTCCAACCCGGCCATCCCCGCCGGTGGCGAAGTGTCCACCGGGCCGCTCGACGGGACCGTCGCCGCCGGAGACAGCCTCGAGGGCAAGTCGCTGAAGGTGGTGGTGCTCGGGATCACCGCGACCTGCAACGCCACGTCGGCGCAGTCGCCGGGGCCGTTCGTCTTCTGAGGTCGTTCTCTTCGGGGGGGGGGGGGGGGGGGGGGGGGGGGCGGGGGGGGGGGCCCCCCCCCCCCCCCCCGCCGCCCGCGGATGCGCCGCCCCCGGAGGAGCCCCTCGGCGGACGCTCCCACCGCAGGCGCGCCA
>NZ_JBICXM010000001.1:895571-959735 GCF_043200235.1 Streptomyces sp. NPDC048441
GGGGGTCTTGTTTTGTTGTGGGGGGGGGGGGGGGGGGCGGCACCCCCCCCCCCGCCCGCCCCCCCCCCCCCCCCCCCTTCCCCTCCGTCTTCTGCCCCTCCTGCCAGCGGGCGCCAGTACTGGTCCTTGCCCTCGTCGCGTATGACATAGCCCAGACCCTGCATCGCCTCGCCCAGGTCCCGGACGTCTTCCCCGGCCTTGCCCTTCAGGGCGGCCTTCCGTGCCGCGAGGACCGCTTGTGCCTCGGCGGGCAGGCCGGGAGCGCCGGGGATCCAGCGGCGGAACAGGGACGCGTGCGGGTCGGCGTCCTGCCAGGGGTAGCCGTGCGAGCGGAACGCCTCGGCCAGGGCCTGTGCCGATGCATTGTGGGCGCCTCGCGTGAGCTCGCGCGACCCCGCGTCCAGGACCACCAGCTCCTTGCCGTCCAGGAACACCGCCGAGATCTCGGCCCGCGCAATGGTCCGCTTCAGGCTGTGCTGCTCGGTCTCGAGCGCCGCGTCGGACACCTTCAGCTTCAGCGTCTCGTCGATGTCCGTGACGGCGAGGAGGACCCCGGCCACCAGGGCCACGCCCACCGCGACCCCCGTCTGCCACGGCTTGTCCAGCGAGCCGATGAACGTGATGCCGTCCCGCCAGGGCAGCACCGGCGATCCGCTCAGCCACCGGGCCAGCGGCGGCAGACCGAGGCCGAGCAGGAGGCCGAGGAGCGGCATACCGATGAGGATGGTCAGCAGGTCCGCACGCGGGTAACCGAGCACCGTCGTCCGGCCCTCGTGAAGGGGGACGCCCTTGTCGACGCCCTTCGTGAGGGGGACGGGGACTGGGATGGGGACGGGGGCCGGGCCGAGGCTCTCTTCGCTGGTCATGTCCTCGACGCTAGGCGGGCATCGGCCCGCGGGGCAGCGGCCGAAAGTCGATGGGCGACAGACTTCGGTAGCCGATGCGCGGCGGGCTTCAGGTCAGGCGCCGCTACGGCTTCCCAGCACCGAATACGTTGCCGTCGCCTCACCCGCCCCCTACCGTGCCGATCATGCTGCCCACTGTGGACACGGACGAGCAATGGGACGTCGTCGTACCCGACGAGGCCGTCATGCGGCCCGGAGTCGAGGATCTCTGCCGCAGGCTCGGCCTCGCCGGAGCGCGGCTCGACCGGTTCACGGAGGGGACGCAGCCGGTCTACGGAGTCGGGGACGACCTCGTGCTCAAGCTCTTTCCCGGTGCCGTCGCCGCCGACGGCCTGGCCGAGACCCGGGTGTTGAGCTATCTGGAGGGGCGGCTTCCCGTCCCCACACCGCGGGTGCACGCGTCAGGAACGTACGAGAACGGCTGGCGGTACGTGCTCATGTCCCGGCTGCCGGGCGACGGACTCGCCGCCGCCTGGCCGCGCATCCCGCGCGCCGACCGGGAGCGCTTGGTCACCGAGGCCGGTGAGGCGCTCGCGCGCTGCACGCCCTGGACCCCGGGCCACTCGCCGATGTGCTCGGGCCCGGCGACTGGGGCGCCTTCCTCGGCAGACAGCGCGCCGGGGCCGTCCAGCGGCAGCGGGAACGCGGGCTGCCGGAGAGCTGGCTGGAGCAGATTCCCGGCTTCCTGGACGCGATGCCGCTCAGGGAGGATCCGCCACGGGTTCTCCTGCATACCGAATTCATGCGCCAGCACCTGACCGTGGACCCGGCCGATGGATGGCGGCTCACCGGGCTCTTCGACTTCGAGCCCGCAATGATCGGGGACAGGGCGTACGACTTCGTGGGCGTCGGTCTCTTCGTCACGCGCGCGGAGCCGGGGCTGCTAGGCCGCTTCCTCCGGGCCTACGGCCGCACTTTCGAGCCGCGTGAACTCCTCGCCCACACCCTGCTCCACGCCTACAGCAACCTGCCCTGGTACCTGCGGGAGCTGCCCGCCCCGCCGGAGCCGACGCTCGACGCGCTGGCCCAGGCGTGGTTCGCGACACCGAGGGCTTCTGGTGAGGGCTGAGGCGGGGCGGGGCGGGAGGCTCGGGGTGTCGAACGTCGGGGCCGTCAGTCCTCGTCTTCCCCCGCTGCCGCGCTCTCCTGCTGGCGTACGTTCCGTGTCCGCGAACCCACCGACACGAGCACCCCGACCGCCGTACCCGCAAGAGCCGCAGGCACCATCCAGGCGCGGTTGAAGGAATGCCCGAGTGCGTGATCGGCGGAGTAGGCGCCGGGGCCCGTGACAGCGAGGGCCGCGGAGACCACGCCCAGGAACGCCGGGTACTCATAGCCGCCGCCCTGGCTGAAGAAGCCGTTGGGGGCATGGACGGCGGTAGCCCCGGCCATGGCGCCCGCCGCGGCGGATCCGGCCGCCGGGGTCGCGAGGCCCAGCGCGAGCAGCGTGCCGCCGCCCGCCTCGGCGAGCCCGGCGATGACGGCGTTCGCCTTGCCCGGCTGGAAGCCGATGGACTCCATGAAGGCGCCGGTGCCCGCGACGCCGTGGCCGCCGAACCACCCGAAGAGCTTCTGGGCGCCGTGGGCGGCGAGGACTCCGCCGGTGGTGACGCGGAGGAGGAGAAGGCCCAGGTCACGTCGGTCGAAGCAGGAGCGGGAGGGGCAGGTCATGGCGGCGTCTCCGAAGGGGTTGGGGGTGGGGGTGCGGGCACATCGGCGCTTTCGTCTCCCACCACCGTCCGTCAGCGCCTCGCCCCGCACCCCGCTCAATCGGCCGTACGAGTGACCCCGTCCGGTGGCGGGTCGGGGTGGCCGGTGTGACTGTGGGTGCATGAGCATTCAGGTAAACCGGCTCAGTGACCCGACGGTCCAGGCCTTCGTCACCGCCGTGAACTCCCACGACCAGGCTGCCTTCCAGGCCCTGCTCACCCCTGACGCGACCATGTCCGACGACGGTTCCGACCGGGACATCGCCGAGTGGACGGAGCGTGAGGTCTTCTCCTCGCACGGCCACATGGACGTGGAGAACGAGTCGGACGGCGGGCGCACGCTGGTCGTCACGTACCGCAACGACACGTGGGGCGAGATGCGGACGAAGTGGCGGTTCGATGTCGTCGGCGGGAAGGTGTCCCGGTTCGAGACGGGGCAGGCTTGAAGCTGTCTGTAGCTCTAGTAGCTCTGTAGCTCTGTAGCTCTGTAGCGGTCTGAAGTTCCGCGCGGAGCCTTGCCTTCGCGTGCGCTTCAACTCCTAGCGTCCGTACGCATGGAGACGACACGGACGACACGGACGACAGGTACGGCCCGTAGGACATTGGGGCGCACCGGCATCGAGGTCAGTGCGCTCGGTTTCGGCTGCTGGGCCATCGGTGGTGAATGGTCGGGGCCGGACGGCCGGCCGCTCGGCTGGGGCGCGGTCGACGACGAGGAGTCGGTGCGGGCGATCCGGCGGGCCGTCGACCTCGGGGTCGACTTCTTCGACACCGCGGACAACTACGGGACCGGGCACAGCGAGCGTGTCCTGGGCCGTGCTCTCGGCGCGCGGCGCGAAGACGTCGTCATCGCCACGAAGTGGGGGAACCTCTTCGACGAGGAGACGCGGGCCGCGGCCGGACGTGCGGACGACTCGGTCGCGTACGCGCGCAGTGCGCTGACGGCCTCACTGAAGCGGCTCGGCACGGAGTACGTCGACCTCTATCAGCTGCACATCGGCGACGCGGAGCCGGAGCGTGCCGTACAACTCCGGGATGCCTGCGAGGAGTTCGTGCGGGAAGGGCTCATCCGGGCGTACGCGTGGAGTACGGATGATCCGGCCCGAGCCGCACTCTTCGCCGATGGCCCGCACTGCGCGGCCGTGCAGCATCGCTGCAACGTGCTCCAGGACGCGCCGGAGATGCTGGCGCTCTGTGCGGAACTGGGGCTCGCGAGTGTGGTGCGCAGCCCGTTGGCGATGGGGCTGCTGACCGGGAAGTTCGGCGCCGGGCGGGTGCCGGTGGCCGGGGACATTCGCAGTGCGCCGCCCGAGTGGCTGCCGGGCTTCGGGACGGGCGGGGGTGCGGATCCGGAGTGGCTGGCGCGGGTGGACGCCGTGCGGTCCGTGCTGACCGGGAGCGGCCGGACCCTCGCGCAGGGGGCGCTCGCGTGGCTCTGGGCGCGGAGTCCCGCGACGCTGCCCATTCCGGGGTTCCGGACCGTCGCGCAGGCCGAGGAGAACGCGGGGGCGCTGCGGTACGGGGCGTTGAGCGCGGGGGAGCTGGCCGAGGTCGAGCGGATCCTGCGATAGGAGGGGATGCGACAGGAGGGGGGGAGGGGGAGGGGGAGGGGCAGCCAAGACGCCTCTCCCCCTCCCCCCTCACCGTGCCGAGTGGGCCCTCAGTGGCAGCTCTTGGATCCGGGCGGGCTGCTCCCCCAGGAGCAGGAGTCCTTGAGCGAACCGCTCGGCTTGATGAGGCGGGCCTTGTCGCCGGTGTTGTTCCAGACGTACGAGCCGCGGCCCCAGTAGCGGACGCCCGACGCGTTGGTGCCCTTGCCCGTGCGGACCTTGACAGTCTTGCCCGCGCCGATCTTGTAGCTGCCGAAGGTGTACGTGTAGCCGGTGTTGTCCTTCAGCTTGTAGCCCTTGAGCTGGATCCCCGAGCCGGTGTTGTTGTGGATGTTCACCCACTCCGCGTTCAGTGAGGAGTTGGAGCGGCTGTCCCGGCCGGGGCTGTCGAACTGGATGTACCCGAGGTGCAGTCCGCCCTGGTGGCGCGCGGTCACGGCCGCGGTCGCAGGGGACGCGGCGAGCAGCGGGGCCGCGAGTGCGGCCGCGGCGAGGACGGCCGGGGCCGCGGATCGTATGCGCAAGGTGTGCTCCGAGTGTGCTCTGAATGTGGAGTTCTCGTGGAGGGCACGCCGAGTATACGGGGTGGGATGCGCGTAATTGGCGCGGTGTTTCCCATTTCGCTTGTGAAGATGTCGGCCGACCGTCAGAAGGGCCCTGGCCCTTAACCCCGCCCGATGAACGGCATGTTGGTCGCGAGCACCGTCGCGAACTGCACGTTCGCCTCGAGCGGCAGCTCCGCCATGTGCCGCACCGTCCGCGCCACGTCCGCCACGTCCATCACCGGCTCGGGCGCCAACTCCCCGTTGGCCTGGAGGGTTCCGGCCTGCATCCGCTCCGTCATGTCGGTCGCAGCGTTGCCGATGTCGATCTGGCCGCAGGCGATCCGGTAGGGACGGCCGTCCAGGGAGAGGGACTTCGTCAGGCCGGTCAGCGCGTGCTTCGTCGCCGTGTACGCGATGGACCGCGGGCGGGGGACATGGGCCGAGATGGAGCCATTGTTGATGATCCGGCCGCCCTGCGGGTCCTGCTCCTTCATCTGCCGGAAGGCCGCCTGCGCGCACAGGAAGGCGCCGTTGAGGTTCGTGTCGACGACGTGCCGCCACGCGTCGTACTCCAGCTCGTCGACGGGGACGCCGCCGGGGCCGAACGTGCCCGCGTTGTTGAAGAGGAGGTCGAGGCGGCCGAATCCCTCGCGTACGGACGTGAAGAGCGCGGCCACGTCTTCGGGCCGCGAGACGTCGGTGCGTACGCAGATGGCGTTGATCTCGGCGGGCCCCGCGGGGCCCGCGACGCCCACTTCTCCGCTGGCCGCCTCGGCCTCCGGGACGGGCCGCACCGCCGCGCCCTCCGACACTCCCGCGGCGATCGCCGCCGTCTCCTCCAGGGTCTCCACGCGGCGCCCCGCGAGCGCCACGGACCATCCGGCCCGCAGCAGTTCCACCGCCACGGCCCTGCCGATCCCGGAGCCCGCGCCGGTCACCACAGCGGTCCTCGTCTGTCCAGTCAGCTGCCCAGTTAGCTCTGCGTTCATGGCCCCGCAGCGTACGGGAGGGGTGTCCACGCGGACATCATCCGTCCGCCATCCGGCTGTTGTGTACGTGACAGTCACAGGTCGTCCCTCGCCACTTCCATGCACCTGACACCAATCGTCAGGGGAGGGCCACATGACACCCGCAGGCCAGCAGGTAACAGCCGAACTCCGAGCCGCCGCAAGCCACCTGGGCCGCCGACGCTTCCTCACCGTCACGGGCGCCGCCGCCGCACTCGCCTTCGCCACCAACCTGCCGACGGCGGGCGTGGCGAGCGCCGCAGAGCTGGACGCGCGGAAGATCGCTGACAATCCGTTCACGCTCGGCGTGGCATCCGGCGACCCGCTGCCCGACTCGGTCCTGCTCTGGACCCGCCTCGCCCCGGCACCGTACGAGCCGGGCAGCGGTCTGCCGAACGAGCGCGTCACCGTCCAGTGGGAGCTCGCCCACGACGCCCGCTTCCGCCGCACGGCCAGACGCGGTTCCGTCACCGCCCACCCCGAGTTCAACCACTCCGTGCACGTCGAGGTGGGCGACCTCGACGCCGCGCGGACCTACTACTTCCGCTTCAAGACCGGGACGTGGATCAGCGAGACGGGCCGGACCCGCACCGCTCCCGCGGCCGGCAGCAAGGTGAGTGCCCTGACGCTCGCCGCCGTCTCCTGTCAGGCGTACCACGACGGCTACTTCACCGCGTACAAACACCTGGCCGAGGACGATGTCGACGTCGTCTTCCACCTCGGCGACTACCTCTACGAGTACGCGGTGAACTCGGTCGGCGGCGCCCGCAACTACACCGACCGCACCCTGCCCGCCCTCTACAACCGCGAGACGCAGACGCTCGAGGACTACCGCCTGCGGTACGCCCTCTACAAGTCCGACCCCGATCTGCGCGCCGCACACGCCGCGCACCCCTTCGTCGTCACCTGGGACGACCACGAAGCCGAGAACAACTACGCGGGCGACCTCGACGAGAACGGCAACCCTCCCCCAAGCTCTCGGCTTCGCTCGAGCAGGGAGGTACCCCCATCCGAGTTCCTGGTGCGCCGCGCCGCCGCCTACCGCGCCTACTGGGAGAACCAGCCGCTGCGAAGCCCGCAGCGGCCGCAGGGTCCTGACCTTCAGCTCTACCGCCGTATGCAGTGGGGGCGGCTCGCGCAGTTCGACATCCTGGACACCCGGCAGTACCGCTCCGACCAGGCGTACGGTGACGGCTCCCACGTCCCGGGACCGGAGTCCACGGACCCGAAGCGCACCCTCACCGGGGCCACCCAGGAGCGCTGGCTCATCGACGGGTGGCGCCGCTCGCGTGCGCTGTGGAACGTCGTGCCGCAGCAGGTCAACTTCGCCCAGCGGAAGCTGGACCTCAACGCGGTGGCGAAGGTCAGCATGGACGCCTGGGACGGCTACACGGCGTCCCGCGACCGCGTCCTAGCGGGTGCGGCGTCCGCCGGGATCGAGAACCTGATGGTGCTCACGGGCGATGTGCACGTCGGGTACGCCTACGACATCAAGGCCGACTTCGACGACCAGGCGTCCAAGACGGTCGGTACGGAGATCGTCGCCACGTCCATCGCGAGCGGCAAGGACGGCGCCGACAAGCCCGCGAACTGGGACACCTACACCAAGGCCAACCCGCACATGAAGTTCTACAACGGGCGGCGCGGGTACGTGACCGTCGGTCTGGGGCAGGAATCCGCGCGGGCCGACTTCAAGACCGTGTCGGCGGTGACGACGCCCGGGGCGCCGATCACGACGACGGCTTCCTTCGTGACGGAGGCGGGGAACCCGGGGCTGAAGCCCGCGTAACCCGGCGGGGCTTCGGGGCTACAGGTCAGCGGGGGTGCGCTACTCGCCCGGGTAGCGCACCCCGATCCGCTCCCGCACTGCGTCCAGGGTCCGCATCACCGCGAGGGTGCCTTCGAGGGGGACGAGGGGGGACTCGGTGTCGCCCGCGCGCAGCCGGTGCATGACCTCGGCGGCCTCGTGCTTGAGGCTGTCGCGAGGGCCGTCCTCGGGGGAGGCGGTGAACTCCTCGGGGTCGCGGCCGTCGCGGTGCAGGACGAAGCGCTCCGGGAAGAAGAAGCCGTCCGGGATGTCGATGCGGCCCCGCGAACCGGTGACCGAGGCGGTGACGGGGGTGCCCGCATTGATGGAGCAGTGCAACAAAGCGTGAGCGCCGCTCTCCCACGAGAGCAGCATTCCCGTCTGGAGAT
The DNA here is from genome assembly GCF_043200235.1 of Streptomyces sp. NPDC048441. Classification (NCBI taxonomy): domain Bacteria; kingdom Bacillati; phylum Actinomycetota; class Actinomycetes; order Kitasatosporales; family Streptomycetaceae; genus Streptomyces; species Streptomyces sp. NPDC048441. The sequence continues at coordinate 903,544 of NZ_JBICXM010000001.1, forward strand.
CAACGCCCTCAGCCGAGAGCATTGCTCTCGCCGTCACCTCCGACGGCTCCCCTAGCAGCAGGTGCGCGAACGACACCGGGTACACCCCGAGATCGAGCAGCGAGCCACCGCCCTGCGCCGGGTCACGCAGGCGGTGCGCCGGAGGGAAGGGCCCGGCGAGCCCGAAGTCGGCCTGGACGGTGCGCACCTCACCGATCGCCCCGTCGTCGACCAGCGCCTTCATCCGCCTGACCAGTGGATGGCAGTACATCCACATGGCCTCCATCAGGAAGAGGCCGCGCCGCCGGGCGAGCGTCACCAGGTCCAGCGCCTCCCGCGCGTTCAGCGCGAACGCCTTCTCGCAGAGCACCGCGCGGCCCGCCTCCAGGCAGAGCCCCGCCGCCGTCCGGTGCGCCGAGTGCGGCGTCGCCACGTACACGACGTCGACGTCCTTGTCCTCGGCGAGCGCGCCCCACTCTCCGTACGCACGCGGTATCCCGAACCGCTCGGCGAACGCCTTCGCCGACGCGTCGGTCCGCGAGGCCACCGCGACGACCTCCGCGTCCGGCATGTCCAGGAGGTTCGCCGTGAACGATGCGGCGATCCCACCCGTCGCGAGGATGCCCCAGCGCACGGGTTCACGGTTGTCTTCCACCACTGGGGCCCCTGTCCGTACCGCGGAGTACCGCGGAAATGGTCTCAACCAGTACAGCTGAGCTGAGAGCATAGGTAATCGCACGCCTAATCGGGAGGGAATCCGCCATGCCGGAGCACGGCAGCCGTACGACGAGTGGGTCCGAAGGGTCTCTCATACGGCAGTCCCGGAAGCCGGAATCGGGCCCCGCCCCCGCCCCCACGGCGCGGGACCTCACCGCCCAGCGCCGCACCGGCCTCCTCGTCACCCTCGTGCTCGGCGGTCTCACCGCCGTCCCGCCGCTCTCCATGGACATGTACCTCCCGGCACTCCCGGAGGTCACCCGCGCACTGCACTCGTCCGCCGCGACCGCCCAGCTCACCCTGACCGCCTGCCTCACCGGCATGGCGCTCGGACAGCTCGTCGTCGGGCCGATGAGCGACAAGTGGGGGCGGCGCAGGCCGCTGCTCATCGGGCTCTTCGTCTACATCTTCGCCACCGCGATCTGCGCCTTCGCGCCCACCGTCGAACTCCTCATCGGCTTCCGCCTGTTGCAGGGTCTCGCGGGTGCCGCGGGAATAGTGATCGCCCGTGCCGTCGTGCGTGATCTCTACGACGGCATGGAGATGGCCCGCTTCTTCTCCACCCTGATGCTGATCTCCGGCGTCGCCCCGGTCGTCGCGCCCCTCATCGGCGGGCAGGTCCTGCGCTTCACGGACTGGCGCGGCATCTTCGTCGTGCTCACCGTGATCGGCATCGCCATGACCGCGCTCGTCTGGCGGCGGCTGCCCGAGACCCTCGCCCCCGAGCAGCGGCACAGCGGCGGCACCGTCGAGGCACTGCGCACCATGAAGTCGCTCCTCGCCGACCGCGTCTTCACCGGGTACATGATCGCGGGCGGCTTCGCCTTCGCCGCGCTGTTCGCGTACATCTCGGCGTCGCCGTTCGTGATCCAGGAGATCTACGGAGCGTCGCCGCAGACCTTCAGCCTGCTCTTCGGTGTGAACTCCGTCGGCCTGATCATCGTCGGCCAGATCAACGGCAAGATCCTCGTCGGCCGGGTCAGCCTCGACAAGGCGCTCACCTTCGGCCTCGTCGTGATCACCCTCGCGGCGACCGCGCTGCTCCTCATGACGACGGGCGTCTTCGGGGACGTCGGCCTGTTCCCGATCGCCGCCGGGCTCTTCGTCCTGATGTCGGCGATGGGTCTCGCGATGCCCAACACCAACGCCCTCGCCCTGATGCGCACCCCGCACGCCGCGGGCTCCGCGTCCGCGCTGATCGGCACGTCCTCCTTCCTCGTCGGCGCGATCGCCTCGCCGCTCGTGGGCATCGCGGGCGAGGCGACGGCCGTGCCGATGGCCGTCGTCCAGCTCGTGTGCGCTCTGGCGGCCATCGCCTGCTTCATGGGACTGTGCCGCCCCTGGCAGCACTCGGCCGGGGCGGCTCAGAGCCCGGCTCAGGACCCGGCTCAGAGCCCGGCTCAGGACCCGGCTCAGAGCCCGGCTCAGGACCCGGCAGGTCCGGCTCAGGACCCGACTCGGGAGGGGACGGACCACTGACCGCGCCACGCCTGCTGCGCACCGGAACACCGGACCGCGCGGGGCTCGACACGGACGAGATGGGCCACCTAGTACGCGAGGTGCGCGAGCTGACGCGTGGCGAGCGGCCCTGGTGCGCCGGCGCCGTCGTGCTCGCGGGGCGCGGCTCCGTGATCGCCGTCAAGGAGGCGGTGGGCCGTGCGGTGCGCTACGCCGCGTACGACCCCGAGACGGACACCGGCATCGAACTGCCCCCGGAGCGGCAGGTGTTGATGCGCACCGGCACCTCCTTCGACCTGGCATCGCTCACCAAACTGTTCACGACCGTCGCCGCGATGCAGCAGCTTGAGCGCGGCACGCTCGGTATCGACGCACTCGTCTCGGCGTACGTTCCCGAATTCAGGGCGGCCGCCGAGCACGGCATCACGGTGCGCCAACTGCTCACGCACACCTCGGGGTTGCGCCCCGAACTCCCGCTGTACGACTGCCCGGACGGCGCGGCGCGCCTCGCCGCCCTGCGCGCGGAGGCCCCGTCGAGCCCGCCGGGCGACCACCTCTACTCCGATCTGAACATGCTGCTCCTCCAGCACGTCCTGGAGCGCCTTACGCGCCGCCCGCTCGACGTCCTCGTGAAGGAGGGCATCACGCGGCCGCTGGGCATGACGGCCACCGGCTTCGGGCCGCGCCCCGGCGCCGCCGCCACCGAGGACCAGCGCAAGCCCTGGGCGAAGACGGACCGGGGGATGCTGCGGGGTGAGGTGCACGATGAGAACGCCTGGGCGCTCGGCGGCGTCGCCGGTCACGCCGGGCTCTTCTCCACCGCACGCGACCTCGCGGTCTTCTGCCGCGCACTGCTCTGCGGCGGCTCGTACGGTACGGCGCGCATCCTCGGCCCGGACTTCGTCGAGCTGATGCTGATGCCGCCCGGCCTCGGCTTCGGCCTCGACCAGGCGTGGTTCATGGGGGAGCTGGCGGGGAGGGGCGCCGCCGGTCATACGGGGTTCACTGGGACGTCCTTGGTCATCGACCCTGCCACGGACACGTTTCTGGTTCTGCTGGCGAATACTGTGCACCCCAGGCGCAGGCCCGCCGACAGCGGGCCGCGGGCGCGTGCGGCGACTCGCCTCGCGCGGGCCGCTGCCCGCGTGCGCTGAGCGGCTTCGCCGGGGGCGCTGTGCCGGACCCGCGGGCGCGGTGGGGGCTGGGCGCGCAGTTTCCCGCGCCCCTTACGGGGCGCCCGTGCGGGCCGCTCTTCAGAGCTTTCGGTGGAAGCTCACTCGGTCCTGGCCCGGACCGTCGTAGTCGCTGTGCACGGACACCCCGTTCACCACCCTGTCGCCCGGTTCGATCACGAACCCCATCGCCCGGTGGAAGGCGATCGAGCCGGTGTTCGTCGGTGACGTGATGGCGCGCACCTCGCGGCGGCCCGCGTCGGCGGCCTGGCGGAAGAACTCCGTGTAGAGGCGGCGGGCGACACCCTGGCCGCGCAGTGCGGGATCGACGCCTACGAAGTGGATGTAGGCCTCGTCCTCGTTGTCGGCGGAGTAGAAGCCCACCAGGAACCCCTGGATCGCCCGGATCGTGCCACGGTCGGTCGCCTCGACGACCAGGCTCGTGCCCGAGAAGAACTGCAGGAAGAGCTTCGGCAGCAGCAGTGAAAGATCGCGCGCCTGTGCCGGTGTGCGTGAGTCGCCCCACCACTCCTGTACGCACGCGACGATCTCGCCGTGGTCGCCGACCCGTGCCTGCCGTATATCTGTCATGCGGCTCGCCCTCCCTCTCTTCCCCTGCCTCTTCCCCTGCGGTTCACGCTTTTCCTACCCCCGTAGAATCAGGGGGTGAACGCCCCGATCTCCCCGGCATCCCCCGCTTCTCCGGCCGCGGCCCTGCGCAGCGCCCTCGCGGGTCTCCTCGACGGCCTCGGGCCCAAGCAGGCCGCGCAAGCCGTCGAACGGCTGATCGCCAACTACCGGGGGCTCACCCCGACCGACGCCCCGATCCTGCGTGATCGCGCGGACGTCGCCGCGTACGCCGCGTATCGGATGCCCGCGACCTTCGAGGCGGTACGTTCCGCGCTCGGCGCCCTCGCGGACGCGGCGCCCGAGGCGTGGGCGCCCCGCAGTCATGTGGACGTCGGCGGCGGGACCGGCGCGGCGACCTGGGCGGTGAGCGCGACGTGGGTCGGCGAGCGGCCGGTCACGGTTCTGGACTGGGCCGAGCCCGCACTCGCCCTGGGGCGCGAACTGGCCGCCGCCAACCCGTGGTTGAAGGCGGTGCAGTGGCAGCGCTCTCGTATCGGATCGGCGCTCACCATTGAGAGCACTGATCTCGTCACGGTGTCGTACGTCCTCGGGGAGCTGACGGAGAGCGACCGCCGCTCGGTCGTGGACGCGGCGGCAGCGGCGGCGCAGCAGGCCGTCGTGATCATCGAGCCCGGCACCCCCGACGGCTACACGCGCGTCATCGAGGCCCGCGACCAGCTGATCGCCGCCGGATTCCGGATCGCCGCCCCCTGCCCGCACAGCTCCGCCTGCCCGATCGTCCCCGGCGAAGACTGGTGCCACTTCTCCGCCCGCGTCAGCCGCTCGTCCCTGCACCGGCAGGTCAAGGGCGGATCGCTGGCGTACGAGGACGAGAAGTTCAGCTATGTCGCGGCCGTCCGGTTCGACGCCCATCCAGCGCGGAAGCGTGTCGTACGTAAACCGCAGATCCGCAAGGGCCAGGTCCTGCTCGATCTGTGCGCGGCGGACGAGACGCTGCACCGCGAGACGGTGACCAAGCGCCACGGCCCGCTGTACCGCGCGGCCCGCGACGCGGAGTGGGGCGACGCATGGCCGCCCCACGAAAGCGGCGCCCTAGACGCGTAGCTCCTGCGTGCAGCACTTCACGCTGCCGCCGCCCTTGAGCAGCTCGCCCAGATCCATGCCGATGGGTTCGTAGCCCCGCTCCCGCAGCGGGGCGAAGAGGCCGGCCGCGGCCTGCGGGAGCAGCACGTGCAGGCCGTCCGATACCGCGTTGAGCCCGAGGGCCACCGCGTCCGGCTCATCGGCGATCAGCGCGTCGGGGAAGATGCGCCGCAGGACCGCCTGGCTGCCGGGCGAGAACGCGGGCGGGTAGTACATGACGTCGTCCGTCGCGTCCCCCGTGTCGCTGAGCACCGCGAGCGCCGTGTCCAGGTGGTAGTAGCGGGGGTCGACGAGATCGAGGCCGAGCACCGGGCGGCCGAAGAACTCCTGCGCCTCCCCGTGCGACAGGGGGCTGGCCCGGAAGCCGCGGCCGGCCAGGACGTAGGAGGAGGTGACGGCGAAGTCGCCCTCGCCCTCGTTGACGTGCGTGGGTTCGTGCAGGTCCGTGAAGCCGTGCTCGCGGAACCACTCCAGGTGGGCGAGGGCTTCGGGGCCGCGCTCGGGGTAGGCGAACCGGGCGCCGAGCACGCGGCCCTCGATGACGGTCGCGCCGTTCGCGGCGAAGACCATGTCCGGCAGGCCGGGGCGCGGGTCGAGCTCTTCGACGGTGTGGCCGAGAGAGCGGTAGCGGTCGCGCAGGTCCTCCCACTGGGCGATGGCCAGCGGGACGTCGACCGGTTTCGAGGGGTCCATCCAGGGGTTGATGGAGTACGTGACCTTGAAGTGTGCCGGTGGGCACATCAGATAGCGCCGGGGTGTGGCGCGACGAGGAAAACGACTCAACGAGGGCTCCTCACGTACCGCGGTGGTCAGTTACTGCCCATATTGGGTCAGTTGCTGCCCATGGTGCGGTGTGAGGAGCCCTCGCGCAGTGATCTGAACGGGTGGTTCGACGAGTGGTCCACTCGGGTTGGGCGGATGGTCATGCAGGTGAAGACGCCATCCACGTCCCTGTCTCATGACTCGTTGTGCGTCGAGCGGCCTTCCTGGAGCTTGCGAAGGAGTTCGCGCTTCTGCGCCTGGGGGCTGAGCCCGCCGCCGATCTGACCGCCGCCGCCACCGCCGCGCAACGCTTTGCGGGAGAGGTTGGTGCGCGCACCGCCGACACCCAGCATGTTTCCTGCTCCGCCTCGTGACATTTCCGTACCTCCGGATCGAGAGCCTCAGCGAGACGTATCGTCTCGGCTTGTTGTGAATACATTGAACGAGACGGTTCGTCTTGTCAAGAGGTATCGAGACGGTACGTCTCGGCTCGTTCGCTGCTACATTCGACGGCATGGCCACGAAATCCGCCCCAGACTCCAAGCGCCGCAGCGAACGCTCGCGCCGCGCGATCTATGACGCCGCCCTCGAACTGGTCTCCGAGGTCGGCTACAGCAAGCTCACGATCGAGGCGATCGCCTCCCGTGCGGGCGTGGGCAAGCAGACGATCTACCGCTGGTGGCCGTCGAAGGGTGCCGTCCTGCTCGACGCCTTCCTCGACCTCGGCCACCAGGCGAGCGTGGAGGCGAGTGCCGAAGCGGGCCACGAGATCGAGTACGAGATCCCGGACTCCGGGAATCTGGAGGCCGACCTCAAGTACGTCGTGCGGGCCACCATCGACGAGCTCAAGAACCCCAAGTACGACGCTCCTTACCGGGCGCTCGCCGCCGAGGGAATGCTCAACGACGACATCGGCGCCGAGTACGTGGAGAAGCTCCTCGAACCCTCGCTCCAGCTCTATGTGAAGCGCCTGCGCATCGCCCAGGAGGCCGGTCAGGTCGCGCCCGACGTGGACCCCCGCATCGCCCTGGAACTGTGGACGGGCCCGATCGCCCAGCGCTGGCTGCAGCGAACGGGACCGCTCACGCACGAGTACGGCGACAAGCTCGTCGAGTACGCACTCCACGGCATCGCGCCGCGCTGATCACATCCTGCTGATCACACGGAGTTGACCGGCCACCCCTCCGACAGACGTGCGGCACGCGCGCCCTTCACGCCCTTCACCGGCGTCCGCGCGAGCAGCCCAGGCGTGTCCGTGATCACGCCGTTGCAGCCGAGCCGAAGGGCACGGTCGCGTTGGCCCGGAGTGGTCACCGTGTGCGCCCACACCCGTGGGATCCCGGAGCTGACCGCACGCAGGAGATCGATGTCCCGCGCCTTGTGATCCACATCGAGTACGTCCACGAACCCGGCCCAGCGTGCGGGCCGGTCCGTGCGCATCTGCGCCTTGGAGCGCCACAGCTGCGCGAGCAGGCCGAGGCCGTGTGCGCGGGACGCGACGCCGGGGTCGTTCGAGTTCACGAACACCGAGCGGGTCAGGCCCCGCGCGCGGATCAGCGAACCGAGCTTGCGCAGGCTGCGCGGGTCCTTCGCCTCCAGCATCAGGACGATCCGGCCGCCGAAGCGGTCCAGGATCTCGGCGACCGTCGGCGGCCGTTCGGGGCGCCAGCTGCCCGGCAGGGTGGTGCCGGGCCGCAGCCTGACCTGCCGCCACTGGGCCAGGGTGAGCGAGCGCACCGGGCCCGTGGACGTCGTCGTACGGTCCAGGGTGGCGTCGTGCATGGCCACCAGCGTGCCGTCGCGCAGCATCCGCGTATCGACGTCGATGACCTGGGCCGTGCCGCGCTCGTACGCCGCGACCAGACCCGACATGCTGTTCTCCGGCACCTCGAGGGCGCCGCCGCGATGCGCGGTGTAGGTGACGCGGGGGAGTGCCTCCACCGTCAGGGGGCCGCTGCCCCATTCGAGCGGGCCGCCCGGTCCGGCGGGCGCCGCGAGGGCCAGTGTGGTGAGGCTCATGAGCCCCGAGAGTCCCGTGAGCACGCTCCTGGTGACCATGGCGAACACGGTAGGGGGGTATATCCCCTGTTAGTACGCAATGACGCGCGATGTCACCCTGCGCCTTGCATCACCCCAGCTACCCCGGATGTGGGCTCTGGCCCCCCGAGGCGCAGGATGGTGCGACCATGGGAGAGGCTTCTCGGCACAAATGCGAGGTGAGGGGATAGATGGGCGCGGAGTTCGGCCGCCGTTCCGGTGGACAGAGCAGGATTTCCCAGTGGCTTCGCCGACGTCCCCGACCGGAGGACACGGCAGGTGACGAGGCGAGCCGCGAGGCCCTGCTCGTCGCCGCGGCGGCGGCGGGTCTGCCGCTCTCACCGGCCGCGCACCCCTCCGCGTACCGATGTTCCTGCGACCGCATCGGCTGTCCCACACCCGCCAGGCACCCCATCTCCTTCGCCTGGCAGACGCAGGCCACGACCGACCGAGGGCAGATCGAGCGCTGGGCACGGCACCAGCCGCAGGCCAACTTCATCACCGCGACGGGCATGGTCCACGACGTCCTGGACGTGCCGGTGGCCGCCGGGCGCGAGGCCCTGGCCAGGCTGCTCGCCGACGGCATCGACGTGGGCCCTGTCGCCGAGTCCGAGGGCGTCATGGAGGAAGGGCGGATGCTCTTCTTCACGCTCACGCGCGGCACCCCGGAGGACGAGGACGAGTGGTGGCCCTGCGAGCTCGACTGCCACCCCGAGACGACGAACGAACACCCGGGCTTCCGCTGGCACTGCCGTGGTTCGTACGTTCTCGTGCCGCCCGCCCGGCTGCCCGGTGATCTGGCGGTCAGCTGGATCCGTGGCCCCGAGCACGCGCTGCCGGATCCGCTGACCCTGCTCGAGACGCTCACCGACGAGTGCGCCCGCGTCGCGGGCGAGCCCCAGCACGACGTCGCCGCCTGGCCGTCGAGGGGCTGACACCCGCGCCCGGGGCCCCCGCTACTCGCCCCGCGCGCCCGTCAGACCCTGGATGCGGCTCAGGAAAGACACCTTGCCCGAACCCGCCGGGTCGAGGACGAGCTGGTTGGAGACGCGCTCCAGCGTCACCGACTGCTTGACCTCGCCCTTCAGGAGCGACTTCACCTCGGGACCGATGGTGAGGCTCACGCCCTTCGCCGCGGTCTGCTTCTCGTAGTGGTGCGTCGAGAAGAAGACCATCGCCCCGCCGTCCGCGGTGCGCAGGCCCACCGGCGCGAACGTGCCCTCGTTCTGCGGCTCGTCGATGTACTGGATGGCCAGGCCGCGGCGCTTGGCGTTCTTGTCGCGGGCCGCCTTCCACAGTGACGTGTGGTCGCCCGGCGCGAAGGTGTCGCCGCCCGACTTCAGATACGTCGTGTACTCCTTGCCGAGATCCTTCGGCGCCACCGCGAGAGCCGACGAGCCCACCGCGACCGGCTCGGCCAGGCCGTCCTTGTCCTTCTTCAGCTCGGGGACCTTCCCCGGCGCCACCAGGTTCAGGTAGGAGGCCTCCCACAGCTGGTCGGCGCTGCCCTTGGTGAAGACGAACAGCCAGCGCATGTCCTCCCGGCGATTGGCATGTGCATCGGCGACGAACCACCGTGGCCAGCCGGCCTTCTTGGGGATCGAGAACTTCGCATCCGTCAGCTTCAGCGGCACTTGGCCGGTGTTGCCGTCCGGGTGCTGGGCGCTGTTCGACTTCAGCCCCGCCTGATTGATGGCGCTCAGCGGGCCGGTGACCCTGGCCGCGTCGAGGGCCGGGTCGTACGCCTTGTCCGCCTTGTTGTACGCGGTGAGGAAGTCCTTCAGCGCACGGTCGGCCTCGGCCTTGGTCGCCGACGGGACGACCTCCCGCTCCCCGTGCACCGTCACGCACCCGCTCGCCGCCATCGACAGGACAGTCACCACTGCCGCCGCCGTGGCCGGTCGGCGGCTGAGACTGCGAAGCCTGCGCACGTTACTCATCGGATCCCTTCACCTACGCCCTTCCCGGGCACGAACCCTACCGGGGCCGGGAAGGGGGTCAGAGGCGGGTCAGAGCTCCTGGAGGTTGAAGTCGTAGACCCCAGCCGCGGGCGCTGCGGACCCTTGCGGGCGGTGGCGCCGAAACTGCCCACGAGCATGTTGTGGTTCTTGCAAGGCAGTTCGAGCCGGGCGCACCCCCTGCCCACGCGTCAGCTCTTCTCCCCCACGGGATCGTTCGCGTCCTGCCGCGACCGCTCGGCCGCGGCCTTCGTCTTCCTGGAACCGAGCAGGCCCGAGGGGGCGAAGAAGAACGCGAGCGTCGGGATCAAATACAGCAGCCACACCGTGACCTGGACAACTGTCGGATCGGGCTGGAAGTTGAAGACGCCCTTCAGGAGCGTGCCGTACCAACTGTCCGGCGGGATCGTCGCGCTGATGTCGAACGCCTTGTTCCGCAGGCCGCCGAGGAACTCCGCCTCCTGCAAGTCGTGCACGCCGTACGCGAGAACGCCCGCCGCCACGATCACCAGCATGGCGCCGGTCCAGGTGAAGAACTTCGCCAGGTTGATGCGGAGCGTGCCCTTGTAGAACAGCCAGCCGAGCGCGATCGCGGTCAGCAGGCCGAGGAGCACGCCGATCAGCGGACCGTGCGTACCGTCGTTGGAGGCCCGTACCGACGCCCACACGAACAGCGCGGTCTCCAGGCCCTCGCGCCCCACGGCGAGGAACGCCGTGGCGACCAGCGCGCCCGTGCCCATCTGCAGTGCCGCGTCCAGCTTGCCGTGCAGCTCCGCCTTGAGATGGCGGGCCGTACGCCGCATCCAGAAGACCATCCACGTCACAAGCGCGACGGCGACGATCGACAGCGAACCGCCGAGCGCCTCCTGCGCCTCGAACGTCAGCTCCTGCGAACCGAAGGTGAGCGCGCAGCCGAAGCCGAGCGCGATGCCGCACGCGACGCCGATGCCGATCCAGATGGGCCGCAGCGCGTCGCGCCGCCCCGTCTTCACCAGATAGGCGATGAGGATGCAGACGACCAGGCTTGCTTCCAGGCCCTCGCGCAGCCCGATCAGGTAATTACCGAACATGTCTGTGTCAGATCCCCTCAGCCGAACAGTGTCCGGCCCCACCAGTCGTCCTTGTCGCGGACGCCGGGCGGGATCGCGAATACCGCGGAACTCACGTGCTGGATGTACTCGTTGAGCGCGTCGGAGCGCGCCAGACTGCGCTGCACGGGAATGAAGCCCGTGCGGACGTCCCGCTGGTACGCGAGGAAGAAGAGGCCCGCGTCCAGGCGGCCGAGGCCGTCGGTGCCGTCCGTGAAGGAGTAGCCGCGGCGCAGGATCGTCGCACCGTGGTTGCTGTCCGGGTGCGCGAGCCGCACGTGCGAGGTGGGCTTCATCGCCTTCAGGAACGGCGCATCGTGCTCCTTGGCCTTGCCGACCGGAGCGCCCTCACCCTTGTCACGCCCGAAGATGTCCTCCTGCTCACCGAGCGGAGTCCGGTCCCAGGTCTCGACGTTCATACGGATGCGGCGCGCGACGAGATAGGACCCGCCATCCATCCAGCCGGTCCCGTCCTTGCCCTCGGCCCACACATGCTCGGCGAGCGCTGACGTGTCGTCGCCCGAGACGTTGCGGGTGCCGTCCTTGAAGCCGAAGAGGTTACGAGGCGTCTGCGCCCCCGGCGTCGTGGACGACGTCTTCCCGAAGCCGAGCTGCGACCAGCGCACCGCGACCTTGCCGAAGCCGATGCGGGCGAGGTTGCGGATGGCGTGCACGGCGACCTGCGGGTCGTCCGCGCAGGCCTGCACGCACAGATCGCCACCGCCACGGGACTTGTCGAGATTGTCGCCGGGGAACTTCGGCAGATCGACGAGGGCCTCGGGCCGCTTGTCCGCGAGCCCGAACTTCTCGAAAAGACCCGGCCCGAAGCCGATGGTGAGGGTGAGCCGGGACGGCTTGAGGCCGAGCGCCTCACCGGTGTCGTCCGGCGGCGCTTCGGAGAGCCCGCCGAAGGCACCCTCACCGACCTCGTGCCCCGCCGTCATCCGCGCGGCGGCCTGGGTCCAGTCCTTGAGGAGCTGCACGAACTGCTCGCGGTCGTCCGTCTTCACGTCGAACGCGGCGAAGTGCAGCCGGTCCTGGACGCCGGTCGCGATGCCTGCCTGATGCTTGCCGTGGAAGGCGACAGCGCCGCCGGTGGAGGCCGCGGGCACGGCCTCGTCCCCGGACCGCGCCATCGCCACGCCACCGGTGACGGCGGCACCGAGCGCGAGACCGGCGCCGCCCCAGCCGAGGAGTGAGCGGCGGGAGGGGGAGCTGGAGTCGGAGCGGGAGTCGGTGTCGCTGCCGGTGTCCTTCTCCGACACGGACGCGCTGTCGCTGTCGCTGCCGGTATCGCTCGTGTCGCCCGTGTCGCTCATGTCGCTCGTGATCTCAGTCATCGTTCCGGTGCCCCCTGCCGCTACTTGGTCTTGACGACGGCGGCAGCCAGCTTCGACAGCGGCTCCGCGAGTGCGTTGACGCCGTCCTGCAGCTCCTTGCGGTCCGCCTTGCCGACCTTGTCGTACGAGGTGAACTCGTAGGAGTCCGCGCCACCCTCGCGGTACTTGTCGAGCAGCTTGTCCAGGGCGGCGAACTGCTTGTCGAGCTCCTTGACGAGCGCCGGGTCGTTCTCCTCGGTGACGGCCTTCAGGAGTCCGTACGACTTCTCGGCGCCCTCGACGTTCGCCTTGAAGTCGACGAGGTCGGTGTGCGAGTAGCGCTCCTCCTCGCCGGTGACCTTGCCGGTGGCGACCTCGTCGAGGAGCTCCTTGGCGCCGTTGGCCATCGAGGTCGGGGTGATCTCGGCCTTGCCGACGCGGTTCTGCCAGTCCTTCAGGTCCTTGTCGAGCTGGGTGGCGAGCTTCTTCTCGCGCCCACCGATCTTCTTGTCCTTCCACAGGGCACGCTCCAGGCGGTGCCAGCCCGTCCAGTCCTTCTCCGCGTTCTGGCCGTCCTCGAGGCCGTCCTCGCGGACGTCGACCTTCGGGTCGATGTCACCGAAGGACTCGGCGACGGGCTCGGTGCGCTCCCATCCGATGCGGGAGGGGGCGTACGCCTTCTTGGCGGCCTCGAGGTCGCCCGCGCGCACGGCGTCCGTGAAGGTCTTCGTCTTGGGCAGCGTCTCGTCGGCCTGCTGCTGCGCGTAGGCGCGGTAGTCGGCGACCGCCTTGTCCAAACGCGGGTCGCGCTTGACGGCCTTGCCGCCGGTGACGGTGACCTTCTGGCGGATGCCGGGGCCCTTCATGCCGGGCTTGCAGGCGATCTCGTACGAGCCGGACTTCACCTCGGCGGTGAGCTTCTGCTGGGTACCGGGGCCGATGTTCTCGCGCTCGCTGACGATGCGGTCATCGGGGAAGAGGAGATAGACCTCGGTGACCTTGGAGCCCTTGTTCTCGATGGCGAGCTCGACGTGCCCGGCGGAGAGCTTCGTCTTGGAGACCTCGCACTTCTCGTCGGTGGCGGTCACCTCGACGGAGTTGCCACCGCCACCCTTGGCGTCGCTCTTCTCGGTGCAGCCCGTGACGGCGGTGAGCGCTGCCGCTGCGGCGATGGCAGTGGCGACGGGAAGGCGGACGGGGCGCATATGGGCTCCAAGACGGTTCACGGACGGTTCCGGCAAGCTGGTGAGGCGGACCTAACTTAACTGAGCCTTACCTGGTCGATACCCAGCAGTCCCGTGATTCACCTCTCACCAGGCGGGGGTACTCGCGGGGGCATCACGGTGGGGTGACGGAGGGCTCATGGAGGGCTCATGGGCGAGTAAAGGGTGGGTCAATTTCCCCTGTCCCGCCCCTGCCTGAACCCCCGCAGGGCCCGCCCTCAGCCGCGCACCGGGGCGACAAGCGGAACCCCCGTACGGGGATGCGGAAAGACCTCGACCGGCTGCCGGTAGACCTCGGTAAGAAGGTCGCCGGTGAAGACCCCGGCCGGAGGACCCTCGGCGGCGAGCGCCCCGTCGCGCAGCACCGCCACGCGATCCGCGTAGGCCGCCGCGAGCCCCAGGTCGTGCAGGACCACCACCACCGCGTCACCGGCGGCGGCCCGCTCCCGGCAGATCCGGAGGACCAGCTCCTGGTGGCGGAGGTCGAGCGCCGCGGTCGGCTCGTCGAGCAGGAGGAGCGGCGCACGCTGGGCGAGCACGCGGGCCAGAGCCACCCGCGCTCGCTCACCGCCGCTCAGCGCGGAGAAGGGACGGGAGGCGAACACGGTCACCTCGGTCGCGGCCATCGCCTCCCGTACGGCACGGTCGTCCTCATCCTCCAGCGGCGTCCCCGCCCAGGGCGCACGCCCCATCCGTACGACGTCCTCGACCCCGAAGGGAAAGGAGAGCGCGGCGGACTGCGGCAACACGGCGCGCCGCAGGGCGAGTTCAGATGCGGACCACTCGCCGGTGGGGCGGCCACAGACGCGTACGACCCCCGCGTCGGCCGGAAGATCCGCGGCCAGCGCCGCCAACAGGGTCGACTTCCCTGCCCCGTTGGGCCCGACCAGGGCGAGCACCTCGCCCGCGCTGGCGGTGAGGGAGACCCCGGCAAGGACCTCGCGCCCCCCGAGCCGCACCACGAGCCCCGACGTATCGGCGAGCGGGTCGCCGGGGGAGACGGGACCTGGCAGCGCGCGCCCGGCCCCGGGCGAGAACAACCGCTCAGCGATCCGCCCGATCATGCCCAACCCCCCTGCTTACGACGGGTCCTGCGCAGCAGCCAGAAGAAGAACGGGCTCCCGAAGAGCGCGGTGAGCACCCCGAGCGGCAGCTCCGCGGGCGCCGCCACCGTCCGCGCCGCGAGGTCCGCGCCGACAAGGACGACCGCCCCGCCGAGCGCACTGCCCGGCACGAGGAACCGGTGCCCTGGCCCCGCCGCCATCCGCAGCAGATGCGGCACGAGAAGACCGACGAACGTGATGATCCCGGCGACGGCCACGGCGGCGGCGGTAAGCAGCGCCACCACCAGAACAAGCACGAGCCGCAGCCGCTCCACATCGACCCCGAGATGCCGAGCGGGCCGCTCGCCGAGCGCGAGGAGGTCCAACTTCCGTGCGTACAGCGGCGCCACGGCCAGACCGGCCACCGCGCACGGCAGTACGGCGAGCACCTTCGGCCAGGTCGCCTGGGCGAGCGAGCCGAGCTGCCAGAACGTGATCTGGGTGACCTGCGCGTTGTCCGCGAAGAAGATGCAGAGCCCGATCAGCGCCCCCGCGAACGCGTTCACGGCGATCCCGGTGAGGATCAGCGTGACGACCTCCGTACGCCCGCCGCCCCGCGAGAGGACGTACACGAGAAGGACGGTCGCGAGCCCGGCGACGAACGCGCACACCGTCACGGTCCAGGTCCCGAAGAAGCTGAGACCGAGCGCGATCGACGCCACCGCGCCGACGGCAGCGCCAGCCGAGATCCCGATGACGCCGGGTTCGGCGAGCGGATTCCCGAACACGCCCTGCATGAGCGCTCCCGCGCACCCGAGCGACCCGCCGACGAGCAGCGCGAGCGTCACACGCGGCAGCCGCACATTCCACAGGACGCTCTCGCCGACCCGGTCGAGCGCGCTCCCGCCGAGGCCTGTCCGGTGCTGTACGGAGCCGATGACATCCCCGAGCGGGATGTCGTACGCGCCGATACCGGCGGAGAGGAGGCAGAGGATGACGAGGGCGGCGGTGAGCCCGGCGGTGAGCGGGGCGGCCGCGCCACGTCGACGGCCGCGAGGCGCCGTCGGCTCCCCGGTCGCGGCGGGCCCGGCGTCCGACGGCTTGGTCAGGACGGTCACTTGGTACTCCCGTCGGAGCTCCCGTACAACTGCTCCACAAGGGACTTCAGGACCTGGTCCGTACGCGGCCCGTAGTTCAGGAGCACCCCGTCGTCGATCGAGACGATCCGACGGTCGAGACCGGCCGGGGTCTCGGCGACTCCCGGGACTTTGAGGAGACCGTCCACGCCGTTCACCGACTCGAGCCCCTTGGACATCACCAGGATCGCGTCGGGCGCCGCCTTGGCGAGTGCCTCGCTGGTGATCGCCGTGAAGTCCTTCTCCAGGCCCGACGCCTTGCCCGCGTCGACCGCGCCCGCCGCCTCCAGGAGCGAACCCGCCCCCGAGTCACGGCCGCCGAGCAGATAGACCGAGGCCGAGCCGCGCAGATAGAGGAAGGCCACACGGGGCTTCTCCTTGCGGGCGGCGGCCGGGATGGATTCCCGTACCGCAGAAATGCGCTTCTGCGTACGGGACTTCAGCTCTTCGCCCGCCTTCTCGACCCCCAGCGCCTCCGCCACCGCGCCGATCCTCGGACCCACGTCGTCGAGGCTCTTCGCCGGGTCGAGGACGACCAGCGGGATGCCCGCGTCGCGGATCTGGTCGATGGCCTCGGCGGGCCCGCTGGTGGTGTCCGCGAGGACCACCGTCGGCTTCAGGGACAGCACGCTCTCCGCGGAGACGTCATGCGCACGCGTCACCACCGGCAGCTTCTCCGCCTGCTCGAAGGTCGCGGTGATGTCTCGTGCCACGACGTTCTTGCCGAGGCCGAGCGTGAACACGATCTCGTTCAGGCTGCCGGTCAGCGGCACGATCCGGCTCGTGTCCTCGACGGTGACCTTCTTGCCGTCGGACGAAGTGACGGTGGCGGGGAGTGCGGGGTCGGGGCGGGTCTTCAGGGGCTCGACCCGGTCGGGTGCGGAGGCCGCCGTCCTCGCCTTCGGAGAGGTTCCATCGCCGCCACCGTCGTCCGGCGACGTTCCACAGCCCGTGAGAGCCAGGGCGAGAACGGCGGTCCATGCGCCGGCGATACGGAGTGAGCGCGGCATACGCACCGAAGTCCACCGTCCTGTCGAGCTGTTGCTGGGGTTCCAGCCGGAGTGATCGTAGTTTAGGTTAGCCTTACCTTATTCGCTAGGTCGGAGGGGATCGATGTCGTCGTCGAGACAGGTGCGGGCAGCCGCCCGCACCGGAGCCGTCGCGGTGCTCACCGCACTCGTCGGAGCGCTGCTTCCCGGCTCCACCGCTCACGCGCAGAGCCGCACGGTCCAGGGCGGACGGCTCGACTGGGGCATCAAATCGTCGTTCCAGAGCTACGTCACCGGGCCGATAGCCCAGGGGAGTTCGACGCTGCGGGGCGGGGCCGCCACGGTCGGCGGCAGCCAGTTCCGCTTCCACTCGGCGAAGGGGTCGTACGACCCGGACAGCGGTGCCTTCAGCGCCGGGTTCTCGGGCGGAGTGCGTTTCCTCGGGCACAAGAAGGGCGGCTCGTACGAGCTCGACCTCACCGTCAGCCGCCCCACCGTCAAGATCTCCGGCGGCTCCGGCACGCTCTACGCCGACATGGTCAGCAAGGAGAAGGGCACGGGCAAGGTCACCTCGAGCGCCCAGGTGCCGCTCGCGACCCTCGGCATGTCCGGCATCGACATGAAGGGCGGTGCGGGCCCGATCGCCCTCGACAACCTGCCCGCGACGCTGACTTCACAGGGGGCGAAGGCTTTCGCCGGGTACTACACGGCGGGGACCGAGTTGGACAGGGTGAGCCTGTCGACGGACCTGGCCGCGGCATCCGGGGCAGCCGCGGGCTCCGGTGAGAAGAAGACGCCGTCGCCGAAGCCGTCCGAGAAGAAGGCGGAAGCGAAGGCGGGCCGGATCGAGGACGCCGCCGTCGACTGGGGCGTGCGCCGCACCTTCCGGGAGTACGTCACCGGTTCCATCGCCAAGGGCGAGTGGAAACTTCTCGCCGGGGCCCAGGACGGCGGCGCGCTCTTCCGCTTCCCCAAGGGCGCGGGGACGTACGACAAGAAGAAGCAGATCCTCGACGCGGACTTCGCGGGTGCGGTGCGCTTCACCGGTGAGCACGGGCTCGACATCGCGCTCAGCGAGGTCGCCGTGGCCGTGCAGGGCGACGGCAAGGGCACGCTCTACGCGGACGTCGACAGCAAGGACTTCACCGGGAAGCGCACCCCGCTCGTCACCTTCGACGCGGGGGAGTTGAAGGCAGAGAGCGGAGGGGGCGGCCTGGTCTCGGTGAGCGAGGCGCCCGCGAAGCTCACGGCCAAGGGCGCGAAGGCGTTCGGCTCGATGTACAAGGCGGGCACCGGGATGGACCCGGTCTCGCTCGCCGTCGCGCTGGACGGCAAGGCGGAGCTGCCGCCGCTGCCGGACCTCGGATCGTCCGCGGCGCCTACGCCTCAGGCGAAGAAGGCGGATCCGCGGGCGGAGAACGCCGCCGATTCCGCCGATACCTCCGACTCTTCGCCCGCCGTGCCGATCGGCATCGGCATCGGCGTGGCGGTGCTGCTCGCGGCGGCCGTCGCGTTCGGGGTCGTACGCAAGAGGCGTGCGGCGACAGACGCCTGACCCCCACTTCCCGTTCATTCGAATCTCTTCTCAAGGAGAAGCCTGATCATGGCCGCCACCCGTCGTCCCATAACCCTCGCGGCAGCCGTCGCGACCGCTGTCACGCTCGGCGCGACCGCCCTCACCCTTCCCGCGCTCGCCGCCGACGGCGGTAACGCCGCCGCGGCGAAGGTGGAACTGAAGGACGGCACGCTGGACTGGGGCTTCAAGGAGTCCTTCCGCAAGTACGTCACGGGCATCGCCATGGGCAAGATCGAGGCCACGGACGGCGCCGAACAGGCAGCCGACAACGGGGTGTTCACCTTCACCGACGGCACGGGGACGTACGACACCGGGACGCACGCCACCGACACCGCCTTCAAGGGCAACGTCCGCTTCTCTTCCACAGCCCACGCCTTTGACATCAAGGTCTCCGACGTGAAGGTCCGCACCGAGGGCACGGGCGGCGCCATCCAGGCCGACGTCAGCCTCAACGGCGCGGCCCAGAACGACATCGACCTCGCAAAGCTCGACCTGACCGGGATCGCGCCCGGCCAGGGCGAGGGCGGCGCGATGACCTTCAAGGACATCCCGGCGACGCTGACGGCGGACGGCGCCAAGGCGTTCAACGGTATGTACAAGGAGGGCGACAAGCTCGACCCGGCCACGCTCACGGTGAAGGCGGGCGGCGCCCCGACGGAGAAGCCCACCGAGTCCCCCGAGCCGACGCCCAAGCCGACCCAGAAGCCCACGGCGACCCCGAAGCCCACAGCGACCCCGAAGCCGACCGGCACGTCCCCCACGTCCCCCACGTCCGGCAGCGAGCAGCCCGCGGGCAAGGTCTACGACGGCTCGCTCGGCTGGGGAGTGAAGGAGTCCTTCCGCCGCTACATCGAGTCCGGCGGCGGCGCCACGCTCTCCGGCGGTGCCGAGAAGAACGACAACGGCTATGACTTCCCGTACGCCAAGGGCGACTTGGACTCCGATGCCAGGAAGCTGACCGCGTCCTTCGGCGGAGCCGTCCGCTTCCAGTACAAGGCGCACGGCATCGACATGAAGTTCAGCGACATCAAGGTGACGGCGAACGGCGCCAAGGGCACGCTGACCCTGGACGTCACCACGCCCAAGGGCACGAACAACGACGTGAAGTTCGCGACGCTCGACCTCTCCAAGGCGTCGTACGCGGCGAAGAACGACGTCGTCGTGCTCGACAAGGTGCCCGCGGTGTTCACGGCGGCGGGCGCGAAGCAGTTCGCCAGCGACGATGCGCCGTCCGGTTACAAGAAGGGCGACGCGATCGACCCGCTGACGGTGGCGCTCTCGGTCGCCGACGGTGCGGAGCTGCCGGGTGGCAGCGGCGGCACCACGGGCGGCGGCTCGACCGACTCCGGCTCCACCGGTGGGGGTTCGGTCGGCGGCACCACGGGTGGCGCGGGGGGCTCGCTCGCGTCCACCGGTTCGTCGGCGCCGACGGGTGCACTGCTCGGGACAGCGGGTGCGATCGCCGCGGCCGGGGCGGGAGCGGTCTTCGTGGCCCGGCGCCGTACGTCCTGAGGATGCTTGAATGCCGGAGTGACGACGGAACTGGTTGATGGTCTGGACGTGCTCCGGGTGTTCTGCGGGCCCGACGGTCGGCACGGCAATGAGCTCGGTGTCGTGCGCGACGGGGCCCGCGTCCCTGGGCGGGGCGAGCGGCAGGAGATCGCCGCGAAGCTCGGCTTCAGCGAGACGGTGTTCGTCGATGACCCCGAGCGCGGGGTCATCGACATCTACACCCCTACTCTGCGGCTCCCCTTCGCCGGGCATCCCTGCGTGGGTACGTCCTGGCTGCTCGACGTCCCTGAACTGGTCACGCCCGCGGGGGTGGTGGAGGCCCGCCAGGACGGGGAGTTCAGCTGGATCGCTGCGCGGGCGGCGTGGGCGCCGGGGCGGACCCTGCGCTTCTACGGGACCCCGGCTGAGGTGGACGCCCTTGTGGTGCCCCCGCCGGGGGAGTGGGTGTACGCCTGGGCCTGGGAGGACGAGGCTGCGGGGCGGGTACGGGCTCGTGGCTTTCCCGGGCGGGACGATGGCATCCGGGAGGATGAGGCTACGGGGGCGGCGGCGTTGCTCCTTACGGAGCGGCTTGGCCGGGCGTTGAACATCACGCAGGGGCGTGGCTCGCAGATTCTTACGGCACCTGCGCCTGGTGGGCTGATCGAGGTGGGGGGCCGGGTGCGGCTGAACTAGCCCGTCCGGCGTTTGAGGACAGTCCCCGCGCAGCGGGTCTCGGGAAGGGGCGGGATCGGGGAAAGAGAAACGCCTACGCCGACAGCGGGAACTCCCGGCCCAGCTCACGGAACACCGCCGTATTCAAAGCGAACGCGCGCTTGCACTCGTCCACGATCCGCTGCCTCTCCAGCTCGTCAGGGACGACCTCTCCCAGCTCGTCGAGCAGCTCCCGATAGCCCCGCTTGAACGCGGCCGGGTTCGCGATCCCCTCGAACACATAGAACCGCACCCCGTCGCCCTTCCGGGCGAACCCCCAGGTCTGTTCCGCCTTGCCGCGGATGATCTGGCCGCCGGAGAGATCGCCGAGGTAGCGGGTGTAGTGGTGGGCCACGTAGCCCCCGGGCCACTCCCGCGCGCACTCCGCGACCCGTGCCGCGTACGCCGCCGTGGCGGGCAGGGGCGTGGCCTCCGCCTGCCATCCGGCGCCCCGCAGATGCGCGAGGTCCCGGTCCAGCTCCGCGACGCGCAGCAGCTCGGTCTTGAGGAAAGGGCCCGCGACCGGATCGTCCCTGAGCGCCGCCGCGCCGTCCTCCAGGGCGCGGTACACGAACCACAGCTGCTCGGTGTAGCGCGCGTACGCGTCGACGCCGAGTCTGCCGCCGAGCAGGTCGCTCATGAAGGTCGAGGTCTCCGCCTCCGTGTGCTGCTCGTGCGAAGCGGTACGGATGACCGTGGAGAACGGGTCCATGAGAGACCTCCGAAGCGGAAGGAATGCCGAGGAAAGGCGGGAACCAGTGACGATCGGCGTAGCCTCCACCGATCATTCAGGTTAGGCTTACCTAAGTCAACAGGTTCCCGACGCCCTGTCGGTAAAACGCTACCCGCTCACAGCTCAGGGAAGCGTGAGGATCTCCGCCCCGCTGTCCGTCACCACGAGCGTGTGCTCGAACTGCGCGGTCCGCTTGCGGTCCTTCGTCACGACGGTCCACCCGTCGTCCCACATGTCGTACTCGTGCGTGCCGAGGGTCAGCATCGGCTCGATGGTGAACGTCATGCCCGGCTGGATCACGGTCGTCGCGTGCGGGCTGTCGTAGTGCGGGACGATCAGGCCGGAGTGGAAGGACGTGTTGATGCCGTGGCCGGTGAAGTCACGGACGACGCCGTAGCCGAAGCGCTTGGCGTACGACTCGATGACGCGGCCGATGATGTTGATCTGGCGGCCGGGCCTGACCGCCTTGATAGCCCGGTCGAGGGACTCGCGAGTCCGCTCGACGAGGAGCGTGGACTCCTCGTCGACGTCCCCGACCAGGTACGTCGCGTTGTTGTCGCCGTGTACGCCGCCGATGTACGCCGTCACGTCGAGATTGATGATGTCGCCGTCCTTCAGGACGGTGGAGTCCGGGATGCCGTGGCAGATGACCTCGTTGACGGAGGTGCACAGCGACTTCTGGAAGCCTCGGTAGCCGAGCGTGGAGGGGTAGGCGCCGTGGTCGCACATGTACGCGTGCGCGACGCGGTCCAGCTCATCGGTGGTCACACCGGGCGCGATGTGCTTGGCGGCCTCGGCCATCGCGCGCGCGGCGATACGGCTCGCGGTGCGCATCAGCTCGATGGTCTCGGGGGTCTGCACCTCCGGCCCCGTGTACGGCGTGGGTGCGGGTTTCCCCACGTACTCCGGGCGCCTGATGTTTCCCGGAACGGGGCGGATGGGGGAGAGCTCCCCTGGGACGAGCAGTGACTGGCCAGACATGCCAGCGAGTCTAACCAGGCAGTCTGGGGCAGCATGGCGGGAGAGAGAGGAGCAGACCATGCCACTGTTCAAGAAGCGGACCGTCGGCAAGCCGGGTGAGTGGTACTACTGCCTGGAGCATCAGAAGGTCGAGGAGGGCCCAGACTGTCCGGGCAAGGACCGCTTCGGCCCGTACGCGTCCCGGGAGGAGGCGGAGCGGGCCATGCAGACCGCCGCGGAGCGGAACCTGGAGTGGGAGACGGATCCCAAGTGGCATGAGGGCTCCGGGCGGGACGACGCGGGCTGAAAGCTTCGGCTCGGCCCGAGCGGCCTCACCATCGCGCGGGCGGCGGCGCCGTCAGCTGATCGGCGAGCCGCGACAGCCGGTCCCGGAGCCGCCGCCGCCCCCGCGCCGCCGGAAGCGAGTTCTCCCCGGCCGCCGCGCTCACCAAGTGCTGGACCGTGTCCAGGTCGAGGTCGGGCGACTCCGGCACGGCGAGCGCCTCGTGGGCCAGGGCCCGCAGCTCGCCGTCCCCCGAGCCGAGGGCAAGCACCGTCGCCCCCGCCGCACGGGCGTCGTGCACCCGCTCCAGGAGCCCCGCCCCCGGCGAAGGAGCGGGCGCGTCCGGGGCTACGACGAGCAGGGTCTCGCCCCGCCTGGCCGCCTCGATCCTGCCGAGGCCTGTCGACAGATGGGCCGGGTCGCCCGTCCGCACCCGGTGGCGTACGAGCGTCGGTGTCAGTTCCGGGGTCCCGGACCACGCCGCCTCGTCCACGAGATGCGCGGCCAGATGCCACGGCTCGTACTCCTCCGTGCCCACCAGGAGCAGCCCGCCCCCGTGCGGCACCACGGAGGACCGCAGCGTCCCGGCGAAGTGGCGCGTCGCGCCCAGCCACTCGGTTCCGGCGAGCACTTCGCGAAGGAGCGCGACCCGTACGGCATCCATGGGGTCGCATCCTGCCCCAACGGACGACTCGTCAGGTGGAGTTCACCGGGAATTCGCCCGGGGTGGGGAGTGGGACGGGATGACTGATGAGACAAGTGTTCCCTTCCGGGCCGGCCGCGAAGGGTACGCGAGCTTCCGCATCCCCGCCGTCGTGCGTACGAACTCCGGCTCCCTCCTTGCCTTCTGCGAAGGGAGGGTCGGCTCGCAGCAGGACTCCGGCAACATCGACGTCGTACTGAAGCGGTCGAGCGACGGCGGACGCACCTGGGGCCCGCTCCAGGTCGCCGCCAAGAACGGCGCCGACCTCGCGGGCAACCCCGCCCCCGTCGTCCTCGGCGCGGGCCGCATCCTCCTCGTCCACGTCCGCAACGCCGCCGCCGCGACCGAAGACGCCATCCGGCGCGGCACGGTCTCCGCGGCGAACGGGCGCCGGATCTGGGTGCAGAGCAGCGATGACGACGGGCTGACCTGGTCCGCGGCCAAGGAGATCACCTCGCAGGTGAAGAAGGCGAGTTGGCGGTGGTACGCGACCACGCCGGGCCACGCGATCCAGCTGAGCGCAGGCGGTGACCACCCCGGCCGCGTCGTCATCCCCGCCAACCACTCCCTGCCCCCCACCGGCACCGACAACGGCACCGAGGGCAAGTACAACGGCGGCCACAGCCTCCTCAGCGACGACCTCGGCCAGACCTGGCGCATCGGCTACGTCGACGACAACAGCGACGGCTATGTGAACGTGAACGAGACCACCGCGGCCGAACTCCCCGACGGGCGGCTCTACTTCAACACCCGCAACGACTCACCGGCCCCCGGAACCCGCGCCGACGCCCACTCCCGCGACGGCGGCCAGACCCTGGTCAAGCCTTTCCGTCCGCAGGCCGGGCTCGTCGGCCCCGTCGTCGAATGCAGCGTGCTGCAGCTGCGTACGCCGGACGTGCTGCTGTTCTCCGGGCCCGCCGACCCCGGCTTCCGTGCCCTGATGACGGTGCGCCGCAGTCGTGACGGCGGCACAACGTGGCAGGACGCGTACACCGTGGACGGGCTGCCCGCCGCGTACTCCGATCTCGTACGCGTCGACGACGCGACCGTCGGACTCCTCCACGAGACGGGTGACTTCAGCGCGTACGAGACGATCACCTTCCGGCGGATACCGGTGGCGGCGCTGGCCTGACGGAGGCGGCGCTCACGTGGTGAGTAAGGTCGGCCGTATGACCTCTAACGACAGTGTCGACAGTGTGCAGAAGGCTGTGCCGAAGGCTCCCGCCAAGGACCCCTGGGAGCTGCCCGACGTCTCCGGCCTCGTCGTCGGCGTGCTCGGCGGCACCGGCGACCAGGGCCGCGGCCTCGCCTACCGCCTGGCCCGCGCGGGCCAGAAGGTGATCATCGGCTCCCGCGCGGCGGAGCGGGCGCAGACGGCCGCCGACGAGCTCGGGCTCGGCGTCGAAGGCGCCGGGAACGCGGAGTGCGCGCGGCGCAGCGACATCGTGATCGTCGCCGTGCCGTGGGAGGGACATGGGAAAACCCTGGAATCCCTGCGCGAGGAGCTGAGCGGCAAGCTCGTCGTCGACTGCGTGAACCCGCTGGGCTTCGACAAGAAGGGCGCCTACGCCCTGAAGCCCGAAGAGGGCAGCGCCGCCGAGCAGGCCGCCGCCCTGCTGCCGGACTCCCGCGTCACGGCCGCCTTCCACCACCTGTCGGCGGTGCTGCTCCAGGACGCGGACGTCGAGGAGATCGACACCGATGTGATGGTCCTCGGCGAGGCTCGCGCCGACACGGACATCGTCCAGGCGCTCGCCGCGCGGATCCCCGGTATGCGGGGCGTCTTCGCGGGGCGCCTGCGCAACGCGCACCAGGTCGAGTCCCTCGTGGCCAACCTGATCTCCGTGAACCGGCGCTACAAGGCACACGCGGGGCTGCGTGTGACCGACGTCTAGGACGTAGGGGGCATGGGGGACACTGGTCCGGTACACCGCCGCGCGTCAGCGCGACACGATCACCGACCTTCGATCCTCGACAGGAGCCGACCCCATGCCCCGCCTCGCTCTCTACGCCCTCGCGGTCTGCGCCCTGGCCATCGCCGCGGCCGTGGTCTCCTTCGTCCAGGGCTACTGGATCGGCGTCGTCTGGGTACTGCTCGCGGGCCTCTCGTCGAACATGGCGTGGTACTACCTGCGCCGCGCGAAGCTTCAGCGGGACGCGGCGGCTACGAATTGATCGCCGGGGGGATGTCCTGCGATCCCTCCCAGAAGCGGTAGAGCTGCTGGCCCCAGTAGGAATCCCAGTCGGTGACGCCGAGGCCGCGCAGGATCGCGTCGATCGCGTCGAAGAAGGCGCCGTTGACCTCGGGGATCCACAGGATGCCGAAGACGGCGATCAGGCCGAACGGCGCGAACGGCTCCACCTGGCGGCGGATCTTGTGCGAGAGCCACGGCTCGATGACGCCGTAGCCGTCGAGGCCGGGGATGGGCAGCGAGTTCAGGATCGCGGCCGTCACCTGGAGCAGGGCGAGGAACGCGAGCGCGTACCGGAAGGTGTCGGGGACGCCGGAGAGCGCGTGGAGCCAGAAAGGCGCGGTGCAGACGACCGCGAAGAGCACGTTCGTGAGCGGCCCGGCAGCCGAGATCAGACTGTGCTTCCACTTCCCCCTGATCCGGCCCCGCTCGATGAAGACGGCGCCGCCGGGCAGGCCGATGCCGCCCATGATCACGAAGAGCACCGGCAGCACGATGCTGAGCAGCGCGTGGGTGTACTTGAGCGGGTTGAGGGTCAAGTACCCCTTCGCGCCGATGGAGATGTCGCCGCTGTGCAGGGCGGTGCGGGCGTGCGCGTACTCGTGCAGGCAGAGTGAGACGATCCAGGCCGCCGTCACGAAGAGGAAGACGGCGACCCCGGGGTTGTCCGCGAATCCGGTCCAGGCGGCCCAGCCGGAGACCGCGGTGACGGCGGCGATCCCGAGGAAGACGGGGCTGATCCGCCGGTCGCTGCGTCGGGTGGGAGCGGTGGTCATGGGGCGGGGCTCCTGGGTGTCGCGGACCGGTGTCGTACGGGGGACCGTACCCGGCGTACGACGAAAACGTCTCGCACTCGGTGGGGAGTTCCAGGGAGGGTGGGGGCATGGCGCTGTTGAAGGTGATGTTCGACGACTGGCAGATGGAGTGCTGCGGGACGCCGTTCTCCGTGGGGGACGAGGTGGCGTGGTCGCTGAGCGGCGAGGCGCCGCTCTACTCCGTGGAGCTGCATGGGGACGAGGAGGCGGACACCGTCGGGCGGGTGCGGTCGATCGAGGTGGTGACGCGGGGGTTCACCCTGCCCGCCGGTACGCGCACGTTCGAGCCGGTGGCGGGGGAACAGTGGCTCCGCGCGGTGGACAGGTGCCCGAAGTGGTTCTCGGATTCGGTGGAGGGGAGTCGGGAGCGGGGGTACTTTCGGAGAGAGGTCGGGGTGCTGGTCTGTCTCGAAGTGCCGGGGGGCGCTGCGTGACCAGGGATTCAACTTCTCCATGGACCTCATGGACCCGGCTATCGAGGTCGAACCAGGCGAAGCCGGTGGTCAGAGGCCTCTGACCACCGGAGCGGCCGCCCCGCGGAGCACGCGGCGCCGCCTTTTACCCTCACCGGAGACAATGGACCCCGTGCGCTACCGCATTCTCGGCACCACCCAGGCGTTTCACGCCGACGGCACGACCATCGCCGTCGGCGGCCCAAGGCTGCGCGCACTCCTCACGGTCCTCGCTCTGCGCGCGCCCCGCCCCGTCCCCGCGTCCGTACTGGTCGACGAGGTATGGGGCGGCGATCCGCCCGTGGACGCGACCGGCGCGCTACAGGCGCTCGTGGGACGGCTGCGCCGGGCCGTCGGAGCCGCGGCGATCGGCTCGACCGACGGTGGCTACCAACTTCGCGCCGCACCGGACGACATCGACCTGTACCGCTTCGACCGCCTCGCGGGCGAGGGGGCGAGGGCCCTCGCGGACGGCGACGCGGCCAAGGCCGCGGCCGTCCTCGACGACGCGCTCGCCCTCTGGCAGGGCAGCCCTCTCGCCGACCTTCCTGACCGCACGGCGGAGGCGTCTCGGTGGGAGTCGCGCCGCCTCGACGCCCGCCGCGCCAGGCTGACCGCCTCGCTCGCACTCGGCCGGGCCGAGCAGGCGCTGCCCGAGCTGGCCGCCCTCTGCGACACCCACCCCCTCGACGAGCCCCTCCAGGCCCTTCGGCTGCGGGCGCTGCGCGACGCGGGCCGCCCGGCGCAGGCGCTCGCCGCGTACGACGCCGTACGCCGCCTCATCGCGGACCGCATCGGCGCGGACCCGGGACCCGAACTCCGGGCCCTGCACGAGGAGTTGCTGCACGAGGGCACCACGCCCGCGCCGCGCCCAGCGGTCCGCCCGCCGCAGAGACCGCAGGGCAACCTCCGCGCCAGGCTCACCTCCTTCGTCGGCCGCGAGAGCGACATCGAGGCCATCCGGGGCGACCTGGCGGGGGCCCGCCTCGTCACGCTGCTCGGGCCCGGCGGCGCCGGGAAGACGCGGCTCTCCCAGGAGGCCGCGGAGTCGTACGCGGGTGGCGTGCCGGACGGCGTATGGCTGGCCGAGCTCGCGCCGGTCGAGGATCCGGACGCGGTGCCCGAGGCCGTCCTCACCGCGCTCGGCGCCCGCGAGACCGTGCTGCGCGGCGCGGGTGCCGAGGAGCTGCGGGCGGTGTCGGAGTGGCACGGCGACGACCCCGTCATACGCCTCACCGAGCACTGCGCACAGCGCCACATGCTGCTGATCCTCGACAACTGCGAGCACGTCATCGACGCCGCGGCCCGCCTCGCCGAGCAGCTGCTCGCGCACTGCCCCGGCCTCACGGTCCTGGCCACGAGCCGTGAACCCCTCGGTGTGCCGGGGGAGTTGCTGCGCCCGGTGGAACCACTCCCGGAGCCGACCGCGCTGCGGCTGCTCGCGGACCGCGGCGCGGCGGCGAGACCGGGCTTCCGCATCGAGGACGACCGGGCGGCGACAGCCGAGATCTGCCGGCGCCTCGACGGCCTGCCCCTGGCCATCGAACTGGCCGCGGCCCGCCTGCGGATGCTCACCCCGCGTCAGATCGCCGACCGACTCGACGACCGCTTCCGCCTCCTGACCAACGGCGCCCGCACGGTCCTGCCCCGCCAGCAGACCCTGCGCGCGGTGGTCGACTGGTCCTGGGACCTCCTGGACGCGTCCGAACGCACCGTCCTGCGCCGCCTCTCCGTCTTCGCGGGCGGCTGCGAGCTGGCGGCGGCGGAGGCGGTGTGCGGGGCGGCGGGGTCCGTGCCCCTCGACGTTGCCGACGTGGCCGACGACGCCGACATGACCGACGACGCCGACATGACCGACGTGGCTGACGTCCTTGGCTCCCTCGTCGACAAGTCCCTTGTCGTCGCCGCCCCTTCGCCGCAGGGCGTCATGCGGTACCGGCTCCTCGAGACCGTCGGCGAGTACGCGGGCGAGCGGATCGACGAGGCCGGGGACCGGAGCGCCGCCGAGCGGGCCCATCTCGTGTACTTCCGGGAGTTCGCGCGGGTCACCGAGCCGCGGCTGCGGGGCGGCGGGCAGCGGGAGGCCGTGGAACGTCTTGAGGTCGAGTACGAGAATCTGCGCACCGCCCTGCGGCACGCCGTCGCCGCGCGGGACGAGCAGGAGGCCCTCTGCCTCGTCCTCTCGCTCTCCTGGTACTGGACGATCCGCGACCTGCGCATCGAGACCCGCAACTGGTCCCGTGACGTCGTCGCCCTCGGCCCCGACCCCTTCGCCCGCCCCGTCACCCCGGTCGAGCCGCTCTACGAACGCTGCACGGACGCCCCGCTGCCCATGCGCCCCGAAGTGCTCGAAGAGGCCAGGCGAGGTGTCCACCTCATCCAGCTCTCCTGCATGGACATGAACCTGGAGGCCTGGCAGACGCCCGAGGGCGACGAGAAACTCGCGGGCATCAGGGAGGCGTACCGCCCCGGCCTCCCGCAGACCTGCTGGTCGCCGGGGAGCCTGTGGTTCTTCGCGGTGCTCCTCGACGGCAACATCACCTACCTGCGCGACATCATCGAAGCGACCATCGACACCTGCCGCGAGCGGGGATACGAGTGGGAGCTCGCCGCGTCCTTGCAGCAGCGCGCCAACATCCTCGCCAACCGCAGCGACTGGGCCGGAGACGCCCATCGTGACGCCGACGAGTCCCTGGAGATCTTCACCCGGCTCGGCGATGTGTGGGGCATGGCCGAGGCGCTCTCCTCGCGCGGTGAGGCGCATGAGCGGCGCGGCAGGTTCGCCCTCGCCGCCGAGGACTTCGGCGCCGCCATCGACCATGCCGAGCGGCTCGGCGCCCCCGCGCAGGTGACCGTGCTCACGGCCAGGCTCGGCGCGGTCCTCGCCGAGGGGGGCGAAGAGGCCAGGGGCGAGGAGCTGCTCTGGTCGGTCATGGAGCGTGACGGCAAGGGCGGCACGTCCAGCGAGTCGATGCCCACCGCGCGCTTCTTCCTCGTGGACCTGCTCGGTCGCACCGACCGAACCGCCGAGGCGCGGGAGCAACTCGATTTGCTGTGCGAGGAGTTCAAGGCCGTCGACTTCGTCGTCTTCGATGGCTTCCTCCTCGGCTGCAAGGCCTGGCTCGACACACTGGACGGCCGTCACGCCGAGGGACTCGTCGCGGCGCGCGGTGCGCTCGACAAGTCCCGTGACCCGATGACCGTGATGATCGCGCCGCAGATGACGGCCATCCAGCTCATCACCGCGGCGCGTGCCCTGGCCGGGCTCGACGGCGGCCGGTATGCCTCTGACGCCGCCCGGCTCATCGCCGTCGCCGACCGTGAGCTGCCGCCCGGTCACTTCGCCGCCGCCATGGAGCGCGAGAACCACCGGTCGGCCGTGGAGTCGGCGCGCGAGGCACTGGGTGACGCCGCGTACGAGGCCGCCTACGCGGAAGGCGGCGGGCTCTCCGTGGAGGAGGCCGCCGCCCTCTGCGACACGTACATCGGCTAGGCAATCCGCCAGGGAGTCCGCGCCGAGTCCGTGCTCAGCTCTTCGTAACTCAGCTCTTCGTACTCAGCTCTTCGTGCGGAACTTGTGGATCGCGATCGGCGCCATCACCAGCGTGAGCACCGCCGACCAGCCCACCGTCACCCAGATGTCGTGGGCGACAGGGCCGCCCACCATCAGGCCGCGCGCGGAGTCCGCGAGCGCGGACAGCGGGTTGTAGTCGGTGAAGCCCTGCAGCCAGCCCGGCATCGACTGCGTCGGCGCGAAGATCGACGAACCGAACTGCAGCGGCATCAGGACCAGGAAGCCCACACCCTGCACGGACTGGGCGCTCTTCATCGTGACGCCGAGGACCAGGAAAATCCACATGATGGACGAGCCGAAGAGCGCGGTGAGGCCCACGGAAGCGAGAAGGCCGCCCCAGTTGGTGATGTCGAAGCCCACCAGGACGCCGACGATCATCATGATCGTGATCGCGACGAGCATCCGCATCAGCTCTACCGCGATCTTGGCGAAGAGAACTGAGCCCTGGCCGATGGGCAGGGTGCGGAAGCGGTCCATGACACCGGTCTGGAAGTCCTGGTTGAAGCCGGTGCCGACGGCCATGGCGATGTTCATGCTCATCATCGCCATCATGCCCGGGACCACGTACTGCACGTACGCGTCCTGACCGCCGCCGAGCGCCTGCCCGATGGAGCCGCCGAAGACATAGACGAACAGGAGCGTGAAGACGATCGGCATGAGCACCGCGTCGAACATCGACTCCGGATCCGCGCGGATCCACTGCAGATTGCGGCGGACGAGGGCGCCGGTGTGTCGCGCGTGAGCGCGCAGGCCGATACGGCCGTCTTCCTGGCCGCCCTTGGCGAGGGGGGCCGCGATGGTGGTGGCGCTCATACGGCGACCTCCTCGAGTTCGGCGGGGCGGGTGTCCTGCGGGGCGCTGGCCTTCTGGCCCGTGATGGAGAGGAACACCTCGTCCAGGCTGGGCAGTTCGGTGGCGATCGAGCCGATCGTGATGCCGCGCGCGGTGACGGCGCCGACGACGGCGGTGAGCTGCTCGTCGCTGAGGATCGGGACCAGCACGGTGCCGGTCTCGGCGTCCACGGTCGATGTGGCGAGGCCGGTGAGGCCCAGGTCGTCGAGCATGGTCGCCAGCGGGTGCAGCTCCAGCGGGTCGGCGGGGCGGACCCGCAGGGTGCGGCCGCCGACCTTGGCCTTCAGTTCGTCGATGCCGCCGTTGGCGATGACCTTGCCGCGGTCGATGACCGTCAGCTCGGACGCCAGCTGCTCGGCCTCCTCCATGTACTGGGTGGTGAGCAGCACGGTGACGCCTTCGCCGACCATGCGCTTGACCTCGGCCCACACCTCGTTGCGGGTGCGGGGGTCGAGGCCGGTCGTCGGCTCGTCCAGGTAGAGGACGGACGGGCTGCCGATCATCGACGCCGCGAGGTCGAGGCGGCGGCGCATACCGCCGGAGTACGTCTTCGCCTGACGTCCCGCGGCCTCCGTGAGGGAGAACCGCTCCAGCAGGGAGTCGGCCCTGGACTTCGACTCCTTGCGGGAGAGGTCGAGGAGCCGCCCGATCATGTAGAGGTTCTCGCGCCCGGAGAGCTTCTCGTCCACGGATGCGTACTGGCCGGTGAGGCCTATGACCCGGCGGAGCTGCCGGGGCTGCTTGGCGACGTCGTACCCGGCGACGAAGGCCGAGCCCGAGTCCGGAGTGATGAGGGTGGAGAGGCAGCGAACGAGGGTGGTCTTACCGGCGCCGTTCGGCCCGAGCACGCCGAGGACGGTGCCTTCGCGTACGTCGAGGTCCACGCCGTCCAGTGCTTTGGTCTCGCCGTAGTGCTTGACCAGTCCCCTCACGGTGACGGCGCTTCCGGCGCCGCCGGGGGTGTTGTCGATTCGTGTCATGCGAGTACGTTCTCAGCTGCCACCGACAAACCACCGACAGAGCGCCGACACCTCGCCGGTGGGGCTGAGCGGCCCCCGCCTTGTCCCGCCCCTCCACGTTCCCTGCCCCACCGCTTCGCGGTTCCTGTCCGCTGCGCGTTCCTTGCCTCGCCGCTTCGCGTTCCCGGTCCGCTGCGCGTTCCCTGTCCCACCGCTTCGCGGTCCCTGTCCCACCGCTTCGCGGTCCCTGTCCCACCGCTTCGCGGTGGATCTTCCCCACCCACCCACCCGATCACCCCGGGGTAATCGGGTGGGTGGGTGGGAGACATCGCCGCGAAGCGGCGGACAGGACAGACCCGCGCGGCCCGCAGGGAAGGGCGGCCTGCAGGGAAGGGCGGCCCGCAGGGAAGTGCCGCCCGCAGGGAAGTGCGGCCCGCAGGGAAGGTCGGCCCGCAGGGAAGGTCGGCCCGCAGGGAAGGTCGGCCTGCAGAGAAAGGCGGCCCCGCAGGGAACGTTGCCCCGCAGAGAGAGGTCGGCCCGCAGGGAAGGTCGGCCCGCAGAGAGAGGCGGCCCCGCAGGGATGGGCGGCCCGCAGGGAGAGGCCGGTTCGCAGGGAGAGGCCGGCCCGCAGGGGAAAGCGGGCAGCCCGTCGACGGGGGAATCGACGGGCTGCCGGTGGTGCCGCTATGGCTCAGACGGCGGCAGCCAGAAGCCGCCCCGCGGTACTAGTGGACCTCATGCTCCCCGGAGGGAAACGCCCCGCCCACCACGTCCTGGGCGAACGCCTTCGCCGCCCCGCTCATGACGGACCGCAGATCCGCGTACTGCTTCACGAAGCGCGGCATCTTGCCGCCGGTCAGGCCCAGCATGTCCGTCCAGACGAGGACCTGCGCGTCGCAGGCCGCACCCGCGCCGATGCCGACCGTCGGGATGTGGAGGGAGCGGGTGACCTCAGCGGCCAGTTCCGCGGGGACCAGTTCGAGGACGACCGCGAACGCACCCGCGTCCTGCGCCGCCTTCGCATCGCTCAGCAGGCGGTGCGCCGCCTCGTCACCGCGGCCCTGGACGCGATAGCCCATGGTGTTCACGGACTGTGGTGTGAGGCCGAGGTGGGACATGACCGGGATGCCGGAGGAGACGAGCAGCTCGGTCTGGGGGAGGGAGCGTTCGCCGCCCTCCAGCTTGACCGCGCCGACTCCGGCCTCCTTCACCAGGCGGGTCGCGGAGCGGAGCGCCTGGACCGGGCCTTCCTGGTACGAGCCGAAGGGCAGATCGCCGACGATCAGGGCACGCGACGTGCCCCGTACGACGGCGGCGGACAGCATGGTCATCTCGTCGAGCGTGACGGGCACCGTCGTCTCATAGCCGAGATGACAGTTGCCCGCCGAGTCGCCGACCAGCATCACGGGGATGCCGGCCTCGTCGAAGACGGACGCGGTCATCGCGTCGTACGCGGTGAGCATGGGCCACTTCTCGCCCCGCTCCTTGGCGGCGGTGATGTCCCGCACGGTGATGCGCCGGGTGCTCTTGCCTCCGTACAGCGCCTTGCTGCTGTCGGTGGACGGGCTCACGGCAGGCCCTGCGGGCTGGGTCTTGGCAGCCGAAAGTTGCGTCATCGCAACGGCTCCTTCTCTCATCTCGAGGCGCCCTGACGGCGTCCCCGGATCTCCTCCATGGTGGCATCGCGTGCCGCCCTGCCGCTAGTGGACCCTTTGGCTTTGAGTAAAGTCTTTACAATACGAGACGGTCTCGTATCGGAATGGTCCTAGGGTGAAAGGCATGACAACCCCTGCCGTCACCACCCCACGCATACCGGAAGCCGTCCACCGGCGGCGCTGGGCGATCCTCGGCGTCCTGATGCTGAGCCTGCTGATCGTCGTACTCGACAACTCGATCCTGAACGTCGCGATCAAGACGATCTCCACACCGGAGCCGACGGGCCTCGGTGCCACCCAGGGCGACCTGGAGTGGGCCATCAACTCCTACACCCTGGTCTTCGCCGGGCTGCTGTTCACGGCGGGCCTGCTCGGCGACCGGTTCGGCCGCAAGAAGGTGCTGCTCGCGGGTCTGGCCGTCTTCGGCATCGGTTCAGCGCTCGCCGCCGAGTCAGGATCGCCGGTCCAACTCATCGTGTTCCGCTCGGTGATGGGTCTCGGCGCCGCGTTCGTGATGCCCGCCACCCTCGCCGTCCTGATGAACGTCTTCGAGCGCGACGAGCAGCCCAAGGCCATCGGCATCTGGGCGGGCGGCGTCGGCCTCGCCATCGCGATCGGGCCCATCACCGGCGGCGTACTCCTCGACCACTTCTGGTGGGGCTCGGTCTTCCTGGTGAACGTGCCGATCGTGATCACCGCGATCGCCCTGATGATCTGGCTCGTGCCCGAGTCGCGCGACCCCAAGCCGGGCCGGATCGACCTGTTCGGCGTGGGCCTGTCCATCGTCGGCCTCGTCCTGCTCGTCTACGGCATCATCAAGGGCGGCCAGCTCGCCGACTTCACCGACCCGGCGGTCCTCGCGACCATCGCCGCGGGCCTCGTCGTGCTCGTCGGTTTCGTCCTGCACGAGAAGCGCAGCGACCACCCGTCGATCGACATCTCGTACTTCAAGAACCGTGTCTTCTCGGCGGCGATCAGTGCCCTCGCGCTCGTCTTCTTCGCGCTGATGGGCGTGACCTTCTTCTCCGTGTTCTACACACAGAGCGTGCGCGGCTACTCGCCGCTGCAGACCGGCCTGTTGATGCTGCCGCTCGCCGCCGCACAACTCATCTTCGCGCCGCGCGCCCGCCTCGTCGTCGACCGCTTCGGCGTCCGCGCCGTCTGCACGGGCGGTCTGACGCTCGTCGCCGCGATGCTCGCCGCCTTCACGATCCTGGAAGCCGATACGCCGATCTGGATCCTGGAGGTCGTCTTCTTCCTGATGGGCACCGGGATGGCGCACATCATGACGCCCGCAAGCGTCGTCATCATGCAGGCACTGCCCCGCGAGAAGGCGGGCTCCGCCTCCGCGCTGAGCAACACCTTCCGCCAGGTCGGCGGCGCCCTGGGCATCGCGGTGCTCGGCTCCGTGCTCTCCGCGGCCTACCGCAGCGGCATCGAGGACAAGCTCACCCTGCTGCCCGCCGATGTGCGGCACACCGCGGGCGAGTCCATCGAGGCCACCCTCGGCGTCGCGGCGAAGCTCGGCCCGCGCGGCGAACCGCTCGTGTCCGCGGCCAACGACTCCTTCCTGCACGCCATGCATGTCACGGCGGTCTGCGGCGCGGGAGTCGCCCTGATCGGCGTCGTGGTCGTCGCCCTGTTCCTGCCGGGCCGTACGCCGCAGGAGTCGCAGGCGGAGCAGAAGGAGGCCGACCCGGTGGGCGCGGGGCACTGACCAGGACACCGGGCGCTGATCAGGACACCGGGCCGGGAAGGGACAATCGGCCTGGCAGTCACCGGGGATGGCGAGAGACGGAGTTGATGTGGGCCACATCGTCAAAGGCGTCCGGGGGCGTCCCCGCAGCGAGGCCGTGGAGCGGTCGATCACCGAGGGCGTCCTCAAGCTGATCGAGGACGGTGTGCCCCTCGCCGACCTCTCCATCGAGCGGATCGCCCGCACGGCAGGTGTCGGCAAGGCCACCATCTACCGCCGCTGGAGCGGCAAGGAGGAGCTCTTCGTCGACATCCTGCGCGGCATGGACGAACCCGCCCCCGACCTGGCGGGGGACTCGATGCGCGACGACCTCATCACCTGCCTCGACCAGCTGCGCAGGCGTGGCGTGAACCTGCGGTCCTCCGCGCTCCTGCACAACGTCTTCGCGCAGATGAAGAGCCTGCCGAAGCTGTGGGAGGCGTATCAGGCGACTGTCATCGAGCCGCAGCGCCGCGTCGTGATCGGTGTGCTGCGCCGCGGCGTCGAGAACGGCGAACTGCGCGCGGACGTCGACATCGTGCTTGCCAACGACCTCTTCGTCGGCCCCATGCTCGTACGCACGCTCCTGCGTTCCGACGCGCCGCTCGACAAGGACCTCGCCGAGCAGATCGTGGACACCGTTCTCGATGGGCTGCGGCCCACGGGGTGAATGTGCGCGTTTCGTCACAGCGGCCCGTTGTGCGGGGGGATGCGGAACCCGCCGTGCCGCCCCGCTCGTCCTTGGTCCCGTACGGCCGTCACGGACGGCGGGGAGTACACCCGTTCATCGCCTAGGGTTTCAGGGGCGAGGACGGTGTGGCACGGCAGGTAGTGAGGCGACGAGCGTATGGCGCAGGCGTATGTGACGGAGACGGGCAGCGGCGGTTCGGGGCCTGACCGCCAAGGGTCCCGCTTCCGGCGCCTGGCCGAGGGCTGGCGGGGCGACCGGGGCATCTGGCGGCGCGGTCTCGTCACGGCGGCGGTCGCGCTGCTTATCGCCCTGGTGATGCTCTTCCACGCACAGATCCCGAACGGCGTCGGCAACCTCGGCAGCCTCATCGAGACGTTCCTGCCCTGGCTCGGCGTCCTCCTCCCGGCGCTTCTCGTCATCGGTTTCGTCCGCAAGTCCGCCACCGCGATGATCGCCGTGCTGCTGCCCGCGGTCATCTGGGTGAACTCCTTCGGCGGCCTGATCAGCGACAAGTCCGGCGCCGGCGGCGATCTGACGGTCGCCACGCACAACGTGAACGCGGAGAACGCCGACCCGTCGGGCACCGCCCGTGACGTCGCCGCGTCCGGTGCCGACGTCGTGGCCCTCGAGGAGCTCACGCCGGACGCCGTCCCGACGTACGAGAAGGCCCTGGCGGGCACGTACAAGTACCACTCGGTGCAGGGGACGGTCGGCCTGTGGAGCAAGTACCCGCTGACCGGCACCAAGCCCGTCGACATCAAGCTGGGCTGGACCCGCGCGATGCGGACGACGGTCGAAAGCCCCAAGGGCGAGGTCGCCGTGTACGTCGCACACCTGCCCTCGGTACGGGTCAAGCTCGACGCGGGCTTCACCGCCAACCAGCGTGACGCGAGCGCCGACGCACTCGGCGAGTCGATCGCCGACGAGCAGCTCTCCAAGGTCGTACTGCTCGGCGACCTGAACGGCACCATGAACGACCGTGCCCTGAACGCGGTCACCTCCCAGATGCGCTCCACGCAGGGCGCCGCGGGCGACGGCTTCGGCTTCAGCTGGCCCGCTTCGTTCCCGATGGCGCGGATCGACCAGATCATGGTGAAGGGCGTCGAGCCGATGTCGTCGTGGACGCTGCCGGAGACGGGCAGTGATCACTTGCCGATCGCGGCAAGGGTCGAGCTTTAGCCCCAGGCGGAGCCCCGGGCAGAGCCCCGGGCAGAGCCCCGGGCAGAGCCCCGGGCAGAGCCCCGCGCTTGGCTCACCGCACATCCCTTCGTAACCTCGCGGAATACTGGGCCTGAGAGACTTTGTTCCGGACGTAAACTTACGGAACACCACTCCCTCACGCGCTCCCCCGGAAGGTTCTTCATGCCCCTGGCCCTGCTCGCCCTAGCCGTGGGCGCCTTCGGCATCGGTACGACCGAGTTCGTGATGATGGGCCTGCTGCCCAATGTCGCGGACGACCTGGACATATCCATCCCCACCGCAGGGCACCTGGTCTCGGCCTACGCCCTCGGCGTCGTCATCGGCGCCCCGCTGCTCGCCGCGGTCACCGCACGGATGGCGCGGCGCCGGGTGCTCATCGGCCTGATGGTGCTCTTCGTCGCCGGTAACGCGCTGTCGGCCGCGGCCCCCGACTACCATTGGCTGATGGCCGCCCGCTTCCTGAGCGGCCTCCCGCACGGCGCCTTCTTCGGCGTCGGTGCCGTCGTCGCCACGGGGCTCGTCGCCCCCGAGCGCAAGGCGCGCTCCGTCTCGCTGATGTTCCTCGGCCTGACGGTCGCCAACATCGTGGGCGTACCGGTCGCCACTGCCATGGGCCAGCAGCTCGGCTGGCGCGCGACGTTCCTCGCGGTCAGCGCGATCGGCCTCGCGGCGATAGCGGCGCTCGCCCTCCTCGTACCCGCCGACCACGGCCACGGCGAGAGCGTCGGCCTGCGCGGGGAGATCCGGGCGCTCGGCAGCGTTCCGGTGTGGCTCGCGCTCGGTACGACCGTCGCGGGCTTCGGGGCGCTGTTCTCCGCGTACAGCTATGTGACACCGATGCTCACGGACGCGGCGGGCTACTCCGAATCCAGCGTGACGCTGCTGCTCGCCCTCTTCGGTGTCGGCGCCACCGCGGGCAACCTGCTCGGCGGCCGACTCGCGGACCACTCCCTGCGGGGCACGCTCTTCGGCGGCCTCACTGCCCTTGTCGTGGTCCTCGCCCTGTTCCCTGTCCTCATGAGTACGGCGTGGAGCGCGGCGCTCGCGGTCACGCTGCTCGGCATGGCCGCGTTCACCACGGGTTCGCCGCTGCAGCTGATGGTCATGGAGAAGGCGTCGGCGGCCCCGTCCCTGGCCTCCTCCGCCAACCAGGCCGCGTTCAACCTCGCCAACGCGGGCGGCGCGTGGGTCGGCGGCCTCGCTCTGGCCGCGGGCTTCGGGGTCACCTCACCGGCGGTGACGGGCGCGGCCCTTGCCGTGCTTGGCCTCGGGGTGGCCGGAGTGGCGTATCTGGTGGACCTGCGGTCCCCCGCGCCCGCGGCGGGCAGCGAGCGCCTTGTGGCTTCGGGGGAGCCCGTGCGGGAGGCGGCCTCCCGCAGGTAACGCCCGTTGCTCCTCGGGTGACACGCGGGTGGGCGACTGACCGTCGCTTCGCGGCAGATCTTTCCCGCCCACCCACCCGTTACCGTCAGACGGACTTCTCCCGCCACCGATTGGTGATCGGCAGCCGCCGGTCCTTGCCGAAGCCCTTCGCGGAGATCTTCGTGCCCGGCGGATACTGCCGCCGCTTGTACTCGGCGGTGTCCACCATCCGCAGTGTCTTCACGACAAGATCCCGGTCGTAACCGGCGGCGACGATCGCGTCCGCGCCCTGGTCGCGGTCGACGTACAGCTCCAGGATCCCGTCGAGGACCGGATAGTCCGGCAGCGAGTCCGTGTCCACCTGGCCGGGCCGCAGCTCCGCGCTCGGCGGCTTGGTGATGGAGTTCTCCGGGATCGGCGGCGTCTGCCCACGCTCGGCCGCCGCGCGATTGCGCCACTCGGCGAGCCGGAAGATCAGCGACTTGTAGACGTCCTTGATCGGCCCGTACGCCCCGACCGAGTCGCCGTAGAGCGTCGAATACCCCACCGCCAGCTCGGACTTGTTGCCGGGGGCCAGGACGATGTGGCCCTCCTGGTTGGAGATGGCCATCAGCATCGTGCCGCGCAGGCGCGACTGGAGGTTCTCCTCGGCGAGCCCGGTGAGCCCCAGGGACCCCATGTACGCGTCGAACATCGGCGCGATCGGCACGGTCCGGAGGTTGAGACCCGTACGCCGCGCCAGCTCCTCCGCGTCGCCGATGGAGTGGTCGGAGGAGTAGCGGGACGGCATGGCGACCCCGTACACGTTCTGCGCGCCGAGCGCGTCGCAGGCGATCGCCGCGACGAGCGCGGAGTCGATGCCTCCGGAGAGCCCGATCAGGACGCTGCTGAACCCATTCTTCGCGGCGTACGCACGCAGCCCGACGACCAGTGCCGAGTACACCTCTTCGTCGTCGTCGAGCCGCTCGGCGTACCCGCCGGGGAGTTCGGGGTCGTAGGCGGCGACGGGCTCGTCCGAGACGGTGACGTGCTCGATGCGGAGCCCGTCGTCCACGACACCCGACGGCGGCTCGGGAGCGGCGGCGGGCAGCTCCAGGTCGAGGACCACACATCCCTCGGCGAACTGCGGCGCCCGCGCGATGACCTCGCCGTCCCGGTCGACGACGATCGAGTCACCGTCGAAGACGAGCTCGTCCTGGCCGCCGATCATGGCGAGGTAGGCGGTGGTGCAACCGGCTTCCTGCGCACGCTTGCGCACAAGATCGAGCCGCTGGTCGTCCTTGTTCCGCTCGTACGGCGATGCGTTGATGGAGAGCAGGAGCCCCGCCCCCGCGGTACGCGTCGCAGGGACGCGGCCGCCGTCCTGCCAGAGGTCCTCGCAGATGGCGAGCGCGACGTCGACGCCGTGCACCCGCACGACCGGCAGGGTCTCGCCCGGCACGAAGTAGCGGAACTCGTCGAAGACGCCGTAGTTCGGCAGGTGGTGCTTGGAGAAGGTGAGCACGACCTCGCCGCGGTGCAGCACGGCGGCGGCGTTGCGCGGAGCCCCCGCGGGCTGGCCGAAGCGGGGCTTGGCCTCCTCCGTGCGGTCGAGATAGCCGACGACGACCGGCAGCTCTCCGAACCCCTCGTCGTTCAGCCGGGCGGCGAGCGCGTGCAGCGCGTCGCGCGAGGCCTGGACGAAGGACGACCGCAGGGCGAGGTCTTCGACGGGATAGCCGGTGAGGACCATCTCGGGGAACGCGACCAGGTGCGCTCCCTGCTCGGCGGAGTGCCGGGTCCAATGGACGATCGCCTCGGCGTTCCCGGCGAGATCGCCGACCGTCGAGTCGATCTGATTCAGGGCGAGGCGTAGTTGAGGCACGCGCCCCAGTGTAATCGTCAGAGCGACGCGATGCCCTGCCGGGCGGGTGTGGGGCGCCCCACTGGGGGCACCCCACGAGCCCGCCGGTCAGGCGCGGTGGCCGAGGGCCGTCAGACGCGGTAGTCGAGGGCCGTCAGGCGCGGTAGCCCAGGACCGTCATCATTCCTGCCTCTGAGTGATAGACGTTGTGGCAGTGGATCATCCACAGCCCCGGATTGTCCGCGTCGAAGTCCACCGTCAGCGTGCCGTTCGGCAGGACGATCGCGGTGTCCTTGCGAGGGCCGCCCGCCACGTTCGCCAGGGCGAAGGTGTGGCCGTGCAGATGGACCGGGTGCCACATCGTCGTCGAGTTGGCGAAGACGAGGCGGACCCGTTCGCCCGCGCGGACCGGGTGGCGCCGGCCGGGGGAGTAGGGCTTCTTGTCGAAGGCCCAGTCGTACTTCGCCATTCCGCCCGTCAGCTGGATCCTGATCGTGCGGTCCGGCTTGCGGGACGGCAGGGCCACCGACTTCGCCGCCCGTAGTCTGTCCGCCGTCAGGAGGCGGCCCGTCAGTTCCTTCGGGCGGGTCGAGGGGGTGGGCGCCGCGCCGCCGCCCGTACGCAGGACGGCGAGGGCCGCGGCCTTCTTGCCCTCGGCCGCCGCGGTCAGCGGGAACGCGCCGTCCTTGGCGGTGACCAGGACGTCATAGCGCTCGCCCATGCCGAGCAGCAGCGCGTCCGTCTTCGCGTGCTCCACCGGGAAGCCGT
Organism: Streptomyces sp. NPDC048441; assembly: GCF_043200235.1. Lineage (NCBI taxonomy): Bacteria > Bacillati > Actinomycetota > Actinomycetes > Kitasatosporales > Streptomycetaceae > Streptomyces > Streptomyces sp. NPDC048441. The sequence goes on from NZ_JBICXM010000001.1 coordinate 944,717, forward strand.
CCGTGTGCGTCACCGTCATCTCGTGGCCGCCGAGCGCCACCCGGAAGGCCGTGTCGCCGCCCGCGTTGATGATGCGCAGGCGGATGCGGTCGCCGGGGCGGGCCTTGAACGAGGAAGGGGAGTCCGGCGTACGGCCGTTGATGAGGTAGTGGGGGTAGGCCACGTCGCCCGCGTCGCCGCCGAGCAGTTCGCTCTTGGCGCCCATCATCACGCGGGAGGGGCCCTGAGTGTCCTGGGAGCCCGACGGCTCGGGGGAGGCCTTCGTGCGCATCGACATGTTGGACATGTCGTGGCCGCCCATGTCGCTGCCGCCCATGTCATGGCCGCCCATGTCATGGCCGCTCATGCCCTTGCTGAGCTCGGCGAGGACAGCGTCCGGTGTCGAGCCGTCCACACCGTCGACCCAGTCGTCGAGGACGACGACCCACTCCTTGTCGTACTTCAAGGGCTCCTTGGGGTCCTCCACGATCAGTGGTGCGTACAGACCGCGGTCCTGCTGGGTGCCCGAGTGGGGATGGAACCAGTACGTCCCCGGGTGCGGGACCGCGAAGCGGTAGGTGAAGTCGGCGCCGGGTTTGATGCTCTTCTGGGTGAGGCCGGGGACGCCGTCCATGTCGTTGCGCAGGGACAGGCCGTGCCAGTGCAGGGACGTGGCCTCGGGGAGGTGGTTGGCCAGCGTGAGGGCGAGGGTGTCGCCCGCGGTGACGCGGACCTCCTTGCCGGGCAGCCGGTCGCCGTACGCCCAGGTCTTGGCCGTGCGGCCGCCGAGGTCGAGCTTGGCCGTCATGGCCATGAGCTTCACCTCACGGACCGTGCCGCCGCCGTCGGCTCGCTTCTTCTCCGCGGCGGCGACTTCCTTGCCGGACGGGTCGACATAGCCCTCGGGCTCGGAGCCGCCGCCGTGCCCGGAGTGGCCGGAGCCGGAGTTCGAACAGGCCGTCAGGATTCCCGAACCGGCGACGGCTGTCGCGGCGCCGAGCAGGGCACGGCGCGAAGGGGTGTGCAGGGGTTGAGCGCGCAGGGGTTGATCGCGCATGGCTGAGTACACCTCGTCGTAGTGGTGCGTGCAGATGGGCGCATCTGCTGCTTCTGATACACCGCTCGACGCCCGGAGGTTCCCACCAAGGACCACACCGGAACGCGGGCAGCACGAAACAGCCGGTGCGTCGGCCTAAATGCGCAGCACTGACAACTGGGAGAGGAGTATGCGGGGCGGCGGCGGATTGGGCCGCAGCCCGTCGAGCAGCCGGGAGAGCGGCCGCGCGGGGGAGAGGAAGCCACCGGGCCGCAACAGCCCAGCCCTCAGCAGCAGTACGAGGGTGAACGCGGCAAGGACCGCGAGGCACACGGACAGCGGATCCATGCCGCCCGTCCCGGCGGGCGCGGACGCGGCTACGAGGGGCGGGGCCTGGGTGTGCGGGGCGTCTTCGGGCATGTGCGCCGAAGCGTCCCCTGACCTGCCCGACGCCATCTCGCCCGCGCTCATCTCATGCTGGCCGACGGCCTGTTCGGATTGCTCGGCCCGTTCGGATTGCCCGGCCTGTTCGGTCCCGCTTCCGTGGCTCGGCGAGTGGCCCGTCGGATGGCCCAGCGTATGCATCGTCACGATGCCGAAGAGCAGCGCGGCGAGCAGCAGGAGCTGCCTGCCGTTCGCTGATCTCTTCGTGGCCGCCATGAGCGGAACCTTACCCCCGCCGGGTATTCGGCGACATGCGGGCCCCGGGTACTCCACTGATCATGAGCCCATGACGATCACGGACAAACCGGCATGTACCGGATCAACCGGGAGTGGAATCGCGGACGTCGGATCCGCCGCCGTCCCGCTCCTGCTGACACTCGGCGCTGTCGCCTACAGCGCGTGGCTCCTTGAAGCCGTCCTCGGGACGGGGCTCTCGACGCTGAGTTCGTACGTGAGTGAACTCGCCGCCCAGGACCAGCCGTACGGGATGCTGTTCCGCACGACCGACCTGATCGCCGGGCTGCTGATCCTGGCGGGCGCGGTGGGCGCGCTGCTGTGGCTGCCGCGCCGGTGGGGCACGGTCGTGGGGTGGGCCGGGATCGCGCTGTTCGGGGCGGCCACTGTGGTCGACTCCCGGCTGCCGATGAGCTGCGCGCCGACCGCTGACGCCGCCTGTGCGGCCAGGGAGCGGGCGGGGCTCGTGCCCGCGGCGCACGCGGCGCACGTGGTGAGCAGCAGTGTCGCGGCGACGGGGGCGCTGGTGGGGATGGTGGTCTTGACGCTCGCCGCGCGACGGTACGGGATCCTGCCCTCCCTCGCGAGTCCGCCCGGCCTCCTCCTCGTGCTCCTCGAACTGGCCGCCACCACATGGACCTTGGCCGCCATCGCCGCCTTCGACGCGGGGTACGGCACGTGGGCGTTGGGGGCGGGGCAGCGGCTCCAGGTGATGCTCATCGCGGTGTGGACGGGGTTCCTCGCGCGTGCGGTGCTGCGGCGCGGATGAGTTTCGTACGGATCGGGGGAGTGCCGCACCACGTGGAGGTGACGGGGAGCGGGCCGGTGTGTCTCCTGAGCGCGGGGCTCGGGCTCGCGTGGTTCGACTGGGACGCGGTGGTGGAGCTGCTGGCCCCGCGGCGGACGGTGGTGTGCTTCGACCGGCCGGGGGCGGGGCTGAGCGGGCACGCGCGCATGCCTCCGCCCACGCTCGCGGGTGAGGCCGAGCGGATCGCGCGAATCCTGGACGCACTGGGCTTCCCCGGACCGGCCACCGTGGTCGGGCACTCGCTCGCGGGCTTCCACTGCGAGGCGTTCGCCCGCCTGTATCCGGCGCGTACGTCGGGCCTGGTCCTGGCCGACTCCAGCGTCGAGGAGAGACCGAGGGCGCGGGTTTCGCGCGGGGCGCGGGTGAGGGCGGCCCGGGTGTGCGGAGCGGTACTGAGCGGGGCGGGGGTGCCGCGGGCGGTGGGGCCCCTCTTCCGGAGAGTGGCGGTGCGCGGGGGTGTGGCGCCATCGGCGGATGCGGTGCGGCGGGTCTACGGGGCGAGCCGTGTACTGCGGGGCTCGCTCCTTGAGTATGCGACGTACGGCGACATGGCGGTCGAACTTGCCGAACTCCGCCGGGAGTTCCCCCTCCCCGGAGGGCTCCCCGTGACGGTGCTTGCCGCGCACTCGGGGGGTGGTGCGAGGGGGTGGCTCACCAGGCAGCGGGCCCTGGCGGCCTCGCTCGACGCGACCTTCCGCGTGGCGGAACCGTCGGGCCACTTGCTGATGCGGGACGCCGCGGAAGGCTTGGCGGAGGCGGTACTGGCCACGCCACCGTGAGGGCGGTCACCCGGCGGGACGGCTCTCCCGTACGCCCCGGACCTCCCGGAGCCCCCGAACACTCTCCCGGATCACGATGTGCGTCCCCAGGAGATGCCTCTCCTGGCCCGATCGAGGCGCCCCCGCCAGGGCCAGGCGTACCGCCGTGCGGCCCATTTCCTCTGCCGGGATGTGCACCGTCGTCAGGCCCGGGGTGATGTCCGCCGCCACGGGGTCGTCGTTGTAGCCGACCACCGAGATGTCGTCCGGCACCCGGAGACCGTGCTCACGCAGGGCGACCATGGAGGCCGCCGCCACCCTGTCGTCGCCCGCGAAGACCGCCGTGAAGTCCGGGCGGCCGTCCGCCTTCTTAAGAAGGTCCATGATCGCCTCATACCCGTGGTTCTGCCCGAAGCCGATGCCGTGCAGGATGGCTTCCTCGCGCGGTATGCCGTGGTCGGAGAGCGCGCGGAGGTAGCCGGCGATGCGGGCCTCGGCCGTCGTGTGACCGGGCTGGTAGCCGATCATGGCTATCTTGCGGTGGCCCGCCCCGAGCAGGTGGCTCGTGATCGCGTACGCGCCCGCCTCGTTGTCGTACTCGACGACCAGCGCGGGCACATCAGGCGCGGGCGCCGGGCGCCCGCACAGGACGAGCCGGGAGCCCGCCGCCGCGAGCACCTCCGCGTACCGCGCCATCCGCTCGCGGTACTCGTCGTCCTCGATGACCCCGCCGACCAGCACCACGGCCTCGGCGGCCTGTTCGCGCATCATCTGCACCAGCGCGAGCTCGCGCGCCGGATCGCTGTTCGTCGACGAGACCAGCGTGAGCCTGCCGCGCTGGGCGGCCTCCATCTCCACGCCCTGCGCGACGTGCGCGTAGAAGGAGCTCACCACGTCGTACATGAGCACCGCGATCGTCTTGCGGCCCGCGCCCGCCAACGCGCGCGCGTGCGCGTTGGCGACGTAGTCGAGGTCCTTGACGGCCCGCAGCACCTTCCCGCGCGACGCCGTCGACGTCGGGTAGTTGCCCGCGAGGACCCGCGAGACGGTCGCGACAGAGACGCCCGCCCGCGCCGCCACATCGCGAATGGTGACCCGCTCACCCACTGTGTCTCCTCAAGTCCTCAAGTGCTCAAGTAGCAGAATCCGGGGCGGGGTTGCCCCCACGGCAGCCCGCCCCGGACCATCATCCCGCGCTCGCCCCGCGTCAGTGCGCGGCCTCGTACTCCTTCGCGAACTCCTCGTGCGACTTGTTGCCGCCCTGCGCCTGCCACTTCTTGTAGACGGCGTCCCAGTCCGACAGATTCTTGCGGCCGGAGACGATCGCCGTGACGCCGTCCTCGATGATCTGCTGCATGGACGCGCCCTGCCGGTTGTACGTGTCCGACATCAGGCCCCAGTGGTCGTCGCGGACCAGCTGAGGCACCACCGCCTTCTCCCACGTGTGCAACCGCTTGGTGAGATCGGCGAAGCCGGGGAAGTACAGCGGCTGCGGCGCGTCCATGAGGTAGGCGAAGGGGAGGTTCGTGCGGTTCTCGACCAGGCCGAGGGAGGTGGGGATCGGGTCGCCGTTCTTGTCGTACTCGAAGTGTGTGCCCTCGACGCCCGAGTGCATCAGCTCGTACTCCTTGGAGCCGAAGGGGGACGCCAGCCAGTCAAGCACCCGCAGCATCAGCTTGACGCGGTCCTTGGAGGCCTTCTTGATGACGGTGTAGCCGAAACAGCCGCGGTTCTGGTAGTAGCCGGGTGTCGCGCCGTCGACCACGTACGGAACGGCCGCGTCCAGTGTGAACTCGTCCTTGATGCCCTGCGCGTTGGAGATGACCGCGCCCCAGCCGTCCGTCATCGAGCGGACCGTGCCGTTGTAGAACTGCGTCTTCAGGTCGACCTGGGAGATCGAGGTGGCGTCGGAGTTGTACGAGCCCGCCTTGCGCATCTTCGACATGTACTCGAGCGCGGCCTTGAACTCGTCGGTCCCGTACATGTCGGTGACCTTGCCGTTCTTGATCTGCCACTGGTTCGGCGCCCCGTGCCACATCGAGTGGTAGAGGTAGCCGAAGAAGCCGACCGAGGAACCGCCGAGTGCGTACTTCTTGTTCTGCGAGGCCTCGCGCGCCATCGTCTGGAAGTCGGCAGCCGCCATGCCCGGCTTGTAGCCCGCCTTGTCGAAGGCGTCGCGGTTGATGAACATCGCGCCGTGCACCTTGGCGCGCTCGACCGGCAGTCCGTAGATGCGGCCGGAGACGCGGCCCATGCCCTCCCACGCGTACGTAGGGATGTTAGCGAGGTTCGGGTAGTCCTTGACTGCGTCTCCGGAGAGGTGTTCCGACAGGTCCGCGCACCGCGACTTCACGAACTGCGACTCGCGCGGCAGGACGTAACCGCCACCGAAGTTGATCATGTCGGGCAGGTCGTCGCCGGACATCAGGGTGGACATCTTGGAGCGGAAGTCCGCGTCCGGCACGACCGAGAACTCGACCTCGACACCGAGGGCCTCGTTCATCGCCTGCCAGAACTTGTTCGATCCGACCGGCTTCGGCGGGGTGCCGTAGGTGATGGTCATGACCTTGATCTTCTGCTTGCCGGTGCCAGGCTTCTCGGCTGTCGCCCGGATCAGCTTCTCGGGGTACTTGGTGAAGCCGGGCTGCACGCCTTCGGTGGTCGGCGCGAGGTCGGGGGTCGGGCCCTTGGCGGGGGTGTACGTCGGCCAGGGCGTGGCCTTCTTGTTGGCGTTGCTGACCGAACCGCCGCCGCTCGAATCCGTGGAGCAGGCGGTGAGCAGGGAGGGCGCCGCGACCGCGGCACCGCCGACGGCTATGGAGCGCAGCAGCGTACGGCGCGACATCGAGGAACCGGACACAGTGTCAACCTTTCGGAGTGCTGGAGAGGAGGCTCAGCTCTTGATGGCGCCCGTGAGCACGCCCTTGGTGAAGTACTTCTGGAGGAAGGGGTAGACGATCAGGATCGGCACGGTGGCGATCACCAGGACGGCCATCTGCATCGTCTGCGGGGCCGAGACGTTCGCGGCGTCGCTCAGTCCGGTGTCGGCGATCTGCGAGCCGCCCATGACGTACGTACGAAGGACCTGCTGGAGCGGCCAGTGGTCGGACTCCAGATAGATCGAGGCATGGAACCAGGCGTTCCAGTAACTCACCGCGTAGAAGAGGCCGACCACCGCGAGGGCCGCCTTGGAGAGCGGGAGCACGACCCGCCACAGGATCTGCCAGTCGTTCGCGCCGTCGAGCCGCGCCGCCTCGTACAACTCCTCGGGAACGCCCTGGAAGAAGCCGCGCAGGACGACCAGATTGAAGACGTTGATGAGGAGGGGGACGACCAGGGAGCTGTAGCTTTCCAGCATCCCCATGCCCTTGACCAGCAGGAACGCGGGGATCATGCCGGGCGGGAAGAGAAAGGTGAACAGGACGATCAGCAGGATCGGCTTTCCGCCGTACACCTTGGGGCGGCTCAGCGCGTAGGCGAGGAACGTCGTGCATGCGAGCGAGGCGAGGGTGCCGATGATCGTGATGCCGGCGCTGACCCCGAGCGCCTTGGTGACGATGCCGCCCTCGAAGACCTGCTCGTACGCCCGCAGGGTCGGGTGGGTCGGCCACAGGACCCAGCCGCCGTTGGCGATGACCTCGCGGTTCGAGGCGAACGACGTCGAGATGATGACGAGGAACGGCACGAAGACCATGACCAGGATGGTGACGATCGCCAGGGCCTTGGCCACTTGGGTGACGGGCTTGGGCTTCTCCATCCAGGAGGGGCGGACGGGGCGGACGGGGCGGACGGGGCGTGCGGGTCGTGCATTACGTATGGGACGTACGGGGCGTGCCCCGGCGGTTTTCGTGCTCGTGCTCATTTGTAGACCCCCTGCTCGCCGAGGCGATGGGCGACCTTGTTGGCCGCGAAGACGAGAATCGCGCCGACCACGCCCTTGAACAGGCCCGCTGCCGCGGCGTATCCGGTGTCGCCGCCGACGATGCCCTGCCAGAAGACGAAGGTGTCGAGCACCTCACCGGCCTCGGGCCCGACCGACTGCCGTTGCAGCAGCATCTGTTCGAAGCCGACCGAGAGGATGTCGCCGAGCCGCATGATCAGGAGCAGGATGACGACCGGCCGGATGGACGGCAGCGTCACGTGCCAGAAGCGGCGCCAGGGGCCCGCCCCGTCGATCGCGGCGGCCTCGTACTGCTGCTCGTCCACCTGCATCAGCGCGGCGAGGAAGATGATCGTGCCCCAGCCCGCGTCCTTCCAGACGACCTGCGCGACGACGAGCGCCGGGTAGGCGTCCGGGTTGCCGATGATGTCGACGGAGTGCAGACCCGCCTGCCCGAGCACGGAGTTGAGAAGGCCGGTGTCGGCGAGCACCTGCTGGAACAGGGCGACGACGATGACCCATGACAGGAAGTGCGGCAGATAGACCACCGACTGCACGAAGCGCCGCGTCAGGTCCGACGTCAGGCTGTGCAGGAGCAGGGCGAGGCCGAGCGGGACCGGGAAGAAGAAGACCAGTTGGAGCACGGCGAGGAAGAGCGTGTTCCAGGTCGCGTGCCAGAAGTCCGGGTCGCCGAACATCCGGTCGAAGTTCTCGAAGCCGACCCAGGGGCTGGCCCAGAGGCCGTCGAAGGGGACGTACTCCTTGAAGGCGACGGCGTTGCCGATGAACGCGCCGTAGTGGAACACCAGGAAGTACGCGACTCCCGGCACCATGAGCAGCAGCAGGACCCGCGAGGAGCGAAACCGTTTCCATCGCTCAGCACGCCTGGTTTTGTTGCCATTTGGCAGGTTTCCGCGCTTGCCGGGCGGCTTCACCGCCTCGGTTTCCGTCCGGTCCTTCGTCACCGCTGACACGGCAGCCCCTCCGTCGTCGGAACAAGGTGACCGGAATCTAAAGCGGTTACTAACCTTGGTCAACCCCCTTGGCCCCGCGATCTCTTGACCACCGTCCCGACTTCGGCCTAGCCTCCAGACGCTGTTGGGTAACCGGTTACTACGAGGGATGGTCACGCGTGGCAGACCAGTCAGACCAGGCAGAGCCGCAGGGTCCACAGATCAGTCCGCCGAACACGGCACTCGCCATGAGCCCGGACGTGGCGGAGCGGGTGTTCGCTCCCGACCTCCGCGAACGGCTCGCCCGTAGCGTGCGGTTGGCGCCCGTCCTGCTCACCGGGTCGCTGACCGAAGCCGATGCGCGGGCGGTGCTCTCCGACGCGGAGATCCTGATCACCGGCTGGAACTGCCCGCCGGTCACGGCGGAGGTCCTCGCGCACGCGCCCCGGCTGCGGGCCCTCGTCCATGCCGCCGGATCGGTGAAGCCGGTGGTGACGGACGCGCTGTGGGACCGGGGCGTGGTGGTCTCATCGGCGGCGGACGCCAACGCGGCGCCCGTCGTGGCCTACACGCTCGCCGCGATCACCTTCGCGGCGAAGGGGGCGCTGTCGACCGCGGCGGCCTATGCCGAGGGGTGGCCGCCCTTCACCGAGCGGACGGGCGCCGACGGGCGGACCGTGGGGATCATCGGGGCGTCGCGGATCGGCCGGGGCGTGATCGCTTCGCTGCGCGCGTCCGACGTGGGGTGGCGGGTGCTGCTCACCGATCCGTACGTCACGGGGGAGGAGGCGGCCGGGCTCGGCGTCGAGCTCGTCCCGCTCCCGGAGCTGTGCCGGCGCAGCTCGATCGTCAGCGTCCACGCACCCCAACTCCCCGAGACGCGGGGGATGGTGAGCGAGGAGATGCTCCGGCTGATGCCCGACGGGGGAACCCTCATCAACACGGCGCGGGGCTCACTCGTCGATACGGAGGCGCTGGCGCGGGAGTGTGCTGCGGGGCGCCTTGACGCGTTCCTGGACGTGACGGATCCCGAGCCGCTGCCGGCGGGGCATCCGTTGCTGGTGCTGCCGAATGTCCTCGTCACTCCGCATGTCGCGGGGGCACAGGGGAGCGAGGTGCGCAGGCTGGGGGAGTTCGCGGTGGGGGAGGTGGAGAGGTTTCTGGCGGGGGCGCCGCTGCGGGGGCGGCTGTTGCGGGAGGAGTTGCTGCGGATGGCGTGAGCGGGTTTCTTTCCCCGACCCCGACCCCGACCCCGACCCCGACCCCGACCCCGACCCCGACCCCGACCCCGACCCCGACCCCGACCCCGACCCTTCCCGGCTGCATCGGGAAGGGGCGGGGCCGGGGAAATCACGCCTTCGCGCCCCGCGCCTTCAGCAACCCCGCCATCAGCTCGATCTCCGACTCCTGCGAAGCCACCATCCCTCGCGCGAGCCGCACCTCCGCCCCCACCTCGCATCGCTCCACACAGCCCGCGGCCATATGGACCCCACCCTTGTGGTGCTCCGTCATCAGCTGCAGATACCGCACCTCAGCAGCCCGCCCACTCAGCTTCCCGAGCCCCTTGAGCTCCGTGTTCGTCGCCATCCCCGGCATCAGCGCACCGTCCTTGCCCGGCGGCACGTCCCCCATCCCCATCCACTCCATCGGAGCACCCTCCGGCACCTTCGGGAGCTCCCACAGGTCGAGCCAGCCGAGGAGCATGCCCCGCTGGTTCGCCTGCGTCTGGGCGATGTCGTACGCGAGACGCCGGATCTCCTCGTCCTTCGTACGGTCGCGCACGATGTACGACATCTCCACGGCCTGCTGGTGATGCGTGGCCATGTCCCTGGCGAAGCCCGCGTCGGCCGATTTCGTGGACGGGACGGAAGTGGCGGACGAACCGTCCGACGAGGCGGCGACGGCGACCGTGATCCCGCCGGCCGCGACGACCACCGTCGCGACGGCTCCCACCGCCCAACAGGTACGTCGCCTCACTGAGACTTGCCGTTCGTGCAGGCGGCTCCCGGCTCGGGGGTCTGCTTGCCCTGCACGTACGACGAGAAGAAGGAGCCGACCTTCGGGTCGGTCGCGCCGGTCACCGTGCGCTGGTGGCCCCAGGCCGACAGCATGATCGGGTCCTTCTGGTCCTTGACCGGGCTCATCAGCGAGTACGGCGTCTGCTTGACCTTCTGCTCGAGCTTCTTCAGGTCGGCGGCCTTCGCCTTGTCGTTGTACGTCACCCAGACCGCGCCGTGCTCCAGGGAGTGCACGGCGTTGCGCTCGGGGAGCTCGTCCTTGTAGACGTCGCCGTTGCAGTTCATCCACACCTGGTCGTGGTCGCCGCCCACCGGCGGGGTCATCGCGTAGCTGACGTCCTTGGTGACGTGCGTGCGGCCCAGCTTCTTCGCGTCCCAGACCTTCTCGCCGTCCGCGGTCGTCTTGAACGTCGGCGCGGACTTCCCGTCGGAGGCCGTCGTGTCGGAGTCGTCGGCCTTCTGGAAGAGGACGAAACCGCCCACGGCCAGCGCCGCGACGACCACGGCGCTCAGCGTGATGGTGATGACGCGGCCCCGGCGGTCGCGTGAGCGCTCGGCCCGGCGCATCTCCTCTATCCGGGCCTTGCGGGAAGCGGAGCTCGTGTTCTTGGCGGAACCCATGATGTGTCCTTCGCGGAAACGGCGGAAACGGCGGAAACGGCAGAAAGAGGTGGGACGCGCGTGGCGGAACATGGTGGAGCGGTTCGCTGATCGTAATGGGCGAGCGGGGCGGGCTGTAGGGCCAGTCTGAGACGCCCGCTGTTACGGCCGCGCCGATCAGCAGGCACTATGGGCATAGGGCGGCACATGGCCCGCAACGTGCGCGAAACCGTGTGGTGGGATGCTCATGTGCCCCGATGTGTCCTCAGGCGCGGACGCGGCGCGAACACAGCGCAGAGAAAGCGCGGACGCAGGCGGCCTGACCAGCAAGGATGGGTGGAATCGGAAGATGGATAAGCAGCAGGAATTCGTGCTCCGGACTCTGGAGGAGCGCGACATCCGGTTCGTACGCCTGTGGTTCACGGATGTCCTCGGCTTCCTGAAATCGGTCGCGGTCGCTCCCGCCGAACTGGAGCAGGCCTTCGACGAAGGCATCGGCTTCGACGGCTCGGCGATCGAGGGATTCGCCCGGGTGTACGAGTCGGACATGATCGCCAAGCCGGACCCGTCGACCTTCCAGGTGCTGCCCTGGCGCGCGGAGGCCCCCGGCACGGCCCGGATGTTCTGCGACATCCTGATGCCGGACGGCTCCCCGTCCTTTGCGGACCCGCGGTACGTCCTGAAGCGGGCCCTGGCGAAGACCTCCGACCTCGGCTTCACCTTCTACACCCACCCCGAGATCGAGTTCTTCCTCCTGAAGGACAAGCCGCTGGACGGGACGCGGCCCACCCCCGCCGACAACTCCGGCTACTTCGACCACACCCCGCAGAACGTGGGCATGGACTTCCGCCGCCAGGCCATCACGATGCTGGAATCCATGGGCATCTCGGTGGAGTTCAGCCACCACGAGGGTGCGCCGGGCCAGCAGGAGATCGACCTCCGTTACGCGGACGCGCTCTCCACGGCCGACAACATCATGACGTTCCGCCTGGTCATGAAGCAGGTAGCGCTCGAGCAGGGGGTCAACGCGACCTTCATGCCGAAGCCGTTCTCCGAGCACCCCGGCTCGGGTATGCACACGCACCTCTCCCTCTTCGAGGGCGACCGCAACGCGTTCTACGAGTCCGGCTCCGAGTACCAGCTCTCCAAGGTCGGCCGCTCCTTCATCGCGGGCCTCCTGAAGCACGCCGCCGAGATCTCCGCGGTCACCAACCAGTGGGTGAACTCCTACAAGCGCATCTGGGGCGGCTCGGAGCGCACGGCGGGCGCGGGGGGCGAGGCACCCTCGTACATCTGCTGGGGCCACAACAACCGCTCCGCGCTGATCCGCGTCCCGATGTACAAGCCCGGCAAGACCGGCTCGGCACGGGTCGAGGTCCGCTCGATCGACTCGGGCGCGAACCCGTACCTGACGTACGCCGTGCTGCTCGCCGCGGGCCTCAAGGGCATCGAGGAGGGCTACGAGCTGCCGCCGGGCGCCGACGACGACGTATGGGCCCTGAGCGACGCCGAACGCCGAGCGATGGGCATCGAGCCGCTGCCGCAGAATCTCGGCGAGGCGATCGCGCTGATGGAGCGCAGCGAGCTCGTGGCCGAGACCCTGGGTGAGCACGTGTACGACTTCTTCCTCCGGAACAAGAAGCAGGAGTGGGAGGAGTACAGGTCAGAGGTGACGGCCTTTGAGCTGCGGAAGAACCTGCCGGTGCTGTAGCCGCCGCTTCTTCTGACAACGGCGCCCGCGCCCCGTTCCCGGAGTCAACCGGGCGCGGGGCGCGTGTGGTTGAGGGCTCAGAGCTCGGAGGCGTACGTCACGAAGTTGGCCCATGCGGTGGTGGGGAACGCGAGCTGGGGTCCCCGGGTGTTCTTGGAATCGCGGACGTGGATCGTGCCGGGGGTGGTGGCGATCTCGACGCAGTCGCCGGGTTCGTTGCTGCTGCTGTAGCTGCTCTTGCGCCATGCCACCTCGACGCAGTCGTTCACGTCGTCGCTGCTGCTGTAGCTGCTTTTGAACCACTCCAGCTCGGAGGCGTCCCCGGCAGTGGGCTTGAGGGTCATGTCTCTCCCAGCACTTGCTCGATGAAGGCCAGTGACTCCCCTGGCGGGAGAGCCTGGGTCCGGATCATGCCATACCGCAATTCAAGGATACGGAGCTGTTTCGGGCCGGAGACCGGACGTCCGTTGAACGCGCCATCGGACCGTCCCACCGCCGTCCCGTCCTCGAACTTCAACACCTCGATCAAGCCGCCCATTCCGGCGTGCTCCTCGCGGTCGGTCGGCATCACCTGGAGTGCGACGTTCCGCAACTTCCCGACTTCCAGGAGGCGTTCGAGCTGGCGGCGCCATACCATTCTGCCCCCGAGCGGGCGCCGCAGTATCACCTCCTCCAGGATGAAGCTGAGAGCAGGAGCGGGCGCACGGCCCAAGATGGCCTGCCGACTCAAGCGCCCGGCCACGCCCCGCTCCACCACGTCTTCCGGTTGCGCGGGCAGCCTCATGCTGAACAGTGCCCGCATGTACTCCTCCGTCTGAAGCAGCCCATGCAGAACGTGGTTGCTGTACAGCAGGACCTCGACCGCCCGCTCCTCCAGCTTCGCCAACTCCCGTACCTTCTTTGGGTATCGAGCCTTGGCCATCTCCTCCTTCATCGCAGAGATGAACCCCCTCGCACCCAGCACCTCATCCGCCCGGTCCAGGTACTCCGGCCGCGGAATCCGCGCCCCGCGCTCCACCTTCCGCACCAGGTCCTCGCCGTACCCAATGGCGTCGGCGAACTCAGGCGCACTCAGCCCGGCAGCCTCCCGCCACCGCTTCTGTTGATGCCCGAGCGCCTCGACCACCGAGGCGATCTCGTCCTCCGGGTCGACGTCCCAGCCGGGTTCTTCCGCCGCCTCCGCGGGTTCCGTACTGCCGTTGCCGCTGTCCGTGCTCATGCGCGCCACCTCCGACGTACCGTGCTTGCCCAACGCGCACTAGTACCCAGCCGTCACCCGGGACAGCCGGGACAACTCGGGACAATGCCAGGACAGTTGGCCGCAACCAGCGACATCACCGCATCGAGGTTTCCACGACCCGGTCACCCAGGACCCGGCACCGCCCGACATCAAAACCAAAGGCCTCAGGGAGAGAACCCACCCCACCGCCCCCAGCCCCCGTCCGCCAAGGTGCGTCCGCTCACCCACAAGAGTGATCCACCCCAACTCGGCTGGCGCATATGCCGTTTCACGGTGCAAGCTCGGCCCCGACAAACAACCCAAGACATGCGACGGCCCCCGCCGGGACGCCAATCCCAGTGCGAGGGCCTGACCACCGAGGAAGCGAGACCTTCCCGATGGCTGATCAGCAGCTTAACGCGCCCCCGTGCGCGTCGTCCCCGGTTCCCACCAGCGGTATCCGGCACATCAACCGACGCCACCCCGACCGTTTCACCGTGGTCGGAAACCACCTGGCGCAGCACCGCGAACTCTCCCTCACGGCCATCGGCCTCGCGACCCATATCCAGTCGCTCCCCGTCGGCGCCAAGGTCACGATCAAGTGCCTCGCGGACCGCTTCCCGGAAGGCGAAGTCCGTATCGCCGCCGCCTTGCGCGAGCTCGAACGCCACGGCTACCTCACCCGGACCCGCGAACGCCTGCCGTCCGGCCGGGTCATCACCCGCACGGTCTCGTACAACAACCCGCCTGCGATGAGGGCCAGTTCAGTCCAGAGCCCCCGCCCCGCCCCCGAAGCCGCAGAGCCCGCACCCGCGACCTCCACTACTCTCACCGCCCCGCCACTCCCCACCCCCAACACCCCCGACCTCGACTGTCACCGCACCGCGACGACCCTCCTCGCCGACCTGCGCCGCCAAGACCCCCGCCTTCTGCTCGCCGAACGCGACATCCGCCGCCTCGCCCCGGCCGTCGCCGCCTGGCTGGAGCGTGACATCGCCCCGGAAGCCGTACGCCGTACCCTCACCGCCGACCTGCCCGCCGAGCCGATCCACCGACCGGCGGCCTTGCTCGCGCACCGCCTCACCGCGCTGCTGCCGCCACCACTCCCGGCCGCGCCGCCCGCAGGGCACCGCCCCGACCCCCTCCAGAACTGCGACCACTGCGACCGCGCCTTCCGCGCCCCGGAGCCGGGCCGCTGCCGGGCCTGCGCCTAGGGCGCTTCTGACGGATCTCCGCGGCGTCGCGACGCCCGGCACGCACCCTCAACGCACGGCGCAAAGGGACAGGTGGCTCCGCCACATGACCCTTCACACCGCACGCCGAGCGCACGCACCGAACGCCGCTCCTTCTCCCACGGAGATCCATCAGAAGCGCCCTAG
>NZ_JBICXM010000002.1:0-177690 GCF_043200235.1 Streptomyces sp. NPDC048441
GGGCCCGGGTGGAGGCGCTCGAAGCGGAGCTCGCCCGGCTGACGGCCCGTCTGGAGGACGAGCGGGAGGCATGGTCGCGGCTGCGGATCGCCCGGGAGACGGTGGCCGAGGTGATCATGGATCTGGGCGGGTCCGGAGCGACCGCACGGTGGCCGGCGGCGCGGAGCCGGAGAACCCGGTGCACCCCGGGGTGCGGGTGGTCGGGGCGATCACGGTGCCGCTTGGCGCCAGGGGCTGTCGGCTGCGGTGCTGCCGGATGTCTACCGGGACATCATCGAGGTCCTTACCGACGCCGCGAAGCCGATGCAGGCCAAGCAGATCGTGCCGCGGATCGGGCTGCCCGCGGTGACCGGAAAGATCCGCGATGGCGGGGTTGGTCGCGGCACGACGTCGCACGGCCTCGGCGTCATCAGCGAGCAGTGCCTCTTGTGGGCAAGTTGGTGAATCCCGAGCTCGCTCAGGTGCAGCAAAACGGGTGGCACAGCGTGCGCTGTGCCACCTGTTCCCCCTCACACGCTCACAAAGCCCTCTGGTACGTACTCAGGAACCACCCCGAGCAACGCATCGACAGCCGCCCGCCCCTTCCCGCCAGCCTCCGGCATGAAGTGCGCGTAGTGGTCGAGCGTGATCGTCGGGCTGGAGTGGCCGAGCCAACGGGCCAGTGTGACGACGGATTCACCCGCTTCGAGGATGACCGAGGCGAAGGTGTGCCGGAGCACGTGGAAGCCGTCCTTGCGGGATGCCTTCCAGCGCTGGCCCTTCTGCCGCATCGGGATGACCCCGGCCGCGGCGAGGGCGGGCTTCCAGACCTCGTCGTTGAAGATGTTCGCCCTCAGTGCGTTGCCGTACGTCGTCGTCAGCGCGAGTGGGAACGTCCGCTTCTCCCGCTCCGGCTCCGGCCCGCCCCACGGCAGTTCGACCTCGACCGCCGGGTACTGAAGGAAGTGTGCTGCCAGCTCGGCCCCGACCGACCTCGGCATGTCGACGATGCGCGTCTTCCCGCCCTTGGGCAGGGCGAAGTACAAGCGACCATTGAGTAGTTGGACCTGTCTGCGCACGCGGATGACGCCGCGCTGGAAGTCGACGTCCTCCGGCGAGAGGCCGAAGACCTCCCCCTGCCGCAGCCCGCACCCAAGGGCGACCACGACCGCGATGCGGTAGCGCGCTTTGATCGCGTCCCGCATGCGCTGCGCGGTCTCCAGCGGCCATGCCTCCCGCTGGTCCTCCGGAGCCTTCGGCCAGCGCACCGACTTGGCGCGCATCGGGTTGCGTACCAGGCGCTTGTCATCGATGGCCGTCTCGAAGACGTTCGAGAGGGTGGTCAGGATCTGGCGGGCGTAGCGCGGCGCGCATTCGACTTCGAGCGTGGCGATGTAGCTGCGCAGGACGGCCGCCGAGATGTCCCTCAGGCCCACCGTGCCGAGGTGCGGAAGGATGTGGAGGCGGACGCGCTCGTCGACGCGCTTGATCGTGCCAGGGGCGCCCGCACACCCTCCTTCCAGAAGCGGGTCACGTAGTCCGCCAGCATGATCGAGCCGTCGCGCGGGTCGACGAACTCGCCGCGCTCGCTGTCGGTTCCGGCCCTACGCAGCCACGCCTTGGCGTCCTCCAGCGTGTCGAACGACATGTTCCGGACGCCGGGGATCCCGGCGACCCGGTACCGGGTGCCCTTCCCGTAGCGGGCGGTGCGCTGGTTGTTGGTCCCTACGACGACAGCTCCGGTGACGGGACTTAACGTCCACTGAGATGGCCGTCCTGGCCGACCGCGCCGGTGAACTGTTGACGACGCAATTGGTGCGGGAACTCCCGGCGGGTGCGTGAACGCCGGCTCGCGCCGCGCACCCGTCAATTGCTGCCGGCTGTAGCGTCCTCCAACTGCCTGTACACCCAGGGCGCGATTTCCTCCGCGTAGAGATAGGGGGACGACGTGTCGTCGTCGTAAGTAACCTTGGCCACGTATGGGCCGACTCGGAAGAGGACCAATGCCTGCTCGTCGTAGTTGTAGTAGGCCTCCTTCCCCAAGCCCTTTGGGCCCTGCGCACCGTGGTCTTCGTCGGTATAGGTCTTTTCTGCCTTGGCAGCGCGCACCTTTGACATCAGTCGAGCGCTTGCGGTCTTGGTGTCCTGGTAACCGACGACGGAAACGGTGAGGTCGTGATCGTAGTCGTTGACCTTGCCCATGAATTGGCAGGTCCTGCTGGACTGTTTCCCGCTGGGGAGTGTTGCGGTCGGTACTTTCCGCGCGTGCGGGACCCAGTCCTTCATGTTGGGGTTCTTCCAGAGGGGTTCGCAGAGGTCTGGTACTGCCACGGACTTCGGTGTGGTCGGCTTGTCACTCGAGGACCCTCCGTCGTCCCGCAGGTTCATCAGAAGGCTGGTGCCTAGGGCGAGCGCGAGAACGGCGATGACTGATGAGAGGACCACAGGGCGAGCGGTTTTCGACGTGCTTCGTGGCGTGTCTCGTGAGGCTTCGCTTGGGGGTTGTGGCTCTTGCGCCGAGACGGGCTTGTTTCGGACCGGTTCGCCCGACGCGCCGGTCTGCCGCCTGGTGGCAGGGAGCATGCTTCCAGAGTCGGTATCGGTGAGGGATTCGAGATAGGCACGCGCCTGTGGGGAGGTCCAGCGCTCGTTCGGGTCCTGCTGCATGAGTCCTTTGAGGACTGGTTCCAGCATGCCCGCGCGCTGCGGGGGCTCGCCGTGTGCGGAGTGCCCTTCCACACCCGCATACAGGGTTACACCCAGGGACCACAGGTCCGATAAGGGGCCGCCCTGCGCGCCCATGACCCGCTCCGGGGCTATGAATCCCGGGGTGCCGATGACCTGGCCGGTCCGGGTGAGGGCTGTGGCGTCCAAGGCCGCGGCGATGCCGAAGTCGGTGAGGAGGGTCCGACCGTCGTCGGCCACCAGGACATTTCCCGGCTTGAGGTCCCGGTGGATGATCCCCTCACCATGGGCGCAGCCCAGCGCACTAAGCAGTGCGAGGCCGATCTCGGCCACTCGACCGACGGGCAGGGCGCCCTCTTGCTGAAGCACGGTGTGGAGGGAGCGGCCCTTGACGAACTGCATGACCATCCAGGTCCCTTCGGTGTCCTCCACGACGTCGTAGACGGAGACGATGGACGGGTGATCGAGGGAGGCGGCGGACCGAGCCTCTCTCAAAAACCGTACGGTGAGGGCGTGTTCGTCAGTCGGCTCCAGCCCAAGGGGAGCCACGAGCTGTTTGACGGCGACCGTGCGCCTCAAGACCTGGTCCTGCGCCGCTCTCACGATGCCCATCCCGCCGCGGCCCAGCACTTCCCCGAGTGCGTATCGTCCGCCGATCAACCGTGAACTCGCCCCGTCAGCCTCGACCATGGGGACAAAGATAGTGACGGTACGCGAGGGGTGACAGGGGATCACGAAGACCGGGCCGCGCCGCGTCGTGCAGACGTCTTCTCCGCATCGAGCTCCTCCGAGTCGAGGCCATGCAGGATCAGATCGTCGAGGAACTCGCCGAAGGCCACACGGTCTCAGAGGGCGCTGAGTTCGTTTCTGGATGGTCTGGTGTCGCCCGTCGGTGTGCGTGTTCACGTTTCGGCCCGACGTTCCGTCGTGTGCATGATGTGGTCGCAGGCATGGAGCGGATACCGAATCAACGTCCGCGTGTGGTCCGGTAGCTCCGTCAGCCGTAGTCGCTCGCAGACTTCGCCTCGGCCACCGTCACCGAGGCAACTTCGCGGTGCGCTCGGGGTGGGCCGCGGTGATGTAGCGCATGGCCGTCTGTTCGGTGACACCGAACAGACGCATCAGTCTGAGGGGGTCGGCGCTTTCGGACGCCTCGTCGAGGATGCGGTCCTGTCGCAACCCGCTCAGCGTCAGCCCCCGGGGAAGAGCGCCGCTCAGAAGGCCCATGCTGACGGCCGGATGGTCGGTGTCGACCGCACTTACCTGGCTGACCAGTAAGTGTGGGTTGGTCGAAGCGGGCCAGCGCTGGTGGCGGTAGGCCGTCCAGTCAATGGCGAGTTGGTGGGTCAGCTCCTCCAGGTAGAGGGTGTGCCGCAGCAGACCGCGCCTCACTTCGAGGGTGCCCCGCGAGAGGTCTAGGCCCGTCGTGTGCACGGATCGGATCTCGTGTCCGGGCAGTGCGTGGATGGCGACCAAGGCAATGATGAGGCAGCCGAGCGGTGTCCCGGCCTGGTCGAGCAGCCCCGTCAAGAGGTCGGAGGGAACGGACTTGGGGATGGTCTTGAGGGTGCCGACCGGCAGGTTCCGGGCAGGATTGCGGAAGATCACTCGCTCGCGCTTGAGCGCGCGGAACAGGCTGCGCAGGGCCGTAGCCAGTCGTTGTCGGGTGTAGCCGGTAAGGCCCTCCAGGGCGCTCTCGACCTGGTCGGTGGTAATTTCCCTCAGCGAGGTCACGCTGGCCGTCGTGGTCCAGGCGGTGAGGGTGGGCTGGAGCGCCCAGAGGTAGTGGCGGATGCCGTCGTACCCGCGAGGCTCGCCTTCGCGTCGGCCTTGCTCGCGTATGACCTTGACCCAGGTGGCCACCTCGCTCGCGAATGGTTCCGGCAGCGCGGCAAGAGCCGACTCGATCCACGCCAGATCCGCGTTCCGGTGCAGACCGGGGTCCTCCACCAGCAGGCCGCGGGCGCGCAGGAACTGGCAGACGGGCTTGGCAGCGAGATGCTCGTCGAGCTGGGTCAGGTCATACACGTCACGTTCGAAGATGGCCGTCTCGGCGCCGAGCCAGTACATGAGAATCGTGAGTGTGCTGATGTTCTTGCGGTATTTGGGACACTGCCCTGCTCGGAACCTAGTGAACTCTTCGACCAGGCTCCGTGCGGAGTTGGTCAGCGGTGGCTCGCCCGGAGGCATGCTCCGCAGCATGGCCAGGACTGGCGCCCAGTCCCGCCGGAGCGTGAACAGCGGTTCCTGGCCGCGGATGGTGTGCATCGCGGGCCGCTCTTTTCCGTGATCCGGGGCCTTCTCAGCGTCGACCGGGAACGCCACGAACGGGAAGACCTTGCCCGTCGGCAGAGCGAACGCTAGCTGCGTGGCGGGGGGCACCTCGTCGAGGAGCCGGTAGGGGTGGCAGCCGCGGCAACGGCCGTCGCGCTGCGGCAGCTTGTCGCGGCCGCAGCGACAGCATCGGCCCCGCTCCAGACTTTCCCGCCAGTGTCGGCACGGGTCGCAGCGGAACCCGGCGCATCCATCGGAAGGCATCCACGCATGGCAGTCGCGGCACTGGCGCGGCAGCCGCGGCGGAGCCGGAGTGGTGATGTAGGGGGTGCGGGTCGGCTGGTCCTTCTGCATGAACCGCATCGGCTCTGGGGCCTCTTGGAGGAACCCGGACCACAGCAGGACCGAGCGGACCGCGTCCCCGTTGGCCGGCAGGTCTCGCAGCATGCCCTCGGGCAGCTGCTGGACCCCCCTCGGCCTCGCGCACGGCCAGGGCGAGCCGGAGCATCCGGGCGACCTTGAACGTCCAGGCCGGGCTCAATCGGTACTCGGTGGCTATCTGCGTCAGCGTCTCGCGTGCCTCTTCCCGCCTCGTCCAACGACATGATCCGATCGCAGACGTAATGTGCCAGCTCCATGAGTACGCCGACGGGGTCGATGACGAACGTGACTGTCGGTTGGCCGTGCTCCTCGCAAGCAAGCTCGCCGAAGCGCACTGCGCCAGCGCATACCATCCCTCGCCGAGTTTCGAAGGCCAGCGCGCCGAGCGGATCGTCTGTGGCAGGCAGCACGTGGGACACGACCAGCATGACCGAGCCCGAGACGTCTGCCGCCTCCCGCCACCCTGGCGGCACTTCCAGGTTGAGGTCGTGCACGAAGGGCGTACCGTCAGGGCCGAGAACGGACAGCGCATCTCCTTCGCCCTGCGTGACACACCACCGGGGAGAGACAGGTTGACTGAACGGCAATTCGTCCAGTGAGAGGAGCGCTGGGAGGCCCCTAGCGTACGCACGGGCAAGCAGGCTGCCTCCCGCCCCGCGCCGCCTCCAGTGGTGAACGGGCTGATGCTGGACGGTCCGACGGCCAGACCGGCGTGTCGGACCCCCTTCACATCGGCATTGAACGCCCACCCCGTGACCTCCCGCGACAGTCGCACGCCATCTCCCCTTTGCGCCGCCGGTCATCGACAGGTGCAACGGTGGCACAGACGACGGCCCGACCAGCCCGCTTCCCGGGCCAGGGATGGTGATCTCAACGGAACAGGGCTGAGGAGAAGAATCCGATTCGTTGATGCAGTCTTCGTCCACGAAACCGAACACCCTCGCTGCTCTGACTCACTTCCAATAACGTTGCGTAGCACGTCCCGACACCTGGATCGGGCTCCTGGCTGGCAGCGACCCGCCCTCCCAGGCAGCCTCAGCTGGGGAGAACCTGGGGAGAACTAAGCCCCATTGGGGAGCGGCTGGGGAGAATCGACCACGCAAACGAACAGCAACGTGAAAGCTCCGGAAGCGCCCGTCCTTCCAGGTCAAAGGGCGGCACAAGCCGATTCCCGCTGGTCAGCGCCGAAAGGACGACACCTTCAAGATTCTGGCGGTCCCCCGGGCTGGTCGCCCAGTACGACGAGATCGAGCGCCTGTGTCGGCATCATGCAGGGAGCGGCCCGCACGGCACCTCAGCCGTCCTCTTGGCTGCGGCGTAGGTCGCTGACGGTTTCGCCGAACTTGCGTTTCAGTGCCCTGCCGAGGTGTTTGGTATCGAGTACTCCCCACCGTGACGCGATCGCGGATGTGGAGCAGTTTGCGAAGGCAGGGTCGAGCAGGTCGCGGCGAACCCGCAGCAGACGTTCATGCCGGACCCAGGCGGCGAAGGTCAGGTCATCGCCCTGGAAGAGTGAGTGGAGGTGTCAGACGGAGATCTGGTGCCGACGTGCGACCTGCTCGGCACAGAGCAGGTCGTCGTCGAGGTTGGCCAGCACATAGGCACGGATGCGGTCGGCAAGGGCGCTGGCGACGGAGATCCGCTCGGGGGCGGTGTCGGTGAAAGCGGCGAGCAGCAGTGAGACGACCGCGGACCGGGCCGGGGCTGCCAGGACGTGATCCAGGCGATCTTCACCGTCGCGCACGGGAAGAACCCGAAGCGGCAGTGGGTCCTGGACGCAGACCTGGCGGCGGCATTCGACCGCATCGATCACGAGCACCTCATCAAGATGCTGGGAACGTTCCCTGCCCAGGGAATGGTCGCCCGCTGGCTGACGGCCGGGGTCATCGAGGAGGAGTGCTTCACCGCCACCGAAGAGGGAACTCCTCAAGGCCGCGTGATCAGCCCCCTCCTGCCCAACATCGCCCTTCACGGGATGGAGAAGGCTGCCGGAGTCCGCTACTACACCGGCGGGACACACGCCGGTGAAACCGTTCCGGGCTCCCCGGTACTGATCAGATACGCCGACGACCTGCTCGCCTTCGCCCACTCCAGGGCCGAGGCCAAACAGGTCCAGGCGCAACTGGGCACCTGGCTGAGACCCAGGGGGCTGGTCTTCAACGAGGACAAGACGAGCATCGTCCACCTCGCCGAAGGCTGTGACTTCCTGGGCTTCAACATCCGCCGCTACCGCGGCGGGACGGTGCTGCTGATCAAGCCGAGCACGGCAGCCGTGCGACGGATCCGGAAGAGGCTGGCCGCCGAGGTTGACGCCCTGCGAGGGGCCAACGCCCAGGCGGTGATCCACAAACTCAACCCGATCATCCGGGGCTGGGCGGCCTACTACCGGAGTGCGGTGTCCAGCCGCGTGTTCCACACGCTGGACGCCTACGTGTGGAAGCTCCTCTACAAGTGGGCGACCCACACGCACCCGAACAAGCCGAAGCACTGGGTCGTGGCCCGCTACTTCGGCGCGTTCAACAGGGCCAGGCGGGACAGGTGGGTCTTCGGCGACCGCGACAGCGGCCGCTACCTCGCCAAGTTCTCCTGGACGAAGATCGTTCGGCATCAGATGGTCAAGGGCTCGGCATCCGTGGACGACCCCGCCCTCGCCGACTGCTGGGCCGAACGACGTCGCAAGCACAAGCCGGCACCTCTGCCAGCCTGCGAGCCAACAGGGCTTGCTTGAGCCGTGTGCTCGGACAACGGGCCCGCACGGTTCTGAGGGGCGGGGACGCAGTAATGCGTCCCCGCTACCCGACCAGGCTGCGAAGAACGAGTGCGGTCTGGGTCAGTACGAAGTCCGCCGTTACGTGGGCTGGTACCGGCACATCACCCTCGCCATGCTCGCGCACGCCTTCCTGACGGCCACGACACACCAGGCCAGGAAAAAGGGGCGGAACCAGTGACGCAGCTGGGGCCATCGAGCTCACAGTGGCGGAAGTTCGGCGACTCCTGGCAGCTTGTCGTCCGCGACCCCCGCACTTGCGCGGACACCGAGGCCGGCGTCACACGAGGAGCTGGCCGAACTGGCGCCGGCGACGCCAAGCAGTCGCCCGTCGCTGTCACTATCTGCGGCGTTGTCGCGCGTTTGAGGGGCGGTGTCACGGAGACTGTCCCTCGCCACTCCGCGACCCGCTACACTCCAGCCGCCCAGCGAAACTCGCAGGTCAGACAGCAGAATCCTGCTGGAGCACTAATCGGCGAAGGGCTCGAAGTCCGCCACGAAGTAGCTGTCGTGGCGGATGCGGAACTCCTTGAGTTCCTCGGGGCCGCGCTGCGACATCTCAGCGACCCGCTCGAAGTATTCCTCGCGCGGGCCGCCCGGCGAGAAGAGCATGAGCATGGACGTGGGCTCGTCGGTCACGTTCTTGAAGGCGTGCAGACCGCCGACCGGGACGTAGAGGAAGTCGCCCGCACGGCCGGTGACCCACTTCTCGCCGTTGTAGAGCTCCAGTTCACCCGAGAGGACGTAGAAGGACTCCGACATCGCCCGGTGGAAGTGAGTCCTGGCACCGGCGGATCTTGGGCCCAACTCACCTTTGAACAGACCGAATTCACCGCCGGTCGACTCCTGCGTGGCGAGGTAGTGGGTGGCGCCGCCGGGTGAGGAGACCTCCGGCGGCGTGTCGGCCGAGCGGAAGGACGCGTTCACTTCGCCCTCGGCGCCCAGGTAGCGGGGCGCCGGGTACGTGAAGTGCTCTGGGTTCGACATGACGTTCTCCATTGGTAGGTCGTCCGGTTGGTCGTCGCTGTCATGATTGGTTCTTGCGGGATCGGGTCGGCATCGGCCTTTCGGGAGGCGGCTCCACTCTGTCGGCCGTCGCGGACGGCCGACCGTGATAGTCACGGCGGGAGTACCAGGCTCACCGCGAGAGCTCCGATCACCGCGCTCGACGTCACTGCGGTGACGAGCCGCCCCCGAGGGCCGGTCAGTGCCCTGCCCAGCACGGCTCCACCCGTGGCCAGGAGCAACTGCCAGCTCGCGGAGGCGGCGATCACGGCCGCGACGAACGCGACGCGGGCTGGTCCGCCGCCATCCCCGCGCGCGGGCCCGGCCAGTACGAGGGCCGAGAAGTAGATGATGGTCCAGGGGTTGAGCAAGGTCAGACCGAGGAAGCCGAGATAGGCACGTCCCGGCCGGCCCAGGGCGGACGGCGGCGACGCAGCGTCCGGGATCGCGCCCCGTTCACGCACCGCGGTGAGTGCCGTCCGTGCCGCGAGGCCCAGCAGGACCGTAGCGGCGACCCAGCGAAGCGGACCCGCCACGGGCTGAACGATCCGGGAGAGGGCAGTCCCGCCGAGTACGGCGAGCGCCGCGTAAAGACCGTCGGCCGTCGCCACGCCGAGCGCCGCCGAGGTGCCTACCCTCAGCGAGGTCCGCGCGGTCAGGCCCACCAGGAGCACGGCGAGCGCGCCGACGGGCACGGCCAGCGCATACCCGGCCCACAGGCCCGGCAGGAAGGCATCGTTGAGGAGTTCGGAGACGGCCATGCAGGCAGTCTCAGCGGCTGCGAGCGTGTGCGTCCATCGATTGTTTCCGCCTGGAACCGTGTGGCCGTGTCGAATGGTTGGATGGCTGCATGATCGATCCCCGGCTGCAGACCCTGCGCGTCCTGCACGAACAGGGCACGGTCACCGCGACCGCCCGCGCGCTGCACATCACCCCCTCCACCGCCTCCCAGCAACTGCGACAACTCGCGGCCCAAGTAGGCGTCGAACTGCTGGAACCGGACGGGCGACGGGTCCGGCTCACACCCGCGGCGCTGGCCCTGATCCGGCACGCCGACGCACTGTTCGCACGCTGGGAGCAGGCGAGGGCCGAGCTGGCGACCTACGGCAACGAAGAAGCAGGGCGGCTGCGGTTCACCGGGGCAGCCACGGCCATCGCGGCATTGATAGCCCCCGCGGCCCAGCGCCTCCTCGACGAACACCCGCGGATAACGGTGGAGATCGGTGAGGACCACGGCGAGAACCGGTACGACCTGCTGATGATGGAAGGCGCGGACATCGCGGTGGCGATCCCGGCGCCCGGCGGCCCAGCACAAGACGATGCACGCTTTACTCAACTACCGTTGCTGGAGGAGCCACTTGATGTACTGGTGCCACCCGGGCACCCCTTCGCGGCGCGCACGGACGGCATCGACCTGGCCGCGGCCGCCGAGGAGACCTGGGTCAAAGCCGGCGATCCCCTCGATCAGGAACAACTGCTGACGGCGGCGGGCGCGGCGGCCGGGTTCACACCACGGACGGCGCATGCCGCGGTGGACTGGTACGCCGTGGCCGCGCTGGTCGCCCACGGCTTCGGAATCGCACTGGTACCGCGCCTTGCGCCCGTGCCGTCGGAGCTGGTGCGGGTGCCGCTGCGAGGCGCGCCCGCCCCGGTACGGCGGTTCGTCGCCTGCGTGCGGCGCGGCAGCGAGAATCACCCCGTGATAGCCCGGGGCCTCGCGGCACTGCGCACGGCCGCAGCCGATCAGAGCCGACCGCTGTCACCAACTGCGGCGTTGTCGCGCGGTTAAGGGGCGGCGACGGCCAGCCGAAGCTGGTCGCGGTCGTCGAAGCCCTCTTCAGGTTTGCGCATGCGTCGCAGTCGATACGAGATTCGATCACAACCTCCTACTCAGCTGGGTTGGTGTTGGTCTTCGCTCTGACCGAGATTCGAGCCAGGCAGGTGAATTGGTCAGCCTGAGGGTGCCGACAACCCTGTCACCTGTGCTGAACTGCGACTTCAGGGCCACGATGGGATCACGTCGCGGACGTACGTGAGCCCGTCGATGCACGCTAGGGAATCGTGACGTTCCGTCTGGTCTACCGATTCGGCTGCCTCCTGCTCGGCTGGCTGCGCCTACTGGCGCGGTCCTCCGCGGCCAAGGATGTCGAGATCCTGGTGCTGCGCCATCAGCTGAGTGTTTTGGAGCGCGGCAGGCCGAAGCCGGCTTTCGAACTCGGCGACCGTGCCGTGATCACCGCGCTCGTTCGCCTGCTGAGGAAGCGTGAGCGCCTCGGCCTGAAACTCCTGGTCAGCCCGCGCACGTCCTGCGCTGGCACGCCAGACTGGTGAAGCGGAAATGGACCTATCCGCACCGCCGGCCGGGGCGGCCACCCAAGCCCGCGCCGCTTTGCGGGCTCTGGTGCTGCGCCTGGCGAGAGACAACGACGGCTGGGGGTAGCGCAGGATTCACGGCGAACTGCTCAACCTGGGCTGGAAGGCTGCCGCTTCGACCGTCTGGGAGACCTTGCAGCAGGCAGGGATCGATCCAACGCCTCAGCGCGCCGACCACTCCTGGGCCCGGTTCCTCAAGGCGCAGGCCACGGGCATCGTTGGGGTCGACGTGTTTCATGTCGACACCGTCCTCCTGCGGCGCCTGTTCGTCCTCTTCTTCATCGAGCACGACACTCGCCGCGTCCACATCGCCGGCGTCACCCGACACGTCACCGCCGGGGCCACCCAGTGCGCCCGAAATCTCCTCATGAGCTGGGATGACGCACGCGCCGAAGGCATCGGATTCCTCATACGGGACAACGCGGGCTACTTCACCGAGGGCTTCGACGCGGTCTTCACTACCGTCGGCGCACGGGTAGTGCCCATCTTGCCGGGCGTGCCCCGAATGAACGCGATCGCCGAGCGCTGGGTGGGATCATGCAGGCGCGAGGCCACCGACCGCATTCTGATCACGAGCGAACGGCATCTGCGCCTCGTCGTCGACGAGTACGCCCACCACTACAACGATCACCGCGCCCACCGATCACTCAGACAGCGATCTCCAAACAGTCTCCACGCGCCCTCACGACCCGCCGAAGACGAGCAGACCC
Organism: Streptomyces sp. NPDC048441; assembly: GCF_043200235.1. Classification (NCBI taxonomy): domain Bacteria; kingdom Bacillati; phylum Actinomycetota; class Actinomycetes; order Kitasatosporales; family Streptomycetaceae; genus Streptomyces; species Streptomyces sp. NPDC048441. The sequence continues at coordinate 12,175 of NZ_JBICXM010000002.1, forward strand.
GGATCATCCGGCACGACCGGCTCGGAGGGCTGATCCATGAATACACGCAGGTCGCGTAGCGGGCGACATGGGTTATCGGCACCCACAGGCGTACGCAGTGCTCCGTCCATCCCTGGAGCACAGGCAGAAGCGCCTGGTCCGCCGACGCCCTCAACATCCGCCATGAGTCACCGCAGGACGTACGCCGCCGGTAAGGGATGTTCGCGGCAGTTCCTGAACGGCACACCAAGATCGGATCAAGATTCACTCCCCTTCTAGAGCGGGATCATGTCTCGGGCTTTGCTTGCACCAATCGAAGCGAGTCGCCACCACCTGTGCCTGATGTGGACTTTGTGAATCCGGGGACAAGTAGGGGCTCGCTTCAGGCCGAAGCTCGCGGTAGAGGCTCCATTGCTGGTGGTTGCGCTGCGAAGTGCCCACCGCAGCCACATGGAGGGCCACTTGTCGCTTTCGTGGCAAAGATCGGGGCTGAAACACCAGGCAACCAAAGGGAATCTGTGTGCGATTTTCGTGTGGCGCTGGTTAGCGTGCGCTCACCCAGTGGCCGTGGGGGTCACTGGGTGACTTCCTGAGGGAGAAGCATGTCTTCACGCACCACAGGAACACCGCACAGACGTAAGTCGATTCGCGCAAGACACACCGCCATGGCCGCCTCCGTCGCAGTGGCGCTGATGGTTGGAGTAATGCCCGCGGCCTTCGCCCAGGGCGACCCCGGCGGCCCGTCCTCGGCCTGGGGCAAGGACGGCACCAAGGCGGAGATGCCGCCGGTAAAGGTCGGCAAGACCAAAGCACCGGCATCCGTCCAGGAGCGCGAGCCTTCTCCGGAATTAGTTCGGTGGCGCGCGGAGCAGAAGCAGCGCGCTCGCACCGCGACCGGGGAACGGGCGCGCGCGGCCAAGGCGCTGGAAGCAGTCGTGCCCAAGGGCCAAGGCCAGGTGCCCTGGCACCAGATCTCGGACGTCCGGGTGACGGACTCCCTGGTGGCCCGGGTCAACTACTCCACCGGCAACCTGATGCTCGCGGCCACCGACTTCCAGATCGCCGGGGTCGACAAGTCGCTGCAGCTCACGCGGACGTACAACTCGCTGGACGCTCCCTGGGGGAAGGTCTCGCAGCGCTGGTGGCAGGGCTACGAGCGCTACCTGCAGATCGAGACCGACAAGGTGGTGCTCTACGACGCCACCGGAGCGTCGATCTCCTTCACCAAGAAGGCAGATGGCACGTTCACCACCCCCGAGGGCTACCGCCTGGACCTGAAGAAGACCTCCAGCGGCGACTACACAGTCACCGAGCGCGGCTCGGGCACGAAGGACACCTACAGCGCGGCCGGCACGCTGGTGAAGGTCAGTGACCGCAACGGCGGCAACATCGTGGTCGAGCAGCACGACGATGGCACCGAGCACAAGGGCTTCAAGCTCACCGAGTCCCGCTCGGGCCGCTCGATCGACCTCACCAAGACGAACGCGTCGCAGTGGCAGGCCAAGGACAATGCAGGCCGCACCGTCGTCTACGACCTCAACGCGACCGGGGATCTGGCGAAGACCACCGACGCCGAGGGCAAGGCCACCAGCTTCGGGTACGACGCGGACCGCCGCCTGACGAAGATCACCACACCCGAGGGCCGGGTGACCGTCTTCACCTACGACAGCCAGAACCGTGTCACCTCAATGAAGAGGGCGACTACCTTCGACGGGTCCGGCGAGAGTGGCCCCACCTACCTCTACGACTACTCGGCGGACACGCCGAATCCGGCGGGCACCACCACGGTGACCGACCCGGTCGGCGACACGACGACGTACCAGCACGCTGCCGATGGTGAGATCACCAAGGTCACCGACGCCCTGGGCCGTTCGCGCGACCGCACCTATGACGCAAACCGGAACGTGGCGACTGCGACGGACGCACTGGGTGTGGGCGGCACGCCGGGCAATGTGACCGCCTACGGCTGGGACGGCCGGTCGAACCCGACGTCCTTGAAGCTGCCGACCGGCGCGACCTCCTCGCTGACTGCCTACCAGACCATCGCCGGCGCTGACGTGCCCGGCAAGGTCTCCACAGCGGACGGCGTGTCCGTCAGCTACAGCTACGACAGCGCGGGCAACACCACCAAGGAGACGGTCGCAGGAACCGAGGGCGGCAGCCGCTCCTTCTCCTACAACCCCGCCACCCCCACCTGCGGCGGCTTCGAGGGCCAGCGGTGCGAGGCGAAGGACGCCAACCAGAACGCCACGAAGCTCTCCTACGACGCCAAGGGGAACCTGTCCAAGGTCACCCCTCCAGGCCCCGTGGGCGCGACCAGCTACACCTACGACAGCCTGGGCCGACCGGAGACCTCCACCGACGGCCGCGGCATCAAGACCGTCTACGTCTACGACCAGCACGACCGGATCACCAAAGTCTCCAGCACGAACACCACCGTGACCTACGCCTACGACGGGGACGGCAACCTCAAACAGCGCTCCGACTCCACCGGCATCACCAAGTACGACTTCGACCCGCTGAGCCGGGAGACCGTCCGCACCCTCCAGGACGGCTCGCAGACCGTGCTCACCTACACGGCAGACGGCAACGTCGAGACGTACAAGGACCCGTCCGGCACCGTCCGCTACACCTACAGCAAGACCAACCGTCTGGAGTCGCTGACCGACCCCTTCGGCCAGAAGACGGGCTACGAGTACAACGCCAACGACGCCCGCACCAAGATCAGTTACCCGGGTGGCACCGTCCAGTCCATCAGCCGCGACAAGTCCAACCGGGCCACAGCCATCAAAGCCACCTCGCCCAAGGGCACCCTGATGGACCTCGCCTACACCTACGCGTACACCAGCGGCAGCACCACCAAGGACGGCACGAAGATCCGCACCCGGACCGACGCCGCCGCAGGGCTGAAGCGAACGTACGACTACGACTCGGCCGGGCGCCTGACCTTCACCAAGGAGACCAAGGGCACGGCGACCAACAACAGCTGGCTCTACTGCTACGACGGAGCAGGCAACCTCACCTCGCAGGGCACGGCGGCCGGGTGCCCGGGCGGCTCCACCTACACCTACAACGGCGCCTCGCAGATCACCGGCAAGAACGGCTCGACCACGAACTGGTCCTACGACCAGGCCGGGAACGAAACCGCTGCAGCCCCGACCGCGGAGACGACCCGCACAGGGGGCGAGTGGAGCGACTTCTCCCAGCAGACGTCGATCACCCAGGGCGGCACCACTTACAAGGGCCGCTACGCCAGTACTGACAATTCCGAGCGCACCCAGTTCGGCAGCACCGCCTTCCACCACGGCCCGCTCGGTCTCTCGTCCCAGACCACCGGCGGCGTGGACACGAACTTCACCCACGAAGCCGACGGCACCCTCAACTCCTTCCGCACCCAAGGCAAGACGTACTACTACCTCGCGGACGCCATCGGCACAACCGAGGCCGTGGTCAACGCCGATGGCGAGAAGGTCAACAGCTACACGTACAGCCCGCGCGGCGTCACCACGGCCGACGAGCAGGTTCCCCAGCCGTACCGCTTCGCCGGGGGCTACCAGGACCCGACCGGGCTCTACCACCTCAAGGCCCGCTTCTACGACCCGAACGTCGGCCGCTTCACCCAGCCCGACCCCTCGGGCCTGGAGACCAACCCGTACCTCTACGCCTCGGGTGACCCGACCAACCGGATCGACCCCGCGGGCTTGTTTGACTTTGGCAATTTCATGGGGGGACTCGGTTCAGCGGTGGTCGCTGTCGGATCAGGGATAGTTACTGTCAGCACTGCCCCCGCATGCGTCACCGTCGTGGGCTGCGCGCCCACCCTCATCGCGGGCGGCACTACGATCGCTTCCGTAGGAGCCTCCTACGCGTTCTTCAAGGACACCTTTTAGTGACCAGCGATTCCAAGAAGCGAGCCGCTGCCGGAGTCGGCATCCTGGCCTTGGCCGGGGTGGCATTCGGCATCGCAGCTCTGACCGGAGTTAGCCCTGGCTACGTCCTGATGGCCGTAGGGGGCACGGCCATCGTGGCCGGACTCGGTATCGCACTCGCAAGCCGCCTGCGAAGGTAGCAGTTAGATCGTCGGCTTTGCGGCCCGCGCCCGTACCCCAGCAGTTGGGGGGGGCGGGCGCGGCGTCCTGCCGGAGGGCGCTACGACCCATGCCCCTTGGTGCACCGGGATGCCAGGCCAACACCGCCTCACCGACCCCGAGCACCTCACGCGGGCACTACGCCGGTGATGTGCGAGGGCTCAGGAGTTGCTTGACGCTGTGTCCTCAGGACTTGATTGACGTGGTGGGCGGGACTGTCGGCTCGGCCATTGCGCCTGCCGATAATTTCATCCGCGCAGTTCGTGAGCGTCTTCGACGGTGCGGCAGGATAAGCACTCGTGCTGCTTCGTCTCGCCTACCTGACCATCACCAACACGTTCGCCGCGCTGCGACTGCTGCCGCTGAGCGACCGCGACAAAGACGCGGAAATCCTTGCCCTGCGCCACCAGATCACCGTCCTGGAACGACAACTCGGTACGGACCGGATCAAGTTCACTCCCGCCGACCGGGCGTTCCTCGCCGCGCTACTGGCGCCCCTGCCCCGCCAGAGCATGCGTCGACTCCGGTTACTGATCCGGCCCGACACCGTGCTGCGCTGGCACCGCGATCTGATGAAGCGGCGCCATGCCCGCACATGCCGGCCGAAGAGACCGGGCCGGCCACCCACCATCCGTTCGATCCGCGCACTCGTCCTGCGTCTGGACTGTGAAAACCCCTCCCTGGGGCTACCGCAGGGTGCACGGCGAGCTCGCCACCCTCGGTATCAAGGTCGCTGCCTCCACCGTCTGGGAGATCCTGTCGTCTGCAGGCATCGACCCGGCGCCCGACCGGACCGCCACCACCTGGGCCGACTTCCTGCGCTCACAGGCCGACGCCCTCTTGGCCTGCGACTTCATTGAGACCGTCACCCTGACCGGGCAGCGTCAGTACATCCTTGCAGTGATCGAGCACGCCACCCGACGCGTCCGGATCCTCGGCACCACCGCCCATCCCACCGCAACCTGGGTCACTCAGACCGCCCGCAACCTCACGATGGACCTGACAGACCCCAACGTCGCCGTCCGGTACCTGATCCGGGACCGGGACGCGAAATACCCTGCCCTCTTCGACCAGATCCTGGCCGACGCCGGCATCCGGGTCGCGCTCACGGGCGTCCAGGTGCCGCGTATGAACGCCCTCATGGAGCGGTGGGTACAGACCTGCCGCCATGAACTGCTGGACCGCACCCTCATCTGGAACGAGCGCCATCTACGCCACGCGCTCCGCCAGTTCGAACTGCACTACAACACCCACCGGCCCCACCAAGCGATAGACCAGACAGCACCCCTACGCGCCACCCCCGAACCACTCCCCCACGCACAGATCACCAAGTTGAAGGTACGCCGGAGAGACCGCCTCGGCGGAGTCCTGCACGAATTCCAACATGCCGCTACCAACATGCCGCCTGAACAGCGCGGATGGAGTTTTCGGCAGGCGCAGTGTTCCGCGGGTCAGGACGGACCTCCAGGTCAGGATGTCGTCCTCTCCGCCGACGCGGGGTGTTTCGGGGGGCCTCGCCAGCGGCGTTCGTGGACAAGCGCTTCGAAGGCAGGAGACGCTGGCACCTGGCAGTCAGCAACTGCCTGCAAGACGGGCGCCGTACTCCGGCAGCGAACTGCCGCCAAGGGACACGGCGGGCTGGCCGAAGCCTCCGGAAAATCGGCAGAGTTTCCGGAGGCTTGTGCTGGGTCAGAACCGGGCGTGGGTGGTGATGTCCGACTCGAACTGGTTGATCATCTGAGGCGTCACCGTGGGACGGCATTGGGCGATCGCCTCCAGGTAGCCCGCCGTGGTCGCTCCCGGCAGTGCCTCCACGGCGGCCATCTGCCCGCCGACCGAGACCAGATCGCGCTCGAAGGAGTTTTGGGCGGCGATCCGGGCGGCGTGCTCGATGTCGGCGGGCGTGAACAGGTCACTCGCTGCCACCAGTTCGTCGACGTCCGCCTCAGGCCTGCCGTCGGTGTAGCGCGCCCAGATCGCCGCCCGGGCGGCCTTGTCCGGTGTACCGATCGGGATCAGATAATCGAAACGGCCGGGACGCAGGAAAGCCGGGTCCAGAGAGCGAATCGAGTTCGTCGCACACACCAGGAGCCGCTCGTCGCGCTCCCGGAAGCCCGGGATGAGCTTGAGCAGTTCGTTGGTCACCCCGTGCATCCCGCCGGGCTGCGCCGGTTCTTGGCGGACCGGTGCGATCTCCTCGACCTCGTCGATGAAGACCAGGACTCGTTCCAGTTCGGCGATGGCCGCGAATGCGGAGCGCAGCGCGGCCGCCAGATTGCCCCCGTCGGCCAGCCGTGAGGGCAGGATCTCCACGAACGGCCAGCCGAGCCGCGAGGCGATCGCACGCGCGAAGGTCGTCTTGCCGGTACCCGGCGGGCCGAACAGGCCCACTGCCCTCGGCGGGCGCACACCGTGGAGCGCCGCACGCTCCGGTTCGGCAAGCGGAAGCACGACCCGTCGTTCGATCAGGTTCTTCTCACGCTCCATGCCGACGACCTTGGCCCACAGATCACCGGGCAGCAGCCGGCCGCCGAGGTCGTCGAGGACGCTGGCGGCGGGCCCGTGCACCGGCTCGACCTTCTCGAAGTAGGCGACGGCAGGCCGACGGGTGTAGCCCGCGTTGAGGAGTCCATCGCCGAAAAGGTCCTCCTCGGGCAGGACATAGGCGATCCGCCCGACCCGCGCGGTGACCAGGCGGCGCTCCAGCTCGACCAGGAGTGCACTGGCCAGGCCGCGTCCCCGCCAGGCCGGGGCGATCGCAATCCGCATCACCCAGGCCCGCTCCCCCGCCACGCAGGCGAGGGCCATCCCGATGGGCAGGCCCTGGTGGACAGCGACGACGCCCGGCTGGCGGGATGTCAGGGCACTGATGCATTCCGCCACGGAGAAGACGGATTCCTGGCCGAGCTCGGCCGTGGTGTCTATCAGGTGGACCACCGCGGCGAGATCGCTCTCGCGGTAGTCATGGATCAGCCAGTTCACAGGGCCCGCCCCTCGATCGTTCTCGTTGCCGCGCCGGTGCGGCGAGGCTAGAGGCGCGGGAGGTCACCAGTCGTGTGCCACAGTGCACAAGGCACGAGGGGGCGATGCTACGAACCGTCACTGGGCGCACGTGCGCCGAGCGTGCACGACGTCCCGGGCCACAGCAGTTCGTCGGGCCGGACACAGGAGACGAACAGGACACCGAGCGTGAGCGGGACTGGCGTTCAGGGCTGACTCGATGGCCGCTATGTGCCGACAGGTCGGCGCGGACGACGGCCTGTCCGAGGTGGCCGGCCACCATGCCCGCACCGACGGCCCTTGTCGTCAGGCGCGGCGTCGTAGCCGCTCAGCAATGCCATGAGTCAGCTTCATCTGATCGTCCTCAAGGTTCCACTTCCCCTTCTGGTACGCCTGATTGCTCACCCAGAACACCATGATCCTGTTGCGGCGGAACTCCGCGACCGTCGCCAGCGACCAATCGTTGCCCCCGTCGTGCCAGGCGACCCGGCCGTCATCGGAGTCGACGACGACCCAGCCATAGCCATAGGCCCCGTCCAGCTCCGGCACCCGCACCTGCGGGACGAACAGTTTCCGCTTCGCGGTGCCGGACAGGACGCTGTTGCCGGTGAGGGCGCGATGCCAGCGGAACATGTCCCGGGCCGTGGAGAGCATCCCGCCGTTGCCGCGCAGATTCCAGGACGGGCCGTCGGCGCCCACGGATGGTCCATCGGCACTGTGGGTGCCGATTTCTCATCCGGCCTGGTCAGGCGGCGTGTTGGTACTCGTGGAGCACTCCCCCGAGCCGGTCCTTCCGACGGATGCCCAGGTGATCCAATCGGGCTCGTTCGACGATTGGATCGGGCAGCAGTCGCCGCGGGGCAGCGCTGCGGAGCGTGCGGTGGGGGCTCGTTGTAGAAATGTTCGAACTCGCGGAGTGCGTGCAGGAGGTGGGCCTGGTTCCAGATCAGGGTCCGGTCCAGGACTTCACGCTTGCAGGTACCCACCCAGCGCTCCAAGATCGCGTTCATCCGCGGTGTCTGGATGCCGCTGAGGACGACCCGAAGCCCGGCGTCGGCCAGGACAGCGTCGAACGCGGCGGTGAACTTCGAGTCCCGGTCCCGGATCATGAACGTGGCTCTGCTGCCGGCGTCCTGTAGGTCCATGACGAGGTTGCGGGCGAGCTGGGTGGTCCAGTCAGCCGTGGGCCCATTGGTGGCGCCGAGGATCCGGATACGCCGATTGGCGTGCTCGATCACGGCGAAGACGTACAGCCGCGTGCCAGCCAGGGTGCGGGTCTCCAGGAAGTCGCAGGCCAGCAGGGCATCGGCCCGGGAACGCAGGAAACCGGCCCAGGTGGTGCGGTCCCGCTGCAGCGCGCGGTCGATGCCGTGCTCCCTCAAGATCTCCCATACCGTGGAAGCGGCGGTTCTGATGCCCAAAGCTGCGAGTTCCCCGTGAATTCTGCGGTAGCCCCACGAGCTGTTCTCCCGAGCCAACCGCAACACCAGGGCCCGGATCGAGCGCAGGGTCCGCGGCCGACCGGGGCGCTTGGGTGCACACGTCGCGGCATGCCGACGGTTGAGCAGATCACGGTGCCAGCGCAGAATCGTGTCCGGGCGCACCACCAACTGGAGTTGACGCAGCTTCGCCATCGGCAGGTGGTGCAGGAGCGCCGCCAGCAGCGTGCGGTCGCCCGGAGTGAACACCGGCTTGCCTGCCTGACGGTCCAGGACAGCGAGCTGGTGCCGCAGTGCCAGGATTTCCACGTCCTTGTCGCGGTCGCCCATCGACAGCAGGCGTATGAGGGCGAAGGCGTTCGTCATCGCAAGGTAAGCCAGTCGCAGCACAGGACAAACCTGCCGCCCACGGGCCACGACCCGGCGATCGGACCGGCTCCGAACCGAGCCATTCCGGCGCGCAGGCTCGAACGGCCATCAGGCCGCTGACCTGGCCGGACGGATAATCGGCACCCACAGACCTTTCCGTTGGCCGCCAGGGGGTCAAGCACGACCAGGCGGGGGCTTGATTCAGCGGCCCAGGCGGGACGCCGCCGCCCGCCGGGTCGGCCGTGCGCCGCCCACCAGGTCTCGTGTCGCCAGCATCGCCCGGCCCGCTGCAGCAGCAAGGCCAGGGGGCCAGATCGCTGACTACTACGTCGGCGTCAAGGTCGAGCGACTGCTCCACGACCTGCGTGGCCACGATGATCCGGCGCTGCGGCCTGGGCCCGTTGCGGCCCATCCCGGACGTGACGCTCTGGGTGCGTGCCTCGCGGACATCGCCCGGGAACCGGGCGTGCAGGAGTTGCAGATCATCGGCGGCCAGGCCCTGCCCCTCAAAGTGCGCGCGGAGCCGGGTGTACGTCGCCTGTGCCTCCCCCACGGTATTGCACACCACGAGCGCGCAGCCGCCCTGCGTGACCAGAGGTTGCAGGCAGCGCTCGATGACCGCAAGTCGGCTGCCCACTCCTTCCCTGGGGCCGTCGGTAACCGGCTCCACCTGGACCTGCAGGGTCATGGAGCGCTGAGCCGCCTGCTCCGCCTGTCCGCTCTTCGACATCTCCACGCGGGATACCTTGGCCTCTGCCACCTCCTGGGCATCCACATACAGCCAGCCCGGGTAGGGCGCTTTGAACGACGGAATACGAACCCTCGTGTCCCAAAGGCAGCAGACAACACCCGCTCGGCTTCCAGCGCAGCCTCGCTCTTGCCATCCCCCGGCGCGGCAGTAACAAGCAGGATCCCCACCTTCCCAGATGCCGCTCCCTGCTGGGGAATCGCGCGGGCGAGGTCTTGTGCGATCGATCGCTGCAGCGGGTTGGGCTCCCCGTCGATTCCGTACGCCTCCGCGAACGGCTTGCGCTCCAACTCCGCCGGTAGCAGCCCGGCCTCCCGCACCAGGCGTTCCGTCTCAATGCTGACCTCGGCGAAGTGCTGCTCCAGAGGGACATGCAGGCGACCCTGTCGCCGCGCAAGGAAGTGTTCCTGGCTGACCAGCCAATCCGCGAGGATCACGACCCCCGTCACCAGCACCGCCACGGGTGCCTTGAACTGCGTCGGCGGCTGAGGGGATCGGAGCGCCTTGAACACCGTCTCTGCGTGAGCGGCCCGCTGCCGCTTCCACGTCGAACCGCCCAAGAGTGCCTGGTAGTGCGGAGCATCGGTCACGTCGCGTTCCAGACGGAAGAACCGTCCGTGATGCCCTCCGATAATCTCCGCGACTCGGTCGACCGCCCCGCGTTCAGCCGTGCCGTCGCCGAATCCGAGCGCCGCAGGTGCCGCCGCCCCGGCAAGGGGACCCACAGGAGCAGTCGCCCCCAGCCCCTCCCCGCCTACGACCTGCACAGCATCTCGCTACAGCGTTCAACCTCTGGATGCCGTGCGCACCAAGACACGGAGCCCGCACAGACAAGGGGTCGGCAAAAGCCGTCAAGGGGTCGAGTGGGAGCGCAGCCCCTTGACCAATATTCGGACAAGGGGGCGAAGGGTGAAACCCCTTGACGCCCACGCCACGTCACGCAGCGCAGATTCTCCGTGGGAGCGACCGTATCGGGTGACCCGCGGTCGACCGTCGGTTGACGTCGCTCCCAGACTCCCGCTCCCAGGGAGCACAGGGAGCGGCTCCCCGCTCCCAGAATTGCTCCCAAATACCAAGAAGGGGCCACCCGAAGATGGCCCCTACCTGCGACGTTTCCGTCGGGACGACAGGATTTGAACCTGCGACCCCTTGACCCCCAGTCAAGTGCGCTACCAAGCTGCGCCACGTCCCGGTGCCCGTATGACCTGGGGTTTCCCCTGGCCGAACGCGCACCGAAACAATACCGCACTCCAACCCGTGATCGCTCACGCCTTTCGCGCCCTGTTGACCTCAAGCTCACTTGAGGTTGCACGCTCTCTGTCATGACGACGACAACCGAACGCGAATACAGGTACGGCTACGGGCACGGGCACGAGCACGGGCACGGATACCCAGACCTGTCCCGCCTCATGAAGCTGATGACAGGAGACGAGAAGCACGGTCCCGCCGCGACGTCCACCCTCGACGTGCTTTGGGTGCTCTACGACCGGGTGCTCAGGGTCACACCCGAGCGCGTGGACGACCCGGAGCGCGACCGGTTTCTGCTCTCCAAGGGGCATGGGCCCATGGCGTACTACGCCGTACTCGCCGCCAAGGGCTTCGTTCCCGTCGACTGGCTGGAGGGGTTCGGGGCGTATGACTCGCCCCTCGGGCACCACCCGGACCGGGTGCTCGTGCCGGGGGTCGAGATCGGGAGCGGGTCGCTCGGGCACGGGCTGCCGCTCGCGGTCGGGACGGCGCTGGGGCTCGGCGCTCGGGGGATCGACGACGCGCGGGTGTGGGTGCTCGTGGGGGACGCGGAGCTGGACGAGGGCAGCAATCACGAGGCCATCGCCTTCGCCGGGCCGTCCGGCCTCGAGCGGCTGCACACCGTCGTGATCGACAACGCCTCCGCGCGACATGCGAGGCCCGGCGGTATCGCCGCGCGTTTCGAGGCCGCCGGATGGTCCGCCGAGACCGTCGACGGGCGTGATCACGAGGCTTTGCACGCGGCGTTCACCGCGCCTCATCCAGGTCGGCCGCGGGTGGTCGTGGCCCGGGTCGAGTCGAAGTGGGCTGCGAGTGAGTCCAGCGCCGACTGACCTGCAGACGGCCACCCTGGCCGTTGGTGGGTTGGGTTCTTCTTCAGTTTCTACCGGCTTCAGTTCCACCTTCTATCGGAGGGTTTTCCTGCCATGGACACCATGCGTGATCGCTTCGCCCCCGTCGTCTCGCGGCTGCTCGACGAAGATCCGCGCGTCGCCGTCGTCCTCGCCGACATCGGTACGGACGCCTTCACCGAGACGCAGCGCAAGCACCCGGACCGGGTGATCAATGTCGGGATCCGGGAGCAGCTGCTCGTCGGGGCGGGCGCCGGGCTCGCCCTCGCCGGGCTGCGGCCGGTCGTGCACACCTTCGCGAGCTTTCTCGTGGAGCGGCCCTTCGAGCAGCTCAAGCTGGACTTCGGGCACCAGGATGTGGGCGGGGTGCTGGTCAGTGCTGCCGCCTCGTTCGACTGGCCGTCCGGTGGCTATACGCATATGTCGCCGGGGGACGTCGCGCTGCTCGACACCCTGGACGGCTGGACCGTGCATGTTCCCGGGCATCCTGACGAGGCCGAGACACTGCTGCGGCACGCTGTCGCCGCAGGCGACGACAAGGTGTACGTCCGGCTCTCGGTGCAGTCGAATTCCCGGGCTCTGCCGGTCGACGGGGCACGGTTCCGCACTGTGCGTGAAGGGCTCGGCGGGGTCGTGATCGCTGTCGGGCCGATGCTGGACAACGTACTCGCCGCGAGTGAAGGGCTTGATCTCACCGTGCTGTACGCGACCACTGTGCGGCCCTTCGACGGCGAGGCGCTGCGCAGGGCCGCGGGGGCCGCAGGGGCCGCGGGGGCCGCGGGGGCCGCCGCAGCCTCCGATGTCGTGATCGTCGAGCCCTATCTGGCCGGGACCTCCACCGCCGCCGCGAACGACGCCCTCGCCGATGTCCCGCACCGCGTCCTCGGGCTCGGCGTCGGCCGGCGTGAGCTGCGCCGCTACGGGCAGATCGATGAGCACATGGCCGCGCACGGGCTCGACGCCCGGTCGCTGCGGGAGCGGATCACCGGTTTTCTGGGGGCGCGGGCTCTCGTATAGCCGCTTCGTGTGCTGGCCCTCCGGTCGTTGCCGTCTCCCGAGGCGGGCGAGCTCCAGGGCCCGTTCCACCGCCCGATGCGAGGGCCCTCGTGTCCACCCTCACCAGCCCTCGTATCGCCGGTACCGAAAGCATGGCCAGGCAGACCACGATCGTCGTCACACCACCCGTGAGCAGCACCTTCTCCGCGCCGAAAGCGCTCGCCGCGGGCCCCGCGAGCGCCTGGCCGACCGGCAGCAGCGCGATCGATCCCGCGACGTCGTACGCGTGGATGCGGTTGAGGACGTCGGGCGGTACCTGTGTCTGGACGCTCGTCGCCCACATCACGCCCCAGAAGGAGAGCCCGGCGCCCGCGACCGCGGCGCCGGCCGCCATCAGCGGGACGCCGAACTGGGCGCCGACGGCCGCCGGGAACGCGCAGTAGCCGATCAGGGCGATGGAACCGGCGCGGAGCATCCGGCGGGGGCGCAGGCGCAGGGCTACCAGGCCGCCGAGTACGGTGCCCGCGCCCAGGGCGGAGTTCACCAGGCCGTACGCGCCCGAGCCGTGCTCCTGCACTACGAGGGTCGCGACGAGTGGCGTCAACGGGCCCGTCGTCGTGATCATCAGGACGCAGAAGATGGCGATGACGCCCCAGAGCCACGTGCGGGACCTGAACTCCCGCCAGCCCTGCACCAGATCGGCCCGGAAGCCGCTGCTGTGCGGGAGCGAGCCGGGGAGTGCGGGCGGCAGCCTGAGCAGGAGGAGACACAGGGCGCTCAAGCCGTACGTTCCCGCGTGCGCGGCGAAGACTGCGCCGGGCGATGCGAAGGCCACGAGGACACCGGCGACGGCAGGACCCGTCAGGGCCGCGGCCGACTCCGCGACGCGTATCGCGCCGTTGGCCTTCTGGACGTCGGTGGCCAGGCGCGGGACCGTGCTGGCGACGCCGGGCTGGAAGATGGCCCCAGCCGCGCCGTTGACCGCGCCGATCACGCAGATCTGCCATAGGACGACGTGCCCGGAGAAGAAGAGGACCGCGGCGACCGACTGCGTGCCGAGCCTGGCCAGGTCGGCGCCGATCATCAGCAGCCGCGTGCTGAAACGGTCGGCGAAGACCCCGCCGAAGATCACCAGACCCGCGAAGCACACGGTGGTGGCGGCCATCGCGAGGCCGACGGCCCCCGCCCCGTATCCATGCTGAAGAAGCCCCGCGGCGAGCGCGACGGGCAGCATGGTGTCGCCCAGCTTGGCCACGGTCCGCGCACCGAAGAAGAACCCGAAGTCCCGCGACCAGATGCTTGTCCGGCCGTCGGCGGCGGTGGCCGTACGCACACTCATGCGGTCGGCAAGAGACCGCTCCCCGCCCTCTTCGACCCCGTCACCTGACGGCACCCTTGTCCCCTCCCCCGGCGGCGGCGCCGGGCCCGTCGTCCCAACGGACCCCCGCCCTCCACCCCTGCCTGGATCATGCCACGGCGCACTGACAGCGGCCGATCTCTTTTCGCTCGCCTAGTTCGCCGGCGGCAGTCCCAACTCCGGGTAGGAGTCCAGGAGTCGGGTGGGGGCGGCCTGGCGCCAGGAGTCGGCGAGGATGTCGGTCAGTTCGTCCGTGTCGAGGGCCGCGAGGCGTGCGCGCACCCAGGCGAACATCGCCTCGTGGTCGGCGATCCAGAACTTGGCCGGCTCCGCGAGGACCAACTCTTCGCGCTCCTCCTTCGGGCATCGCACCGCGATGGACGTCTCGTCCTCGGGAAGCGTGGCGAACATCTTTCCGGCCACCCGGAAGGTGGGCATGCTCCAGGCGATCTTCTCCGTCGTATCCGGCAGGGCCAGTGCGATACGGCGCACATCATCGCCCGTGACCTGGGCCTTGGCATGAGCTCGAGACATGCCATGAACGGTAGCCAATGCCACTGACAGCGGCCCCCACAGCACCCCACAGCACAGCACCCCACAGCGCCCCCGGCCACCCGGTCAGGTCACAGCACCCGCTTGTCCAGCCAGCTCCGCAGGTCCTCCTGCACCTCGTCCCTGTTGGTCTCGTTGAGGATCTCGTGGCGTGCTCCCTCGTACCCCTTCCAGGTGAGGTCGTCCACGCCCACGTAGCGGAAGTCCTCCAGGAGTTCGTGTACGAGCGTCATGCCCTGGTTGCAGGGGTCCTCGGTGCCGACTGCGATGTGGACGGGCAGGTCCGCCGGGATCCGGGCCAGGTTCCGCGGGTCGTTCATCTTGCGTACGGCACGCACCCAGTCCAGGCAGAGCCCGGCGGAGAACGGGAATCCGCAGCGCTCGTCGGCCACGTACACATCCACCTCGCTCTCGTCGCGGGAGAGCCACTCGAAACCGGTGCGGTGCGGGTACGGGTCGTTGAAGGCGGCGAAGAGCTCGGGGAGGTAGGAAGAGAGCGCCGCACGGCCGTCGTCGGCGATCTCGCGCTCCAGGCGGGCGATCGACTCCTCGGTCTCGACTCCGGGCAGGGAGCGGAAGGTTCCGGAGAGGATCAGGCCCGCGAGGCCGTCGGCGTACTCCTGGGCGTAGTCCCGGGCCAGATGCGAGCCCATGCTGTGGCCGAGCAGGAAGAGGGGGGTGCCCGGGTGGAGGGTGCGTACCTGATCGCCGATCGCCTTGAGGTCGTCGACCATGGCGCGCCAGCTGTCGGCGTCGGTAGAGGCATCGGTAGAGGCATCGACGTCGGTAGAGGCGTCGGTAGAGGCGTCGACGTCGGTAGCGGCATCCACCGCCGCAGCAGCCGACGCACTCGTCACGCCATAGCCGCCAGTCGCCTGCGCCGTGGCGCCATGGCCCCGGTGGTCGGAGGCGATCACCCCATAGCCGTGCGCCGTCAGGTGGCGCGCGAACCGGTCGTAGCGCAGGGCGTGTTCGCCCGCGCCGTGCGCGATCTGCACGAAGGCGCGCGGCCTGCCGCCGTCCGGCAGCCAGGTGTACGTGGCGACGGGTACGCCGCCCGCCGCGTTCACGAGTCCGGCGGTGTACGCGGCGGGGGCGGGTGTCGAGGTGCTGTCAGGCATTGCGGGAGGCTCCCCTGTACGGCGATAAGGCTGGGCATTATGGCTGGGCGATGAGGCTAAGGCTTGTCCCGCGATGTTGGTCGACGCCTGGGTAGGGGCGGAACGTAGTCACCGTGCGGGGAAGCGTGGCGGGGAGGCCGTGCTGATCGACGGCACCCTCATCCCCACCCGCCGCCGCACCGGCAAGGACAACGGCAAGAACTATTCGGGGAAGCACAAGCGCCACGGCCTGCACGTCCTCGCGCTCACCGACGAACGCGGACGCCTGATCTGAATCTCCGCCGCGAGGCCCTGACGCACCCACGACATCACCGCCGCCCGCCACGACCACATCGTCGAGCACCTGAAAGCCGCCGGCCGCGCCCCCGTCGAGCACCGCTTCGCGCACCTGAAGACCAGGCGCATCCTCACCGAATCCGCACGATCCCCGCCCGCCTGCCACACCAGCAGCCACACCAGCAGCCACACCAGCAGCGGCACCAGCAGCGGCACCAGCGAAAACCAAGATGGTGGATCTTCAGTGAAGCTACGACTGGACCTCGGTCAGTCGATGCCTTCGACGATGCGGAAGTCGCGCTCGACGCCATCGGAGAGGACGGCCAGCGCCTCCTGGTAGGCCGCACTCTCGCGCGCCGCGACGGCCTGCTCGAAGCTGTCGAACTCGACCAGGATGGTGCGCTCGGCGATTCCGGCGTCATGCGCCACGACCCGATCGCCACGGGTGAAGGTCCGACCGCCCCCGGCCTTGACGGCCGGACCGGCCAGCTTGGTGTAAGCAGCCAGCTTCTCAGGGTCTGAAATGGTGCGGTAGACGCTGACCCAGTAGCCCTTGGGCATAGAACCTCCAGTGTTGGCAAGAACGCATCTGACTTACGGGTTGGTCTCGGACGGGCGTCAGCGGGCGAGAGCGAGGCTTGTCAGCGTCGTGATCGCCATGGCGCCGATGCCATCACGCCAGCTCCGGGTTGCGGTGCGGTACGCGGGACAGCGCGAGTGGCTCATGCGGCACACCCGGCCGCATCCATCGGCGGAGCGCCCGGTCGACGTCGGCGGTGCAGTGCGGGGTGAGCGGTTCGATGCGTGGCATCTCGGCACCTCCTGCTTCGCTTTTCGAATCACTATGACGCTTCGAGAACCGAAGCGCAAGGAATGAGCAAGGAATGAGCAAGGAATGAGCAAGGAATGAGCATGGAAGCCAGAGCGCCACGTCCGGGTGTGCCGGTGCGGGGGTCCGAATCGGGTCGTCCAGTGATGGCCGCACTCGACCTGCCCGGACGGCGTTGGACGATGCGGATCCTGTGGAAACCGAGTCAAGCTCCGCCCGGCTTGCGTGAGTTGCAGCGCCGATGCGAGCGCATGTCCTCCAGCGTGCTCAGTACCCGGATCGAGGAGCTGTTTCCGGCGCCCGCCTGCTCGCCCTGGACTGGACGGCGATGGCTACCGCCTC
Organism: Streptomyces sp. NPDC048441; assembly: GCF_043200235.1. NCBI lineage: Bacteria > Bacillati > Actinomycetota > Actinomycetes > Kitasatosporales > Streptomycetaceae > Streptomyces > Streptomyces sp. NPDC048441. The sequence goes on from NZ_JBICXM010000002.1 coordinate 29,370, forward strand.
ACCCAGCTCGGCAAGGATCTTGTCGAGGCGCCGAGCCCGCTGGCTGAGATCCTGCGTGACTGCCGCCTCAAGGGGGTCGGCGTTCCTCACGTGATGAGCGGCATCGCTCGACCGCACAACCTCGCCCTTGCTGGATCGGCCGACGGGACCCAACCGCCCACTGCCCCGCACACGGCGCCTCATACCAGCGCCCCGTAGCGACTCCCTTCTCACGCCAGGCCCTTCCGACCCATTGACCCTCCATCAGGGCGGAACCTACGCTGAACAACGCGCAGGAGAAAGCGCTTTCTAGCCAGTATCCACGCAACGAGCAACGAGCAACTCGCACTCACCGCACACCCGGCTACCGGCAGCCGTCCACCCGCCCAGCCCAGGGAGCGCCATGAGTTCCACGAGTTCCACCGTGCCAAGAACGGGTACGGGTCCCACCGCACTCAGACCCCTGCTCGCACTCAGACCCCTGCTCTCACACAGGCCCCTGCTCGCACACAGACCTCTGCTCGCGATCATCGCCCTGCTCGCCCTCGTCATCGGCCTCGGCCTGACCTCCCCGCCCCGCGCGACAGCCCAAGCGGATCCGACGGCCGCAGCGGCCCCCTTCCGCGTCCTGGTCTTCTCCAAGGTCACCAACTTCCCCCACGACTCGATCCCCGCGGGCGTCGAGGCGATCAAGAAGCTGGGCAGCGAGAACGGCTTCGAAGTGGAGGCCACCGACGACGCGGCCGCCTTCACCGACGCCAATCTCGCCCGCTTCCAGGCCATCGTCTTCAACAACACCAACTCCACCCCGGAGAAGGGCGATCTGCTCGACGCCGCGCAGCGCACCGCCTTCCAGAAGTACGTCCGTGGGGGCGGCGGCTGGGTCGGTCTGCACGCGGCATCGGCCAGTGAACGGGACTGGAGCTGGTACGAGGGTCTGGTCGGCGCGATCTTCGACAAGCACCCTGAGGTGCAGACCGGCCGGATCAAGGTGCTCGACCATGCGCACCCCTCCACCAAGGGACTTCCCGAACTCTGGGAGCGTACGGAGGAGTGGTACAACTGGCGCGCCAATCCGACGGGGAAGGTGCACACGCTCGCGCAGGTCAAGGTGCGCGACGGCGTCACCGGGCTCGACGAGGGCGTCGACCAGCCGTGGTCCTGGTGCCAGAACTATGACGGCGGGCGCTCCTGGTACACGGCGGGCGGGCACGCAAAGTCGGCCTTCCAGGAAGAGGGCTTCCTCAAGCACATCCTCGGCGGCATCGAGTGGGCCGCGGGCAACAAGTCCGGCGACTGCACCGCCACCAAGACCGGCGCCTTCCAGCGCACGCCGCTCGCCACCAACGATCTGGCCGACCCGTTCGAGCTGGCCGTCGCCCCCGACCGCCGGGTGTTCTTCATCCAGCGCACCGGGAAGCTGAAGATCATCGACCAGGAGTCGCTGAAGGTCTCCACGGCGTACGACTTCGACTACACCCCCGAGATGACGAGCCAGTCGGACGGCCTTCTCGGCCTCGCGCTCGACCCGAAGTTCAAGGACAACCACTGGGTCTATCTCCTGAATTCCGACAAGACCGAGAAACGGATCAATCTGTCCCGGTTCACGGAGGCGGGCGGAAAGGTCGATCCGGCGACGGAGAAGCGACTCCTGACCATTCCCACGTGGCGTGGCGAAGGCCGGGCGAACTCGCACATGGCGGGCTCGATCGCCTTCGACAAGAAGGGCGACCTGTACGTCGCGACGGGCGACAACACCGATCCCTTCGCCTCGGACGGATTCAACCCGATCGACGAGCGCGAAGGCCGCCGCGCCTGGGACGCGCAAGGCACCGCGGGCAATACGAACGACCTGCGGGGCAAGGTCCTGCGCGTCACACCGAAGGACGACGGGACGTATTCCGTGCCCGAGGGGAATCTCTTCGCGGCGGGGACCGACAAGACGCGTTCCGAGATCTACGCGATGGGCCTGCGCAACCCCTTCCGGATCACCACGGACCCACTGAGCGGCGCGCTTCTCGTCGCCGACTACGGTCCCGACGCGAAGGCGGCCGTCGCCGACCGCGGCCCCGAGGGGACGGTCGAGTACGACCGCGTCACCAAGGCGGGCAATTACGGCTGGCCCTACTGCATCGGCGACAACACCCCGTTCAACGACTACGACTTCGCGACGAAGAAGTCGGGCGCGAAGTTCGACTGCGCGAAGATCGTGAACGATTCGCCGAACAACACGGGCCTGCGCGATCTGCCCCCGGCCAAGGCCGCGAATGTCTGGTACGCCTACTCCGCCTCCAAGGAGTTCCCGGAACTCGGCACGGGCGGCGGCGGCCCGATGAGCGGTCCCGTCTACGACTACGACGCGGACAACACATACAAGACGAAGTTCCCCGAGTACTTCGAGGGGAAATGGTTCAACTACGAGCTGACACGGCAGTGGTTCAAGGTCTTCTCGATGCAGGAGAAGGACCAGACATTCACCGATCCGCGCTTCGAGCCCGCGAAAGCGGGCGATCTTCAATCGGTCAACTCCATCTTCCCCGACATGAAATGGAACCAGCCGTTCGACGCCGACTTCGGTCCTGACGGTGCGATGTACGTCATCGACTTCGGTCTCGGCAGCGGCACGGGCCGCGGCGGCAGCAACGAGGGCGCGGGCATCTACCGCATCGACTACGTGGCGGACGGAAGGCTCCCGGACGCCCGCGTCTCGGCCACCCCGGACAACGGCGCGACCCCGCTCGAGGTGAAATTCTCCAGCGCGGGTTCGGGGCTGCCGGACAACAAGCCCGTCACGTACGCGTGGGACTTCGACGGGAACGGCACGACCGACTCGACCGAGGCCAGCCCGAAGCACACCTACACCAAGAAGGGGCAGTTCAGCGCGCGCCTGAAGGTCACGGGCGCGGATGGGCTCAGCGGCCTGGCCGTGCAGGAGGTCACCGTCGGGAACACCCGGCCCGTGGTGACCATCCAACAGCCGCCCAATGGAGGGACCTTCAGCTTCGGGGACACGATTCCGTTCAAGGTGAAAGTGACGGACAAGGAGGACGGGCCGATCGACTGCAAGCGGGTCGTCGTCCAGTCCCAGCTCGGCCACGACACCCATCTGCATCCGCTGGACAACTACACCGGCTGCGCGGGCGAGATCGTGACGGACGCCGGGGACAGCCATGGGCCCGGTCAGAATCTCTACTACGGGGTCACGGCCCAGTACGAGGACAAGGGCGCGGCCGGAGTGCCCGCTCTGACGGGTTCCTCCTCGCTGACCCTGCGGACCTCCTTCCGCGAGGCCGAGCACCGCACCGCGACCGGCGGCGCGCACGAGGGTGCGGTCACCGGTGACCGCACGGACGCGTCCGGCGGCAAGCGGCTCATCGAGATCGAGGACGGGGACTGGGTCTCCTTCGACCCCGTACATCTCAAGGGTGTCGACTCCGTGACGGTGGGGGCAGCTTCGGCCGGGCTCGGCGGCGACGTCGAGTTCCGCGCCGGGTCTCCCACGGGCGAGCTGCTCGGCAAGGTGAGCGTGCCGAACACGGGCGGCTGGGGCAACTTCGTGTCGCCGACCACTGAACTGGCCGACTACGACGGCACTACGAAGCTGTACGCCGTCTTCACCAACCCCGAGTGGTCCGCCGACAAACCCGATCTCCTCACGGTCGACTGGCTGCGCTTCAACGGCCCCGGAGTCGAGAAGAACGCCGGCGCGAAGGTGACGGTCAAGGCGGCCCCGGAGAGCGGCACAGCGCCCCTCGCCGTCAAGCTCACGAGCACGGTGAAGCTCCCGGAGGGCCGCACAGCGGCCTCGTACCACTGGGACTTCGGCGACAACTCCAAGCCCGGCAGCACCGAGAGCGGCAGCGCCGAGCACGCGTACGCGCGCGCGGGGACGTACACGGCCCATCTGACCGTCACCGACGACAAGGGCGACACGACGACCGGCGCTGTCCGGATCACGGCGAAGTGAGGGGTCAGCCATGACAGCTACGACAGCTACGACAGACATGACAGACATGACAGACATGAAGAGAACCGGCCTGAACGGGACCAGACGAGCCTTTCTCGGTACGTCGATGGGGCTCGCGGCAGCCGTCGGCACCGCACTGCCCGCGCGCGCGGGTGAGGCGTCCCGGCGCAGGCGCATCCCGCGCGGCGGCATCGGTATGCATCTCTACACGATGCGCAATGCCCTCGCGCAGGACTTCCCTGGCACCCTGGAGCAGCTCGCGGAGATCGGCTACGCCACCGTGGGCGTGAGCGGGCGGCACGGGTACGGCGCGGCTGACATCCGGCGGATGCTCGACGCGGTGGACCTGCGGGCGGTCCTCGAGCATGTCGCGTACGACACGCTCAAGGGCGGCGGCCTCCCCCAGGCGCTGGAGGATCTTCACACCCTCGGCGCGAAGTGGCCCGTCGTCCCGAGCCTGCCCGGCGCGCTGCACACGCCGGACGGATTCCGCGAAGCGGCACGGGAGTTCAACCGCATCGGGCAGGCCTCGCGCGACGCGGGCCTCGGTCCGGTCCTGTTCCACAACCACGGCACGGACCATGTGGTGGTGGGCGGCACGAGTCTGTACGACATCCTCGTCGCCGATACGGACCCGCATCTGGTCAGCTTCGAACTGGACGTGTACTGGGCGACGAAGGGCGGCGCGGATCCGGCGGCGTACTTCGTACGCCATCCGGGACGGTTCCCCGCGCTCCATGTGAAGGACATGGCGCCGAACGGCGACTTCGCCGACGTCGGTTCGGGGACGCTCGACTTCGCCGCGATGTTCGACCACGCGCGCGTGGGCGGCGTGAAGCAGTGGCTGGTGGAGCACGACAGCCCCGCTGATCCGTTCGCCACGGCACGGAACAGCTACGCGTATCTGGCGGCGCTGCGGTACTGAGGTGCCGGATCCGGCGGCTGGACGGGCCGGTCCGGCTCGTCCAGCTGATCCCGCTCATCCGGCTGGGGTGCGCCCGAACCGCTCATCTTCTTAAAGAAGAGTGTCGTCGGGTGGAGCGCCCCGGCCGGGTCGGCCGCGTAGTCGGGGATGACCCCGGCCGCCGTCCACCCCCCGGAACGGTAGAGGGACTCGGCGGGACTGCCGGTCTCCGTGTCCAGGACCAGGAGGGTCACGCCCGCGTCGGCCGCCGCGTGTTCGGCGGTGGCAAGGAGGGTGCGGGCGAGGCCCCGGCCGCGTGCGCGGCTGTGGACCATCAGCTTGAGGATCTCGGCACGGTGCCTGCCGTTGGGCTTGTCCACGAAGCCGACACTGATGGTCCCGGAGACCCGCTGCCCGGCGTCGTCCCGGGCGGCCCAGACGGCGAGCCGCCCACCCGCCACCGCAGGGGCCAGGCCGCGCCACCAGTCGGCGGCGGCCTCCCGGTCGAGGGGCGCGAGGAAGCCGAGGGATGATCCGCCCTCCACGACGTCGGCGAGCAGCTCGGCCAAGTCGTCGGCGGACTCGATGAGTTCAGCTGAGGAAAGGCGCGTCACCACCCGCTTCGACAGGGCCCTCATCGCGCGATCACCACCAGGGCGTACCGCACGGCCCGCTCCCCCACGCACCGGAAGCGCGTCGGCCCCCACAGCCGGAACCGCAGACAGTCTCCTGCGTCGAGGGCATGTGTCTCGCCCTGGACGGTGACCTCCAGCGTCCCGTCGAGCACCCAGATGTGCTGCTCGATGCCGGGCACGGGAGGCCGGTCGTAGGCGACGTCCGCGCCCGGCTCCAGGCGGCCCTCGACGAGTTCACCGCGCAACCCCGCGTGCGGCGGCGACACCGACCGCCGTACGAAGCCGGATGCGCTGTCCGTCCACATGCTCTGCTCGCCCGCGCGCAGCAGCTGTGCGGGCTCGGCCTCCACCTCGCTCAGGAGCTGCGACATGGTGCGCTCGTAGACGGCACAGAGCCGGTTCAGGAGGGACGCGGTAGGGCTGATCTCCGCGCGCTCGGCCCGCGACAGGGTGGAGCGGCTCACGCCGCTGCGGTCCGCCAACTCGCCGAGCGACCAGCCGTGTTCCGCGCGCAGCTCGGCGAGGCGGGCGGCGAGGCGGCCGTCGACGCCATCGTGTTCCATATTTGGCACGCTATCCCAGATATGAAACGTGCGGCAAGTCCCCTGCGCCTGCCGCGCACATGCCTCACTCGTGCGCGGTCGCCGCCCCCAACAGGCTCCGGATACGCCCCGTGGCCTCGCGGAACTCGGCCGTCGCCAGCGTCGTCGCGTACGCACGCTCGGGAGGCAGACCGACGTCGATGATCTCCGTCACCGTGCCGGGGCGCGGGCTCATCACGACGACGCGGTCCGCCAAGTAGACGGCCTCCGCGATCGAATGGGTCACCAGGAGCACGGTGGTCCCGGTCTCGCGCCAGATCCGGTTCAGCTCGACGTTCATCTGCTCGCGCGTGAGCGCGTCGAGCGCGCCGAAGGGCTCGTCCATGAGCAGCACCGGCGGCTCGTGCAGCAGGGCGCGGCAGAGGGCGACGCGCTGTTGCATCCCGCCGGACAGCTCGTGCGGATAGGCGTCTTCGAAGCCTCCGAGTCCGGTCATGCGGATCAGATCGTCGACACGCGCGCGTGCCTCGGCGCCGGGGATCCTGCGCATCTCCGCCTGGAGCAGGATGTTGCGGCGGGCCGAGCGCCAGTCCAGGAGGGCGGCGCGCTGGAAGACGTAGCCGATGTCCCGCCGGGGCCCGCGCACCCGCTCGCCACCGAGGAGTACGTCGCCCGACGAAGGGGTGAGCAGTCCCGCGACCAGCTTCAGGAGAGTGGACTTGCCACAGCCCGATGGCCCGACGATCGCGACGAACTCGCCGGCGGCGACATCGAGCGAGACCTCCTGCAACGCCGTGACGTCCTTCTTCTTCGTACGGAAGCGGACGGCGACGTCGTCGAGCCGTACGGCGGGCGCCGCCCCCTCCCCCGCCGGCGCACGCACCCCGTCGCTCATCTTCTTGAGAGTCGCATCCTTCGTCATTCGTCCGCCGCCCCTCAGCCCTTGATCCCCTTGGCCGCGTCCCAGTACTCGGCGACGGGCTTGGCCTTCTTGACCAGGCCCGCCTTCGAGAAGACGTCGATGGTCTGCTGCCAGTCCGCCTCGGTGTTGGCGCCCGGCGCCTTCCCTTCGGTGGCGTCGGTGTGGAGCAGGGTCAGGGTCGTCTTGAACTGCTCCGACAGCACGGATTCCGGGGGCAGTTGCTCGGACGCGCCCTCCATGGCGGCGACCGCGGGCTGCGGGCTCTTCTCGGCGGCCGCCCATGACTCGCTCACGGCCGTGGTCATGCGCTTGGCCAGATCACCCCTGCCCTGAAGGGTCTTGGGCCCGGCGATGAGGCCGTTGGAGTAGAAGTTGAGGCCGTTCTCCGAGAAACGCAGATACGAGACGTCCTTCTTGGCCTTGTTCTGCATCGTGGGGCCCTGGTCGCTCGCGTAGCCGAGCAGCGCGTCCGTCTTGCCGGAGATCACCGCGGCGATCTTGCCCGCCGGGTCGGTGTTCTGGACGTTGACGTCGGAGACGTCCATGCCGTTCTTCTCCAGGAAGATCGGGAAGGTCTTGGTGAGCGCGTCGCCCGCCGTGCCCGCGATCGTCTTGCCCTTGAGGTCGGCGGGCGCCTTGATGCCCTGCGCCTCGAAGTACTGCACGGAGGCGGGTGTCGTCTGCAGGAAGACGCCGAGGCTCTTCACCTTGACGCCTTGGTCGACGCCCGCGAGCACAGCGGGCGTGTCCGCCCAGCCGAAGTCGGTCTGCCCGGCGCCGGTGGCCTGCACGGTCTTCTGCGAGCCCTGGCCCGCCCTGATGTCCAGGTCGATGCCGTGCTTCTCGAAGATCTTCTGCTGCTTGCCGTAGTAGAACGGCGCGTGTTCGCCGTACGGATACCAGTTGAGCGTCAGCGTCACCTTGTCGAGCTTCTTGCCGGAATCGCTGGTGCTCGTCTTGTCGTCATCGCCGCCGCAGGCCGTCGCGGTCACCGCGACGAGGGCCAGGGGGACGAGGCCGGGGAGCAGTCTGCGCGCGTGCATGGGCGGGCCCTTCTCGCGTACGTCGAGCATCGGACATGGCGGGGTGGGTGCGCCGGCACCACGTGGTGGGTGTCAGTAGGCCGTGGTGGCGGCCACGTCCCTGCGGCTCGCGTGCCACGGCAGGAGGAGCTTCTCGGCGATCTCGACGAGCACGAAGAGGACGACGCCGATCAGCGACATGACGAGCAGCCCCGCGAAGAGCATCGGGGTGTCGAGGTTTCCGTTGGCCTGGAGGATCACATAGCCGAGACCTTCGTTCGCGCCGACGAACTCGCCCACGACAGCGCCGGTGACGGCGAGTGTGACGGCCACCTTCAGGCCGGAGAACAGGTGCGGAAGCGACGCCGGGAAGCGGATCTTGAGGAACGTCTGCCAGGGCCGCGCGCCCATGGTGGCGGAGAGCTGGAGCATCTCCGGGTCGACGGCTTTGAGGCCGGTCACCATGGAGATGACGACAGGGAAGAAGGCGATCAGAACGGCGATGAGGATCTTCGGAGCGATGCCGAAGCCGAGCCAGACGACGAACAGCGGCGCGATCGCGATCTTCGGCACGACCTGGGCGAAGAGAAGAATCGGGTAGAGGGTCTTCTCGACGGTCGTCGAGTAGACCATGACGACCGCGGAGAGAATGCCGACGCCCACGGCGATGAGGAAACCGAGCAGGGTCTCGTACGTGGTGACCCAGGTGTGCTGCCACAGGTAGTCGGGCTTGTCGAGGATCACGTCGAGGGTCGCGCCGGGGGACGGGACGAGGTAGGCCTCGACCATCTCGGTGGCCGCGATGAGCCACCAGGCGCCGAAGCAGACGATCAACAGGACGAGCGGCCGCCAGCTCTTCTCGGCCGCCTCGGCGGTACGTTGCCGCAGAGTCGGGCGGCTTCGGTCGGCAACGCCTGCCGTTTTGACGGGAGTTGCCTGCAGTGCGCTCTGACTCACGGTGAACTCCCCTGGCATTCAGCGAACTTCGGAGGCATTCGGAGGCAGTTGCGGAGCGGATCAGTTCGGCTCTTGTGCGGAAACCGCTTTCAGAAAGCGCTTTCTGATAAGGTGTTCGCCACGCTAATGACTGGCTGACCGCAGGGTCAATAGGTCGGCTCGAAGTTTCGCGGCGCGAGACGAAGGGGGCGCGGTGCGGGAACGGGAGCGGGGCCCTGGGCCGGGGTGGGGGCGCGGGAATCCCGGATCGGAGCGCGGAATCGTGCGAGACCCCAGCCAGGGCCGCGCACGCGAGCACGGGCCTCATGTCACCCTGCACGCCGTGGCCCGTACCGCCGGGGTATCCCCGGCCACCGCTTCGCGGGCGCTGAACGGCACGACGCGCGTCCGCGAGGACCTGCGGATCCGGGTTCTCGAAGCCGCGGACCAGCTGGGCTACATCCCCAACGCCCACGCACAGGCACTCGCCAGCGCCTCGAACAACACCGTCGGCGTCATCTGCCACGACGTCGGCGACCCCTACTTCGCGGCGATCGCCAGCGGTGTGATGGCGGCAGCGGCCGAGCGGGATCTCCTTGTCATGCTCGCCAGCACCTTCCGCGCTCCGGCGCGGGAGATCGCGTACGTCTCCATGCTGCGGGCGCAGCGTGCCCGCGCGATCCTGCTGATCGGCTCGGGCTTCCAGGACCCCGCATGGGAACGGTCGTTGCGGTCGGAGCTCGCCCCCTACATGCGTGACGGGGGCCGTGTCGCCGTCGTCAGCCGGCACCGCGGTCTCCGGGTGGACACGGTGCAGCCCGAGAACCGGGCGGGTGCCGCCGCGCTGGCGCGGGCGCTGCTGTCCCTCGGCCACCGGGAGTTCGCGGTCCTCACGGGCCCCGAGCGGCTGACCACGGTGGCGGACCGGCTCGCCGGGTTCCGTGAGGCGCTGGCCGACGCAGGGGTCGGCCTGCCCGCCGAGCGGATCGTGGAGGGGGCGTTCACTCGTGACGGGGGCCGTGCGGCGGCGCTGGAACTGCTGCGGCGGGGGCAGCGGCCGACGTGCGTCTTCGCGGTGACGGACGTGATGGCCGTGGGAGCGTTGGGTGCGTTGCGGGAGCGGGGGCTTCGGGTGCCGGAGGATGTGTCGCTGGCAGGCTTCGACGACATCCCCCTGGTCGGGGAACTCACGCCGCCGCTCACCACGGTGGCGTTGCCGCTGACACGGATGGGGCGGGACGTGCTGGCCCTCGCCCTCCGCGAGCCGGGTGCGCGGGCCCGGGTGGAGCGGGTACGGGGCGAGGTGGTGCTGCGGGCCAGTACGGGGCGTCCCGGATGAGGTGAGGGCTACGGGGCGTGCGTCCCGGCTGAGGGTGCTGTGCCGGTGCGCAGCCGCTCCACTTGGGAGACCTACGCGTTGGGAGACCCACACGTTGGGAGACCTGTGCGCCTGCGCCTGCCGCCCCCGCCAAGAAGGCCGTGGACCAGCGTGACATCGGGCAGCCCTGCCACGGGAGCCACGGGAGCCACGGGAACTACAGGAGCCGCGGATCAGAACAGCCGGAACCGCGCGCCGCTACGGGGCGGCCCGGCTGGGGGTGCCCAGCGCCGGAGCAGAGACCCGGGCCGCCCCCGGCCGAAGGCCCCGCACGCAAGCCCCCCGGACTTACACGTTCGACGCCATCCGCAGATGCTCCGCAAGTGCCTCCGCCGCAGGTGGTGATGGACCGTTTCTGGCACCCCAGGCCAGGAGCAGGTGGCGGCGGGCCCAGGCGTCGCTCAGTTCGCATACGTCGAGCGGTCTGCCGGGGTCGATGGCGCGGCGTGGCACGACGGCGAGGCCGACGCCCGCGGCCGCGAGGGCGATGAGGACGTTGAGGTCGGCGACGGTGGTGCGGTAGCGCACGACCGGCGCGTGGGGACCGACGTGCTTCTCGACCCAGCGTCGCAGCGCGGAGGCCGCGTCGAGCCCGACCAGCGGGTGCTCGGCGACTTCGCTGTAGGTCAGGGCGGTGCGACCGGTGAGGATCCCTCCGGCCTGGCCGATCACTACGAGGGAGTCGTCGCCGAGGGTTTCCATCTCCAGGCCGCAGCCCCGGGCCTCGTCGTCGACCACGACCCCCAGGTCCGCCTCGCCGTCGACAAGTGTCCGCACGGTCTGCGGGGTGCGGCTCTCGGACACCTGGACGTCGACGTCCGGGTAGTCCCGCAGGAACGAGACCAGGGCCCGCGGCACCAGTTGATGCATGGCGGAACCACCCCCCAGGAGGACCAGCGGGGAGGTCGGCGACCGGGTGTAGCTCGCGACGGCGCTCTCGAGCCGCACCGTCTGGGCGAGGACCTCGCGCGCGTGCCGGGCAAGCGTCGTCCCCGCCGGAGTGGGACGCACGCCCCGCCGGCCACGGATCAGCAGTGCCACTCCGGCCTGGTGCTCAAGTGAACGCACCCGTGCGCTGGCCGATGGCAGGCTCAGGTGCATCCGGCGGGCGCCCGCCGTGATGGACCCCTCCTCCACGATGTCGAGAAAGAGCCGCAGATCGTCCAGGTCGTAGCGCACCCTCACGAGCCTATGCCACAGCCTTAGGCTCACTACCGCGATTACGCATTGTGGGACCCCTACTCACAGGGTGATGCTCGGCGGGTGTCCGAGATCCTGCTGGTCCTGTTCGCCGGTGTCGCGGCCGGGGCCTTGAACTCCGTCGGGGGCGGCGGCACCTTCGTGGCGCTGCCCGCCCTCGTCGCGTCCGGCCTGTCCCCCGTGACGGCGAACGCGTCGTCGACCATCGCCCTCGTGCCGGGGGCGGTGGCGAGCGGCTGGGTCTACCGGCGTGAACTCACCCCGCTCGGGGCGACGCCCACGCCCGCGCTGACCATGATCAGCGTGCTCGGCGGCGGACTCGGCGCAGGACTGCTGCTCGCGCTGCCCGCCGCGTCGTTCGACGCCGCCGTGCCGTGGCTGCTCGCCTTCGCCACGGTGCTCCTCGCCTTCGGACGGCACCTCTCCAAAGCGCTGAGCAGCTCGCGCGGGCGGCCGCTCAGCATGGGCTCGCGGACCGTTCTGATCGGCCAGTTCGTTCTCGCGCTGTACGGCGGATACTTCGGCGGAGCCGTAGGCATCATGATGCTGGCCCTGTGGAGCGTCGGCCTCGGACTCGACGCCGCGGTCAGCAATCCGATGCGGGTCGTGCAGGTCGCGGCCATCTATCTCAGCGCGACCGCGCTGTTCCTCGTCGCATCGGACGCCCTGAGCACTCCACTGCTCCTCACCGCCATGCTGATCGGAGCGGTGACGGGCGGCTTCACCGGAGCCCACCTCGCGCGCCGTCTCCCCGCCCGGGTACTACGGAGCATCATCCTGACGACCGCCGTGACGATGACCGTCCTCTATTTCCTCCGCGGTTGAGGCCCACCGACATGACCGATGACGACTCCCTTGCCGCCGCACCGTCGTACACCGATGCCGGCCGAGCGCGTGTCGTGATGGCGTACGAGGCGTACGAACTGGCCGATCTCGCGCGGGCCGCGGTCCCGATCGGCGGGCACGAACTGCGTTCCGACGGCGGCGTCGAATCGCCGGGCTCCGTGCTGGCCGACGCCGCCCACGTCCTCCGGGCCGCGCGTCGGTTCTTCGAGGCCGCCGTGGTGTTCGAGCGGCTCGGCGGCGCGAGCTGGCAACGCGTCGGCGATGTCCTGGGCACGGAGGCAGCCACCGCACGCGTCCGCTTCGCCATGGCCGAGGCCTGCTTCCGCGAGCAGCTTCGCTCCCCCGAGAGCGTCAGGGCCGACACGGGTGACGGAGCTGACGGGGCCGACGGAGAGATGAGCTGGTGGCGGGGCCACATTCCCGCCGACCCCCTGGAAACCGCGCTCGACCTCGACGACTGGGTCCTGCGCCACGCGGACGGGAACGACGACCTCGGCACCGCGCCGGTCTCCGGCGGCCTGGCCCGGCAGGAAGCCCCTACTCGGCGGCTTCCCCCAACGCGTCGAGGACCGGACGGATCAGCGGATGCTCCTCCGCCCCGCACCGCACCGCGGCGAACACCCGGCGGGTAGGAGCGACGCCGTCCACCGGGCGGATCACCACCCCCGATACGTCCATCCCCCGCAACGCCGACCGGGGCACCAGCGCCACGCCGACGCCCGCCGAAGCCAGGGCGACGACCGCCCGGAAGTCGTCCGACCAGTGCTCGAGCAGGGGCTGGAAGCCCGCCGCCTCGCAGGCGAGTATCACCACGTCATGGCAGGGGTTCCCCACGAAGGGGCCGATCCACGCGTCCTTGGCCAGCTCGGCGAGCGGCACCCGTTCCGCGCCCGCGAGGCGATGCGTCACCGGAAGCACCGCGTCGAACGGCTCCGCGTACAGAGGCACCCGTGTAAGGCGCGGATCGTCCGCACCCGGCGCGCCCCGGTACTCCACCGCCACCGCTACGTCCACCTGCCGGTCGAGCACCATCGGCAGGCTCGCGTCGCCCTCCGCGTCCTGGACCCGCACCCGGATCCCGGGCGCGCCGGACGAGAGACGGGCGAGGGCGGGGCCGACCACGAGGGCGATCCCGGTGGCGAAGGACGCCACGGTCACCGTCCCCGCCGCCCCCGAGCTGTACGCGGCGAGCTCCGCCTCGGCCCGTTCCAGCTGGGCGAGGACCTCGTTCGTGTGCGAGAGGAGGATCTCCCCCGCCGGGGTCAGCCGGACCCCGCGGGCGCCCCGCTCCACGAGCCGGTGGCCCGTCTCCTGCTCCAGGGCGGTCAGCTGCTGGGAGACCGCGGACGGCGTGAGGTAGAGCGCGGCGGCAGCGGCCGTGACCGTGCGGTGGTCGGCCACCGCACGGAGGATGTGCAGCCGCCGCGCTTCGATCATGAGGTCGATTGTCCCAAACTGCGGGCCTCACCGACACCAGCGGCCCCGAGCGAGCACCCAGGCACCTGTATGCGCTCAGGCACCCGTATGCGCTCAGGCACCCGCAGCGTCCAGCTCCGCCCGCGCCGCCACGAACGCGTCCACCGCCCTGTTCACGTCCTCCGTGGAGTGCGCGGCCGACAGCTGCACGCGGATCCGGGCCGCGCCCTGCGGCACCACGGGGTACGAGAAGCCGATCACGTACACACCCCGCTCGAGGAGCAGCTCCGCGAGGCGCCCGGCGACCGAGGCGTCACCGATCATCACCGGGGCGATCGCGTGGTCACCCGGCAGGATGTCGAAGCCCTCCTCGGTCATCCGCGAGCGGAAAAGCGCGGTGTTCGCGGCGAGGCGCTCCCGCAGGTCTCCCGCGGACTCGAGGAGGTCGAGCACCTTCAGCGAGGCCGCCGCGATCACCGGGGCGAGGGTGTTCGAGAAGAGGTACGGGCGCGAGCGCTGGCGAAGGAGCGCGACGATCTCCGCACGGGCGGCGACGTAGCCGCCGGAGGCACCGCCGAGCGCCTTGCCGAGCGTGCCCGTGATGATGTCGACGCGGTCCATGACGCCGTGCAGTTCGGGCGTGCCTCGGCCGCCGGGGCCGACGAAGCCGACGGCGTGCGAGTCGTCGACCATCACCATCGCGTCGTAGCGGTCGGCGAGGTCGCAGATCCCCCGCAGCGGGGCGACGTATCCGTCCATGGAGAAGACACCGTCGGTGACGATCAGGCGACGCCTGGCCGACTGGGCCTCCTTCAACTGCCGCTCCAGATCGGCGAGATCACGGTTGGCGTAGCGGAATCGACGCGCCTTGCTGAGGCGGATACCGTCGATGATCGACGCGTGGTTGAGCGCGTCCGAGATGACCGCGTCCTCCTCGCCGAGCAGCGTCTCGAAGACACCGCCGTTGGCGTCGAAGCAGGACGAGTAGAGGATCGTGTCCTCCTGGCCGAGGAACGTGGACAGGCGCCCCTCGAGCTCCTTGTGCACCTCCTGCGTACCGCAGATGAAGCGCACGGACGCCATGCCGTAGCCCCAGCGGTCGAGTGCCTCGTGCGCGGCGGCGATCACCTCGGGGTGGTCGGCGAGGCCGAGGTAGTTGTTCGCGCAGAAGTTCAGTACCTCACCGGGGCGGCCCCCGGTGGTGACGGCGACCGTGGAGGACTGCGGGGTGCCGATGACGCGCTCGGGCTTGTGAAGACCGGCGGCGCGGATCTCGTCGAGAGTGGTGCGCAGGTCGTCGCGTACGGAGTCGAACATGCTTGATTCCTTCAGCAGCTGAGGCGGTCGGGACGCTCGGGGCGGTCGGGGCGGTCGGAGTTCAGGAGGTCCAGTCGAGGATGACCTTGCCGCCGCGGCCGCTCGCCGCGTCGTCGAAGGCCGCTTCGAAGTCGCGGTGGCCGTAGCGTCCTGTGATCACGGGGGCCAGGTCGAGGCCGCCTTCGAGCAGCACGGACATGGAGTACCAGGTCTCGAACATCTCGCGGCCGTAGATGCCCTTGATCGTGATCATGGAGGTGACGATCCGGGACCAGTCGACGGCGAACTCGTCGGACGGCAGACCGAGCATGGCGATCTTGCCGCCGTGGGTCATGTTGGCGAGCATGTCGCGCATCGCGACGGGGTTGCCGGACATCTCCAGGCCGACGTCGAAGCCCTCGCGCAGGCCGAGCTCACGCTGTCCGGCGGCGATGGAGGTCTCGGCGACGTTCAGCGCCAGGCTCACGCCGATCTTGCGGGCGAGTTCGAGGCGCTCCTCGCTGACGTCCGTGATGACGACGTTGCGGGCGCCCGCGTGCCGGGCCACGGCCGCGGCCATCAGGCCGATCGGGCCCGCCCCGGTGATCAGTACGTCCTCGCCGACCAGCGGGAACGAGAGCGCGGTGTGCACCGCGTTGCCGAACGGGTCGAAGATCGCGGCCACATCGAGGTCGACGGGAACGCGGTGCACCCACACATTGCCCGCGGGCAGGGCGACGTACTCCGCGAACGCCCCGTCCCTGCCGACGCCGAGCCCCACCGTCGCGCGGCACAGATGGCGGCGGCCCGCCTGGCAGTTGCGGCACTTGCCGCAGACCAGGTGGCCCTCGCCGCTGACCCGGTCGCCGATCTTGATGTCGGCGACGTCGCGCCCGGTCGCCACGACCTCGCCGACGAACTCGTGCCCGACGACGAGCGGCGCCGAGATCGCCTGCTGCGCCCAGCCGTCCCAGGCCCGGATGTGCAGATCCGTGCCGCAGATCCCGGTGCGGAGCACCTTGATCAGGACGTCTCCGTGGCCGATGACCGGCTCCGGTACGTCCATCAGCCGGAGCCCTGGCTCCGCCTTCTCCTTGACCAGCGCCTTCAACGCAACGGCTCCTGTCGTACGTCGCTTCTTCCACCGACGACACAGGAATCTTCCTTACGGCGGCGCCCCGGTCCATCGAGGATTTCTTAAGCGCCGCCGCAGCTTTCCTTCAGGCCCTGGCCGGACAGGCCCTAGCGGGTCTGCCCCCGCTCGAAGTACGCGATGAGCTCCGGGTCGAGGGCGGGCACCTCCTGCGGCGTGCCCCCGCCCCGCAGCGACTGCGTGGCGCGCACGCCCGCCGCCACCGCCATCCGGGCCGCGACCGGCGACGTGTCGGTGCGCCCTCCCTCGCGGACGAACCGTACGAACTCCTCGATGAGCAGCGGGTCGGATCCGCCGTGCCCGCCCTCGTCCTGGGCGTCGGGGACCGGATATTCGGCATCGGCGTCGGGACGGTAGGTCGAACGCTTCGCATTCCAGACCTTCACCACTCCCCCGGGGCCGTCACCGAAGTTCTCCAGGCGGCCCGCGTCGCCGATGACGGTGTAGTTGCGCCAGTAGTCGGGGGTGAAGTGGCACTGCTGGTAGGAGGCCAGCACCCCGTTGTCGAGGCGCATGTTGACCAGCGAGACGTCCTCGATGTCGATGACGGGGTTGAGGTCGCGCTGGGTGTGCGGCGGCCAGTGGCCGTCCTTGGTGTACCAGTCGTCCGCCTTCGGCTCGCCCGGCTCGCGGCGGTGCGGGTTGTCTCCGTAGACCATGAGGTCGCCGAGGGCCTGCACCTGGCGGGTGTAGCCGTTCGCGAGCCAGTGCAGGACGTCGATGTCATGGGCGGCCTTCTGAAGCAACAGGCCGGTGGTGTGCTGCCGTTCGGCGTGCCAGTCCTTGAAGTACCAGTCCCCTCCGTAGGCGACGAAGTGGCGTACCCAGACCGTCTTGACCTCGCCGATCTCGCCGCGCTGGATGATGTCCCGCATCAGCCTGACCACGGGCATGTGGCGCATGTTGTGGCCTACGTAGAGGCGGGTTCCCGTGTCGTGGGCGGTCCGCAGGATCTCGTCGCAGGCCTCGATGCCGATCTCCATCGGCTTCTCCACGAAGACGGGCTTCTTCTCGCGCAGCGCCTCGCAGGCGAGCTGTGCGTGGGTGTGGTCGGGGGTGAGGATCACGATCGCGTCGACGTCCGGGTCCTCGATGACCTTGCGGTGATCGCTGGATATCAGGGCGCCGGGGAAGGCCACGGCCGCCTCCGTCCGTGCGGTGGCGTCGTGGTCCGCGAGCGCGGTGACGCGGGAGCCCGCGCCTGGCCGGTGTGCGGTGCGGGCCAGTGAGCCGCGCAAGCCGTAGCCGATGACGCCGAGACGGAGGTCGGTCATGGTGTGCCTTTCCGTACAAATACCTGTGCGGGTGCGGGTGTTGCCTATGTCCGTGCAGGATGCACGAGTACGTGGGAGAGTGCCACGCGTCCCGTGCCGGTGAGCTTGATCCTTATGTATCTGGCTTCCGCGTCCGTGTCGAGGAGTGTGGGCCGAAGTGATCGTCCGGTGACGTGCACGGTCGTGGCGTCGGCGAAGTCCGCGGTGCGGGCGAGTTGGACGTCGAAGTCGGCCGTGGTCATGGAGGTGTTGTTCCAGACCTCGATCTGTCCCACGCGCCGCGCTTCGCCGAGGTCGACCTGCCACCAGGCGCCCGGTTCGGCGAGGGTGCGGGTGTCGGTGGAGGTGTCACCGTCGGTCGCGTATGCCGCCGGGGCCGCGCCGTCCGTGGAGGACTGCGACGCCGTGCCCGTACGGGCGAGGTCCGGGCGCAGCTGCTCGGCCGGTGCCTCGCGCGCGCCCGCGCGTGCCGCCACGGCGAGCGCCTCCGAAGGCAGCCGGTCCAGCTTCGTGTGGTTGTCCTTCATCGTCGACCCGGTGCCCGCGAGGGGCGGCGTGTCGGTCCAGTTGCCGGTGGCGTGGTTCTGGATGCCGTAATCGGCCCAGTTGGAGACCCACTTGTAGCCGATCCGCGTGATCACATTCTCTTCGACACGGATGTACGAGGACTGCTCGTCGAGGTAGATGCCGTTGCCGTCGCGCTCGGTGTTCCCGTAGGCGGAGCGGTTGATGTAGTTGCCGGACACGACCGTGCCGGGCTGGGCGCCCTGCGTGTAGATGGCGCCGCCGTCGTGCTGGGTGTGCTCGACGCGCATGACGTTGGTGATCCGGTTGCCGGTGATGCGATTGTCGCGGAGGACGGACTTCTGGGCCTCCGGCTGGTTCCAGCCCCAGCCGACCGAGATCCCTGAGTAGGGCAGGTCGTCGATGGTGTTGTGGTCGATGGCGAGAGAGGCCTCGTATCCGGCCCAGATGCCCACCGAGTCGGTGTACTCGACGCCGGTGCGGCGGATCGTGTTGTACGCGACGGTGTTCCGCTCCCCGGCGAGTTCCGCGGCCGGTTCGGGCTCGGTGTCGCCGACGTACAGGGCGCCGGACGACAGGTCGGTGAAGCGGGAGCGGGTGACCGACGTGTCCTTGGTGCCGGATTCGAGAATCACTCCGGCACCACCCAGATGCGTGAACTCGCTGCCGCTGACGGCCACATCACGGCCACCGCGCACGGTCAGCGCCCCGCTCGGCTTCGTGTAGTGGCGGCCCGCGTGATCGACAGGGCCGGTGGCTCCGGTGAGCGTGAGGCCCGCCTGGGTGCCCGCGTAGCCCTCGTCGGTGGACGGCTGGCGGTACGCGGCGTACGCGAAGCCGATGCCCTGCACGCGGAGGTCGTGGGCGCCGTCGATGACCATGAGCCGCTCGGTCACTGGGGTGAGCACGCGCGCGTGACGCATGTCTTCGCCCTTGCGTGGGAGGTAGGTGACGGTGCGGTCATCGGCGTCCCAGACGAACTCGCCCGGTTTGTCGAGGAGTTCACGGGCGTTCTCGAAGAAGGCGACTCCGGAGTAGCGCGCCGAGTCGACGGTGGTGGAGTCCCAGGCCGGTCCCGTACGGTTCGTGCCGCTCGCGGAGTTGGTCCAGCAGGGCTGCGCGAAGGTGAGGTCGTCCCCTTCGACGCCAGCGATCCGGCAGTGGTAGTCCCGCCAGCGGACCTTGATGACGGCCTCGGCGCCGGTGGGTTGCTGCCACTTCGCGATACCGGTGGCCGTGGCGCCCGTCATGCCGGTCTTCGTCGCGTCACAGGTGCTCGCGGCGCAAGCCCCGCCACGCGCGCGCACCGCCCGGTCGCCGTCCACGAACAGCTGGCGCGGGGTGATCCCTTCGGGGACATCGGCGGTCCAGGTGCCGTCGGCGGCTTCGGACCATCCCTTGAGCTGCCGCCCTCCGGAGAACACCGGCTCGGCCCCGCGGGCCGCGGCCCAGGTGACGGTGTGCCCGTCGCGCCCGGAGTCCGCGGCGCCCAGCTCGAGCGGCTCGCTCATCTCGTAGGTGCCGCCGACGAGTTCGACGCGTACGTCCCGTCCGTCGACGGTGCGAGCGGCGTCGCGGGCGGCCTGTGGGGAGCAGGGGCTGGAGGGGGTACAGGCCTCTCCCGAGCCGTTCGGGGCCGCGTGAAGGGTCCTGGGGCCCGGAGCGGCCTGAGCGGCGCTCTGCGGGGCGATGACCGCTCCGAGCGCCGCGACGGCGACGATCCCCGCGGCGATGCGTGAGCGCCTCACTTCGCGACACCCCAGTCCGGGTGGCCCGGCATGGGCGGGTTGTCGAGGTCGTACAGCCAGTGGTTCAGGAACGTGCCGACCGACTCGTCGCCGGTGACCTTGACGGCGTTGTCGATGAAGTCCTGGGTGGAGGCGTTGCCGTGCCGGTGCTTCGTCAGCCACGACTTCATGACGGCGTCGAACTCCTCCTGCCCGATCTGCTGGTTGAGGGCGTAGAGGGAGACAGCGGCGCCGTCGTAGATATTGAAGCCGCCGAGCCCCGTGGGCTTTCCGGGCGGGCCGTCGGTCTTGCGGACCGCGTCGAGCTTCGCGTACGCGGTCTTCATCTTCTCCTCGATGGGCTGGAACCCCTTCTGGTCCGCCCACACGGCCGCGTAGTAGACGGCCGGTCCCTCGTTCATCCACGCGTCCTGCCAGGTGGCGGGGGTGACGGAGTCGCCGAACCACTGGTGGGTCAGCTCATGGACCATGGTGGTCGAGTAGGTGGGACGGTCGAACCAGGAAGGACCGAAGAGTGACAGGGTCTGGTTCTCCAGCGCGTCGCTGTAGCCGTCCCGCACGATCTGCACCCCGTAGGTGTCGAACGGATAGCGCACGCCGAGGGTCCTCTCCAGCCATGCCAGCTGTCCGCCCGTCTCTTCGGCGATGGGCTTGTACTTCGCCTGCTGGTCCTCGGGTATGAGGTGGCGCAGCTTCACTCCGTGCGGGCCGCGTCCGTAGACGTAGGTCTGCTTGTTGACGGAGATGCCCAACAGCTCGGGCGCCATCGGGGACTTGAGGGCGAAGTCCCAGGTCTTCCCGGAGTCCGCCGCCTTGCGCGTGCCGGTGAGGTTGCCGTTGGCGCCGGGCGTCCAGCCGTCGGGGGCGGTGAGGTGGAAGGACCAGGTGGCCTTGTCCGATGGGTGGTCGTTGACCGGCGCGAAGGTGTCGGCGCGGGAGGCCTGGGCGGCGGACGCGAAGCCGCCGTCTGACATGTAGCGCCAGCCCGGTTGCCCTATCGGCTTGGTCTTGCCGTTGCCGTGGTAGGTCAGTTCGACGTCGAAGGCGCGGTTGTCGTGCAGGCCGCCCGGCGGGGTGACGGTGAGCTCCTGGCCCGTCTTGCCGGGGCCGATCGCCCAGGTGGCGTTCTTGCCGTCGACCTTGATGGCGTCGATGGCCAGCGAGTCGATGTCGAGGTTGAAGGTCGAGAGGTCCTGAGTGGCTCTCGCCTTGATCTTCATGGTGCCGGTGAAGTCGTACGTCACCGGTGTGAAGTCGAAGGAGAGGTCGTAGTGGCGGACGTCGTAGCCGCCGTTGCCGAGCGTCGGGAACAGCGGGTCGCCGACGCCGTCCGCACCCGGGGCGGGGTCGAAGGGCACGGCGTGGGCGGGGAGGGCGAGCGCGAGGGTGGCGGCCGCGGCTGCGGTCGCTGTCGCGGCGCGGACGGTCCGGGTACCGCGAGTTGGGACGGTCCGGGCACTGCGAGCACGTACGGTTCGGGTCCTTTTCTCAGCCATGGGGCCGCAACGTAGTAATCGCTTACTGTCAGCGTCAATACCCCCGGTAGCCTGTCCCCTTGGAGAAAACTTCATCAGCTCTCTGGCGCACAGGCGCTCACCAGTACACGCTTACTACGCCAGGGGCAGTGGCCCCTCCGCAGCGAAGGGGGAAAGCCAAGTGGTGTCGCGACGGGCGACGGTCATCGACGTGGCACGGCGGGCAGAGGTCTCATCGGCCACCGTCTCCCGCGTCCTGAACGGCAATTATCCGGTGGCGCGGGCCACCCGCGCGCGAGTCGAGGAAGCCGTCCGTGAGCTCGGCTACGTCGTCAACGCACACGCACGGGCGCTCGCCGGGACCTCCAGCCGGACGGTCGGCATCATCGTGCACGACGTCGTCGACCCGTTCTTCGCCCACATCGCGCGCGGCGTCGAGCGTGCGGCAGCGGAGGCCGGACGTCTCTGCATGGTCTGCTGCACGCACGGCGACCCGCAGCGCGAGCTGGCCTTCGTCGACCTGCTGCACGAGCAGCGCGCGGACGCGGTGGTGCTGGTCGGCGGCGCGCACTCGGATCGCGCGTACGGCCGCGAAGTCGCCCGCAGGGCACGGGACCTGCATGTGGGCGGCTCACGCCTGGTGCTGTGCGGGAGGCCGTCGGTGGGCCGCGATGTGCCGACCGTCTCGGTGGAGTACGACAACGAAGGTGGCGCCTTCGCCCTGACCGACCATCTCCTCACCCAGGGCCACGACCGCATCCTCTACCTGGGCGGACCACCCGACCTCTCCACCACCCGTGACCGCATCGCAGGACACCGCAGGGCCCTCGACCTGCGCGGCGTCACCCCCGTGCCGGATCTTGTGCACACCGGCGCCTTCAGCCCCGCCTTCGGCCACCGCAGGCTGACCGAACTCCTGGCGTCCGGGCTCACCTTCAGCGCGGTCTTCGCGGCCAACGACATGGTGGCGATCGGCGCGCTGCAGGCCCTGGAGGAGGCGGGCCTGCGGGTCCCCGAAGACGTCTCCCTGGTCGGCTACGACGACGTGCCCACCGCCCAGGTCCTTCGGCCGCGCCTGACCACCGTGCACGTACCGCTGGAGGAGATGGGCCGCCAGGCGGTGCGGCTCGCGGTTCCGGACGCGGGCGCGGAGGCCGACGCGTGGCAGCAGCCGGCCGATGGCGGGCTGACCCTCGGCACGCACATCGTGGTGCGGGACTCGGTGGCGGCACGGCGGACGCGGTGACGGCGGCGCGTCAGATGCAGTAACCGGTTAACCCCCGGCCATGCGCCGCAGAGACCATGCCAGCACAGAAAGAACGTAGAAAGATCCCAGGCCCTCTTGCCCTCGCACAGCAACCGCTTACATGCTGTCGCGGAATCGCACACGCACTTCACTCGCCCCACCCCGCCCCACCCCGCCACCCCGCCTCTCTCCCCCACTCCGATGCCCTGACGCCTCATGGGAGTTCCCTATGCACACGCCCCTCTCCGGTTCCACCGGCCCGACACGCCGCACGCTCCTCGCCGCGAGTGCCGCATCCGCCGCCGTGTCACTGACGGCCGGCGGTACGGCATGGGGCGCGGGCGCATCGGACGCGGACCCGTACGACACCCTGCTCGCCCGAGCGGCGGCCCAGCTCACCGGCGGCGCGTTCGACGCCGCCGACCCGGACTTCGCGGCGGCCCTGAAGGTCCTGGGCACCCAGGCGTCCGACTGGTGGCGGGAGTTGGACAGATCCGCCGACCGGACCACTCTGTGGCCCGACCTCACCCCCGCGAAGGACCCCGGCAACTTCGGCCAGAGCTACACCCGCCTGCGGACGATCGCGACCGCCTGGGCCACACCGGGCACCTCCCTCAGCGACAGCGCCGAAGCGGCGGACGTCCTGCTCTCAGCTCTGCGTTTCCTGCACTCCGACGCCTACAACACGAGCCGCCCCGAATCCGGCAACTGGTGGTTCTGGGAGATCGGCGCGCCCCGCGCCCTGATGGACACCTGCGTGCTGCTCCGGGCGCAGTTGCCCCCGGCCGACCTGTCTGCCTACGTCTCCACGGTGGCGAAGTTCTGCCCGGACCCGGACCGCCGCACCAACGCCCCGACCCTGTCCGAGACCGGCGCCAACCGCGCCGACAAGGCCGTCATCGTGGCCCTTCGCGGCCTCCTCGCCCGGGACGCGGCCACGCTGGCGCTGGCCCGCGACGGCCTGTCCGACGTCCGGGACCAGGGCAGGAACAGCCTGTTCACGTACGTCACTTCGGGCGACGGGTTCTACGAGGACGGGTCGTTCGTGCAGCACGGTTCCGTCGCGTACACAGGGACGTACGGCAGTGTCCTGCTCGGCAGCGCGGGCCAGCTCATCGCGCTCCTCGCGGAATCCGAGTGGGCGGTCAGCGACCCGAAGACGTCCGTGCTCTACGAGGCGGTGGACCGGACATTCTCGCCGGTGGTCTTCGACGGCCTGATGATGGACGCCCTGCGCGGCCGTGCGATCTCCCGCGAGAAGGCGCCGGACCATCAGGACGGCGCGGTGACCCTCACCAACATCCTGCAACTGGCGGCCGGAGCCCCCGCCGAGTACGCCGAACGCTGGCGCGCGCTGGCCAAGGGGTGGGTCACCCGCAACACGACGAACCCCTATCCGGGCCTGGTGGGCGTCCCCGCGCTCGCCCGCGTCAAGGCCGTGCTCGACGACCCCGCCGTCCCGACCGCCGATCGGCTCACCGGGCACTTCGCGTTCGCCGACATGGACCGCGTGGTGCACAGGCGCCCCGGCTGGGCGCTCACGCTCTCGCTCTCCTCGAAGCGCATCGCCGCGTACGAGGCGGGCAACGGCGAGAACCTGCACGGCTGGTACACCGGCGACGGCATGGCCTACCTGTACGACGGCGACGACCTCGGCCAGTTCGGGGACGGCTTCTGGGCGACGGTCGATCCGCACCGCCTGCCGGGCACCACCGTGGACACCCGCGCCCGTACCGACATCGGCTCGGGCGGCGGGACGGGGACGTACCGCCCGAAGAACGCCGTCGCGGGCGGTGCCGTACTCGATGGCAGGTACGGCGCGGCCGCGATGGAACTCATCGCCGACGGCAGCACGCTGCGGGCAAGGAAGGCGTGGTTCTTCCTCGACAACGCGATCGTCGCCCTGGGCGCGGACATCACGGCGAGCGACGGCCGAAGCATCGAAACGGTCGTCGAGAACCGCAATCTGTACGCGGACGGTGCGCCCCGCCTCACCGTCGACGGACAGCAGCAGCCCTCGCGCACGGGCTGGTCGGCGCCCCTGCCGGGCGTCCGCTGGGCCCATCTCGACGGCACCGGCGGCTATGTCTTCCCCGACGACCACGACGGCCACCCCGACCTGCACGCCCTGCGCGAGGAACGCACCGGCACCTGGCGGGCCGTCAACACCGGTGCGGACACCGGCGGCAGCACCACCCCGGTCACCCGCCGCTATCTGACCCTGTGGCTCGATCACGGCATCTCCCCCACCACGTCCTCGTACGCCTACGTCCTCCTCCCCGGTGCGAGCGCCACCGCCACCGCCGTCTGGGCCCGCTCACGGCCGGTCCGCATCATGGCCAACAACGCCACCGCACAGGCCGTCGAGGACCGCCGCTCGGGGCTGGTCGCCGCGCACTTCTGGCAGGCGGGCAGCGCGGCAGGGCTCACGGCATCAGGCCCCTGCACCGTGATCGCGCGACGTGGCGACGACGGCATATCACTGGCCGTGGCCGACCCCGGCCGCACCGGCACGACGGTCACCCTGGAACTGCCCTTCGCCGTAGGGAGAGTGGTCCGCGCCGACGACACGGTCACCGTCACTCCGGGCCGCCGCCCGGTCGTCACCGTCCGCGTCGCGGGCTCGCGCGGACATACGCACACCGCGCAGTTGAGGTGACGGCCGCCCGCCACCGGGCCCCCCGGTGATTCACCGGGCCCCCAGCAATAAGGAGCAAAGACCCACCATGCCCGCACCGCACCTGGCCCTGCCGCCCACCGACCGCGTCCGCTCCCCGCTCACCGGCTGGACCCGCGCCCACTGGGAGGCGCTCGCCGACCGGCAGCTGGAGGCGCTCGTCCCTTACGCAACGCCGAACTTCGCTCAATACCGGCTGCCGGGGCGCAGCAGCTGGTCGGGGGTCGTGTCGGACGGCCTAGAGGGGTACGCACGGTCATTCCTC
This sequence comes from Streptomyces sp. NPDC048441, assembly GCF_043200235.1. Classification (NCBI taxonomy): domain Bacteria; kingdom Bacillati; phylum Actinomycetota; class Actinomycetes; order Kitasatosporales; family Streptomycetaceae; genus Streptomyces; species Streptomyces sp. NPDC048441. Next base: position 54,776 of record NZ_JBICXM010000002.1, read on the forward strand.
CTCGCCTCCTTCCGGATCGCGGGAGCGGGCGGTGAGGTGGACCCTCACCTCATAGAACGCTACGCGCAGGGTCTGACAACGGGCACGGACCGCGGCGCCGCGAGCGGTGAGGCCTGGCCCGAACTCACCGACTGTTCCCAGCAGATGGTGGAGGCGGCGTCGATCGCGGTCGCCCTGCACGAGACCCGCCCCTGGATCTGGGACAAGCTCGACCCCAAGGTCCAGGAGCGGGTCGTCGACTGGTTCTCCGGCTTCGTCGGCGGCAGGACGTGGGACAACAACTGGCGCCTGTTCCAGGTGGTGTCCGAGCAGTTCCTGGCCTCCGTCGGCGCCCCGTACAGCAAGGCGGACATCGACGGCGGCCTTGACCGCATCGAGGACTGGTACCGCGGCGACGGCTGGTACAGCGACGGCGACGGACGCAACTTCGACTACTACATCGGCTGGGCGATGCATCTCTACCCGCTCCTCTGGGCACGGATGGCGGGCCAGGACGACGGCGGTCGCGCCGAGGTCTACCGCGAGCGCCTCTCCCAGTTCCTCACCACCTACCCGCACTTCTTCGGCTCCGACGGCGCCCCTGTCCATCAGGGCCGCTCGCTGACGTACCGCTTCGCGGCGACCGCGCCCGTCTGGATGGGCGCCCTCGCGGACTGCACTCCGCTGGCGCCCGGCCTCACCCGGCGCCTCGCGTCCGGCACCGCACGGCACTTCGTGGAGCGCGGCGTCCCGGACGAGCGCGGCCTTCTTCCGCTCGGCTGGTACGGGACGTTCCTGCCGTCCACGCAGGCCTACTCGGGCCCCGCGTCCCCGTACTGGGCGAGCAAGGGCTTCCTCGGTCTGCTCCTGCCCGCCGATCACCCGGTGTGGACGGAGCGTGAACTACCGCTCCCCGTCGAGGAGTCCGACCAGTACACGGCGCTCCCCGAGCCCGGCTGGCTGCTGCACGGCACGCGGCACGACGGCATCGTCCGCCTGGTCAACCACGGCAGCGACCACAACCCCCTCGAAGGCCCCGCCGCCGACGACCCGCACTACGCCAAGTTCGGCTACTCCACGGCGACCGCCCCCGAGACGGCCCCGAGCGCATGGGAGCGCACCGTGGACAACCACCTCGCGCTGCTCACGCCGGGCGGCACCCCCTCACGCCGTCGCAGGATCCACCCGGTGAGCTGCGAGGGACGTATCGCCTCCTCCCGGCATGATGCTCAACTACCGGGTGTCGGCGAAGAGTTCCCCATCCGGACGACCAGCGCGCTGCACGGCCCCTGGGAGATCCGCGTCCACCGCGTCCAGGCCCCGGCAGGCGTGACGGTCCGCGAGGGCGGCTATGCGGTGGCCGATGAGACGCAGCCGGACGCGGAGCAGGGCCCCAGCTGGGCTCTCGCGCGTACGACATCGGGGCTGACCAGTGCCGTCGTCGCACTCCACGGCTGGGACGAGGGGACGGGCATCGCCCGCGAGGTGGCGGCCAACGCGTACGGGCCGCACTCGGCGACTCCGTACCTGACGTCCGCGGGACACCCGGGCGGCGCGAGCATCCACGTCACGCTCGTCGCGCTGTCCCAAGACACCGTCCGGCCGACGGCGTTGCGGGAGTCCATCTCCTGCACGGTGGACGGCGAAAGCGTCACTCTGCGCTTCCCCGACGGCACCGAGCTCGAGCTGTGACTCAGATCCCGCCGTCCTCCCGGCGGTGAATCTGCTCGACCAGCTCCGCCGCCATCGCCTTGATCGTCTCCAGGCCCGCCCTTCCCCAGGGCCGTGGCTCGACGTCCACGACACAGACCGTGCCGAGGGCGATGCCCGTGCGGTCGATGAGCGGGGCGCCCAGATACGAGCGGATCCCGATCTCGTCGACCACCGGATTCCCCGCGAACCGGGGGTAGTCGCAGACGTCCTCCAGGACGAGGGCCTTGCGTCGCACGACGACATGCGGGCAGTACCCGTGATCGCGCGCCATGTAGCGGCACGCCGTGTCCTGTGCGGCTGCCGTGGAGGTCAGCTCGGAGCCGTCCACCGTGTCGCCCGGAGTGTGCAGGCCCGCGAAGAACTGCCGGTTCTCGTCGATGAAGTTGACCATGGAGTACGGCGCCCCCGTGACCTCCGCCAGGCGGTCGGCGAAGGCGTCGAAGGCGGGCTCGGGACGGAGTCCTATGCCGAGCCTGCGCAGCCGCCGCACCCGGCTCGGCGCCTCCTTGTCGACGGGAGTGAGCAGCAGGTGCGCGGTCGCGTCGTACATCAGGTGTGGGCTCCGTAGCTCGGGGCGGCCGGGGCGTGGGCGAGGAGGTGTTTGACGAGGGTGAGGAGAGTCGCGATGCCCGAGCTGGAGATCCGTGCGTCGCACCGCACGACGGGGACCCGTGGATCGAGGTCGATGGCGGAACGCACCTCTTCGGGCTCGTAGCGGTAGCCGCCGTCGAATTCGTTGATGGCGACGATGAAACCCATGCCGCGCTGCTCGAAGAAGTCGACCGCCGCGAAGCAGTCCTCCAGACGGCGGGTGTCGGCGAGGATCACCGCGCCGAGCGCGCCTTCGGAGAGCTCGTCCCACATGAACCAGAAGCGTTCCTGGCCGGGCGTCCCGAAGAGATAGAGCACATGCTCCGGGTCGAGGGTGATGCGCCCGAAGTCCATGGCCACGGTCGTCGTGGTCTTGCTCTCGACGCCCGACAGATCGTCGGTGCCCTCACTGACCGTGGTGAGGAGCTCCTCCGTGCTCAGCGGCGCGATCTCGCTCACCGCGCCCACGAAGGTCGTCTTGCCGACCCCGAACCCTCCCGCGACCAGGACTTTCAGCGCGGTGGGGAAGGGGTCAGAGCTGTCGTCGTAGTCCATCAAGCACTGCCTCCAACAGGGAGCGGTCAGTGGGGTTGTGGTAGAAGTCCGGGGCTCTCAGGGTGAGCGCCCCGCAGTCGACGAGATCGGAGAGCAGCACTTTGGTCACGACGGCGGGCAGCTTGAGCTGCGCCGCGATCTCCGCGACCGATGTGGGTGCCGTACAGAGACCGAGCGCCTCCGTGTGCTCGGGCCCCAGGTAGCCGATGACCGGACCCCCGGTGGCCATCACCTGGGTAAGGAGATCCAGTTGGGCGGTCGGCCGGGTCCGTCCGCCACTGACCGTGTAGGGACGGACGAGCCGTCCCGCCGATGCGTCGAGCCATGGCCCGTCGTGCGGGGCCGCCACGCTCAATGCCTCATCGGGGCGGGTTCGCCGGTGGGCTGCCGGGGTGCGGTCATCAGGTAGGGGCGCACGCTCTTGACCAGCATCGCCATCTCGTAGCCGAGCACCGCCGCGTCCGCGTCGCGCCCGGCGAGCACCGCGAGACAGGTGCCTGAGCCCGCCGTGGAAACGAACAGGAGGGTGGAGTCGAGCTCCACGACGACCTGGCGCACGTCGCCGCCGTCGCCGAACCGGATGCCGGCGCTGCGCCCCAGCGAGTAGAGCCCGGAGGCGAGGGCCGCCATGTGGTCGGCGCTGTCGGGGTCGAGGCCATGGACCGACTTCACGAGTCCGTCGGAGGAGAGCAGGACCGCGCTGTGGGTGTGCGGCACGCGCTGCACGAGTCCGCTCATCAGCCAGTCGAGGTCGGATACCTGGCCGGTCGGCGCATCGCTCACCATGGTGGATCGACTCCTTGGGGTACGAGGGTCTGCCGGGGCAGACGTGGTGCTGGCGGGGTGGGGTGGTTCAGCCACCCTGGTCACCCCCGTCGCGGGGGACGCCGAGGCCTGGCTCGGCGGCCGGGTCGCGCATCTCCTGGGCGGCGGCGAGCCCGATGCCGCGCTGGAAGGCGGCCATCAGACCCGGGTCGTGGCCGATCAGCTCCTCGCTCTCCGGGCGGGGTGTCGGCGCGTCCCGCAGTTGGGGCGCGATGTGTTCCTGGGCGCGCCGCTTGGGCAGCCGGGGCTTTCCGAGCCGGTCGTGCACGACTCCGTTGAGGGGGGTCGGCGGTGTCCCCGCGTGCTCGGCCGCCGCCTGCCGGTCCTCCGGACGGATCCCCGGCACGGCTTCGGCGGGGGTCGGCCTGCCCTCCCTGCCACGTACGGGGAGCGGGGCGGGCCCGGAGCCGTTCGTCACCGGTGCGTGCGAAGGCGCACCCAGCGGCGCGTCCCGCTGGGGCTGCCGCGGCACGGACACCGGCTCTACGTAGAGGGCCGCCGCCGTCGGGGGTGCCTGTGCCGTTTCCTGTACGCCGCCGGGGGCGCCCGGCGGCGCGGCTTCGGGGGCCGGCTGCGGGCGCCCGGCGGGGACGGGCTCGTTCTGCGCGTCGGCGCCGAGCAGGCCTTGCGGCAGGATGAGTACGGCCTGCACGCCTCCGTAGATATTGGTCTGGAGCCGGACCGCGATGTTGTGCCTACGGGCGAGCGCGGCCACTACGTAGAGGCCGATCCGGCCGTCCTGGAGCAAGCTCGCGACATTGACCTGGTCGGGGTCGGCGAGCAGGTGGTTCATCTTGTTCTGCTCGGTCACGGGCATACCGAGCCCGCGGTCCTCGACCTCGATGGCCAGACCGGCCGTCACCAGATTGGCGCGCATCAGGACTTGGGTGTGCGGGGCGGAGAACACCGTGGCGTTCTCGACGAGTTCGGCGAGGAGGTGGATGACGTCGGCGACGGCGTGGCCGCGCAGGGTGCCGGCGATCGGCGGCACCAGCTTGACCCGCGAGTACTGCTCGACCTCCGCGATGGCCGAGCGGAGCACCTCCGTCATGGAGACGGGGTTGCTCCACTGGCGGCGCGAGATGGCGCCGCCGAGCACGGCGAGGTTCTCGGCGTGCCTGCGGATGCGGGTGGCCAGGTGGTCGACGTGGAAGAGGCCCTTGAGCAGCTCCGGGTCCTCGACGTCATTCTCAAGATCGTCGAGGATCGAGATCTCGCGGTGGACGAGCGACTGAAGGCGCCGGGCCATATTGACGAAGACCTCGACCTTCTGCTCGCTGTCCGCGTGTCTCGAGAGCTGCGATGCCTGCACGACAGCAGTGACGGCGACGTCCTGGGCCCGCGAGAGATCGTCGGCGAGCAGTCCGAACTCGTCGCCTTCCTGAGCGGTCCTCGCGGGTGCCCTGCGCGCGGGCGGACCGTCGCCGCGGCGCAGCTGTTCGACGACCTCGCGCAGGTCGGCCTGTCCGCGTGCGGTGGTGCGGCGCAGGGTGCCGACACGGTCGCGTACGGAGGTCGCCGTGCGGTCGGCGGCGACGGCGGCGATCACGACGCTCGCCAGGCTGATGGCTCCGGCGGCGGCGAGGATGAGCAGGAGTGCGGGGGCGAGCGGGGCGGGGGTCGACCGGACGACGAACAGCACGGCCGCACCGGCGCAGAGCGCCACAGCGACGGCGGGCAGGACGGCGATGCGCAGGAGTTGGGGCCGTATCCGTGCCTCGGGGAGTGCCGCGGCTGGACGGCTGCCCGGCCTGCCGTGCCGTCCGCCCTCACGGCGGTCTGCGCGGGCGGCCGGTGCACGAAGGTGAGACATCAGCGTCCTCGGTCAGGGTACGGGCTCCGACGGTCGCGCGACGCGTGGCTTCGCGGCATCGCCGTGCTGGTCGGGAGGGCCGTGAACATGATCCCTGCGTCGACCGGCGGCCACTCACGGTAGTTGCCAACGCATCATGTGCGGGGGGCAGTTGACAAAGTCCGGTGGCCCACGTCCTGCTCCGGTATGACGTCTCGTACGGCTGTCTGATATTCGGCTTCGGACACCAGTTCCAGGCGAGGGTGACCGCGGACATGAGTGAGCGGACATGAGTGAGGGGCGGCGCGTCGTACGCGGCCGCCCCGATCCCCCGGGAGTTCGGGAGATACCGCGGCACCGGCGGTATCTCCTCTCCCTTCCCCTCAGCCGACCCGCGCGGCCTCGGGCTCTCCCGTGCCCTCGGCGGGCTCCGCACGCCCGGAGCGACCGACGCGCTCGGCAGCATCGGCGGCATCCTCCGTGGCGGCCCACCCGCTCTCCGGCTCGATCGCGACCCCGCGCCACCACGGCTGGGCGGGAACGGAGTCCGACGCGGGCTCGAACGGCTCTCCGGGGACCGGCAGCGCGATCTTCGCCCCCACCCGACCCGCCTCGGTGATCGTGCCCTCACCCGGAGCGGACCACGGGTGCGGTGCGAGGTTGAACGTGCCCCAGTGGATCGGCAGCAGCACGCCGTCAGGACGACCGCCCTGGAGGTCCAGGTGCGCGCGCAGCCCTTCCTCGGGCGTCATGTGGATGTCGGGCCAGAATTCGGAGTAGGCCCCGACCTGGATCATCGTGGCGTCGAACGGTCCGTGCTCCGCGCCGATGTCCCGGAACCCGGCGAAATAGCCGGTGTCCCCGCTGTGGTAAATGCGGTGGTCGGGCCCAGCGACCGCCCAGGACGCCCAGAGCGTGTGCTGCTGGTTGCGCAGGCCGCGGCCGCAGAAGTGGCGTGCGGGCGTCGCCGTCAGGGTCAGGCCCGCCACCTTCGTGGACTCGTTCCAGTCGAGTTCGCGCAGCCGGTCAGCGGGTACGCCCCAGCGCTCCAGGTGGGCGCCGACGCCGAGCGGGACCGCGAACACCGTGTCCGTACCGACCAGGGCCTTGATGGTGGGCATGTCGAGGTGGTCGTAGTGGTCGTGCGAGATGACCACGACGTCCACGGGCCCCAGCGCGGCGAGCGGCACCGGCACCGGATGCAGCCGCTTGGGACCGACCCAGGAGAAGGGGGAGCACCGCTCACCCCACACCGGGTCGAAGAGCACCCGCCGCCCGTCGATCTCGGCGAGCACGCTGGAATGCCCCATCCAGGTGACCCGCAACCCGCTGACCGGAGGCCTTGCGAGGTCGGCGAGGGTCGTGGGATGCACGGGGACGGTGCCCGTGGGGCCGCGCCGGATCCGCTCCTCCTTACGGAAGTAGATCTTCGCGAACTCGAGCGACGAACCGGTGGGCCGGGTCCGCGCCCCTTCGGGGTTCTGGAAGGACCCGTCGGCGAAGTTCGGCGATCGGTGGATCCTCGCGAGCCGCTCACCGGCCGGATCCGCGCCGAAGGGAGCGGTCCTGAGCGAGCGGAGCCCAGAGCTCAGCGAACGGGACACAGCACCTCCTGGAAGGGGTAGGTCAGATCTCCATTATGTGCACCGCCGCCGACAGAAGCCGTCCGGAGGCACCCGCATCGGGCATCCACGCGCGCGTGGAGGGACCCGAATGGCGAAAGCCACCGGTCGACCGGTGGCTTTCACTCTGCTCGATCCGCTCAGGACGCCGACTCAATGTGCATCCTCACGGTGTACGGGTCCACGCTCCCCTTCGCGACCACGTGATCCCCCGACGACTCCCCCCGGAGCCGCCGTCCGAACCACGGCACCAGGTACTCGCGCGCCCAGTGGATGTCGTCGCGCCGCACTTCGAGCGTGCCGCGCGGCGGCTCCGGGGGCCACGGCTGGTCCGGGTCCGCCGGGACCTCGAGTCCGAGGACCTGGGCGGCGCGCAGCGCCACGCGCGTGTGGCCCTCGGCGGAGAGGTGAAGCCGGTCGCCGTCCCAGGCGCGGCGGTCCTGGATGGTCTTGAGGGACCACAGGTCGAGGACGGGGCAGCCGTAGCGGTCGGCGATCGCACGGACATGGCCGTTGTACGTGGCTATCTTGCCGCGCAGGTGCTTGAGGACCGGCACCGAGCGGGTGTCGAAGCCCGTGGTCACCATGACCGTACCGACCGCGGACGTGAGGCCGATGACGGCCCGCTCGAAGCGCTCGGCGACCTCGTCCGGGTCGGTGCCGGGACGGATGATGTCGTTGCCGCCCGCGCAGAACGTCAGGAAGTCGGGGCCCATCTCCTTGGCCAGAGGCACCTGGTCAGCGACGATCTGGTCGAGGAGCTTGCCGCGTACAGCGAGGTTGGCGTACCGGAAGGTGTGCTCCGGAACCCGGTCGTCCAGGAGGACGGCGAGGCGGTCGGCCCAGCCGACGAACGTACCGTCGGGCCCGGGGTCCCCGACACCTTCGGTGAAGCTGTCGCCGACCGCTGCGTAGGAGGTGAATGTGTCACGGATGAAGGTTGTCGACTCTGCTGTCACGTCGTCATATCTTTCACCTTGCTAAGTGACCTACGCCACCGTAGGGAGGGGTTGACGGAGGGTGAGATAAGCCACCGGTCAAGATTCGTCCAAGCCGGAATAGACGGCGGTCCCGGGTCACGGTGCCGCTCACACCCGCCGGAAGCGGAACACCGCCGCGTCCAGGTCGCCCCGCAGCCCGGTCCGCAGCCCGTGGTGCAGCAGCACCGCACCCCGGTGCACCACCCCCGTCGACCGGCACACGTACGTGGCCGCCGGGTCGAGCCCCCGCAGCCGCACCCTGGGCGGCTGCTCGCCGTAGGACTGCGCCCGCAGCCAGGCCAGGACCACGGTCTCGTCGCCGTGGACGTACTGCACCGCGCTCAGCGCGTCCGACGGCGGTCGTAGCCGATACAGGTCGCCGAGCTGCACCACCGGCCGGATCTCCTTGTAGAGATCCACCCACTCCCCCGCTTCGGCGAGCTCGCTCGCGCTCCACTGCGTGAGATCGCCGCCGATGCCGAGCACGCCCGCCAGCGCGCTCACGAAGCGGAAGCGCAGCGAGCTGACCCGGCCGTTGAGCTGGGTGTTCGGGCTGTCCGTGACCCAGGCGGCCATGACCCGCGCCGGGTGCAGCTGGCTGAAGCCGTGCTGGATCGTCAGCCGGTCCAAGGGGTCCGTGTTGTCGGAGGTCCACACCTGGTCGGTGCGGGAGAGGATCCCGAGGTCGGTCCGGCCGCCGCCGCCCGAGCAGGACTCGAAGGCGACGGAGGGATGCGCGGCCCGCAGCCGGTCCACCAGGCCGTACAGGGCGTGCACATGGGCGTTCCAGATCCGCTGCGGGTAGCGCTCGCCCGGCCAGCCCGCGTCCGTGAAGCAGCGGTTGAAGTCCCACTTCACATAGTCGATCGGAGCGCTGGCGAGAAGCGCGTCGAGACGCTCCCACAGATACTCCTGGACGTCCTCGCGCGCGAGGTTGAGGACGAGCTGGTTGCGGAACTCCGTGCGCTTGCGGCCGGGGTGATGCTGCACCCAGTCGGGGTGCGCCCGGTAGAGGTCGCTGTCCGGGTTGACCATCTCCGGTTCGACCCAGATCCCGAACCGCATCCCAAGGGCGTGCACATCGTCGGCCAGCGGCTTCAGACCGCCGGGGAAGCGGTCCGGGTTGGGCGTCCAGTCGCCGAGCCCCGCCCGGTCGCTGACCCGCTGCCCGAACCACGCGTCGTCCACCACGAACAGCTCGACGCCCATCGCCGCGGCCCGCCCGGCGAGCGCCCGCTGCTGTTCTTCGGAGATGTCGAACCTGGTGGCCTCCCAGGAGTTGTAGAGCACGGGCCGCGTCACATCGGCGTCCGGGATCACGTGCTCGCGCTGGTAGGCGTGCCAGGCCCGGCTCGCACCGCCGAAGCCGCCGTCGCTCCACAGCCCTGCGAAGACCGGCGTCACGAGCTCCTCGCCGGGTGCGAGCAGCGCCTGCCCGGAGTCGTCGTGCCCACTGCCGCCGGTGATCTGCACGGAGCCGTCCGGCAGCCCGCTCACCCCGATCCGCCAGGACCCCGACCAGGCGAGCGCGCAGCTGTAGACGTCGCCGCGCTCCTCGGTCGCCCCCTCCGCGTCGAGCGCGACCCAGGGCAGATGCTGATGCCCGGTGTGCCCGCGGCGGCTGCCGATGACCTTCTCGCCGTACGTGATCTCCGACCGCACGAGCCGCGACTCCGCCGCCCAGCGCCCGTGCAGCTGCGAGAGCCGCCAGTGCTCGCGCGAGGGCAGCGTCCAGGTCGCGGAGTCGGCGCGGAGCAGCTCAAGTTCCGGTGCGTCCGCGGGCCCCTCGTGGCGGAGTACGGCGAACCGCTCGATGACGACCCCGCGCGTGCGGTAGACGAGTTCGACCCCCAACTGGTGTACGTCATCGGCGAATCGGAGCCGTAGCTCGTCGCCGTCGATCACCGCCTCCGAGAACCGCCACTCACTGCCGCGCACCCCGGCACCCCGTACGGAGAGCGCGGGAGACACGAAGCGCCGCCCGCCCTCGACCGGATACTCCTCGCGCCCGTCGAGCCGCGACTCGAAGGACCGCTCCGCGGGCAGCGGCTCCGCCGCGAGCGCCTCGGCGTCGGCCGGTGCGATGCGCGGCCCCCAGTGCAGATGCAGCAGCTCGTCGTCATCCGTGAGCCGCAGCGCATAGCTGCTGGTGAGCCCGGAGAGCAGCCACGTACGACCGTTTTCGCCGACCTCGATCATCAATCCCCCACAGATCCGACCCGATCCGAACAGGCACGCGCGCGTACGCACATCATCGAGGCCGCGTTGCCCCTGAAGCAACGGGCATCACCTGTGAGGCACCGTTCCCGCACTGGCAGTGATTGCCTCAGGAACCTATGTCGTATGGTCGAAGACGCACCCCCACCGGCGAGCCGCGCCGGCGGCCGGACGGGAGGAGCCCCCGTGACGCAGCAGGTCCCGCCTACAGAGCTGACTGAGCTGACCGAGGCGGCGGAGGCGGCAGAGCCCGAGCTGGCCGGAGTCCGCAACTTCCGTGACGTGGGCGGACTTCCGACCGTGGACGGCCGCCGGGTCCGCAAGGGCCGGCTCTTCCGCAGCGGGCACCTCGCGCACGCCACGGCCGCCGACGCCGCGTTCCTCTCCACCCTGGGTCTGCACACGATCTACGACTTCCGCAACGCGGCCGACCAGCGGCTCGAGGGCCCGGACGTCGCGCTGCCCGGCGTGCGCAATGTGAACCTGCCGCTGACCGACCCGGCCCACGGCGCCGAGTTCTGGACGATGGTCCGCGACGGCGATCTGGACCAGCTGCGCGCGGCCCTCTCCGAGGGGCAGGCCGCGGGCCGCCTCTCCGCCACGTACCGCGAGATCATCAGGGACCGCACCGCCGAGCACAGCCGAATACTGCACGAGATGGCCGCCGACAGCGTGCCCGCGCTCATGCACTGCGCCGCGGGCAAGGACCGCGCGGGCCTTTCGATCGCCGTCACGCTCCTTGCCGTCGGCGTCGAGCGCGACGCCATCGAGGCGGACTACCTGGAGTCGAACGCCACCCACCGCCGCTACAAGGTGCGCCGCAACGACAGCTCACCCCATGCGATGTCCCCCGAGGTCATGCAGCTGCTCAGCCCCCTCTTCGAGGCCCGCGCCGAATATCTGGCCGCCGCCTTCGAGACGATCGAGCAGACCTGGGGCGACACGGAGACCTACCTCGCCGAAGGCCTCAAGGTGACCCCGGAGCTCCGCGAGCGGCTCCGCGAGCACCTCCTGGACTGAGCCCCACCTGAGCCCCACCGTCACTTCACCTCACTGGTTCTGCGCGCCCATCGTGAACAGCAGGTAGATGAAGGCCGCGAAGAGGTGGCCCACCGCCACGTAGACGATCAGCCGGACCCAGAGCCCGCGGGGGAACTTCTCCTCCATGGACATCCTCTTCTTGGCAGGCTCGGGCTGCTGCGCTTCACGTTCCGTCATCGCGGGTCTCCCAAGGTGGGGCTGTGCGGGGTCCCGCCGAGACACAGCGCGGTGGCGGGGCTCTGTAGCAGGGTGTGGACGAAGAGGAGATCGGTACCGAGGTGGTCCGCGGCGGCGATCCGGTGCGGGGTCAGCGAGTCGAAGTGCGCGCTGTCGCCGGGTTCGAGCGTGTACGCGGTGTCGCCGAGGCGCAGGCGAAGGCGCCCCTGGAGGACGTACAGCCACTCCTCACCGGGATGGACGCGCACGATGTCACCCTGCGCCCCGTGCGGCACGTGCACCCGCAGCGCCTGCATTCCACGGGCCTGCGCGCCCGCCTGCCAGTAGGTCCAGCCACCCGCCCGCGTCGGCTCCATGTCCGCGCTGCGGACGATCGCGTCCCGGTCGGCGGGCGTCTCGCCGAGGAGCTCCGAGACCGTCGTACCGTAGGTGCGTGCGAGGGCGAGCAGCATCGGCAGCGAAGGCTGGCGCTGCCCGGTCTCGAGGCGGGAGAGATGGGCGGGCGAGAGCCCCGCGGCGCGGGCCGCGGCCTCCAGGGTCAGTGCCGCACGGCGCCGCAGCTCACGCAGTTGCGGGGCGACGGCGGGCAGGGCCTCGGCAGCCTCCGGGTCGAGCGGTTCGGGCTCGGCGTTGCTCATACCTTGATTGAGCCAGGCGCTTGCCTCCGAGGCAAATTTCTTGCCTCAGAGGCAAAAGCCATCCGGCCCGCCGCACCCCGGACGTCCGGCCCATCGCGCCTCAGCGGTTCGCGACAGCCTGCTTCACCAGCGTCTTACCGAAGTCCCACATCAGCCCGCCGCCACTGTGCGCCTCGTCCATCACCGAGGTGAAGGCCTCCACGAACCGGTCGACCTCCCGCTCCCCGATGGTTAGCGGCGGGATCAGCTTGATGACCTCCAGATGGTCTCCGGAGACCTGCGTGAGGATGCGGTGCTTCTGCAACAGGGGCACGACCACCATCTGCGCGAAGAGCCCCTTGCGCGCCGCCTGGAGCATCGTCCAACGGCCGCGCAACTTCAGCGAGTTGGGCCGCCCGAACTCGATGCCGACCATCAGGCCACGGCCGCGCACCTCGCTCAGGAGCTCATAGCGGTCGACGAGCGCGCCGAGCCGCGACTTCAGGAGCTCGCCGGTCACGCGCGCGTTCTCGACGGTCCTCTCGTCGTCCATGACGGAAAGGACCGCGAGCCCGGCCGCCATGGCCTGCGCGTTGGACCCGAAGCTCGCCGAATGCACGAGCACCCGGTCCATGGACGAGAAGACCTTCTTGAAGATCCAGTCCTTGCCGAGGGTCGCGCCCACCGGCACATAGCCGCCCGACAGCGCCTTCGCGACGCACAGCAGGTCCGGCTCGACGCCCTCCTCGTGCTGGTAGGCGTAGAAGTCGCCGGTCCTGCCGAGGCCCGTCTGCACCTCGTCGGCGATGAGCAGCGCCTTGTGCTGGTGGAGCAGCTCCTGGGCGGCGAGCAGATAGCCGGGCGGCGCCGCGTGCACGCCCTTGCCCTGGATGGGCTCGACGATGAGCCCCGCCACGTCGCCCTTCTTCAGCTCCGCCCGCAGCGCGTCCAGATCACCGAGCGGGACCGCCGTGTCGGGCAGCAGCGGCGCGAACCCGTCCCGGAAGCCGGACTCGCCGTTCACCGACAGGGACCCGGTGGTCAGGCCGTGGAAGGCGTGTGTGCAGTAGAGGATCCTCGGCCTGCCCGTCGCGTACCGCGCGAACTTCAGCGCGGTCTCGACCGCCTCAGTGCCGCTGTTGCCGAAGAACACCCGGTCCAGGTGCGGGCTGTGCGTCAGCAGCTTCTCGGCCAGGAGTCCGGGCAGCGGCTGGCAGTCGAAGCGCGTGAGGTCGGCGAGCGAGGCGTCCAGGACGTCGTGCAGCGCCTTGCGTACGACGGGATGGTGGCGGCCGAGTCCCATCACCCCGAAGCCCGCGAGCATGTCGAGGTAGTCGTTGCCCTCCGCGTCCCAGAAGTACGCGCCCTCGGCCCGCTCGTAGACCTTGTCGAAGCCGATCGTGTGCAACATGCGCGGCAGCTGATGGTTCAGGTGCCGCGTATGCAGGTCGTAGCGCTCGGCGCCCCGCTCGGCGAGGAGTCTGCCGAGGTCGAACTCCTTGGTCATGCTCCGTGCTCCTTGGCTGCCAGGGTGGCGCTGATCCTGCCCGCGATCTCGACCGGCGTCAGGCCGAGGTCCGCGAGCACCTCTCCCCGCTTGGCGTGTGGGAGGAACTGCTCGGGGATGCCGAACCGCCTCAGGGGTACGTCCACTTCGGCGTCGCCCAGCGCGAGGGCGACCGCCGCTCCGACCCCCGAGGCCCGGCTGTTGTCCTCGACGACGGCCACGACCCGGTGCCGCCCGGCGAGGGCGGGCAGCTCGGCGTCGACCGGCTTGACCCAGCGGGGGTCGACCACGGTGCAGCCGAGGCCGCGCTCCCGCAGCAGCTCCGCGGCCTGCAGACAGACAGGCGCCATCACGCCGATCGCCACCAACAGCACGTCCGCCACCGGGTCTTGAGCCAGCACGTCCATGCCGCCGATCCGGTCCACCGCCGGGATCGCGGGGCCCACCGATTCCTTGGGGAAGCGAAGGAGCGTCGGCGCGTCGTCCACGGCGACCGCTTCCCGCAGCTGCGCCCGCAGTTGGTCGGCGTCGCGTGGTGCGGCGATCCGCAGGCCCGGCACGACCTGGAGGATCGACATGTCCCACATGCCGTTGTGCGAGGCCCCGTCGACGCCCGTGACCCCGGCCCGGTCGAGGACGAAGGTGACGCCGCACTCGTGCAGCGCGACATCCATCAGGAGCTGGTCGAAGGCCCGGTTGAGGAAGGTGGCGTAGACCGCGAAGACGGGGTGCAGTCCCCCGGTCGCGAGCCCGGCCGCCGACACCGTGGCGTGCTGCTCGGCGATCCCGACGTCCCACACCCGGTCGGGGTAGGCCTGGGCGAACTTCGTCAGGCCGACAGGCCCCAGCATGGCCGCGGTGATCGCGACGACGTCTTTCCGCTCGGCCCCGATGCGTACGATCTCATCGCCGAACACCGAGGTCCAGGAAGGCCCGTTGGACGGCGCGAGCGGCTCGCACGTCAGCGGGTCCATCACGCCGACCGTGTGAAAACGGTCGGCCTCATCGGCGAGCGCGGGCTCGTAGCCGCGCCCCTTCTCGGTGAGGCAGTGGATGAGGACGGGCCCGTGGAAGCGTTTCGCACGTCGCAGTGCCGACTCGACAGCCCCTGTGTCGTGGCCGTCGATCGGCCCGACGTACTTGAGTCCCAGGTCCTCGAACATGCCCTGCGGCGCGAAGGCGTCCTTGAACCCCTTCTTGGCGCCGTGCAGCGACTCGTACACGGTGTGACCGACGACGGGAGTGCGCTGGAGTATGTCCTTGCCCCAGGCGAGGACCCGCTCGTAACTGTCGGTCGTACGCAGCGTGGCGAGGTGGTTGGCGAGGCCGCCGATGGTGGGGGCGTACGAACGCTCGTTGTCGTTGACGACGATGATCAGCGGCCGGTCCTTCGCGGCCGCGATGTTGTTCAGCGCCTCCCACGCCATGCCCCCGGTGAGCGCGCCGTCCCCGATGACGGCGACGACATGCCCCCGCTCCCCCTGCACCTGGCGCGCTTTGGCCAGACCGTCGGCCCAGCCGAGCGCCGTCGAGGCATGGCTGTTCTCGACGATGTCGTGCTCTGACTCCGCGCGCGAGGGATAGCCGGACAGGCCGCCCTTGCCGCGCAGCTTGGAGAAGTCCTGCCGGCCGGTCAGGAGTTTGTGTACATAGCTCTGATGGCCGGTGTCCCACACGATGCGGTCGACCGGCGACTCGAAGACCCGGTGGAGTGCGATGGAAAGTTCCACCACCCCCAGGTTGGGCCCGAGGTGACCTCCGGTCCTTGCGACGGCGTGCACCAGGAACTCCCTGATCTCCTTGGCCAGTTCGTCGAGCTCGGCCTCGGTCAGCGCCTTTAGATCACGCGGTCCCCGAATGGTGTCCAGAATGGTCATGCTCGGTCCCCCTCTCCGGTTGAACTCAGCTCACGGTGACGTCGGGCACCCCTGAGGTGACCCCCTCGCCCTCCATCTGTTCGGCGATCTTCATCGCCTCTTCGATGAGGGTCTCCACGATCTTCGACTCGGGGACGGTCTTGATGACCTCGCCCCTGACAAAGATCTGCCCCTTGCCATTGCCTGAGGCGACACCGAGATCCGCCTCGCGGGCCTCCCCAGGCCCGTTCACGACACATCCCATGACGGCGACCCGCAGCGGCACTTCCATGCCGTCGAGCCCCGCCGTCACCTCGTCGGCCAGTTTGTACACGTCGACCTGGGCGCGTCCGCAGGACGGGCAGGAGACGATCTCCAGGCGGCGCTGCTTGAGGTTCAGCGACTCCAGGATCTGGATGCCGACCTTCACCTCCTCGGCGGGCGGCGCGGACAAGGAGACGCGGATCGTGTCGCCGATGCCCTCGGAGAGCAAGGCCCCGAACGCAACTGCCGACTTGATCGTGCCCTGGAAGGCGGGACCCGCCTCCGTCACACCGAGGTGCAGCGGGTAGTCGCTGGCCGCGGCCAGCTGACGGTAGGCGTTGACCATCACCACCGGGTCGTTGTGCTTGACCGAGATCTTGATGTCCCGGAAGCCGTGCTCCTCGAACAGTGAGGCTTCCCAGAGGGCGGACTCGACGAGCGCCTCCGGAGTGGCCTTGCCGTACTTGGCGAGCAGCCGCTTGTCGAGCGAACCGGCGTTGACTCCGATGCGGATGGGCGTGCCCGTCTGCGAGGCCGCCCGTGCGATTTCCCTGACCTTGTCGTCGAACTGCTTGATGTTGCCCGGGTTCACCCGCACCGCGGCGCAACCGGCGTCGATCGCCGCGAACACGTACTTCGGCTGGAAGTGAATATCGGCGATCACCGGGATCTGCGACTTCCGCGCGATCGTGGCAAGCGCGTCCGCGTCGTCCTGCGTAGGACACGCCACCCGCACGATCTGGCAGCCGGACGCGGTCAGCTCCGCGATCTGCTGAAGCGTCGCCCCGATGTCGGACGTACGCGTCGTCGTCATCGACTGCACCGAGACAGGTGCACCGCCCCCCACTGCCACCGGCCCGACCTCGATGCGCCGCGAGACGCGACGCTCCGAGATCGGCCGGACCGGCAGCTCAGGAAGGCCCAGCGAGACGGGCGTTCCAGTGGTCATGACGTCACCCGCGGTTTCCGGAGACCGTCTCACGGGCGGCGCGGATGGACTCCTTGAGGGAGCCCATGGTGGCGAGCACGGCGGTCGGTTCGTAGCCGCAGTGCGCCATGCAGTTGGCGCAGCGCGGGTCCTTGCCGCGGCCGTACTTGTCCCAGTCGGTCTCCTCGATGAGCTCCTTGTACGTGGGGACGTACCCGTCGCTCATCAGATAGCAGGGGCGCTGCCAGCCGAAGAGCGAGTAGTTCGGGATCGCCCACGCGGTGCACGGGAAGTCCGCCTTGCCCTCGAGGAAGTCGAGGAACAGCGGCGAGTGGTTCAGACGCCAGCGCCGCCTGTTGCCGCCCGCGAAGGCCTTCTTGAAGAGTTCGCGGGTCTGCTCGACGCCCAGGAAGTGCTCCTGGTCCGGCGCCTTCTCGTAGGCGTAGGCGGGCGACAGCATCATCTCGTCGACTTCCAGCTCGTCGTTGAGGAAGTTGAGGACCTCGATGATGTTCTGCGGGGTGTCGTTGCTGAAGAAGGTCGAGTTGGTGGTGACCCGGAAGCCACGCTTCTTGGCTTCCTTGATGGCCTCCACCGCCTCGTCGAACACGCCCTCCTTCGCGACGGATTCGTCGTGCCGCTCGCGCATTCCGTCGATGTGCACGGCGAACGCGAAGTACGGGGAAGGCGTGAACTTCTCCAGCTTCTTGCGCAGCAGCATGGCGTTGGTGCAGAGGAAGACGTACTTCTTCTTCGCCACCAACTGCCGCACGATCTCGTCCATGTGAGGGTGCATCAGTGGTTCGCCACCGGCGATGGACACCATCGGTGCACCGGATTCGAGCACGGCGCCCACGGCCTGGGCCACCGGCATCCGCTGCTTGAGCACTCCGGCCGGGTGCTGGATCTTTCCGCATCCCTCGCACGCGAGATTGCACGCGAAGAGCGGCTCCAATTCGACGATCAGCGGAAACTTCTCACGCTTGCGGAGCTTCTGTTCAATGAGATACGTCGCGACCTTGACGGTCTGGCGCAGCGGCATGGCCATCTGGCTCACCTCCGAGGGAGCAAAGAAGAACGGTGCCATTCGAAAAATGCGGGAAGCACGGCACGAAGGACGCGGAAAGCTGATATTCCACCGCGCACCGTGCCGATACGGACGAGTTCGTGCTGTGGGGCGTCCACGACCACCCGGACGGCGGCAACCGGCCGCTGTCCCGCCCGTGTCGCGCTGTGCAGAGTCGCGGCGGACTCCATGTCCACCGCGATCGCCCCGGTGGCGAGCAGGTCCGCGCGTTCGTTGCCGCGGACGACGTGGTCGGAGCCGGTGAGCGGGCCGGTGTGCACGGTGCGTCCTGGCACGGCCCGCATCAGCTCCTTGACCAGCAGTTCCGTCCCTACACAGGGTGTTCGGCCGTGTACGTCCCGGGTCTCATCGGCGACGACCAGATCACCGGGGTGCATACCGGGGGCGAGCCCGGCACAGAAGCCGGTGGCCACGACGGCTGCGTGGCGCATCGGCTCCTTGCCCAGCGCGTCGATGACGGCGCGCTCGGCGTTCTTGGGGCCCATTCCCGTACGGAGCACGGTGACCCGCCCGTGCGAGCCGCCGCGGTCACCTGTGCGCAGGGCGAGGTGCTCGATGCCGAGCGCACAGGCGATCAGCAGCGGCGCGGGGTCCGGCCCGGCCGGGGTCCGGCCCATCAGCCCCCCTTGCCGGAGGCACTGGCGAACGGCTCTCCGTTGACGTACCGGCCGAGTGCGGTGAGCGGGAACACCTGGCGGTAGAGGTGGTAGTTGATGGAGAAGTCCCAGGGGAACCCGGTGCCGGTGAAGTACGGCTCGTCCCAGGAGCCGTCGGCCAGCTGGGTCTCGGCGAGCCAGGCGATGCCACGCTCCACGGCCTTGGAGTCCCGCTCGCCGGCCGCGAGCAGCGCAAGGAGCGCCCAGGCGGTCTGCGAGGCGGTGGTGGCTCCGTGGCCCCGCCACTCCTCGTAGCGGTAGGAGCGCAGGTCCTCGCCCCAGCCGCCGTCGTCGTTCTGCACCGACTCCAGCCAGCGGACGGCCCGGCGCAGCGCCGGGTGCGAGCCCGGCAGGCCCGCCGCGGTGAGCGCGGGCACCACGGACCCTGTCCCGTATACGTAGTTGACGCCCCAGCGCCCGAACCAGGAGCCGTCCGCCTCCTGTTCGGCGAGCAGCCACTCGATGCCGCGCCGGGTGCGCGGGTCGTGCGCCTTGCCCTCGATGGCGAGCATCTCGACGACGTGCCCGGTGACATCGGCGGACGGCGGGTCGATGACCTCGCCGAAATCGCAGAACGGCAGCCGGTTGGGGAACGGGCTCGTGTTGTCGGCGTCGAAGGCGGCCCAGGCGCCGTTCTTGGACTGCATACCGAGGTTCCAGCGCACGCCACGGGCGATCGCGTTCTCCAGGCGCGGGCGGTCCGGATGATCCACCCTGCGCAGGGCGAGGACGACCTCGGCGGTGTCGTCGATGTCCGGGTAGTTGTCGTTGTGGAACTCGAACGCCCATCCACCGGGTGCCAGTTGGGGCCTCTTCACGGCCCAGTCGCCGGGCCGCACGATCTCCTCGCCCAGCATCCAGTCGGCCGCCTTGACGAGCTGTGGATGGTCGGCCGGCACGCCCGCGTCGGCGAGTGCGATGGTCGCGAGGCAGGTGTCCCAGACCGGCGACTGGCACGCCTCGATCATCCGGGCGCCGTCCTCGCGCCAGACGGCGAAACGGTCGAGCGACGCAAGTCCGGCCTTCAGGACCGGGTGTTCCAGGTCGTAGCCGAGCAGATGCAGCGCGATCACCGAGTAGACGGCGGGCGGCTGGATGCCGCCCCAGCAGCCGTCGTTCTCCTGGCGTTCGATGATCCAGCGGGCGGCGCTGTTCATCGCGGCCTCGCGCACCTTGCGCGGGGCGACCTTGTGGTAGACGTGCAGCGCCTTGTCGAGCCGCTGGAAGACACCGTCCCAACTCCCCAGAGGAGCAAGGGGTGTGGCGGGGTTCGGCAGGCGCGCGTCAAGGTGCAGCTCGTCCAGCGGGAAAGGCGCGGGCCTGACGGGGCGCTTGGCGGAGACGATCGTGAGCGGCACGATCGTCTGCCGGGCCCAGCACCCGAAGTCGTAGATGTTGAGGGGCAGCCACTTGGGGAAGTAGATGAGCTCCGGCGGGAGTTCGGGCAGGTCGTCCCACTTCCACCAGCCGAACAGGGCGAGCCAGATGCGGGTGAAGACGCGGCTCGCGGCGATGCCGCCCTGGTCGCGGATCCAGGCGGCGGCCTTCGCCATGTGCGGGTCGTCCGGGGCGTCGCCCGCGAGACGCAGCGCGACGTACGCCTCGATGGTGGTGGAGAGTTCGCCGGGTCCGCCGTGGAAGCCGGCCCAGGTCCCGTCGTCGCGCTGCTCGCCGCGGATGAAGAGTCCGGCGGCGCGGGTGGTCGACTCGTCCCGGATTCCCAGGAACTGACGGAGCAGCAGGTCCTCGGCGTCCATCGTCACGTTCGTGTCGAGGTCGCCCTTCCACCAGCCCTGGGCGTCCTGCTGCGCCAGCAGGAAATCGGTGGAGCGCTGTATGGCGCGCGCGGCGGCGTCATGCGGCCTCGCCGTCGCGGCGGTCGTGTCGAGTGGCTGGCTGGCCGAGGCTGCGCGGGGCGCTACCGCTCCGGTGCTTCCGTCGGTCGTCGCTGTCATGGCTTCCCCTTCGTGCAGTCGTCTTCTCTGCTGTGGGTCCGCCGTCGGCCGACGCGCTGGGCGCCGGCCGGCGACTGCGAGTCATATACGCGCGATAGTGATCATCTCTTCCGTACGACGACGAAGTCGGCGAGCGCGACGAGCTGAGCCCGCACCCGGTCCGGCATCTGGATGGTGTCGAGCGCCTCGATGGCGATGGTGTGCTGGCGCCGGGCCTCGTCGGCGGTCCACTCGCGGCCGCCCGCCTGCTCGATCAGGGCGGCGCGTGCGGCGAACTCCTGCTCGGAGAAGCTGTCGAAGTCGTTGCTCTTGGCGTCCGCCGCGAGCAGCTCGCCGAGCTGCTCGGACGCGGGCCCGCCGGCGGCGAGCGCGGCCACCACCGGCAGTGACTTCTTGCGCTGGCGCAGGTCGCTCCAGGTCTGCTTTCCGGTGGCCTCCGGGTCGCCCCAGATGCCGAGCAGATCGTCCACGGCCTGGAAAGCGAGGCCGAGGTGGTAGCCGTACTTCTCCAGGACGTCGGCGGTGTGGTCATCGGCGCCGCCGAGGACCGCGCCGATGGAGACGGCGCAGGCGAGCAGGGCGCCGGTCTTGTTGCCCTCCATCTCCAGGCACTCCTCGACGGTGACCCGCTCGCGGTGCTCGTAGGAGATGTCCTGCGCCTGGCCGTCGATCAGCGCGCGCGTGGCGGCGGTCAGGCGGCGCGTGGCGCGGCCCGCCTCGACGGTGCCGATCTCCAGGAGGATCTCGTTGGCGAGGGCGAACAGGGCATCGCCGACGAGGATGGCCTGCGCCGGGCCGTGCACCTTCCACACCGTGTCGCGGTGGCGGCGCTGCTCGTCGCCGTCCATCAGGTCGTCGTGCAGCAACGAGAAGTTGTGCACAAGCTCCACGGCGACCGCGCCGGGAACACCGACTTCCGGTGCGGCGCCCGCGGCTTCCGCGGAGAGCAGGGCGAGCGCGGGGCGCACGGCCTTTCCGCCGTCGCCGTCGGACGGGTTGCCCTCGGCGTCGATCCAGCCGAAGTGGTAGGCGGCGACGGTGTCCATGGGCGGCGCGAGGCGGTCCACGGCGGACCGCAGCACCGGGGTGGCCAGCGTCCTTCCGCGCTCGAGCAGTGAGGTCACGTCCACCGTGTCGGCAGCCGGTTCGGCCGAGGGCACAGTCGGCACAGTCTCTCCTCTTGTTCCAATGCTGGATTTCTGGGGACCTGACCCCAGAAGGTCTAGCTTCACGCGGCCTCCTCGACGTCGAAGAGGTGATCACGGGGGCGGTCGAGTGCGGCGAGAGCTGCCCCGGCGGCGCTGATGCCGCTGCGGACGGCGCTCTCCATGGTCGCGGGCCACCCGGTGGCGGTCCACGCCCCGGCCAGGTACAGGCCGGGAGCCTTGGTGCGGGCTTCGGGCCGCAGCCGTCCCACGCCGGGAGTCGGCGCGAACGTCGCCGTGCGTTCCCGCGTCACGAAGAAGTCCCGTACCTCCGCGCCGTGCGCCGCGGGCAGCAGCCGTTCGAGCTCCGGCAGATAGCGCTCGCGCAGCGCGGCGACGGGCGCGTCGATCTCGTCCTGGGCCGCGGACTGGGACAGCGCCAGATACTGGCCTTCGGTGAGCCCGGAGGCGTCGGTCCTGTCGAAGACCCACTGCACCGGCGAACCGATGGCCGCGAAGAAGGGCCGCTTGAGCACCTTGCGGTCGTACACGACGTGGATGTTGAGGATCGGCGCCGTGTCGATGTCGAGCAGCCGGTCGGGCTCGTCGAGCGCGCCCTCCGGGAGCAGGTCGTGCGTCTCGTGCTGCGGCACGGCGAGCACGACGGTGTCCGCCTCGATGTCCTCACCGGGAACTTGGACCTTCCAACCCCCGTTGTCCGTAGGGGAGATGGAGGTGACCCGTGCCCTCAGTTCGGTTCGCACGCCCGCGGAGTCGAGCGCCTTGCGGGCGAGCGTGTCATGCAGATCACCGAGGGGCACCCGCGCCCAGCCGATGTCGGCTGCGCCCGGTTCCGACAGCAGCCCGGTCTTGAACACCATCGCGGCGAGGCCCAGCGAGGAGTCGCCCGCGACGGCGTTGAGCGTGGCCACGCCGACCAGGTCCCACAGGGCCTCGATGGCGCGCGCCGACTGACCGTGCCGGGCCAGCCAGCTGCCGAAGTCCTGGCCGTCCAGCTTGGGGTCGGCCGGGTCGAGTCCCTTGAGGGCGAGCGCGGCGCGCCCCACGTTGGCGCGCTCCGCGAGCGACAGATGCGGATACGTGGCGAGGCTCGCCGCCAGATGCAGCGGCACGGGCAGCGCGGTGCGGCGAAGGCGCCCGAGCCGGTTCCGGTCGGCGTCGAGCACCGGCACGTCGAGACGTTCCTGCAAGGGCGCGAGGTCCGCGCCTTCGACGCGGTCGAGGAACCAGCGGTAGGCGGTGCAGCAGCGCAGATAGACGTGCTGGCCGTTGTCGACGGTCAGTTCGCCGCGTTTGAAGGAGAACGCGAGCCCGCCGAGGCGCGGCCGCCCTTCGAGCAGCGTCACGCGCATCCCGGCGTCGGCGAGCGACAGGGCGGCGGTGATCCCGGCCAGACCGCCGCCGACCACTACAGCGGCCGCCCCACCCGGGCGGCCTGTGGCGTCCGCGTCCGGCCGTCCGGGCCGCACATCGTCGTTCGTCATGCAGTTTCCCCCTCGGCCGTTGCAGTCTGGGACGCCAGGGTGGAGCGGAGGGTTGCCCACCGGTTGACCAGGGATGCCCTACGCCCATCGTGTGCGCCGCCGATGCCCGTCACGCACGCCTCCTGACGGCCTGTCGGGAGATGGTGCGCGCGTCGAGCCCGGAGAGACCACGCACGGCGACGTACGCCTTCTCGCGGCCCGGCAGCGAGACACGGCCGCGCAGAACGGCCTCCGGCTCGCGCTCGATCCGGTCGAGAAGCCGCCGGTAGATGCCCGCCATGGCGGCGACACAGGCCCCGCTGCGCCGGTCGAGCATCGGGAGGAGGCGATATCCCTCGGCGAACAGCGCCCGCGCCCTGCGCACCTCGAAGTGCACGAGCCCCGCGAAGTCGGAGCCCGCGGGCGGCTCCGAGCCCGAGAACCCGGCGGAACAGCCGAACTTGGCGAGGTCGTCGGCGGGCAGGTACGTACGGCCGTCCTCGGCGTCCTCGCGCACGTCACGCAGGATGTTGGTGAGCTGTAGCGCGAGGCCGAGCGTGTCGGCGTACTCCGCGGCGCGCTCGGCATGGAGTGCGCCGCGTTCCGTACCGAACACGCCGAGGGAGAGCCTGCCGATGGCCCCGGCCACACAGCGGCAGTAGACCTTCAGGTCCTCCCACGTCTCGTACGTCTCACCGCGGACGTCCATCAGGACGCCGTCGATCAGCTCGTCGAGACCGCCGAGCGGAATCGGGAAGTGCGTGGCGGCATGTGCGAGCGCGACCGCGACGGGGTCGGTGTCGTCCTCCTCCACCTCGCCCTCGCGGATCCGGGCGAGCAGGGCCCGGGTGTCGTCGAGGCGGTCGGCCTTGACGTCGGGCGCGAGTGCGCCGTCGCCGATGTCGTCCACGCGCCGCGAGAGGGCGTAGAGCGCCGACATCGCGCGGCGCTTGGGCATCGGGAGCAGCCTGATGCCGTACGCGAAATTGCGTGCCTGCTGTCCGGTCACGGCCTCGCAATAGCTGTATGCGGCGAGAACCGGCGCGGACACGTTCGGGCCTGACTCCACGGTCCGGCTCACCCCTCTCCTCGCAGAACCGCCCCCACCTCGCGCAGCAAGCGCGGCTTGGTGGGCTTGGGCGGTCCAGGAAGTACGTCGTATCCGGCAGCGGCAATCGCCGAGACCGCCGCCCTCCCCCCAGCCACGAAACCCGCAAGCAGCACCTTCAGCCTGCCGTGGACGCTACCCACCAGGGGGGTGCCTTCATTCAGGAGGCAGCGGGCGCGTTCTGCTTCATATGCAACCAGTGCGCGCACCGACGCGCCTGCTGTCGGTGCGGCCAGATCCCGCTCCTGGACATGAAACCGCTTCATGTCCCCGGCGGGCAGGTAGATGCGGTCCCGTGCCAGATCCTCGGCGACGTCCTGTAGGTGCTCGACGATCTGGAGGGCGGTGCACACCGCGTCCGAGCGACGGATCCGCTCCGGGGTCGCGGTGCCGGTGATGCCGAGGACCAGGCGGCCCACGGGGTTGGCGGACAGCTCGCAGTAGGCGAGGAGATCGTCGTACGTCTCGTAGCGCGCGACGAGCTGGTCCTGACGGTTGGCCGCGATCAGGCCGAGAAAGGGTTCGGGCGTGAGGTGACAGCGGCGCACCGTGGGCTGGAGGGCACGCATGAGCGGGTGGTGCGGGGTGCCGTCGAAGACCCGGTGCAGGTCGGCCTCGAAGGCGTCGAGGAGGACGAGCCGGTCGTCGGCGGACTCGGGGTCCACGCCGAGATATCGGGCGTCCGCGCCACCGGGGGCGAGATCGCCGTCGCCGATGTCGTCCACGAGGCGGGCGTAGCCGTACACGGCCATGAGGTCGTCGCGCCAGGCTCGGGGCAGGAAGAAGGGCGCCACCGGGAAGTTCTCGTCCGCGGCCTTCGCGAGGACGGCGGATGCGTCGCGCAGCTGGAGATCATCCATAGCCATTGCCGTCACATCTCCCGTTCTACACTGCCGACCCAATACATCCTATTTCGGACACGCCGCCCGGTCCCCCGCGAGGCGGACCGTGCCGTGAGCCGGGCACCGCGCGATATCGCCCCACTTGCCGCGAATCAGCACCGCTACAGCTTACGTTGTACAACGCGGCATGGATCGTCGGGGTGTTTCGCACGTCACAACAACACACCGATTGGCCTCAATCTTCCCTGGGTGTCCGTGACTTGAAATATCCACCGGGGCAGTCGAAGACTCAGGACGCGACAGGGCCCCACCGGGTTGACTCCGGTGGGGCCCCGCCGCATTCGGGTGTACGGGACTACCTACTTGCCCGTGAACTTCTCGTACTCCTTGATGACCTCGTCGGTCGGTCCGTCCATGCGCAGCTCACCGCGTTCCAGCCACAGCACGCGGTCACAGGTGTCACGGATCGACTTGTTGTTGTGGCTGACCAGGAAGACCGTGCCCGCCTCCTTACGGAGCTCGCGGATACGGGCCTCGGAGCGCTTCTGGAACTTGCGGTCACCGGTGGCCAGGGCCTCGTCGATCATCAGCACGTCGTGGTCCTTGGCCGCCGCGATGGAGAAGCGCAGGCGGGCCGCCATTCCGGACGAGTAGGTGCGCATCGGCAGGGTGATGAAGTCGCCCTTCTCGTTGATGCCCGAGAAGTCGACGATGTCCTGGTAGCGCTCCCTGATCTGCTCGCGTGTCATGCCCATCGCGAGCCCGCCGAGTATGACGTTGCGCTCGCCCGTCAGGTCGTTCATCAGGGCCGCGTTGACGCCGAGCAGCGAGGGCTGGCCGTCGGTGTAGACCTTGCCCTTCTCCGCGGGGAGCAGTCCCGCGATGGCGCGGAGCAGCGTCGACTTGCCGGAGCCGTTCGAGCCGATCAGGCCGATGGCCTCGCCGCGGTAGGAGGTGAAGCTGACGCCGCGCACGGCGTGCACCTTGCGTACGCCACGCTCCTCGCCGCGCTTGAACATGCGGCTCAGCGCGGAGGTGGCGCTGCCCTTGCCTGTCTTCGCGCCGTTCACGCGGTAGACGATGTGCAGTTCGTCGGCGATGACGGTGGGGATGTGCGCCTTGGAGAAGTCGACAGCGTCCTCGATCTTGCCGTTCCTGTCGATCTTGTCGCTCTTGCCGGCGGAGTTGTCTTCAGCCACGGCCGTATCGCTCCTCAGCCTTCCAGAAGTACACGAAGCCGCCCACGGCGACCAGCACGGCCCATCCGGCCGCGACCGCCCAGACGTGCGGCGGCAGGTTGTCCGAGCCGTAGCCGTCGATCAGGGCGAAACGCATCAGGTCCATGTAGATGGCCGCGGGGTTCCACTGCAGGACGTCCGAGATCCACTCGGGCTTGGTCTTGAGCATGACCGGGATGGAGAACATCACGCCGGAGGCATACATCCACGTACGCATCACGAACGGCATCAGCTGCGCGAGGTCGGGGGTCTTGCTGCCCAGCCTCGCCATGATCATCGCGAGACCCGTGTTGAACAGGAACTGCAGGGCGAGGACCGGGAAGATCAGCAGCCACGACAGCCGCGGGTAGCTGCCGAAGCCGATCGTGATGAGGAACAGCACGATCATCGAGAACAGCAGCTGCTGGAGCTGCTGGAGCGAGAAGGAGATCGGCAGCGAGGCCCGCGGGAAGTGCAGCGCACGGACCAGGCCCAGGTTCCCCGCGATCGCCCGGACACCCGCCATCACCGAGGACTGCGTGAAGGTGAATACGAAGACTCCCGTCACGAGGAACGGGATGTAGATCTCCTTCCCCATGCCCCGGTCGGCGCCCAGGATCAGACCGAAGATCAAGAAGTAGACGAGCGCGTTCAGGAGCGGCGTCGCCACCTGCCACAGCTGGCCGAGCTTGGCCTGGCTGTACTGGGCGGTCAGCTTCGCCTGTGAGAAGGCGAGGATGAAGTGGCGCCGTCCCCAGAGCTGGTGGACGTACTCGACAAGTCCGGGCCGGGCGCCGCTGACGGTCAGACCGTACTTGGCGGCGAGATCGGTTCGGGAGAGCCCGTCATCGGGCGACGGAGGTGCGGTCACCGCGACTCCGCCGTCATGCGTTGTCTCACTCACGAGTGGAAACTTTCGTCTTCAGATGCGCAGCCGGTCGGGCGTAGGCGTGGGCCAGGGACCGGGGTATGGCCCAGATGTTCTCAGACCCGAGCTTGTCAGATGACAGGAGGTCGGCCCAGTCGGGTCAGCCGCCACACCGTACGCCACCGCATCGGATTGCGCGGTCCGCAAGGCGTCGTCCAGCCCTCCTTGAACCCGCCGAACCAGGCCTTGAGCGCCGGGCCCGAAGGCCGCCTGGCCAGGGTCAGGAGCATCCAGACACCGAGGTAGACGGGGACCAGGAGCGCGGGCAGATTCCGGCGGGCGAGCCAGACGCGGTTGCGGGCGACCATCCGGTGGTAGACCGCGTGCCGGGACGGGGCGGTCGTCGGGTGGAAGAGCACCATGTCGGCGCGGTAGTCGATCATCCAGCCCGCGTTCAGCGCACGCCAGGCGAGGTCGGTCTCCTCGTGGGCGTAGAAGAACTCGTCGGGCAGTCCGCCGACCTCGGCCATGACCTGCGTACGGACCGCGTTGGCGCCACCGAGGAAGGTCGTCACGCGCGATGAGTGCATCGGGTCGGACGCGCGAAGGCGCGGCACGTGGCGACGCTGGGTCTCGCCCGTGTCCGGGTCGGCGATGCGGAAGCTGATGATGCCGAGCTCCGGGTCGGCGGCGAAGGCCTCGCGGCACAGCTGGGCCGTGTCCGTGTTGGC
This sequence comes from Streptomyces sp. NPDC048441, assembly GCF_043200235.1. NCBI lineage: Bacteria > Bacillati > Actinomycetota > Actinomycetes > Kitasatosporales > Streptomycetaceae > Streptomyces > Streptomyces sp. NPDC048441. The sequence continues at coordinate 82,533 of NZ_JBICXM010000002.1, forward strand.
CAGGAGGCCGTCGTCGTCCAGGAAGAGCAGGACGTCGACGTCGGTGCCGCCGGTGCCGAAGGCCTCGATGCCGACGTTGCGGCCGCCGGGGATGCCGAGGTTCTCGGGCAGCTCGACGGTACGTACGCCTTCGGGGACGTCGGGCACGGGGGCGCCGTTGCCGACCACGACCACCTCGACCGGGTCGCCGTCCTGCTTGGCGACCGAGTCCAGGAGGGCACGCAGCTCCTGGGGGCGGTTGCCCATCGTGATGATGACCGCGCCGACCTTCATGGGCCGGTTCCCCGCCGCACTCACTTGAGCCTGCTCGAAGCGAGGATGGACACGAGGTGCAGCAGCGTCTGAAGGAGTGCGATGCCGGCGAGTACGGCGACACCGATCCGCGAGAAGAGCAGGTCGCCCCGCACCGAGTCCACGATCGCGAGGACCAGGATCAGCAGGGACGCCTCGATGCCGAGCACGAGCCGGTGGAACTTCAGAGCGCCCGCGGCCTTGCGGGCCAGGGCCATGCCGGACGAGCGCGGCTCGGAGGCCGACTCCTTGACCGGCGCGAGGCCCTGCTGGTGCCGGGCGACACCGACGAGGTCGGTCTCGGCCTTGATCAGGATGGCGCCGAGCGCGGCGAGCGTGCCGAGGAAGGCCCACAGCCAGTCGATCCGCCCCGATCCCCACAGGTCGGCGGCGCGCAGACCGAAGCCGACCAGGACTGCGGCGTCGCACAGGTAGGCGGCGACACGGTCCAGGTAGACCCCGGCCATCGAGTACTGCTTGCGCCAGCGGGCGATCTCGCCGTCGACGCAGTCGAGCAGGAGATAGAGCTGCACCATCACCACGCCGAGCACGGCGCCCGTGATCCCCGGCACCAGAAGAGCCGGGGCGGCGAGGGCGCCGGCCACGGTCATCAGATACGTGAGCTGGTTGGGCGTGATCCTGGTGTTCACCAGGTAGCGGTCGCAGCGCAGCGAGATCTCTCGCATGTACAGGCGTCCCGCCCAGTGCTCACCGCTGCGCCGGTCCTTCACCCCTGCGGGGTGAACGACGGGGCGGAGTTCAGCTACCGATGGCCTTGGCATAGTCGGCGTATGCGTCCTTGATCTGGTCAGGGGTCAGATTGAGGTGCTCGAGGATCGTGTAGCGCCCGGGGCGTGTCTGCGGGGCGTACTCCACGACCTGGACGAACTCGTCCACGGTGAAGCCGATCTCCTCAGGCGTCACGGGGAGGCCGTGCCTTCGCAGCACCTCCACCATGTAGGCGGACTCCTCCTTCGCCCCGCGCAGGAACATCGCGAAGGCCGCGCCCAGACCGCACTGCTCGCCGTGGCTCGCCGCGCGCTTGGGGAAGAGGAGGTCGAAGGCGTGGTTGATCTCGTGGCAGGCGCCGGACGCCGGACGGGAGTCGCCCGACACGGACATCGCGATGCCCGTCAGGACAAGACCCTCGGCCAGGACCTGAAGGAAGGCGTCGTCGCCCACGCCGCCGGGGTGGCGCAAGACCGCCTCGCCCGCCTGGCGCGCCATGGCGGCCGCGAGGCCGTCGATGTCCTCGCCGCGCTCGCGGGCGGCGAGCTCCCAGTCCGCGATCGCGGAGATGTTGGACAGGGCGTCGCCGATGCCGGAGCGTACGAAACGTACGGGCGCCTCACGGATCACATCGAGGTCGATGACGACCGCGATGGGGTTCGGCACTCCGTACGAGCCGCGGCCCGCGTCATTGTCGAGCGTGGCGACCGGCGAGCACAGACCGTCGTGCGACAGGTTTGTCGCGACGGCGACCAGCGGCAGGCCGACGCGCGCCGCGGCGAACTTGGCGCAGTCGATGATCTTGCCGCCGCCGAGGCCGACGACCGCGTCGTAGCGGCCCTTCTTGATGGCGTCGGCGAGCTTGATGGCGTCATCGAGCGTGCCGCCGCCCACCTCGAACCACTCGGCGCTGGGCAGCGACGGTTCGAGTCTGCGGCGAAGGACCGCGCCGGAGCCACCGCTGATCGCGATGGCGAGTTTGCCGGTAGACGAGCAGATCCGCTGGTCGGCGAGGACACCGGCCAGGTCGTTGAGCGCCCCCGGCCGGATGTCGACGACGACCGGCGAGGGGATGAGCCTCGTCAGTACTGGCACGCGATCTCCCGACCCTTGGCGAGGTCGTCGTGGTTGTCGATCTCGACCCACTTGATGTCGCCGATCGGCTCCACGTCGATCTTGAAGCCGCGGTTGACGAGCTCCTGGTAGCCGTCCTCGTAGTAGAGGTCGGGGTCGCGCTCGAAGGTGGTCTTCAGCGCGTCCGCCAGCTCTTCGGCGGCGTCGCCCTCGATGAGCGTGACACCGATGTACTCGCCGGTCGCGGTCGCCGGGTCCATCAGCTTGGTGATCTTCTGGACGCCCTTCGCGGGGTCCACGATGACCTTCATCTCCTCGTCGGCGAGGTTCTTCACCGTGTCGAGGGCGAGGATGATCTTCTTGCCTTCGCCCCGGGCGGCGAGCAGCGTCTTCTCGACGGAGACCGGGTGCACGGTGTCGCCGTTGGCGAGGATCACCGTGTGCTTGATCGCGTCACGACCGCACCAGAGGGAGTAGGCGTTGTTCCACTCCTCGGCCTTGTCATTGTCGATCAGCGTGAGCTTGAGGCCGTACTTCTCCTCGAGCGCCGCCTTGCGGTCGTAGACCGCTTCCTTCTTGTAGCCGACGATGATCGCGACCTCGGTCAGACCGATCTCCGCGAAGTTGCCGAGGGTCAGGTCGAGGATGGTGGTGTCACCATCGACCGGCACCAGGGCCTTGGGAAGCGTGTCGGTGTAGGGGCGAAGACGCCGTCCGGCGCCGGCCGCCAGCACAAGGCCGATCATGCGGGTTCTCCTTCATCGTGTACGGCGGGTGCTCCACGTTTGTGAGCGGTCACCCAGTAGCGGATGCTCTCGACGAGCACCACGAGTGCCACGGCCACGGCGAGTGCCGTGAGCGCGACGGTGAAATCTGTGTCGGTGAGCAGCGCGGCGGCGAGAGCGACCACCAGGGTCCTGCCCTCATGCCCGCCGATCGCCCGCACCAGCCAGTGCGGCGGCGCGCCTGCGTCGCCGCGAATGCGGTACACCGTGTCGTAGTGATGGTAGGCGACGGCGGACACCAGTCCGAAAGCCGCGGGCAAGGCTCCGTTCACGTCCGCCTTGGCGGCGAGCAGCAGGATCGTGCCGTACTCGGCCGCGCGGAAGAACGGCGGGACGAGCCAGTCGAGGGCGCCCTTGAGGGGGCGGGCGACGGCGAGGCCCGAAGCCATGACGTAGACGACCGCGGCGACGACCACCCAGGGGCTGCCGTAGGACGTGAGACCCGCCACGCAGGCGATCACGGCGCCGCCGGCGAAGGCGAGTGCCGGTGCGGGCACCGGCAGACCGCCGGGCTTCAGTGCCGCGAAGGCGGACGCGAGCGGCCCGGTGTCGGCGAGGTCCGCGAGTGCCTGTGCGGCGCGGTCGGTGCGGGTCGCCCTGCGGGTCAGCGAGCGAAGGACGCGCCCTGCCGTGGTGTAGCAGGCGGCGAGACCACAGCCGATGATCAGGACGATCAGGGTGATGCGCGGCGTCGTGACCGCGGTGAGCACGGCGATCAGCGCCCAGCGCTCACCGATCGGAAGCACGATCATCCGGCGTAGCCATACGGTCCACCCGACGCTGTCGAGCTTGTCCGAAAGGGCCGCGGTGGGGCTGGTGTTGGCGGTCGCGTCGTGGTTCGCCTCGTTGAAGGAGAAGTCCACGACGTGCCGGGAGGTCTGCAGGACCATCGCGCCGAGCGCCAGCGCCCATACGTCGTCGCCACCGCGGGCCGCGCCGAGCGCGAGGCCCGCGTAGTAGGCGTACTCCTTGGCGCGGTCGAAGGTCGCGTCGAGCCAGGCGCCGAGCGTCGAGTACTGCAGGGAGTAGCGGGCGAGCTGCCCGTCCGTGCAGTCCAGGACGAAGGAGAAGAGCAGCAGCAGGCCGGCCGCGACGAAGCCGACGCGGGTACCGGTGGCCGCGCAGCCCGCCGCGATCAGGGCGACGAGCAGCGACGCGGTGGTGACCTGGTTCGGGGTGAGGCCGCGGCGCGCGCACCAGCGGGCGATGTAGCGCGAGTAAGGGGAGATGCAGTACGTCGTGAAGAAGCCGTCCCGGGACTTGACCGCGGTCCGCAGGCGTACGGCCTCGTCGTCCACGGCGGCGACGGCCTGCCGTGCCTCGTTCCGCGTCTGCGGATCGCTGGGCACGGTGGCGACGAGGGTGCCGAGGTCGGGTCGGTGGACGTCGTGTCCTTCGGCGGTCAGGGCATCGGCGACGTGGTCGGCGAGCGCCTCGACCGTCAGTGCGGAGCCGCCGCCGTTGCCGGAGCCCGTGGTGGTGCGCAGGGCGCGGGTCAGGTCCGCTCGGGCCTCGGGCTGTGCGGTGACCGCGCCGGGGACCGCTGATGCGGCGAAGCGCGGGTCGGTGAGGCCGAGGCGGAGCGCGTGGACGTGGCCCACGAAGCGTGCGTCGACAATCGCGACGCGCTGACCGGCCGGGACGGCGGTGAGCAGGGTCTCGGTGTCCGCCGCGTCGGAGGCGACGCGGACGTCAAACCCCAGGGACCGCAGATCGCCTTCGAGCGGCGACCCGGGGACCGGTTGACCGGTCAGGATGGCGGTCGACAGACGAACTCACTCCTTGATTCCCGGCGCGGCTCGCGCCGGGCACGTGCGTGAAGAGGGGGGCGCCCCTGGCCGACAGCGGCCGGGCGGCACGTCGGCAGAGGCTATCGGATGATGGGAAGCGGGCGTTCACCGCCCGTTCACGGCCCGATAAGCACGGCCTGCGAGGGCCCGTGCCAACTCGATCATCATGGTCGATCGGGGGCGGCACCCACAAACCGCACTTCGTTCGACCGGCACAAACGACATAAAGTCGACGCCCATGACATGGATGATCACAGGCGGAGCTGGATATATCGGGGCACATGTGGCGCGGGCGATGGCCGGCGCCGGGGAGCGGGTCGTCGTGCTCGACGACGTATCGGCCGGGGTGCCGGAGCGCCTCCCTCCGGACATACCTCTCATCAGGGGCTCATCGCTCGACGGTGAGCTGCTGCGGCGGGTCTTCGCCGAGCACGAGGTGACGGGTGTGGTGCATCTCGCGGCCCGCAAGCAGGTCGGCGAGTCCGTGGAGCAGCCGCTGCGCTACTACCGGGAGAACGTGGGCGGCCTGGTGACGCTGCTCGAAGCGGTGGCCGATGCCGGGATCAAGCGGTTCGTCTTCTCCTCGTCGGCGGCGGTGTACGGAAACCCGCCGGACGTGGATCTGGTGGCGGAGAACACGCCCTGCGTCCCGATCAACCCCTACGGAGAGACGAAGCTCGCCGGGGAGTGGCTGGTGCGGGCGGCAGGACGGGCGCACGGCATCGCGACCGTGTGCCTGCGCTACTTCAACGTGGCAGGTGCCGTGACCCCCGAGCTCGCGGACACCGGGGTCTACAACGTGATCCCGATGGTCTTCGACCGGCTCACCCGCGACGAGGCGCCGCGGATCTTCGGCGACGACCATCCGACGCCGGACGGCACGTGCGTCCGCGACTACATCCACGTCGCCGATCTCGCCGACGCGCACCTCGCGGCGGCCCGCCGCGTCGAAGCGCGCCCCGAGGGTGACCTCACGGTGAACATCGGCCGCGGCGAGGGCGTTTCCGTACGCGAACTCGTCACGCTCATCGGTGAGATCTCCGGCGACGACCGTCCGGCGCTCGTCGAGCCGCGCCGCGACGGCGACGCCCCGCGTGCCGTCGCGGACGCGGGCCTGGCCGCCGATGAGCTGGGCTGGAGGGCTCGGCGCGGGGTGCGCGAGATGGTCGAATCCGCGTGGGACGGTTGGTGCCACCACCATCCCGGTGCGCGCCGCTCCTGATCCCGCTCCACTTCCCCCAACGCTCTGACCTGCTGTCATTTCCGCAGGTCAGAGCATATGACAACGGTGTTCAGTGCCGTGTTGCCGTATACCCCCCTCCCGTAGTTGACTGTCTTCGCGGCAGACACGCGCAGGGAACCGAAGACCGATACCGAGCACACGGAGGCGGCTTCCATGGGGGCTGGGCACGACCACGGACACGCGCACGGGGGGCCGCCCACGGGCACCGCGACAGCGGCGTACCGGGGACGGCTTCGCATCGCGCTCTCGATCACGATCACCGTCATGGTGGTCGAGATCGTCGGCGGCATCGTGGCGGATTCGCTCGCGCTCATCGCGGACGCGACGCACATGGCGACGGACGCCCTGGGCCTCGGCATGGCGCTGCTCGCCATCCAGTTCGCCGGTCGCCCGCCTACGGAGACCCGCACCTTCGGCTACGCACGCGCCGAGATCCTCGCCGCGCTCGCCAACTGCCTCCTCCTGCTCGGCGTCGGCGGCTATGTCCTGTACGAGGCGATCCAGCGATTCATCACGCCCGCCGAGACCGAGGGCGGACTGACCATCGTCTTCGGACTCATCGGCCTCGTGGCGAACATGATCTCGCTCTCGCTCCTGATGCGCGGCCAGAAGGACAGCCTGAACGTGCGCGGCGCCTTCCTCGAGGTCCTCGCGGACGCGCTCGGCTCCGTCGCGGTGATCGTCGCGGCGGTGCTCATCCTGACGACCGGCTGGCAGGCCGCGGACCCGATCACCTCGCTGGTCATCGGCCTCATGATCGTCCCGCGTACGGTGAAGCTGCTGCGGGAGACCCTGAACGTGCTCCTGGAGTCGGCGCCGAAGGGCGTCGACATGGCCGAGGTCCGCTCGCACATACTGGCGCTGCCCGGCGTCGAGGACATCCATGACCTGCACGCATGGACGATCACCTCGGGAATGCCGGTCCTCTCCGCGCACGTGGTCGTCAGCACGGACACGCTGAACGCGATCGGCCACGAGAAGATGCTGCACGAGCTTCAGGGATGCCTGGGCGATCACTTCGATGTCGAGCACTGCACCTTCCAGCTGGAGCCGGTCGGCCACGCGGAGCACGAGGCGAAGCTCTGTCACTGAGGGTGGTTCCGGTGGTTTCCGGCCTGAAGCACCCGTCGCGTACGGCAGACTTGAGGCTCGAAGACCGAAGCGAAGGATGGGTATGCCGATCACACCTGCCACCGCGGCGAACAGCTCGTCGAACGGCACCGGAGAAGCGATCTTGCTGGAACTCGTCGACGAGGACGGCAAGACGATCGGCACAGCGGAGAAACTCTCCGCGCACGAGGCGCCCGGGCAACTGCACCGGGCGTTCTCTGTTTTCCTCTTCGACGAGCAGGGGCGTCTTCTGCTGCAGCAGCGCGCCCTGGGCAAGTACCACTCCCCCGGCGTCTGGTCGAACACCTGCTGCGGGCACCCGTACCCCGGAGAGGCGCCGTTCGCGGCCGCCGCGCGCCGGACCTACGAGGAGCTCGGCGTCTCGCCCTCGCTCCTCGCCGAGGCCGGCACCGTGCGCTACAACCACCCGGACCCCGACTCGGGCCTGGTGGAGCAGGAGTTCAACCACCTCTTCGTCGGCATGGTGCAGGCGCAGCTGCGGCCCGACCCGTCCGAGGTCGGCGAGACCACGTTCGTGACCGCCGACGAGCTGACGGCGCGGCACGCCCAGGGGCCGTTCTCCGCATGGTTCATGACGGTCCTCGACGCGGCGCGTCCCGCGATCAGGGAGCTGACGGGCACGGCAGCCGGCTGGTGAGCCGGCTGCCCCTCTAGACGGCGCCGTTGGGCTTCAGGGGCAGGGCCGCCCAGATGACCTTGCCCCCGCTCGCGGTGTGTTCGACGTCGCAGGCACCGCCCGCCTCCTGCGTGATCTCGCGTACGAGGAGCAGCCCGCGGCCGCCCGTCTGGCCGTGGTCGGCCACCAGCGCGGTCGGGCGGTAGGGGTGGTCGTCCTCCACGGAGACCCGCACCCACTCGGCGCCGACCGCCACCTCCACCGCGAGCATCGGCGAGAGCAGGGCGGCGTGCCGCACCGCGTTGGTGACCAGTTCGGAGACGATGACCAGCAGGCCGTGCACGAGGTCGTCCGGCGCGGGCACGCCCTGGCGCGCGAGCAGGTCGCGTACCGCGTGCCGCGCCTGGGGCACCGAGGCGTCGACGGCGGCCGCGGTGAACCGCCACACGCCCTCGTACGGCACCTTTCCGCTCTCCCGAGGGAGTGGGCCAGGGCCCCTCCCGTCGTTGTCCATCGTCCGGTCGCCGCCCTTGCGCTCGATTGTCACCACACATCGAGTGTTGGGAATGCTCTGGTCCGGACCCCATGACTGACCAGAAGTCAGCGACTATCGACGACTTTTGACCACTGACGGTTGACCACGCCAGCTGTGCGACTACTCCTGTTCCCCTGGTTTCGCTTTCAAGCTTTCTTCGGGTTGTACGGGTTGTTCGGGACGTTCCGCTTCCTGTCCCTCGGCGACCATGCTCACGATCCGGCGCCCGCCGAGACCCGCGGCGAGCAGGCCGAGGCCGTCGAAGAGCAGCGCCAGCGAGAAGAAGCAGCCGATCACGTACTGGCTGCTGCTCGGCCAGTTGGCGAGCACCAGGATGCCGAGCAGCAGACCGAAGGCGCCCTGCACGAGGGTCCAGCCGAACTGCGGGCCGCGCACCACCAGGCTGCCGACCAGGCGGAACACACCACCGGTCAGGAAGAGCAGCGCCGCGAACATCGTCAGCGCCTCCGCCGCCACATCCGGCCTGCGAATGATCACGACACCGGCGGCGATGTTCAGCGCGGCCACGACGACACCGAGCCAGAAGAAGTTCGTGCCCCGCGACTGCACCGCGTGCAGCAGGCCGACAAGGCCTCCGACCAGGAGCAGCCAGCCGAAGAGCAGCATGGAGGTGAGGGTGGCGACGCCGGTATAGACGAGGCCCACGAGCCCTGCCACCGCCAGGATCGCGCCGAGCAGGGCCAGCCAGCCGAGGCTGCGGCTGAGCTGTTTGGCGTCCGGGGTCTCCGGTGCGGCGGCTTTCGCGCTCTTGGGTCGGGCCATCGGCGTCTCCGTCCTGCTGCCCCCACTGCGCAGAGTTCTCAGGGCCGCCCCTTCTTGATCGTACGTTCGAGGAGTACGGATAGCATCCGGCGCATGGAGCCGCAGCTGAGGCAGGCCGTCACGCACGGCGTCGCCACCGTCGTCATCGACCACCCGGCCAAGCGCAACGCCATGACGGCGGACATGTGGCGCCAGGTGCCGCCGCTGCTCGCGGGGCTCGCCGCCGACCGGGCCGTACGGACGGTCGTGCTGACCGGCGAGGGCGGGACCTTCTGCGCGGGCGCCGACATCGCCTCGCTGCGGGAGTCGCCGGGCGAGGCGCAGGAGCTCGCCGTGCGGGCCGAGGAGGCGCTCGCCGCCTTCCCGAAGCCGACGCTCGCCGCGGTGCGCGGCTACTGCGTGGGCGGGGGCAGTCAGCTCGCCGCGGCCTGCGATGTGCGGTTCGCGGACGAGGGCGCGCTGTTCGGGATCACTCCGGCGAAGCTGGGGATCGTCTACGCGTCGTCGTCCACGCGGCGCCTGGTGTCCCTCGTGGGGCCCGCCACCGCCAAGTACCTGTTGTTCTCAGGCGAGTTGATCGACGCGGGGCGTGCGCTGCGCACCGGGCTCGTGGACGAGGTGCTGCCCGCGGACGAGCTGGACAAGCGGGTCGCGGAGTTCACCGCCGTCCTCGCCTCCCGCTCGCAGCTGACGCAGGCGGCGGCCAAGGAGTTCGCGGCAGGGCACACGGACCGGGACGCCTACTGGGGCGAACAGGCGCGCACGGGCGGCGACACCGCCGAGGGAGTCGCCGCCTTCCTGGAGCGCCGCGAACCGCGCTTCACATGGACGCCGGGCGACACCTCTACCGGCTGAACCGGCTCCCGGCGCGGAACTGCTCGACGAGGTGCGCGGGCGCCTTCTGCGGGGACCCCGCGTCGTAGGGCGGCTGGGGGTCGTACTCGGTCAGGAGCTGTACGGCCTGGGCCCGCTCGTCGCCCGCGATCCGGCCGATGAGGGCGAGTCCCATGTCGATGCCTGAGGAGACTCCGGCCGACGTGACGTACTTGCCGTCGAACACCACCCGCTCCCCCGTCGACTCGACACCGAACCGCTCCAGCTCCGCGAGGGCGAGCCAGTGCGAGGTGGCCCGGCGGCCCTTGAGCAGCCCCGCGGACGCGAGCAGGAGGGAGCCGGTGCACACGGACGTCGTCCAGGTGCTGGTGGCGTCCGCGGAGCGCAGCCAGGCCAGGAGCGGCTCGTCCGCCATGTGGTCGCTCTGGCCTGGGCCGCCGGGGACGACCACGACGTCCGGGCTCGGTACGTCGGCGAAGGCTCGGTCGGCGACGAGCGCGAGGGAGCCGTTGTCATTGCGCACAGGGCCGGGGCGCTCCGCCACGAAGACGGTCTCGGCACCGGGGATGCGGCTGAGGGTCTCGTAAGGGCCGACCGCGTCCAGGGCGGTGAAGCGCTCGAACAGGGCGATGGCGATCTGCATGGGATGCCTATCCGTGGAGGGCGGGTGCCTGCTGGGCGGTGCCGGATGCCGCCTGGGCGGTGAAAGGGGCGCGGAAGCGCCGCCGGTACTCGGCGGGCGCGGCGCCGAGGGTCTTGACGAAGGCACGGCGCATCGCTTCCGGAGTGCCGTAGCCGCAGGCGCGCGAGACCTCCTCGATCCCGTCCGACGTGTCCTCGAGGAGGCGGCGCGCGTGCTCGACGCGGACGCGCTCGACGTACTTGCCCGGCGTCATGCCGGTCTCCGTCTGGAACGCGCGGGCGAAGTGCCGGGGAGAGAGCCGGGCGCGGGCGGCGAGCGACTCGACGCAGAGGTCGCCGTCCGGGTGCTCGGTGACCCACTGCTGGACCTCGCGCAGGGGCTCGCGCCGGGCGGTCTGCGCGGCGAGCTGGGCGCTGAACTGCGCCTGGCTTCCCGGCCGCCGCAGGAAGACGACGAGATAGCGCGCGACAAGCAGCGCCGCGTCCCTGCCCTGGTCCTCCTCGACGAGGGCCAGGGCCAGGTCGATGCCCGCGGTCACGCCCGCGGACGTGGCGACACAGCCGTCGCGTACGAAGATCGGGTCCGGGTCGACCTCGACGGACGGGTGGTCGCGGGCCAGCTGCGCGCAGTATGCCCAGTGGGTCGCCACCCGGCGCCCGTCCAGGAGGCCGGCCTCGGCGAGCAGTATGGCGCCGGTGCAGACGGAGACCAGGCGCTGAGCGTGCGGGGCGTGCATGCGGAGCCAGTCGATCAGGCGGGGGTCGGCGTCACGGCTGCCGAGGCCGCCAGGGACGAGGAGAGTGTGCGGCGCCGGGGCGTCGGCGATGGCGGAGTCGGGGACGAGCGTGAGCCCGCTCGATGTACGTACAGGGGCGCCGTCCAGGGACGCGGTACGGATGCGGTACGCGGGCTCGGCGCCGCCGCGGGAGGCGGCGGCGCCCGAGAAGACCTCCACCGGTCCTGTGACATCGAGACTCTGTACGCCGTCGAAGAGGATGACCAGGACAGTTCGCTGCTCCATGCCCCTGATTCTTGGCCTCGCGGGCGATGGCCGCAATGACGAGTCCCCCACCTTTTCTGCCCTCTCTTCTTGCCGTGGGCGGCCGGAACGCCGCAGCGGTCCGCCCGTGGAGGCGTCCAGGGCTTCACGTCATACCAACCAGTCGGTAACGTGCGGCCATGACCTCTCTCACGCCCCCCTCCCCGGCCGCCGCACTTCACGCGCGCGCGGGACGCCGATGTCACAACGTGCTCAATTCTCTGCATTCGACGCACTACTTCTCACCCGACGTGGCGAACGAGTTGGCCGCGATCGGGATCACCCATCCCCGGGCCGTCAATTTCGCCATCCGCACGGCGGCGATGGGACCGGTCGGCGCCGGAGCGGTCACCGCGGCGTTCTACAACTACAAGTACGACCTCGTCGCCCGGCACGTACCCGGCATCTGGCGTACCGCTTCCCCCGAGGACGTCCTCGCGGCACGCACGCGTGGCGTCGACTCGACGCTGCGCCGCCTCCTCGGAGAGGAGGCCGTCGCGTCCCCGGAGATGGCGGAGGCCGCCGGGCTCGCCCTGCGCGCCACCGAGGCCTGCTCCCGTTCCGCCCGCCCGCTGTACGCCGCCCACGCCGACCTGCCCGTCCCCGATGAGCCCCACCTCGCGCTCTGGCACGCCGCGACGCTGCTGCGCGAGCACCGGGGCGACGGGCACCTCACGGTGCTCCTGGGCGCCGAACTCGACGGCCTCGAAGCCCTGGTGAGCCACACGGCGACCGGTAAGGGCATGACGCCGAAGTGGAACTTCTCCACGCGCGGCTGGAATCAGGAGGAATGGGACGCCGCCGTGGAGCGGCTGCACGCCCGTGGACTGCACGACGGGGTGGCCGAGTTGACGGAGGCGGGCGTCGAGCTGCGCAAGGACGTCGAGGTGGCCACGGACCGCCTCGACCGCGCGCCGTACGAGCACCTGGGCGCGGCAGGCGTGGAGCGTCTGACGGAGCTGGGGACGGTGTTCGCGGGCGCGGCACTGAAGGCGGGGGCATTCCCGGCGGATCTGCTCGGCAAGGAGTAGGCCCCGCCAGGGGAGGGCACGCCGGGTCTGATCCCCCCGCTGTCGGTGCCACCTGCCACAATTGCCCGGCAACCCCAGTGAGAAGGCGGGAAACGTGGCAGCACTGCAGACGTCCACTCCAGCATCGATCGAAGGCAGGATCGCCGAAGAACTCGGCGTACGGGAGCGGCAGGTGAAGTCCGCCGTCGACCTGCTCGACGGCGGCTCGACGGTGCCCTTCATCGCTCGCTACCGCAAGGAAGCGACCGAGATGCTCGACGACGCGCAGCTGCGCACACTCGAGGAGCGGCTGCGCTATCTGCGGGAGCTCGAGGAGCGGCGCGCCGCGATCCTGGAATCGGTCCGCGAGCAGGGCAAGCTCACCGACGAACTCGAGGCGCGGATCCGGGCCGCGGACACCAAGGCGCGGCTCGAGGACATCTACCTGCCCTTCAAGCCGAAGCGGCGCACCAAGGCGCAGATCGCCCGCGAGGCGGGCCTCGAGCCGCTGGCCGAAGGACTGCTCGGCGACCCGTCGGTGGAACCGCTCGCCGCGGCCGCAGCCTTCGTGGACGCCGACAAGGGTGTCGCCGACCCGCAGGCCGCCCTGGACGGCGCCCGCGCGATCCTCGCCGAGCGGTTCTCCGAGGACGCGGACCTGATCGGTGAGCTGCGCGAGCGCATGTGGGTGCGCGGCCGCCTCGCCGCGAAGGTCCGTGAAGGCAAGGAGGAGGCGGGCGCCAAGTTCGCCGACTACTTCGACTTCGCCGAGCCCTTCAAGGAGCTGCCCTCGCACCGCATCCTGGCGATGCTGCGCGGGGAGAAGGAGGACGTGCTCGATCTCGTCCTGGAGCCGGAGGAGGCCGCGGAAGGGCCTTCTTCGTACGAAGGGACGGTCGCCCACCGCTTCGGGGTCCAGGACCGCGGGCGCCCCGGGGACAAGTGGCTCCAGGACACCGTGCGGTGGTCCTGGCGGACCCGCATCCTGGTGCACCTCGGCATCGACCTGCGCCTTCGGCTGCGTACGGCCGCCGAGGACGAGGCGGTGCGGGTCTTCGCGTCGAACCTGCGCGACCTGCTGCTCGCCGCACCGGCGGGCACGCGCGCGACGCTGGGGCTCGACCCCGGTTTCCGTACGGGTGTGAAGGTCGCCGTGGTCGACGCGACCGGCAAGGTCGTGGCGACGGACGTCATCAACCCGCATGTCCCGGCGAACAAGTGGGACCAGTCCCTGGCCACGCTCGCGAAGCTCGCCAAGGAGCACGCGGTCGACCTGATCGCGATCGGGAACGGCACGGCGTCCCGCGAGACGGACAAGCTCGCCGGTGAACTCATCACCAAGCACCCGGAGTTGAACCTCACCAAGGTGATGGTCTCCGAGGCGGGCGCCTCCGTGTACTCGGCTTCGGCCTTCGCCTCGCAGGAGCTGCCCGACATGGACGTGTCGCTGCGCGGCGCCGTGTCCATCGCCCGCCGCCTCCAGGACCCGCTCGCCGAGCTCGTGAAGATCGACCCGAAGTCCATCGGCGTCGGTCAGTACCAGCACGACCTCTCCGAAGTGAAGCTGTCGCGCTCGCTCGACACGGTCGTCGAGGACTGTGTGAACGGCGTCGGCGTGGACGTGAACACCGCATCCGCCCCGCTGCTCGCCCGCGTCTCCGGGATCGGCGCCGGACTCGCCGAGAACATCGTGTCGCACCGCGACGCGAACGGCCCCTTCTCGTCCCGCAAGGGCCTCAAGGACGTGGCACGGCTCGGCCCCAAGGCGTACGAGCAGTGCGCGGGCTTCCTGCGCATCCGGGGCGGCGACGACCCGCTCGACGCCTCCAGCGTGCACCCCGAGGCGTATCCGGTGGTGCGCAAGATGGTGAAGAAGACCGGCGGCGAGGTCGCCTCGCTCATGGGCGACACGGCTGCGCTTCGCTCGCTCAGGGCGGACGAGTTCGTGGACGAGGTCTTCGGGCTGCCCACCGTGAGCGACATCCTGAAGGAGCTGGAGAAGCCGGGGCGCGACCCGCGTCCCGCGTTCAAGACGGCGACCTTCAAGGACGGCGTCGAGAAGATCTCCGATCTGGCCTCCGGCATGGTGCTCGAGGGCGTCGTCACGAACGTCGCGGCGTTCGGTGCCTTCGTGGACATCGGCGTCCACCAGGACGGGCTCGTGCACGTCTCCGCGATGTCCAAGACCTTCGTCAAGGACCCGCGGGACGTGGTGAAGCCGGGCGACATCGTCAAGGTGAAGGTGATGGACGTCGACATTCCGCGCAAGCGGATCTCGCTGACGCTGCGCCTGGACGACGAGGCGGCGGCCGACACGGCCGAGGAGCGCCCGAAGCGCGGTGGGCGTCCGCCGCAGCAGCGGGGGCAGCGGCCCCCGCGCCAGCAGGGCGGTCAGGGTCAGCGGCAGCCGGGCGGCCAGGGCCAGCGGCAGCAGCGGTCGGGGCCGCCGCCGGCCAATGACGCTATGGCGGACGCGCTGCGCCGGGCCGGGTTGCTCGACCCCAAGAAGCGCTGAGCCGGGAGGGGGCGGCGGAGGTCAGGGCGACAGTTCGGTCACCTTGCCCTCCGCCACCTCCAACCGCCGCGTCACGCGGACCGCGTCCAGCATCCTGCGGTCATGGGTGACCAGGAGCAGCGTGCCCTCGTAGGCCTCGAGAGCCGACTCCAGCTGCTCGATCGCCGGCAGGTCGAGGTGGTTCGTCGGCTCGTCGAGGACCAGGAGGTTGACGCCCCTGCCCTGGAGCAGCGCGAGGCCCGCGCGGGTGCGTTCACCCGGGGAAAGGGTGGCGGCGGGGCGCAGGACATGTGCCGCCTTCAGGCCGAACTTGGCGAGCAGCGTGCGCACCTCGGCCGGTTCGGTGTCGGGCACGGCAGCGCAGAACGCGTCAAGGAGCGACTCCGGGCCGTGGAACAGCGCACGGGCCTGGTCCACCTCGCCGACGAGCACCCCTGAGCCGAGGGCCGCGTGACCCGCGTCCGTGGGGATCCGGTCCAGCAGGGTGCCGAGCAGGGTCGACTTGCCGGAGCCGTTCGCGCCGGTGATGGCCACCCGGTCCGCCCAGTCGATCTGCAACGTCACGGGGCCGAGCGTGAAGTCGCCACGGTGCACCTCGGCGTCGCGCAGGGTGGCGACGACGCTGCCGGAGCGCGGCGCCGACGCGATCTCCATCTGCAGCTCCCACTCCTTGCGGGGCTCCTCGACGACGTCGAGCCGTTCGATCATGCGCTGGGTCTGGCGTGCCTTCGCCGCCTGCTTCTCACTGGCGTCGCTGCGGAAGTTGCGGCCGATCTTGTCGTTGTCGCCCGCCTTCCGCCGGGCGTTCTTGACGCCCTTGTCCATCCAGCCCCGCTGCATCTGGGCGCGGCCCTCAAGGGCCGACTTCTTGTCGGCGTACTCGTCGAATTCGTCGCGCGCGTGGCGCCGCGCGACGTCCCGCTCCTCCAGATACGCCTCGTAGCCACCTCCGTAGAGGTTGATCTGCTGCTGGGCGAGGTCGAGCTCGAGGACCTTGGTGACAGTGCGGGTGAGGAACTCGCGGTCGTGGCTGACGACCACCGTGCCCGCGCGCAGTCCTCGTACGAAGCTCTCCAGGCGGTCGAGGCCCGCCAGGTCGAGGTCGTTGGTCGGCTCGTCAAGGAGGAACACGTCGTAGCGGGAGAGCAGGAGGGACGCGAGGCCGGCGCGGGCGGCCTGGCCGCCGGAGAGGGAGGTCATCGGCTGGTCTAGGCCCACGGTGAGGCCCAGCGACGCGGCGACCTCCTCGGCCCGCTCGTCCAGGTCCGCACCGCCGAGCGAGAGCCAGCGCTCCAGGCTGACCGCGTACGCGTCGTCCGCGCCCGGCGTCCCGTCGACCAGGCCCTGGGTGGCCTCGTCCATGGTCCGCTGGGCCTCGTCGACGCCGGTGCGGCGGGCAAGGAAGCTGCGGATGGACTCGCCGGGTCGGCGCTCCGGCTCCTGCGGGAGGTGCCCCACGGCCGCGGTGGGCGGGGAGAGGCGGAGCTCGCCGGTCTCCGGAGTGTCGAGGCCCGCGAGCAGACGGAGCAGGGTCGACTTGCCGGCGCCATTGGCGCCGACCAGGCCGATGACGTCACCGGGGGCGACGACGAGCTCCAGGGCGGAGAAGAGGGAGCGGTCGCCGTGGCCGGCGGCGAGGTTCTTGGCGACGAGGGTTGCGGTCATCAGGAGATCGAGTTTATGCGAGGCCCCCTGGGCGGCTCGCCCTACCTCTCTATCGGCGCCACCAGAACACTGTCCGTCGTCCGTGCCACCACGAACGACTCCCCCTTCGTCGCCTTGGCGTCAAGCACGACCCGGTGCTCCCCCGGCTCGAGGACGCCTTCGAAGACCTCGTGGACCTGCGCGCGCCAGAGCCGGTCCAGGCGGTACGCGATGAGCTGGACCCGGCACGTCGAGGTGATCTCGACCTCCGCCGATCCTTCCGCGGCTCCGAGCCGTGTCAGGCGCCGCTGTGCCGAAGGACTGCGGTCCAGAGCGTGCTCTATCTGGGCGACCAGGAGCGGGATGATCGGGGCGAGCCCGTCGACGTACGCGACCTGGATCCCCGCCCCCTCGAACGCCGCGCGCACCCCGTCGCGCGTCGCCGCCGGGACCGCACGGCCGAAGGCCACCGCCCCGTACGTACGCAGCTCGTCCGGCGGCACACCCGCCGCGTCGGCCGCGATCTCGGCGCCGACGCCGATCGTGCGCAGCGCCGCGGCGAGCTTGGCGAGGACGGCGACGCGGGCGCCGATGAGGAGCACCCGGCGGCGGGCCGCCGGTTCGCCGCTCTCGAGCAACTGCCCCAACGCCTCGCGGTACTGGGCGCCTTGGAAGCGGAAGGGCCCTATGCCGTGGTAGCCGTTGAGTTCGAGATCGGCCCGCTCGGCCGTCTGCCAGGCGAAGTCCCGCCAGACGTAGGTGTCGGTACCGTCCGGCGCTCTCTCGATGACCGCCGTGACCGCCCCGCACTCCAGGCCCTCGCACTCGGGGCATCCGTAGATGACGTGGCGGCCGTCGTGCAGCGGCGCTTCCGCTTCCAGGAGGAGGCCGCGGACATGGTGGGTGAAGATCGCGGGTGGTACGTCGGAGGCCAGTGGGGAGACGGCGTCGAGGTCGGAGAGCTGGAACAGCAGCGGGCGCCCGTTCACGATGAAGTCGACGAAATCGCGGTGGACTTGGTAGTCACCGTTGGCGAGAACTCCACCGGCGCGCATGGCCGGTGCCAGACCGAAGGTCGCGTACTCGGCAGACATGGTGTGAGTATCCCCATCTGGCACGTGATGTGAGCACGGCATCCCCTATTCCGCTACGTTCCTGGGATGGACGGGACGCATGACAACGATGTGATCGTGGTGGGGAGCGGTGTCATCGGCCTCACGACCGCTGTTCTGCTGGCCGAGCGGGGGCGCCGCGTGCGGGTGTGGGCGAGGGAGCCCGCCGAGCGGACGACCTCGGCCGTCGCGGGTGCGCTGTGGTGGCCCTATCGCATCGAACCGGCTGCGCTCGTCGGCGACTGGTCGCTCCAATCCCTCGTGATCTACGAGGAGTTGGCCGAGCGGGCCGAAGAGACCGGCGTACGCATGGTCGATGGCGTACAGGGCGAGACCCGGCTGGACGACCTGGGGCCCTGGGCCGCCCAGGTGCCGGGACTGCGGCCCGCGACCCGGGACGAGTACGACGGGCCGGGAGTGTGGGCGCGCGTTCCGCTGATCGACATGCCGGTGCATCTGGGGTGGCTGCGCGCACGCCTCGCCCGTGCGGGCGGGACGGTGGAGGCGCGCACGGCGGGGAGCCTCGACGAGCCGCTGACCGAGGCGCCGGTCGTGGTCAACTGCTCGGGGATCGGCGCGCGGAGCCTGGTGCCTGACGGCTCGGTGCGGCCGGTGCGGGGGCAGCTGGTGATCGTGGAGAACCCCGGGGTGCGGACCTGGTTCGCCTCCGCCCGTTCCGCCGGGCAGGCATCCACCTACTTCTTCCCGCAGCCGGACCGGCTCGTCCTCGGCGGTACGGCCCAGGACGACGACTGGTCGCTCACGCCCGATCCCGCGACGGCCGAGGCGATCGTGAAGCGGTGCGCCGCGGTGCGGCCCGAGATCGCAGGGGCACGGGTGCTCGACCACCGGGTGGGCCTGCGCCCCGTCCGCCCGGCGGTACGGATCGAGCGCGAACCTGCCGCCGACGGCAGGGTGTTGGTGCACAACTACGGCCACGGTGGTGCCGGGGTCACCGTGGCCTGGGGATGCGCGCAGGAGGCGGCGCGCCTCGCGGACGAAGCGGCCGCCTCCTGAAACGAGAGCGAACAACGAGAGCGAACTCAGACCGAGAGCGAACTCAGACCGACTTGGCCGAGGTCTCCTCCTCGTCGCCGGTCTCGCTCGGGCCGATGCGGAGCTCGAAGTCACCGTCGTACTGCTCGTGGCCCGCGATGACGGCCTTCTCGACGGCCTCCGTGCCATGCTCGCCCCGGACGATCAGCGGGTCGTGGCGCAGGTCCCGCATGAGCGCCACACACATCCCGATCATCACCAGGGTGAACGGCGCGGCGACCAGGATCGTCAGGTTCTGCAGGCCCGTGAGGGCGTTCCCCGACCCGTCGCCGATGAGCAGCATGATCGCTGCCACGGCTCCGGTCACGACACCCCAGAACACGACCACGAGCTTGCCGGGTTCGAGCGCGCCCTTCTGGGAGAGCGTGCCCATGACGATCGACGCGGCGTCGGCACCCGAGACGAAGAAGATGCCCACGAGGATCATCACGAGCAGGCTCGTCGCCGTGGCGATCGGATACTCGTGCAGCAGGCCGAAGAGCTGGCCCTCGGAGGTCGGCTGGTCACCGAGACCACCGGCCTCCTTCACCTTCATCGCCGATCCGCCGAAGACGGCGAACCAGACGAGGCTGACGGTGCTGGGCACCAGAATGACCCCGCCCACGAACTGCCGGATCGTACGCCCACGGCTGATCCTGGCGATGAACATGCCCACGAAGGGCGTCCAGGAGATCCACCAGGCCCAGTAGAAGACCGTCCAGCTGCCCAGCCAGCCCGCCACGCCCTTGCCGCTCGCCGCTTCGGTGCGCCCGACCAGCTGGGGCAGATCACCGAGGTAGGCGCCGATCGAGGTCGGCAGCAGGTCGAGGACGATGACGGTCGGGCCCGCGATGAAGACGAACACGACGAGCAGCAGCGCGAGCACCATGTTGATGTTGGAAAGCCACTGAACGCCCTTCTCCACACCGGAGATGGCGGAGGCCACGAAGGCCACCGTGAGGACGGCGATGATGGCGACGAGCAGGCCCGTGCTCGCGTTGTCCATCCAGTTGAGGACCTCGAAACCGCTGCCGATCTGCAGGGCACCGAGACCCAGCGACGCGGCGGAGCCGAAGAGCGTCGCGAAGATGGCGATGATGTCGATGACCCTGCCCCAGGCGCCGTTCGCACGCTTCTCGCCGATGAGCGGCGTGAAGACGGCGCTGATGGTCTGCCTGCGCTTGCGCCGGAAGGTGCTGTACGCGATGGCGAGACCAACCACCGCGTAGATCGCCCACGGGTGGAGTGTCCAGTGGAAGAGGGTGGTGGCCATCGCCGTTTCCATCTTCGCCGCCGAGTCGGCGGGATCGGTGCCCGGCGGGGGCGAGCTGAAGTGGGCGAGGGGTTCGCTCACGCCGTAGAACATCAGGCCGATGCCCATACCGGCGCTGAACATCATCGCGACCCAGGAGACGGTGCGGAACTCCGGCTCCTCACCCTCCTCACCGAGTGTGATCTTCCCGTACCGGCTGACGGCGAGCCAGAGCGCGAAGACCACGAACCCGCTCGCCGCCAGCATGAAGGCCCAGCCACCGTTGTGGATCAGGCCGTTGAGCATCTTCGTCGAGGCGCTCTCGAGCGAGTCCGTGGCGACGGCGCCCCAGACCACGAAGGCCAGGGTGAGCACTGCGGTCACACCGAACACGATGCGGTCGGTCTGGGGATGACTGCCGCCGTGAGCGGCATGCATGAGGTGCCCGTCCCCTCCCCCGTCGTCCATTTTCTGTTGGTCTTGCGTCACAAGTGCACCTTTCGCGGGTTTCACATTCGTACAATCTCTGTGCTCCGCTACCCAGTACCACATGTGACGCACCTACCACCTACTCAACAGCGGGTGTCGGGGCGACCTGTGACGAGGTGATAGGGAGCGCGCTCGTCGAGAAGCAACGGCACGAGGGCTCGTGCGGACTGCCGCAGTGGTACGTAGGCGCCCTTGCCGTCCCGCTCGGCCTTGACTCCGTGCAGGGCGAGTTCGTCCTTGATGTCGCCGTACTGGGTGGCGTCGAGCCGGTAGCCACAGGGCGGGTCCTGGATCACCTCGGACTGTTCGGCGGGGTCGTTGTCCGCGCCGCCGATGTAGACGGGCCCGCGGTCACGCAAGCCTTCGACGCGGGCGGCCCCGGTGGCCGCTTCCAGCTGACCGCGCCGCTCGTCGGCGAAGGCGAACAGGCCGCCCAGGGCGGCGGTCTGGGACTTCACGCGGCGCCGGTTGTTCAGCGCCTCGTCCTTCTTCTCGGCATCCGTGAGCGGATCGACGCGGCTCTCGATGAGCAGCCCTGCCGCGTGCTTGATGCCCGACATGTTGCGCAGGATGCGCTCCTGGCCGTCGCCCGCCGTCTGCTTGATCGGGTCACCGGTCACGGGGTCGGTCCAGATTCCGTACGTCCCCGTCGTGTATCCGGACGTGTTGGCGGCCGGCCTGACATACGCCTCGGACAGGGTCTGCGCCTCCTCGTGCACCGCCTCGTCGGTGTTGAGGTTGCGCGGCCACAGGTCGAACAGGTCCTTGTCGTAGTACTTCGGGGTCGCTCCGTACTCGTGCAGGTCGTAGATGGAATCGGGCTGCCGGTCGCGGATGACGGCGGCCATGGCGCGGGCCTCCGCGGTCTTCAGGGAGAGGTGGTCGCGGTTGATGTCAACACCGTCGGAGTTGCCGCGGGTGTCGGCGGCGCGGCCGTCCGGGTTGGCGGTGGGGACGACGAGCAGTGTGGTGCTCGAGAGGAACTTCCGGGTCTTCTTGTCCTTCGCGTACGCCAGATCGCGGATCGTCGACAGACATGCGTCGCGGCCCGACGGCTCGTCGCCGTGCTGGCTGCAGATCAGCAACACGGTGTTCTTCGTGGGGCGTTCACCGATGCGGACCAGCTGGAGCGGCCGGTCCTGCTTGGTGGTGCCGATGCGGGCGACCGAGACGCGGTCGGTCGCCTTGTCGACGGCCGCGAGGAGCTGCTGCTCCTCGGGCTGGCTGGTCCAGCGGGCCCCGTCGGTCTCCTCGAATCCGGTACGCGGCGGGGTCGGCGTCGCCTGGGCGGGGACGGTCAGGAGCGGTGCGGCGAGCGCGGCGGTGGCGCAGGCGAGCGTCAGGGTGCGGACGCGGGGTGTGATGCCGGTGCGGGGTCTCATGAAGTGCTGCCTCCCGGGACGGGGCGGAACGGACGCGGCGGGGCCACGCCGTCGAGACGGGATTCGCGGGGGGTGACGGCTGCGGAGGTGCGGAACGCGTCGGCACCGCCGACCAGCGGGACCTCGGCGGATGTACGGGAGAGGTCGATGGCGAGCGTCGGGGTGGTGGACGGAGGATCGATGAGGTCCTTGTCGGTGCCCGCGACGATCAGCGCGAGGCGATGCCCCTTCGGTACGACGTGGTCGCTCGCGGCGAGGTCGATGCTGATGGTGTGCGGCTTGCCCGGCGTGAGAGGGCGGCCCTGGTGGTCGTCGGCCCAGTTGCCGAGGTCGGCCCAGCCGCGGCTGAAGACCGTGTAGTCGACGTCGGCGGTCTTCGCCTTCGTCTCCTTGAAGCAGGAGCTGTCACCGCCGGTACTCGCGCCCCAGCAGGTGCGATCGGCGAGCGTGCTGATGCCCTCGCCCGCCCCGGCGTAGTCGCGGATGGTGGCGGGGCCGAGGTCGACGAGGACCGCGGAGAGATGGGCGGTGCTCGTGGTCGGGGTCGCGGTGACCGTCACCTCGGAGGAGCCGGAGAGGCGCAGGTCACGGCCGAGTGGACGGCTGATGAACCCGGCCTTCGACGGGGTCGACGTGTCGATCTGCGCGGCCCAGTCGGTCTCGCTCAGCTTCGGGTCGTCGGTGAAGGTCTCGCTGCCGGTGCCGGGGCGCGTGCTGAGAGTGCCGACACCGGGTGAAGTGCCCTTGCCGGGGCGGAGTTTCACCGTGTCCGTGGCGCGCGGGGGCCAGACGCGGTCGGTGGACCACTGGTCGGGGGCGCGCTCGATGTCGGCCATCGGCTCGCGGTCGATGCCGTTGTCGTAGCCGAGGAGCTCGTGGTCGAACCAGCGGTGCAGGGTGCGTACCCAGTCGCCTCGGCGGAAGTCGAACGGATCGACGTGCCCGGTCTGGCTGAGCCACACCTTGCGGTCGACGCCTTCCTTCGCCAGCGCGTCCCACCACTGGCCGAAGTGCTTCGTGCGGACGTTCAGGTCCTGCATCCCGTGTACGGCGAAGACGCTGGCCTTCACCTTGTCCGCGTCCGGGGTGTAGTCCCGCTCGCTCCACAGCCGGGTCCAGTCGCCGTTCCGGGGCGCTTCGTCGACAAGTCGCTTCTGTACGGCGGCGCAGCGGCCACGTGCCTCCGGGCTCTCCACGTAGTCCGACAGCCACTCGGGGCCGCTGTCGTAGAGGGGGGCGCCCTTGGCGAAGTAGTAGTCGTACCAGGAGGAGATCGCACCGATCGGGACGATGGTCTTGAGACCTCGCACTCCAGTGGCGGCCACGCCCTGCGCGATGGTGCCGTCGTAGCTCTTGCCGATCATTCCGGTGGCGCCGGTGGTCCAGAACGCCTTGGCGCCCTTGCCCCCGGTGCGGGTGGTGTAGCCGCGGGCCCTGCCGTTCAGCCAGTCGACGACGGCCTTGGCGGACTGGATGTCGGAGCGGCCACCGACGTCCACGCAGCCGTCGGAGCGGTTCGTTCCCGCGAGGTCGACGGCGACGAATCCATAGCCGCGGGGCACGAAGTAGTTGTCGTAGTAGAGCGGGAACTGGACGGGGTTGCCGTCCGCGTCGTACGTCTTCTTCTGGCTCTCGTTGCCCCGCCCGCAGCAGGAGTAGTACGGGCTCGCATCCATGATCACGGGTATCTTCCGGCCCTGTTGGGCCGGTTCGCGGGGCCGGACGATGTCGACGGCGACGCGGTCGGTCTTCCCGTCGTCGTCACCGTCCACCTTCGTATCGACCCAGACGGATTCGCGTATGGCGCTCTCGTACGAGTAGACGGGCTCGCTCTCACGCGGGGCGGCCGGTGCCCCTTGTGCGGCACCCGGGGCCACGAGTGTGGCAAGCAGGGCGGCCAGGGCCGCCGTCACCAGTGATCTCCAGATGAGGCGCATACGACGCGCACGTATCGGCATGGCGCGGAAGGTACACCGGTCAACTCCTGCGCGACAGAGGGCAGTACGCGTCGATGTCAGGCTCATGGGGCGTTTTGGCACATGTCGGCCGAATGGCGATCGTGTGACAGGAACGACCATGGACATGACGCGTGGCGGAAGGGCTCAATAAGGTCGGACCCATCTACCGAAGTGCCCCTACGACTCGTACGACTTGGAGTTCCTGTGCACCGCAGACTCATCGCCCCCGGCGCGCTCGCGGCCTCTATGCTGCTGGCGATCCCGGCATCGGCCGCCGACTTCACGCCCGGGGCTCCGGGTATCGGCGATCCCTACTACCCGGCGAGCGGCAACGGCGGCTACGACGTCTCGCACTACGACCTGCGGCTGAAGTACCAGCCGGCCACCGACCTGCTCGAAGGCACGGCGACCATCAACGCCACCACGACGCAGGACCTCTCCCGCTTCAACCTCGACCTCGGCCTGAAGGTCAGCGAGGTGCGCGTCAACGGCAAGAAGGCGGCCTTCAAGAAGTCGGGCGAGCAGGAGCTGGAGATCACCCCGGCGGCAGGACTGCCCAAGGGCACGCCGATCACCGTCGTCGTGCGGTACGCGGGCAAGCCGTCCGAGGTGAAGATCAACGGCTATACGGCGTGGGCCCGTACGCCGGACGGTGCCGTGGCGGCCCAGGAGCCGGACTCGGCCGCGTGGTGGTACCCGTCCAACGACCACCCGCTCGACAAGGCGACGTACGACGTCTCGGTCTCCGTGCCGGACGGATCGCAGGCCATCTCCAACGGCGTACTGCAGTCGCAGAGTTCGAAGCTCGGCTGGACGCGCTTCAACTGGCGCTCGAACAAGCCGCAGGCCAGCTATCTGACGACCCTCGCCGTCGGCAAGTTCGACATCACCACGGACAAGACCGCGGACGGTCTGCCCGTCCTGAACGCCTACAGCAAGGACCTCGGCGACAACGCGGGCGCCGCGCGGGCGAGCATCGAGCGGTCCACCGAGGTCGCGGAGTGGCTGGAGACGGTCTTCGGCAAGTACCCCTTCAACGCCCTTGGCGGGTACGTCCCGAACGTGACGAGCGGCTTCGCCCTGGAGACGCAGACGCGGCCGTTCTACAGCCCGAAGCAGTTCGCCAACGGGGCGAACGTGTCCGTCGTGGTCCATGAGCTGGCCCACCAGTGGTACGGCGACAGCGTGTCGGTGGACGGCTGGAAGGACATCTGGGTCAACGAGGGCTTCGCGCGGTACAGCCAGTGGCTGTGGTCGGAGAAGGAGGGTGAGGGGACGGCGCAGGAGCTCGCGGACTATGTGTACGCCCAGCACCCCGCCGACGACCCGTTCTGGAAGGTCAAGCCGGGTGATCCGGGTCCGGACAACCAGTTCGACATCGCCGTGTACGACCGCGGGGCGCTGGCACTTCAGGCGCTGCGCAACGAGGTCGGCGAGGAGTCCTTCTCGGCGATTCTGAAGGGGTGGCCGCAGGAGCACGCGTACGGGAACGCGAAGGTGGGTGACTTCGTCAAGTACGCGGAGAAGGTGTCCGGTAAGCCGCTGGCTTCGCTGTTCGACGCGTGGCTGTACCAGCCGTCGCGCCCCGAAGCGCCCGCCGCGAAGAGCGCGGGGATCGCTCGGTCCTCTGCGGGGTCGGCCGCCAAGCCGAAGTCGTGGAAGTCGATCGCTGCGACGAACGGTGTGCACGGTCACTGATACAGAGCCGCCGCTTCGCGGCGAATTCTTCCCGCGCGCCGCACCCGATTGCCCTGGGGTAATCGGGTGCGGCGCGCCCGAGCCCTGCGGGCCATCGGCAGATAGCGCAGGCGCTCCGGGAGCAGCGGGACCACTGTGCGCACCACGCGGCCGAAGCGGCGCAGGCGGCGCTCCTGGACGGGCGTCCAGGGGAGCCCGATGGCCGACCGCGCGTCAGGAGGCATCAGGCCGATCGTGATGAAGCGACGGAAGTGGGCCAGGGGTGGGCGCAGGACGGGCCACAGGGTGCGCAGCACAAGACGCAGTGCACGCGGGCCCCGGTCCGGGGGCGGGACCGGTTGGTCGACGGCCACCAGCTCCTGGGCCACCGCCGTCAGCTCGATCTCGTCGGCCAGCATCTTGTCGAAGTACGGCCAGAACTCCTCAAGGGTCTGCGGCATGTCCCGGTCGTGGATGCCGAGGATCCGGCCGACCTGGAGCCACTCCGCGTACAGCTGCCGCTGCTGTGCCTCGGTGAAGGGGCGGCCCAGGTATTTCTGGGCGTGGTGGTAGACGGGGAACCCCGTGGCGTGGACCCACGCGTAGTAGGCGGGCGTCAGCGCGTGGTAGTCGCGGCCGTGTGCGTCCGTGCCCCGGATGTCCCTGTGCAGGGCGCGCAGCCTGCGCCCCTCGTCGGCCGCGCTCTGCCCGCCGTACACCCAGGTCTGCAGCGACCGCAGCGACCGCTCGCCGCGCCCCCAGGGGTCGGTACGGAAGACGGAGTAGGTGTCGACGCCCGCGCCCACCGCGGGGTGCGCGACCTGCATCGTGAGCGCGGCGGGCAGCGCGAGCAACGCCCTGACGTCACCCGCGATGTCCCACAGGATCCCGCCGGGCGGGGGCGGCTCGGGAGCCGGGCGGTGGTTCGGCATCACGCGGCTCCCTGCGGTCGGCGGGCCCGCCGGTCGGTGACCGGTTTGTACGTGTTCCAGTATGCGACCGCTGTGGTCATGGTGATCCGTGGGGGGGGCGGGTGACACCGGACCGAGCCGAGCCGTTCGCAGAGCACGACGCTTCGGAGCCGGCCGCCGACGGGTCCCCCGCCGCCACACCTATCGCGCGGCCGCGTACGCCTCCCGGATGATGTCCACGACCGCGTCCGGGTCCCGCAAGGTCGGGAAGTGATCGCTGCCTCGCAGCCGTACGAGTCGGCAGCCCGGGATGCGAGCCGCCATCTCCTCGTTGCAGCGGACCACCTCGGGGTCGTCCCGCTCACCCAGCGCGAGGACGCACGGCACGTCGAGTTCGCCGAGCCGGTCGAAGGCGGGCGGGTCCGGGACCTGGTGGGGATGGACGGCGAACCAGGCCGGGATCACCGCCCTGACGAGCGCCTCCGCCTCCAGGTCGTCGCCCCCGGCTCCCGCGGCGGCGGACGTCCGCTTCACCAGGGCCACGATGCCGTCCATGTCGCCCGCCTGCGCGAGCCTGCCCACCTCGGCCGTGAACTCCGCCATGAGGAAGTCGGGGTTGCCGGTGATGCCGGGGACCAGCAGGGCGAGCCCCGCGACCCTGGCGGGGTCGCCGAGTGCGAGGCCGATGGCCGTGGTGCCGCCCATGCTCGATCCCGCGAGGACCGCCCGCGCGATGCCGAAGTGGTCGAGGACCGCGCTCAGGTCGTCGACGAGCGAGAACGACGCGGTCGGGGCAGGCGACCTGCCGTACCCCCGGGCGTCGTAGCGGATGACCCTGCGCCCCTGGGCGAGGCGCGGCAGGATCCCGTCCCAGACCCGGGAGTCCGCGACCCCTGGGTGCAGCAGGACGAGCGGCAGGCCGTCGCCTCCGAACTCACCCGAGTCGTCCGTCCAGATCTCGCCGCCCTTGACCCGCACCATGCGTTCCATGGTGCGAGCCTGCCGCGACACCGATCGGAGCGCCAGACCGGCGATCCGCCAAAGCGTCCCAGAAAGGCCCTAGCGGCCGGATCCCGTCGCCGCCGCGAGCGGCTCGCCCACGATCCTGCTCGCGAGGTCGGACGCGAGCTCGGAGACCTGGCCGCGCAGTTCGGTCTCCGCCGACGCACGCTCGGCCTCGACCCGGGCCTGTCCCGCTGCCAGCGCCTCGTCGCGTTCGCGCAGGCCGTCCTCGCGGGCGGCGGCGATCAGGACGGCACCTTCCTCGCGGGCCCGCTGACGCACATGCGCGGCCTCGCGCCGGGCTTCGGCGAGCATCGCCGCACGCTCCGCGCGTATCCGCTCGGCCTCCCGCCGCAGTTCCGCCGCCGGTCCGCCGGTGACGCCGTCGAGGAGCGTGGCGCGCTCTTCGAGTACGCGGTTGATGCGGAGAAGCATGCGCCTGACGAAGAGGTAGAGGGGGGCGAACAGCACGACCCCGACAACGAGATTCTCGACATCCGGGTTGATCGGCCCTAGCGGCATGGGAATGAGCTGCATACCGCTGACCTACCCGCTCATCCGTGCACAACCAAGCACACCTGCAAGGGAGTTGAGTGATGTGCGTCACGCCAATGGCGCGGCTACTTCGTGAGGCCTGCCGCCTCGCGGTCCACGTTGCGCCGGATCGCGTACCAGCCGGCGACCAGGGCCGCCGCGATGACCGGGATGAGGTAGAGCGTCTTGCGGCCGATCTCGGGGTCCTTCCACATCAGGCCGAGCACGGCGAGCAGGAAGACGATCGTGACGATCTCCGTGACCGGGTTGCCGGGGAGCCGGAAGCTGGGCCTGCTGATCAGGCCTTCCTTGGCGCGGCGGACGAACGCCAGGTGACAGATCATGATGATCACCCAGGTGCTGATGATCCCGAGGGACGCCACGTTCAGGACGATCTCGAAGGCCTGGCTCGGCATGAGGAAGTTCAGGCCGACGCCGAGCACACACACCGCGGAGGTGAGCAGGATGCCGCCGTAGGGGACCTGGCTCTTGTTCATCTTCGCGGTGAACTTCGGCGCCGAACCCGCCATCGCCATCGAGCGCAGGATGCGCCCGGTGGAGTAGAGGCCCGAGTTCAGCGACGACATCGCCGCCGTGAGGACGACGAGGTTCATCACGTCACCGGCCGCCGGGACGCCGATCTTGGACAGGACCGTCACGAACGGGCTCTGGTCCGCCGAGTACACCGATCCGGGCAGCAGCAGCGCGAGGAGGATGACGGAGCCGACGTAGAAGAGGCCCACGCGCCACATGATGGAGTTCACCGCGCGCGGGACGACCTTCTGCGGATCGGCGGTCTCGCCCGCCGCGACGCCGACCAGCTCGAGCGATGCGTACGCGAAGACGACGCCCTGCATGACGATCACGACCGGCATCATGCCGTGCGGCAGGAAGCCGCCGTTGTCCGTGATCACGCTCAGACCGGGCGTCTGGCCGTCGACGTCATGCTGGGTGACGAGCAGGAAGATGCCGATCAGCATGAAGGCGATCAGGGCCGCGACCTTGACGATCGCGAACCAGAACTCCATCTCGCCGAAGTACTTCACCGAGATCAGGTTGATCGCGAGGACCACGGCGAGGGCGATCAGCGCGAGCGCCCACTGGGGGACGTCGGTGAAGAAGCTCCAGTAGTGCGTGTAGAGCGCGATCGCCGTGATGTCGGCGATGCCGGTGGTCGACCAGTTGAGGAAGTACATCCAGCCGGCGACGTAGGCACCCTTCTCGCCGAGGAACTCACGCGCGTACGACACGAACGAACCGGACGACGGACGGTAGATGACCATCTCGCCCAGGGCGCGTACGACGAAGAAGGCGAAGATGCCGCACACGAGGTACGCGACGGCGAGCGCGGGGCCCGCTGAGTGCAGGCGGCCGCCCGCACCGAGAAAGAGTCCGGTTCCGATCGCGCCACCGATCGCGATCATGTTGACGTGACGGGCCTTGAGGTCCTTGCTGTAACCGGCGTCGCCCGCGTCCGCGGGGGCCTGGGACGCATCTGTGCGGGATGCGTCCGCAGCGGCCGTGTCTACGGCTTCGTTGCTCACGTGGGGGGTCTACTCTCTGGTGCCCGGAAAACTCCGGTGTCCGGATGTGCTCCGGTCCACGACACCCCTGAAGTGCGTGGACCGACGCGACACCTTCCCCCAGAGATCCGCGACATGCGGTGGCGCACGTCACATAGCGGCACTTCTCACATGGTGGGCAGGGGGTGTACACCCGCTGGTCAGCGGGTGTACAGCCCGCGAATCACTCGGTGTACAACCCTTCGATGGCGTCCCCGTACTTCTCCCGGATGACCCTGCGGCGCAGCTTCAGGGACGGTGTCAGCTCCCCTGTCTCCGGGCCCCACTCCTCCCCCAGGAGCCGGTACCGCTTGATCTGCTCGGTTCGGTTGAGGCGCGCGTTGGCCACTTCGACGGCCCGCGCGACCTCTTCCCGTACGGCCTCGCTCTCCATCAGGTCGCCCCTGATTCCCCGCGCGGCGGCCCACGCGGGGGCCATCTCGGCGTCCAGGACGAGCAGCGCCACCAGGTAGGAGCGACCGTCACCGTGTACGAGGGCCTGGCCGATGAGGGGGTGCTCCTTGAGGACGTTCTCGACGAGCGCGGGCGAGACGTTCTTGCCCGTCGAGGTCACGATCAGTTCCTTCTTCCGGTCGGTGAGCCAGAGGAAGCCGTCCTCGTCGATCCGCCCGACGTCCCCGGTGGCGAACCAGCCGTCCGCGTCGCAGGCCGACTCGACGCCGCCGTCGGGCCGGAGATAGCCGTCGAAGACCGTCGCGCCGCGCACCAGGATCTCGCCGTCGTCGGCGGTACGGATCTCCAGGCCGTCCAAGGGCTTGCCCACTGAGCCGAGCCGGAAGGCGGCCGGGGTGTTGATGGTGACGACGCCGGTCGTCTCCGTCAGACCCCACGCGTCCATGATCACGAGGCCGAAGCCGGCCCAGAAGCGCATGATGTCCATCGGCATCGACGCCGCCGCGCTCGCCGTCCACACCAGGCGGTCGAACCCGGCCAGGGCGAGCAGCGGATCGAGGATCTTCTCCTTGGCCTCGCGGTACGCCGTCTCGACGTCGGCCGGCGGTTCCGCACCGCGTTCCACGTACGCCACGCGCACACGCAGCGCCTCGTTCGCCGCCTCGATCGACTCCTGCTGCGCCTGCGGAAGACCCGCGAGCGCGGCCCGTACGGACGCGGCCAGCTTCTCCCACACACGCGGAACCCCGAAGAACTGCGCGGGGTGCAGCTCGCGTGCGGTCGCGGCGACGGCGGCCGGATCCGCGCACAGGTGCACGTGCGAGACGCGGAACACCGGCAAGTAGAGGCCGAGCATGCGCTCTGCCACATGTGCGAAGGGGAGGTAGCTGATGTGCTCGACGAAGTCGGGGAGCTCGACGACGGTGTCCAGGGCTACGCCGTTGAGGACGACGTTGCGGTGAGTGATGCGGACACCCTTGGGGTCGCCGGTGGTGCCCGAGGTGTAGACGACGGTCAGCGGCTCGTCGGCCCTCGACTCGCGCCAGGCCTTCTCGAAGGCGTCCGGGTTGAAGAGACGGCCTCCGGTGGCGTGCAGCGAGCCGTACGTGCGGTGCGGGCCCGCGTCGGCCGCCTCGACGACCACCAGACGCTCCAGGGGTGCCGTCGCGTCCGACAGGAGGGGCTCCCAGCGCTCCAGTTCGCGGGCGCCCTCGACGATCGCGAAGCGGGCGCGGCTGTGCCGGGCGATGTGCGCGATCTGATCGGGGGCCGATGTGCCGTACACGGTGACGGGGACCGCGCCGATGTGCACGAGTGCGAGATCGCTCAGCCAGTGTTCGGGTCGGTTGCCCATCATCATCAGGACGTGCTCGCCGCGCCGGACGCCGAGCGCCGCGTATCCGGCGGCGAGTACGGCGACCTTGCGGCGTGCTTCATGCCAGGTCAGGGTGGCCCACTCCCCTTCGGGGGTGGAGCGCCAGGAGAGTGCGGGGCGGTCGCCGTGGTCCTCCGCGTTGCGGAGCAGCAGGGCGGGGAGCGTGATGTCGGCGGGGTCACCGGGGAGTCGCAGGATCGTGGTCATGACCGCCTCCTGGCGTCATCGACGAAGCAAGTGACTGGCCGGGACGCTTTCACAACAGTGGTGAGACAGCAATACTGTTGCACCGGATCGGTGCACAACCGCCGGTGCGCCGCCGGACGGTGGACAACCATCGGTCGCACAACTGGGGAGGCGATGCGCTGCCATGACGATGACGACGACGTCGGACACCGACGAACCGACGCTCACGGTCGACGAACTGGCCGCGCGCGCGGGCGTCACCGTCCGTACGATCCGCTTCTACGGCACCAAGGGCCTGCTGCCGCCGCCCGTGATCGGCCCGCGCCGGGTCGGCCACTACGGCCAGGAGCATCTGTCCCGGCTCGGGCTCATCGAGGAGCTGCAGCACCAGGGCATGACGCTGGCCGCGATCGAGCGGTATCTGGAGCAGCTGCCGCCGGATCTGAGCGCCCACGACCTCGCCATCCACCGTGCGGTGGTGGCTTCCTGGGCCCCGGACTCGGCCGAGGACACCGACCGCGCGGAGCTGGAGCGCAGGGCGGGCCGGGCGCTGGCGGACGAGGATCTCGACCGGCTCGCGGCGATGGGGGTCGTCGCGCCGACGGAGCCGCCGGGGACGTATCGCGTCGATCCGGGGCTGCTGCGCCTCGGTGTGGAGTTGCTCGACGTACCCATCGCGCACGAGACGATCCTGGCGGCGCGCACGGTCCTGATGGAACACACCCGCTCGGCCGCCGTCGAGCTGTCCCGGCTCTTCCGCGACGAGGTGTGGGGCCCCTACAGGGAACGGGAGTCGGACCCGGAGCATGTGGCGGCGATGCGGTCCCTGTCGGCCCATATGCAGCCGATGGTGGTGCAGGCCCTGGTGACCGCGTTCCAGCGATCGCTGAAGGAAGAGCTGCGGGAGTGGCTCAAGGAAAGCTGAGCCACTCCCCGACCTCCTGGCTACACCCTGGCGTCGGCCGCCGTGGCGGTCGGCGCCTCGTCCTGCGTGGCCTGCAGCAGCCGTGTGGCGAAGACCTCGGAGAGGACGTTCAGGTCCTTCCTGGCGTTCGCGGACCCGGAGTTGTCCCGGAGCTTCAGCGTGCCGACGAACTTGCCCTGGAGGATGACGATCTCCTGGATGTTCTTCTCCGCAGGCCGGGTGAACCCGAAGGCGACGCTGTCGGCGCCCTGCTGGGGCCCCTCGACGACCTTCAGCTCGTGGTGGTTGTTGCGCACGTAGCTGTCCCAGGCCGTGAAGGCGCGCTGGGCGGCCCGGTCGTTGCGGTACACGATCAGGTCGTAGGCGGCGCCCTCACCCTTGTCGCCGCTGCGGTAGCCGACCTGGCCGTTGGCGACGGCGTTCTTGCACTTGCCGCCGGGGTCCTTGCACACGGACGGCGCCTTGGCGCGGCTGTGCAGCTCCGTGCTGACGTTGCGCAGGGCGGCCGGCATCGTGTCGGTGGGCGGCAGGATCGCCTTGGCGTCCTGAGCGCCGCTCAGCGAGCCGGTGCCGGTGCCGGTGCCCTTGCCACTGGATCCGCCCGTAGCGCCGCCGATGGTGCGGCTGTGCGACGAGCCCGAACCCGACTTGTGCTTCCTGTTCTTCTTCTTGCCCCCGCAGCCCGTCAGGGCCAGCGAAAGGACCAGCACTCCGACGCCGACTGCTCGCGTCGTTCCCCCAGTTGTCAACCGCACAGCGGTGATCCTCCGTTTGTCGTGATCATGCCTACGGCAGGATACGACGCGGCAGGAAGGCCTCCGGTTCCGCCCCCGGAAGGGCGGAACCGCAGGTGAACGGGGCCAGTCGTCAGTCAGCTGCCGGTTTCAGCTGTCGCTGAACTTCTCGCCGTTCGCCGCCTTCTCGACGAGCAGCGCGGGCGGCGTGAACCGCTCCCCGTAGCGGTCGGCCAGCTCACGCGCGCGTGCTACGAAACCGGGGAGCCCGCCTTCGTAGCCGTTGATGTACTGGAGCACGCCACCGGTCCAGCCGGGGAAGCCGATGCCGAAGATGGATCCGATGTTGGCGTCGGCGACGGACGTCAGGACGCCTTCCTCCACCAGGCGCACGGTGTCGAGCGACTCGGAGAAGAGCATCCGCTCCTGCATGTCCTGGAACGGGATCTCCGTACCCGGCTTGGTGAAGTGCTCGCGCAGGCCCGGCCAGAGCCCGGCGCGCTTGCCGTCCACGTACTCGTAGAAGCCCGCTCCCCCGCTCCTGCCGGGGCGCTCGAACTCGTCGACCATGCGGTCGATGACGGCGTCCGACGGGTGCCCGGCCCAGCTGCCACCGGCCTCCTCAACGGCACGCTTCGTCTCGTTGCGGATCTTGCGCGGCAGGGTGAGGGTCAGCTCGTCCATCAGGGAGAGGACCTTCGCCGGGTAGCCCGCCTGGGCCGCCGCCTGCTCGATGGACGCGGGCTCGATGCCCTCGCCGACCATGGCGACGCCTTCATTGATGAAGTGCCCGATCACGCGCGAGGTGAAGAATCCGCGCGAGTCGTTGACGACGATCGGCGTCTTGTTGATCTGGCGTACGAGGTCGAAGGCGCGGGCAAGCGCCTCGTCCCCGGTCCGGTCGCCCTTGATGATCTCGACGAGCGGCATCTTGTCGACGGGCGAGAAGAAGTGCAGGCCGATGAAGTCGACCGGCCGCGTGACGCCCTCGGCGAGCTGGGTGATGGGCAGCGTCGAGGTGTTGGAGCACAGCAGCGCGTCCGGCTCGATGACGTCCTGGATCTCCTGGAACACCTTGTGCTTGAGCGAGGTGTCCTCGAAGACGGCCTCGATCACGGCGTCGCAGCCCGCGAGGTCCTGCGGGTCGGCGGTCGGAGTGATCAGGGCGAGCAGCGCGTCGGCCTTCTCCTGGGTCGTACGCCCCCGCTGCACCGCCTTGGCGCACAGCGTCTCGGAGTAGGCCTTGCCCTTGGCGGCGGCCTCTGCGGACACGTCCTTGAGGACGACCTCGATGCCCGCGCGGGCGCAGGAGTAGGCGATGCCCGCGCCCATCATCCCGGCGCCCAGGACGGCCGCCTTGCGGACCGGGCGCGGCTCGATGCCCTTGGGCCGGTTGGCGCCGGAGTTGACGGCCTGGAGGTCGAAGAAGAACGCCTGGATCATGTTCTTCGCGGTCTGCCCGGTGACCAGCTCGGTGAAGTAGCGGGCCTCGATGGTCAGCGCGGTCTCGAAGTCGACCTGCGAGCCCTCGACGGCGGCCGCGAGGATGTTGCGCGGGGCCGGGTAGGGCGCGCCGTTGGTCTGCTTCTTCAGGTTGGCCGGGAAGGCGGGCAGGTTCGCGGCGAACTTGGGGTTGGCCGGGGTGCCGCCGGGGATGCGGTAGCCGGGCTTGTCCCAGGGCTGGGCCGACTCGGGGTTGGCGTCGATGAAGGCGCGGGCCTTCTCGATCATCTCTTCGCGGGTGGCGGCCACTTCGTGGACGAGGCCGTTCTCCAGGGCGCGCTTCGGGTTGTACTGGGTGCCCTGGAGCAGCACCTTCAGGAGTGCGTCCGCGATGCCCATCAGGCGCACGGTGCGGGTCACGCCGCCGCCCGCCGGGAGCAGGCCGAGGGTGACCTCGGGCAGGCCGATCTTGGATCCCGGCGCGTCGAGCGCGACGCGGTGGTGGCTGGCGAGGGCGATCTCGTAACCGCCGCCGAGGGCCGCGCCGTTGATGGCGGCGACGACCGGCTTGCCCAGGGTCTCGATGCGGCGCAGGGAGCCCTTGATGGCGGTGCCGGTCTCGAACGCCACCTGGGCGTTCTCGGGTCCTGCCTGCATCATGTCCTTCAGGTCACCGCCCGCGAAGAAGGTCTTCTTGGCGGAGGTGTAGATGATGCCGCGAATGGAGTCCTTCTCGGCCTCCGCGCGGTCGGCGATGACGGCGATGGAGTCCTTGAACGCCTGGTTCATGGTGTTCGCGGACTGATTGGGGTCGTCGAGGACGAGGGTGAGGATGCCGGTGGCGTCCATTTCCCAGCGGATGGTGGTGCTTTCGGTCATGGTCCTGTCTCCGTGAAGTCTGATGCGGGCCCTTGGCGGGGCGGGGTCTGGGGAGGATGGCTGTGCTTCGTCGCCGACTGCGGGTCCTGGTGGGTTGCTCGCGCAGTTCCCCGCGCCCCTGAAGGCATGCGCTGCGCGCAGCCTTCCCCGATGAGATGCCGCA
The DNA here is from genome assembly GCF_043200235.1 of Streptomyces sp. NPDC048441. NCBI lineage: Bacteria > Bacillati > Actinomycetota > Actinomycetes > Kitasatosporales > Streptomycetaceae > Streptomyces > Streptomyces sp. NPDC048441. Next base: position 118,228 of record NZ_JBICXM010000002.1, read on the forward strand.
CGAAGTGCGCATCTCAGGGGCGCGGGGAACTGCGCGACCAGCCCCCACCGGCGGTCAGTCGGCGAGGAGGGGCAGCCCCGCGGCGCTTAGCCGGAGATCCGCTCCACGATCGTGGCGATACCCATGCCGCCGCCGACGCAGAGCGTCGCGAGACCGAACCGCTTGTCCTGGCGCTCGAGTTCGTCGACGAGCGTGCCCAGAATCATCGCCCCGGTCGCGCCCAAGGGATGGCCCAACGCGATCGCACCGCCGTTGACGTTGACCTTGTCCAGGGACAGGCCCATGTCCTTGACGAAGCGCAGGACCACCGCAGCGAAGGCCTCGTTGATCTCGACGAGGTCGATGTCGTCGATGGTCAGACCCGCCTTGGCGAGCGCTTTGCGCGCGGCAGGGGCGGGCCCGGTCAGCATGATGGTCGGCTCGGAGCCGGAGACCGCCGCGGAGACGATCCGCGCACGCGGGGTGAGGCCGTAGCGCTCACCGACCTCCTTCGTACCGATGGCGACGAGCGCGGCGCCGTCCACGATGCCGGAGGAGTTGCCCGCGTGGTGGACGTGGTCGATCTTCTCGACCCAGTGGTACTTCTGCAGCGCGACGGCGTCGAAGCCGCCGAGGTCGCCGATGTCCTTAAAAGAAGGCTTCAGCTTGCCGAGGGAGTCCGCGGTGGTGCCGGGGCGCATGTACTCGTCGTGGTCGAGGACGACCAGGCCGCTGCGGTCCTTCACCGGTACGACGGACTTCTCGAAGCGGTTGTCCTTCCAGGCGGCAGCGGCACGCTCCTGGGACAGGGCCGCGTACTCGTCGACGTCACGCCGCGTGTAGCCCTCGATGGTGGCGATCAGGTCGGCGCCGATGCCCTGCGGCACGAAGTTCGTCTCGTAGTTGGTCATCGGGTCGGCGAACCAGGCGCCGCCGTCCGAGGCCATCGGGACGCGCGACATCGACTCGACGCCGCCCGCGAGGACGAGGTCCTCCCAGCCCGAGCGCACCTTCATCGCGGCCATGTTGACGGCTTCGAGGCCCGAGGCACAGAAGCGGTTCTCCTGGACGCCCGCGACGGTGTCGGGAAGACCGGCGGCGATCGCGGCGATCCGCGCGATGTCGGAGCCCTGGTCACCGACGGGACCCACGACGCCGAGGACGATGTCGTCGACGGCCGCCGGGTCCAGGTCGGGGAACCGCGCCCGGATCTCGTGGATCAGGCCGACGACGAGGTCGATCGGCTTGGTGCCGTGCAGGGCTCCATTGGCCTTGCCGCGTCCGCGCGGGGTGCGGATCGCGTCGTATACATACGCTTCGGTGGTCAAGACAGCAGCCTTTCGCAAAGAACTTTGCAGGTGAGGGGTCGAGCGGGCTCAGGCGAGCAGGGAGCGGCCGATGATCTCCTTCATGATCTCGGTCGTACCTCCGTAGATCGTCTGGATGCGGCCGTCGGTGAAGGCCTTGGCGACGCGGTACTCGGTCATGTAGCCGTATCCGCCGTGCAGTTGGAGGCACCGGTCGGCGACGCGCTTCTGCAGTTCGGTGGCCCACCACTTGGCCATCGAGGCGTGCACGGCGTCGAGTTCCCCGTTCGAGTGATCCACGATGCACCGGTCGAGGAACGTACGGGTGACGGCGCACTCGGTCGCCATCTCGGCGATCTCGAAGCGGATGTGCTGGAGCTTGGAGAGCGGGCGCCCGAAGGCCTCGCGCTCCTTGACGTACGTCGTGGTGATCTCCAGGAGGTGCTCGGCGGCAGCGATCCCGGCGACGGCGATGCCCATGCGCTCCTGCGCGAGGTTCGTCATCAGGTGGATGAAGGCGCCGTCGAGCTCGCCGAGGAGGTTCTCCTTGGGTACGCGTACGTCGTTGAAGAACAGCTCGGCGGTGTCCTGGGACTTCTGGCCGATCTTGTCGAGGTTGCGGCCCCGCTCGAAGCCCTCCGTGCCGCGCTCGACGACCAGGAGGGACAGGCCCTTCGCGCCGCCCTCCGGGGAGGTCTTGGCGACCACGACGACCAGGTCCGCGAGGATGCCGTTCGAGATGAACGTCTTGGAGCCGTTGAGCAGCCAGTGGTCGCCCTGGTCCACGGCGGTGGTGCGGATGCCCTGGAGGTCGGAGCCCGCGCCCGGTTCGGTCATCGCGATGGCCGTGATGATCTCGCCGGAACAGAAGCCGGGCAGCCAGCGCCGCTTCTGCTCCTCGGTGGCCAGGGAGGTCAGATACGGGCCGATGATGTCGTTGTGCAGGCCAAGCGCGAGCCCGGCCGCTCCCGCGCGGGTGAACTCCTCGGCGAGGACCGCGCTGTAGCGGAAGTCGGCGTTCCCGCCGCCTCCGTACTCCTCGGGCACGGCGAGCCCGAGCAGCCCCTGCTTGCCCGCGGCGAGCCAGGCGTCACGGCTGACGATCCCGTCCTTCTCCCACTCTTCGTAGTGGGGCAGCACCTCCTTCGTGAGGAAGGTGCGGACGGTCTCGCGGAACGCCTCGTGTTCGGCGGAGAAGATCTGTCGCTTCACGTACGGCCTCCTAGAGCCCTAGAGCCAGCCCTTGACGGTTTCGATCAACTTGGCCGGCTCGGGGCCGACAGGAATGACGTTGAGCATGGTGACGCCTGCCGCACGGAAGGCCTCGACGCGCTCGCGGACGTAGCTCTCGGGCCCGCACAGCGACATGAGCTCGCAGAACTCGTCCGGGACCGCGGCCTCGGCTTCCTTCTTCTTGCCCGAGAGATACAGCTCCTGGATGCGCTTGGCTTCCTTCTCGTAGCCGTACGCGACCGCGAGGTCGTTGTAGAAGTTCTTCCCCACAGCTCCCATGCCGCCTACGTAGAGGGCGATTTGGGGTCGGGCCATATCCCGTACGGCCGCCGCGTCGTCACCGATGGCGAGCAGTCCTCCCGCGACCGTCTGCAACGGTCCGAGCGCCGGATCACGCTTCTCCTTGCCCTCGGCGAGCGGACCGCCCCACACCTGGTGGGCCTTCTCCGGGATGAAGAGAGTGGGCAGCCAGCCGTCGGCGATCTCGGCGGTCATCCGGACGTTGGCGGGGCCGAGCGACGCTACGTAGAGGGGCACTTCGGAGCGGACCGGCTTGGTGAGGATCTTCAGCGGCTTGCCCAGCTTGCCGCCCTTCTCCGGGGGCAGCGGCATGTCCGTGATGCCGTGGTGGTCGATCACCTCGCGGCGCAGGATGCGGCGGGTCAGCTCGATGGCCTCGCGGGTGCGGGCAAGCGGCTTGTCGTACGGCTTCCCGTGCCAGCCCTCGACGACCTGCGGGCCCGACGCGCCGAGCCCGATGATGGCGCGCCCGCCGGAGATCGCGTCGAGTCCGGCGGCCGTCTGGGCGATGAGGGCAGGGGTGCGCGAGTAGACGTTGAGGATCCCGGCGCCGATCTTCATACGCTCGGTGCGCGCGGCCAGGTAGCCCATGATGGTGGGTGAGTCGAAGCCGTAGGCCTCCGCGACCCAGACGGCGTCCAGACCCGCGGACTCCAGGGCCGCGACATCGTCGGCGGCCTGGCGCGGGTCGCCCGCGTAGGCGAGAGGTGCGGAGATCTGCATCAGCTTTCTTCCTTCGTGGGGGTGTCCGTCGTGGCGGCGTCCATCAGGGCCGGTACGCCCCAGTCGCGGGCCACTGCCTCGGTGTCCGCGCCCGGCTGGGCGGGCCCGCCGCGGATGTCCGTCGGGGTCGCGGAGAAGCGGGGCGCGGGGGCGGGCTGGGTGATGCCTCCGTGGTCGACGAAGGTGCCGCGGGCCGAGAGATGGGGGTGGCCGGGGGCTTCGCGCAGGGAGAGCACGGGCGCGACGCACGCGTCGGAGCCTTCGAAGACGGCCGTCCACTCCTCGCGCGTTCGCGCCTTGAAGCGGGCGGCGACCGTCTCGCGCAGCTCGCCCCAGCGGGCGATGTCCTTGCGCTCCGGCGCCTCGTCCGCCAGGCCGAGCAACTCGATGAACTCGTCGTAGAACTGCTGCTCAAGGGCGCCGACGGCCATGTATCCACCGTCGGCGGTCTCGTAATTGCCGTAGAAGGGGCAGCCGCCGTCCAGGAGGTTGGCGCCCCGCCGGTCCTGCCAGCCACCGGCCGCCAGCATTCCGTGGATCATCGACGTGAGGTGGGCGGTGCCGTCGACGATCGCGGCGTCCACGACCTGGCCTGTGCCGTTCTCGCGCGCGTGGTGCAGCGCGGCGAGGATGCCGACGACGAGATAGAGCGAGCCGCCGGCGTAGTCACCGACGAGGTTCGCGGGGACGGTGGGCGGTTCGTCGGGGTCGCCGATCATGCCGAGGGTGCCGGTGATCGCGATGTACGCGATGTCGTGCCCGGCACGCTGGGCGAGCGGGCCCTCCTGGCCCCACCCCGTCATCCGTCCGTAGACGAGCTTCGGGTTGCGGGTGTGACAGGTGACCGGCCCGACACCCAGGCGCTCGGCGACGCCGGGGCGGTAGCCCTCGATGAGGACGTCGGCGCGTTCGACGAGGTCGAGGACGCGGTCCGCGCCGTCCGCCGCCTTGAGATCGATGATCACCGAGCGTTTGTTGCGGTTGGTGACGTCGTACTCGGGATCGACCGCGAGACCGCCGCCGCCAGGTCGGTCGACGCGTACGACATCGGCACCGAGGTCCGCGAGGAGCATGGCCGCGAACGGGCCGGGCCCGATGCCCGCCAGCTCGACCACGCGCACTCCTGCGAGCGGTCCGTGAACGCCCTTGTCCGGCACAGCCATTGAGCCCCCAGCGCTATGACACAACTGATGTAACACCAATGATGCTAAGAACGTGTTCCACTCCGCACAAGACCCTAGCAAGCAAGCGCTTAGACAAATCGGGGGACGGGCCGTGCGGCAACTAACCTGAAGCCATGGATTCCGTACTGGTCAGCGCGTGTCTACGCGGGGTGCCCTGCCGGTTCGACGGCCGCGCCAAGGCGTCGCCCGAACTCGACGACGCGGTGGCGGGCCGCGAGGTCGTCTCCTTCTGCCCCGAGGCGGCAGGCGGCCTTTCGACCCCCCGCCGGCCGGCCGAGCTCGTCGGCGGCGACGGGCACGACGTGCTCGACGGGACGGCCCGTGTCGTCGACGACACCGGACAGGATGTGACGGCCGAGTTCGTAGCGGGCGCCCGGAGCGCGCTGGCCGCGGCGCTGGCCGGTGGCTGCACCCAGGCGCTGCTGATGCCGCGCAGCCCGTCGTGTGGGCGCGGCACGGTCTACGACGGATCATTCAGCGGGGACCTTGTGGCGGGCGACGGCGTGACGGCGGCGCTGTTCGAGCGGAACGGGATCAGCGTGCGAGCGGCGCCGGGGGTATGAGGCCGCCGCCGAGGCCAACCAGAAGGTGTTCGTCCCGCTCCCGTTTCTTCGGGGCGCTCTTCGGGACAGCCATGGGTACCTCCTGGTCCGCGTGCTCACCCCGCACGCTAGCCTCGGCCACCGACAACGGCACGGGGTGCACGACGGAGAGGTGCCATGACCAGTCAGTACGGCAACGGCAAGGAGCGTGCGGCGGACCGCACGTACGACATCGTGCTCTTCGGGGCGACCGGTTTCGTCGGCGTGCTCACCGCGGAGTATCTCGCCGCGCACGCGCCCGAAGGGCTGCGCTGGGCGATCGCGGGTCGTGACACCGGGAAGCTGGAGCGGCTGCGGAAGGAGCTCGCCGACACCCACCCGGCCTGTGCGGAACTCCCCCTCGTCCGAGCGGACGTGGCGGACCCCGCTTCCCTCCGGGACATGGCAGGCCGCGCGCGCGTGGTGGCCACGACCGTCGGCCCCTACATCGAGTACGGCCAGGAACTCGTCGCCGCGTGCGCGGAGGCGGGCACGGACTACGTGGACCTCACGGGTGAGCCGGAGTTCGTCGACCTCATGTACGTGCGGCACGACGCCCGCGCACGGGAGACGGGCGCACGGCTCGTGCATGCCTGCGGCTTCGACTCGGTCCCGCACGACCTGGGCGCGTACTTCACCGTGCAGCAGCTCCCGGAGGGTGTGCCGCTGCGCGTCGACGGGTTCGTGCGCAGCAACGCGACGTTCTCCGGGGGCACGTTCGCCTCCGCCCTCGCGCAGTTCTCGCGGGGCCCGCAGATGCTGGCCGCCGCGCGGGACCGGCGGCGGCACGAGCCGCGCGTCGTGGACCGCAAGGCGTACGCGCCGCCGAGCGCGCCCCGGTACGCGGGCGAGGTCGGCGCCTGGGCCCTTCCGCTGCCGACGATCGACCCACAGGTGGTGCAGCGCTCGGCGCGGGCCCTCGAGCGCTACGGCCCCGACTTCCGTTACCGCCACTACGCGGCCGTGAAGACCCTGCCGTTCGCCCTGGGCGGCGCCGCCGCCGTCAGCGGTCTGGTGGCCGCGGCTCAACTGCCGCCCGCGCGGCGGTGGTTGTCGTCGCGCCTCAAGCCGGGCGAGGGACCGAGCGCGCAGCGGCGCGCGGAGAGCTGGTTCTCCGTGCGGTTCGTCGGCGAGGGCGGCGGGAAGCGCGTGTTCACGGAGGTCTCGGGCGGCGATCCGGGGTACGACGAGACGGCGAAGATGCTGGGCGAGGCGGCGCTGTGCCTGGCGCTCGACGACGACTTGCCGGATGTGGCCGGGCAGTTGACCACCGCCGTGGCGATGGGCGACGCGCTGACGGCACGGCTGACGGCGGCGGGGCTCAGGTTCCGGGTGGCCGCGTCGCGGTAGCCGCGGTGGCGGTCGCCTCGCGCAGGACCTCGCGGCACAGGGCGTCCGCGCGCCGCGTCGACTCCGGGAGGCGGTAGCGCGGCGTCAGGCGGAGCGTGTGGGCGCAGGCGTTGTCCAGGCTCACCCGGTGGCCGACGGAGACGAAGACCGGCTTGACGCCCTCGCGGGTGCGCAGGGCGCGGCCGATCTCGTCCTCCGCGTCGAGGAGCGGGGCCGCGCTGCCCCGCGGTGCGCCGGGAGCCTCGTACGTGAACGTGAAGGGGTTCTTCGCCACGCCGATCGTGGGGAGTCCGGTGAGGACGCCGAGGTGGCTCGCGAGGCCGAAGCGGCGTGGGTGGGCGATGCCGTAGCCGTCGCAGACGACGAGGCCCGGATCGGTTTCCAGCTCCCCCAGGGCGGCGAGGACCGCCGGGATCTCGCGGAAGGCGAGCAGGCCCGGCACGTACGGGAAGGCCACGCGGCCCACCGCGGTCGCCTCCTCGACGACGTCCAGCGTCGCGGCGTCCAGGACGACGACCGCGGCGGCGACGATGTCGCGCTCGTCGTCGTAGGCGACGTCGACTCCTGTGACGTGCCCCGAGATCGGCCGCGGCCCCGCTTCGTCGAGGACGACCCGGGCACGGAGTTCGTCCTGGACCGCGCGGGCGGTCGGCTCGTCTGTGGGCCAGTCGGCGGGGATGTGTGCGAGGGCGGCGGCGTGGGTCGTCATGGTGCGGTCAAGACTAGGCCGTTGGCCCATCCCCACCCCGCCCGCCCGCCCGGCGGTGCGCTACTTGGCCGCGGCGAACTTCCAGGTGAACGGCTCGCCGTCCTCCTCGGACCAGTGGATCTCCAGGTCCTTCGTGTCCTTGGGGACCAGGTACGTGTCGCACAGGACGTGGGTCTCGCCCTGCTTCCAGCCCTCGATGGACGAGGCGTCCTCGCAGCCCGGCGCGTCGTCGGCGGCGCCGATGACCAGGGTTCCGCGCTGGCCGTCGGCCCACACCGTGGTGGAGTCGTTGGCGTCCGGGGTCTCCGCGAGGGCCGCGCCGGACTTGTGCGTGTACTTCACGTAGGCGATGGCCGGGACCAGGCCCTTGGCCTCCTTGGGGTCCGCCACCATCTTCTTGGTCTCGGCCTCCGTGCCCAGGTCGACCTTCTGCGCGGTGATCTCGTAGGTGACGGGGGTGTCACCCTCCTTCACCTTGCCGGTCGCGCTCTCGCCGGTGCCGAGCTCGCCGCCGGACTCGGGCGACGGCTTGGCCTTGGGCTCGTTCGCCCCGGCCTTCGGCTTGTCCGCGGAGTCCTTCTTGTCGTCGCCACCCCCGCAGGCGGTCAGCGCGAGGGCGAGCACGGCCACGGGCGCGGCGATGCGCAGAGCGGTCTTCCTGTACAGCAAAGTGAACTCCCGGCAGAAATGGACCGACCGCACACCACGAAGTCATCCCGTGGGGCGGCCGGTTGAGCGGTCAGCATACGAGTCGACTACGCAATGGGTCGAGTTGGTTCCGCACCGCACACACGAGGCGCGTTCACACTTGCTACGGATACGGGATAAAGCGAACGGCCGGGCCCCGGCGGCGTAGAGCGACGCTCAGAGGTAGCCTCGCGATCATGTTCGTTCTCGAGTTGACCTACACCGCGCCCGTGTCCGCCGTCGACAAGGAGATGGCCGCCCACGTCGCCTGGCTCGACCAGCTCTACGCGCAGGGCGTGTTCATCGCCTCCGGGCGCAAGAATCCGCGTGACGGCGGTGTGATCCTCGCCGTGGCCGACGACCGTGCGGCGATCGAGAAGATCGCGGCGAGCGATCCCTTCGTGCTCGCGGAGGTCTGCGAGTACCGCATCACGGAGTTCATCGCCACGAAGACGGCCCCGGAGCTCGCTCCCTATCGACAGGTACTGCCCTAGTCCTGCCGACGGGAGTTGCTCAGTCCCGCTGCTCCCAGCGCGCGATCCGGCCCTTCTCACCGGACGCCCAACAGGCCCGGTCCCGCGTGCAGTCCACGGTGTCGTACGACCCCGGGTCGACCGTCCGCCAGGTGCGCCCGCCGTCCGACGTGACGTCCGTGCCGGTCGGCCCGACCGCGAGTGCGCCCCTGCGGCTCCCTGGCAGCCAGGCCACCCCGGACCGGTAGGCGGGCGGGGGTGTGCCGGCCGTGGTCCAGGTGCGACCGCCGTCGCCCGTCGTGGCTGCGGCCTTCGGAGAGGGCTTGTCGGCTCGGTAGTCACCGCCGACCGCGATGCCGTGCGTACGGTCGCGGAAGGCCACGCCGAAGACGCCACGCGCCGGATCGCCCGCCGGGATCGGCGCGTCGGTGGCCGTCCAGGTGCGGCCGCGGTCGGCGGAGTGCAGGACACGCGCGCGTTCCGCTCCCCCGGTGGCCAGCCACACATCGCGCGAGCCGGAGCTCACCAGGCACTGGCCGCTCGCGGCGAACCCCGCCTCGCCCTCCTGGGCGGCGGGCATCCCGTCGTCGGGCAGGACCTTCCAGGAGCGGCCGCCGTCGGCGGTGGACAGGATGCGGTACTTGCCGTCGACCGGGTCGCTCATCGCCAGGCCGTGGTGCCGGTCGAAGAACGTCATGCAGTCGTAGAAGGCCTTGGGATCGGTGTTCCGGAAGGACTCCGTCCACGTGGCCCCTCCGTCCGACGTGCGGAAGACGCGCGAAGCCTCGCCCTCACCGATGGCCAGGACCACAGCGCGGCGGCCGTCGAACGCCTCGACGTCGCGGAACTCCAGCTCTCCGGCTCCGGGCGGTGAGACGTTCCGCCAGCTTCCGCCGCCGTCCGACGTGCGCAGCACGGTGCCCTTCGTGCCGGCCACCCAGGCGGTGTTCCGGCTGACGGCGGCCAGACCGCGGAAACGCGCGTCGCTGCCACTGTCCTTGAGATCCCAGCTGTCCTTGAGATCCCAGCCGCCGCCCCGCTGCGACTGCCCCTCAGGGCCCGCGGGAGCCGCCAGGGCCAGCCCTGGCGCGGCCAGCGCCGTCGCGGCGAGAGCCGCCCCGCACAGTCCCACCGACACCGCACGGCCCACGGACCGCGGCCACCTCGTCTTCCCCAAGGACCTCATGGCGGGGGAAGTTACCACCGGAACGCACGATTCCTTCCGAGAATTGTGTGAAGACGGTGAAGAGGAAGCGGTGACCGAGGTCACTCGGTGTTCGCGTGCACGGATTCCGTCATTCCGACGTCTATCCCAGTACCGGCTATCCACGAACCGATCCGAGTCGTCCAGCTGTCAGTGAGGGAGCAGGCGTTGTCCAACAGCATCGAGCAAGCCGTAGAGGCCCGCCTCGTCGCCGCCGCACCGCGGATGTCGACCATTCCCGCGACGCTGCACTACGACCGGGGCGATCCGTTCGCCGTCCGGATGAGCTTTCCCGCCCCGGCGACCCTCGAGGGCATCGAGGTCCACTGGACCTTCGCCCGCGAGCTGCTCGCGGCGGGCATGGAGTGGGAGGTGGGCGACGGCGACGTCCGCGTGCGGCCGTACGGATTCGACCGCACGGTCGTGGAGTTCCACGCGCCCGAGGGCACGGCGATCGTCCACATCCGCACCGGCGAGCTGCGCCGCTTCCTGCACCGTTCCATGGCCCTGGTCCCCACGGGCGAGGAGCATCTGCACGTCGACCTGGACCAGGACCTCGCCGATCTGATGCGGGACGCCTGCTGACTGATGCGGGGCGCCCGCTGAGCCGCCGCCTCCGCTCTCTCAACCACCCCCGCCACCACCGGACGACCGCGCCGCCTCCGCGGACGACACCGCCGATGCCAGCGCCTTGCGCAGCCCCCGCATCAGTTCGGGCAGCTCGGGCGACGAAGCCCCGCTGCGGTCGGTGAGCGCGTCGAGCCGCTCCTCGTACTGCCTGCGGTCCTTGCCCGAGACGACGCCGCGGAGCTTGCCCGTCGCCGCGCACACCACCAGGGCCGCGTCGCCCTCGGACACCTCGGACACCGGCACGGGACCGCGCAGGACCGCGAGCGCCTCCGCGTGCAGGACCTCCACGTATCCGGCGCGCTCCAGCTCGTACCGCCTCGAGGGAAAGATCCCGAAGACCCGCGTGCGCTCGGCCCGCAGATAGCCCCCGGAGACCAGCTGGTCGCGCACGGCGGCCTGCGTGTCGCGCGCCCTGTGCGTGATCGAGCCGCGCCACTTGCGGGGCCTCGACTCCTCGATGAGTTCGAGGACGCTGTCCAGCGCCGCGTCGCCGGTGCGCGCGCCGAGGACCGGCGTGACGACGCCGTCCACATCCGAGACGAGTCCGCGCTGGGCCAGCTCCGCGAGCGCGCAGGCCCGCACCGCGAGGTGCAGGTCGGGAGCGCCGGCGATCTTGTTGCGCCCGGTGTCCCAGGCGAGCAGGAAGATCCGGGTCGGCAGTGAGAGCGAGCCGTAGGGCATGGGGGCCTCCCTTTCGCGATCACGATAAAGCGTTGACTCCCGGCCGGGGTGCGCCTTACGCTGTACAACGGTTCTGTTGCCGTCGATAGGAGAAGGACGTTGCTCGTCTGAGGTCCGGAGTCACCGCGTCACACAGCTCGGCTGTGTGCGTAGCGTGCGACCTCGACGTACGAGCCGTCCCCCGGCGCAGGGCCCTTTTTTCTGCCACTTCCGCCCTCGCCCCCTGATGTCTCCGCATCCGTCCTGCTGTCGCGCCCCGCGGTGTCCCGAAACGCGTCGCCCGTTGACCGCGCTTCATCTCACGCAACCGCGAGGCCTGTATGTCTACTTCCCCCACCTCCATCACCTGCACATCGCTCGACTTCACCTGGCCGGACGGCACCGGCGTCTTCGAAGGACTCCAGGTGGCCTTCGCGCCCGGCAGGACCGGCCTGATCGGCGTCAACGGGTCAGGGAAGTCAACCCTGTTGAAGCTCATCGCCGGTGAACTCACGCCGAGCGAAGGCGCTGTGCGCGTCGCGGGTGACATCGGGTATCTGCCACAGAACGTCACCCTCGACACCCGCCTGCGCGTCGACGAAGTACTCGGCATCACGGCAACTCGCGCCGCACTGCACGCCATTGAGGCGGGCGATGTGGCCGAGGAGCACTTCACCACCGTCGGAGACGACTGGGACGTCGAGGAGCGCGCCGTCGCGACCCTCGATCAGCTCGGCCTCGGCCACATCGGCCTCGACCGCACCACCGGCGAGGTGTCGGGCGGCGAGTCCGTGCTGCTCCGGCTGGCCGCGCTGCTGCTGCGCAGGCCCGACGCGCTCCTGCTCGACGAACCCACCAACAACCTTGACCTGTATGCCCGTCGGCGCCTGTACGCGGCCGTCGAGGCCTGGTCGGGAGTCCTGGTCGTGGTCAGCCACGACCGTGAACTCCTCGACCGGGTCGACCAGATCGCCGACCTGCGGGACGGAGAGGTCAAGTGGTACGGAGGCAATCTCACCGCGTACGAGGAAGCACTGGCCGCCGAGCAGGAGGCGGCGGAGCGCATGGTGCGCGTCGCCGAGTCCGATCTGAAGAAGCAGAAGCGTGAACTTGCCGACGCCCAGGTCAAGTTGGCTCGCCGCAAGCGGTACGGCCAGAAGATGTGGGACACCAAGCGCGAGCCGAAGGTCGTCATGGGCGAGCGCAAACGCCAGGCTCAGGTGTCCGCCGGCAAGCACCGCATCATGCACGAGGAGAAGCTCAGCGAGGCGAAGGAGCGCCTCGACGACGCTGTAGAAGCGGTACGGGACGACGACGAGATCCGCGTCGACCTGCCGCACACCGCGGTCCCTCCGGGCCGCACCGTACTCACGCTGAGAGAATTGACCCTGCGTTACGGGGCGCGCGTACAGGGCGAGTTCGAGCTGCGCGGTCCCGAACGGATCGCGCTGGTCGGCCGCAACGGCGCGGGCAAGACCACGCTCCTGCGTACGATCGCCGGGGATCTTGAAGCCGTCGAGGGGGAGGCGACGGCGCACGTCCCGCTGCGTTTCCTGCCGCAGCGTCTCGACGTACTCGACGAGGAGCTGACGGTCGCGGAGAACGTGGCACGCTTCGCACCCGACGCCACCAACAACAGGATCCGGGCCCGGCTTGCCCGCTTCCTGTTCAAGGGGGCGCGGGCCGACCAGCGCGCGGCGACCCTGTCGGGCGGCGAGCGGTTCCGGGCGGCGCTCGCCGCGCTGCTGCTCGCGGAGCCCGCGCCGCAGCTCCTGATGCTCGACGAGCCGACCAACAACCTCGACATGGCGAGCGTGAAACAGCTGGCCACGGCCCTGGAGTCGTACGAGGGAGCGCTGATCGTGGCCAGTCACGACGTGCCGTTCCTGGAGTCGATCGGCATCACACGCTGGCTGCTCCTCGACGGTGAAATGAAGGAAATCACGACAGAAGGTGTCGGGTATTCCGGTTAGCTTCGGGTGTATGCACCAATACATCACCATCACCGGAGCCCATGAGAACAACCTCAAGGAGGTGAGCCTGCGCATCCCGAAGGGCCTGCTCACGGTATTCACGGGCGTTTCGGGGTCGGGGAAGTCGTCGGTCGTGTTCGACACGATCGCGGTCGAGTCGCAGCGCCAGCTGAACGAGACCTTCACCTGGTTCGTCCGCAACCGGCTGCCGAAGTACGAGCGGCCGCGCGCGGAGACCATCGAGGATCTCTCGCCCGCGATCGTCGTCGACCAGAAGCCGATCGGCGGCCACTCCCGCTCCACGGTGGGCACGATGACGGACATCTACTCGGTGATGCGCGTGCTGTTCTCGCGGCACGGCACACCGAGCGCGGGGGCGGCGACCGCGTACTCGTTCAACGACCCGTCGGGCATGTGCCCCGAGTGCCACGGCCTGGGCAGGACCGTGCACCCCGATTACGACCGCATCCTGGACCCGGCCAGGTCCCTCACGGACGGCGCGATCCTGTTCCCGCCGTTCGCCGCCGGGACCTGGCAGGGCCAGACATACACCAACACCCCCGACCTGGACACGCACAAGCCGGTGGGGCGATTCACCGCGGCGGAGCGGCAGTTCCTGCTGCGCGGCGGCAAACAGGGCGGCAAGGTCAACGTCGACAACACCGGTGGCGCGCGCGACATCGACTACGAGGGGCTCGCCGACCGCTTCGAGCGGCTCTACCTCAACCGCGATCTGTCGTCGCTCTCCCAGAAGACCCGCGATCTGGTGCAGCGCTTCCTGGTCGAGGGCGCGTGCGACGTCTGCCACGGGGCCCGGCTCAACGCGGCGGCGCTCGCCACCCGTATCCACGGCATGAACATCGCCGACTGCGCCCGGATGGAGGTCACCGACCTCATCGCCGCCCTGGAACCGATCGACGACCCGGTGGCGGGCCCGATCGCCGCGGCGGCCGTGGCTGCCCTGGAGCGGATCGAGGCGATCGGCCTGGGCTATCTCAGCCTCGGCCGGGAGACGTCCACGCTCTCCGGCGGCGAGGGGCAGCGCCTGAAGACGGTGCGCCACCTCGGCTCCAGCCTGACCGGCATGACGTACATCTTCGACGAGCCGAGCGTGGGCCTGCACCCGCGCGACGTGGGCCGTCTCAACGATCTGCTGCTGCGCCTGCGCGACAAGGGGAACACCGTCCTGGTCGTCGAGCACGACCCGGATGTGATCGCCGTCGCCGACCACATCGTCGACATGGGACCGGCGGCGGGCACCGGCGGCGGCCTGGTCGTCTTCGAGGGGACGCCGGACGACCTGCGGCGCACGGACACCCTCACGGGCCGTCACCTGCGGCGCTCCACGGGCGTCAAGGAGAACCCGCGCGAGCCCATCGGCGGCCGGTGGGTCAAGGGCGCCGATCTGCACAACCTCCAGGACGTCAGCGTGCGGATGCCGACCGGAGTGCTCACCGCGGTGACAGGGGTCGCGGGCTCGGGCAAGAGCACGCTGGTGTCGCGGGCGTTCGTCGCCGAGCATCCGGACACCGTGGTCGTCGACCAGACGAGCATCGGCATCTCGGGCCGGTCGACCCCGGCGACGTATCTGGGAATCATGGACTCCGTGCGCAGGCTCTTCGCGCGCGAGACCGGCGAGGACGCGGGGCTCTTCAGCTTCAACTCCCGTGGTGCCTGCGAGAGTTGCCAGGGGCGCGGGATCATCTACAGCGACCTCGCGTTCATGGATCCGGTGACGACGACCTGCGAGGCGTGCGAGGGGCGCCGCTTCAAGGAGGAGGTGCGCCGGCTGACCATCGGCGGCGGCTCCATCGGCGGCTGCTCCATCGGCGGCTGCTCCATCGTCGATGTGCTCGAGATGACGGCCGGGCGCGCGCTCGACTTCCTGGCCGCCTTCGACGACGAGTCCCTGCGCCGCCGACTGCGCGCCCTGCGTGACGTGGGGCTGACATATCTGACGCTCGGGCAGCCGCTGAGCACCCTGTCGGGCGGCGAGCGGCAGCGCATCAAGCTCGCCACACAGCTGCACCGCACCGGGACGACGTACGTCCTCGACGAGCCGACGACCGGTCTGCACATGGCGGACGTGGACGGCCTGCTCGCCCTCCTGGACCGCCTGGTCGACGCGGGGAACACGGTGATCGTCGTCGAGCACAATCTGGAGGTCGTCAAGCACGCGGACTGGGTGATCGACCTGGGCCCCGACGGTGGCAAGCACGGCGGCCGTGTCGTCTTCGAGGGGACTCCGGGGCAGCTGATCGACGCGGAGGGGTCGTTCACCGCATCTCATCTGCGGCGAGACCTGGGCCTGGAGGCCTCGCGCGCTGCATGATGTGCGGCAGCGCCTTGATCCGGCTTCCCGCCGGACCGGGCCCCCCGCCGCTCCCGCACCTACGGAGACCTAGCCGTGCCCAGCCAGAAAGCGCTGATACGCCGACCAGGCCCGCGCCTCGCAGAGGGCCTGGTCACGCATGTCGAGCGGACCCCGGTCGACACCGGCCTCGCTCTCGATCAGTGGGCGGCGTACGCCGGCGCGCTGTGGGCGCACGGCTGGGAGACGGTCGAGGTGGAGCCCGCCGACGACTGCCCGGACTCGGTCTTCGTCGAGGACGCGGTCGTGGTCTTCCGCAATGTGGCACTGATCGCCAGGCCCGGCGCCGAGTCGCGGCGGGCGGAGACGGCTGCCGTGGAGGAGGCCGTGGCCCGGCTCGGCGCCTCCGTGAACTGGGTGTGGGAGCCGGGAACGCTGGACGGCGGCGACATCCTCAAGGTCGGCGACACGATCTATGTGGGCCGGGGCGGACGCACCAACGCCGACGGCGTACGGCAGCTGCGGGCCGCCTTCGAGCCGCTGGGGGCGCGGGTCGTGGCCGTACCCGTCAGTAAGGTCCTGCACCTGAAGTCGGCGGTGACGGCGCTGCCTGACGGCACGGTCATCGGCTACGCGCCGCTCGTGGACACACCGTCGCTCTTCCCGCGCTTCCTGCCGGTCCCGGAGGAGTCGGGGGCGCACGTGGTGCTGCTCGGCGGCGCGAAGCTGCTGATGGCGGCGAGCGCGCCGAAGACGGCGGAACTGTTCGCGAGCCTCGGTTTCGATCCGGTCCTGGTGGACATCAGCGAATTCGAGAAGCTCGAAGGCTGTGTGACATGCCTCTCAGTGCGACTCAGAGGGCTGTACGCCTGACCAGTCCTGGGGCGGCTGTGGCGTGTGAGGCCTTCGGGCCCCGCCTCCTGGAGCGCTTTACGGAGGGTTTAACCTACGGCAACGTAACCTACGACACCGTAGGTAGGTAGCACCCGCTCGTGCCACCGCGTAACCCCCACGCACGTAATCCGTTAAAAAACTCCCGTCCCCCTGGAGCCCCCGTGACGATCACCTCTCCCCATCTCGGCAGCACGGAAGACTGGACCGACGCCCGGTTGCTGTTCGCCCTGGAAGAAGTAGTCGAGCAGGAGCTGAACCGGCACCTGAAGGTGGCCAAGGACTGGATGCCGCACGAGTACGTCCCGTTCTCGGACGCGCGGAACTTCCCCGGCTATTTCGAGGACGGCCAGGCCTGGGAGCCCGAGCAGTCCAAGGTGACCGACATCGGCAAGGTCGCCCTCGTCGTCAACCTGCTGACCGAGGACAACCTCCCCAGCTACCACCACGAGATCGCCTCGCTCTTCGGCCGCGACGGCGCCTGGGGCACCTGGGTGCACCGCTGGACCGCCGAGGAGGGCCGCCACGGCATCGTGATGCGCGACTACCTCCTCGCCTCGCGCGCCGTGGACCCGGACAAGCTCGAGCAGTTCCGCATGGCGCACATGGCCGAGGGCTTCGAGTCCGACAACCGCCACTCGATGCTGCACTCCGTCGCGTACGTCGCCTTCCAGGAACTCGCGACCCGCGTCTCGCACCGCAACACGGGCCACCAGTCGGGCGACCCGGTCTGCGACCGGATGCTGGCGCGCATCGCCACCGACGAGAACCTGCACATGGTCTTCTACCGCAACCTCCTGGGCGCGGCCTTCGAGCTCGCTCCCGACCTCACCATGCAGTCCGTTCGCGACGTCGTCGTCGACTTCCGGATGCCGGGACACGGTATGCCCGGCTTCGAGCGGGCCGCCGCGCAGATGGCGATCGGCGAGATCTACAACATGCGCATCCACCACGACGACGTGATCCAGCCCGTCCTTCGCTACCTGAAGGTCATGGAGATCGGCGGGCTCGGCCCCGAGGGTCTCAAGGCGCAGGAAGAGCTCGGCCTGTACATGAACGGGCTCGACACCGAGGCGGCCAAGTTCGACGAGAAGCTGGCCGCCCGCAAGGCACGGTTGGCGGCTCGGGGGAAGTAAGTCCCCTCGCCGAACCGATTTACGACCGCCCGGCCCGGTGCAACGGTGGCAGCGGGGGTGGAACCCATGGCACAGACCCACGAGTGGATGTTCTACGAGGTCATGTGGCGCAGTTGGGCCGGGCGTGCGCAAGTGCCCTATCCCGTCCCGTGGTGGGCGCAAGCCGCTTTCCGGCGCTGGAGCGACGACTTCGACTCGGGCACGTACGAATCCAAGGAGGCCGCCTTCGCCTCCAACGCCCTGTACCGCTACTGGCACATGGTGGGGGTGAAGGACCACCGCCAGGAGTCACTGATCGGCCAGGCGGGCGAGATCGAGCCGGTCTACGACAAGTACTGCCTGTCCTTCTTCCTCTACGAACCGTCGACCGGTGCCGTGCGTCTGCCCCAGCTGACGGGCGCGGGCGCGGTCGGGCAGCGGATGGAGGCGCCGCATCTGCCGGTGGTCCTGACGACGTTCCGTACGGCTGACGGCACCGAGTTCGTGCAGCGGACCTTCGCGACCGCCATCGGCGCCCGGCAGCGGGACCTCGTCGTGACCCGGCTGACGGTGGGCAGCGCGACCGGGCAGCCGCGCGAGGGCTGGCTGTGCGCGGCCGTGATGCCCGCGGGGCCGAGCGGCTTCCAGCGGCACGACCGCAACGGCCGCCAGATCACGGACCGGCGCCTTACGTTCCTGCGTCATCTGCCGGACGAGGGGCGCGTGGAGACCAACAGCGGCTGGGGGCCGGTGTTCGACACGCCTCCCGAGCAGTACGGCGTGTACGGCAACCCTGACTTCACGTACGACCCGGACTCCTATCTGACGCGCAGCCCGTTCCACGACCTCGTGATGGGCGGCAAGCTGAACGGCGCGCCGCAGGCACAGGACCAGATCGCCGGTCTGTGCAGCGCTGCGTTCGCGTGGCCCTACCGGATCGCGGACGACGAGCTGTTCGAGCTCGACGTACGGCTTCCGGTGGACCTCTACAGCGGCGCCGCCGATCTGGCGGAGATCAGGGCCACGCCCGCCGCCCAACTGGAGGAGAACAACCGCGCGTTCTGGACGGACAAGCTCCTCGCGCAGGGCATACAGCCACAACTCCCGGCCCCTGTCGCGCACTTGGCGGACCAGTTCCGGCAGTGCCGCTCGCAGCTCCTCATCCTCTCCGACCACGGCGAGATCCATCCAGGACCGACGGTGTACGACTCCTTCTGGATCCGTGACTCCTCCGTCGAGGCCACCGCATGTTCGCTGGTCGGCGACGCGAACCTGGCCGAGCGCCAGTTGGGCACGCACTATCCGCTCAAGTTCAACCGCGGCACGGGCCGGATCGGGCCCTGCGCGGAGTACGGCTTCTACGGCGGCCAGCACGAGAAGGACGACCGCGAGTGGGACAGCAACGGCCAGGCGCTGTGGGCGATCGGCCGTTTCGACCGGACGCGCGGCCGGTCCGCCGCCTTCGGGGCGAAGCTCTACACGCCGTACGTCATCGACGGCGCCCGGTGGCTGCGCGACAACCGCGACCAGTACGGCCTGCTGCACAGCGGCTGGAGCGCCGAGCACCTCGGCGAGCGCCACAAGCCGCACTACTGGGACGACCTGTGGGGCCTCGCCGGACTGTACGAAGCGGCGCAGCTCGCGGAGCGGATCGGGTCCCCGGATGTTCCCGAACTATGGGGCGCCTTCGATGACTTGAAGCGGGCCACGGCCGCCTCGGTGCGCTGGGTTCTGGAGGAGCAGCGCAGGCTCGGCGCCTGGGAGACGTACATCCCGACCGGGCCCGCCGACGCCGGCCGCCTCGACTCGACGATGATCGGCACGGCGGCGTTCTTCCATCCGCTGCGGCTGCACATGGGCAGCAAGCTGGGCGAGGACATCGACCGGGCGGCCCGCTCGACGCTCGACACGATGTACGCACACTTCGTGACCGGCGGCTACCGGCACGAGGCGGCCTGGAACGCCTACGGGCCCTATCTGACCACGCAGTTGGCGCACGCCTACCTGCTGGCCGGGGACACGGTGCGGATGGACGCACTGCTCGGCTGGATCGTAGGTGCGTCGCTGCCACGGACCGAGGAAAGGGCGGTGGCGCTCGGCGCGTGGAACGAACAGCACGCCTTCCCCATCGCCTCCGACTACCACGAAGTCCCGTACCGCCATTGGTACATGGGAGACATCCCGCACGGCTGGGCGGCGGCCGAGTATCTGCTCCTGATCCGCGACATCCTCCTCTTCGAGGCCGACGAGGACCGCGACCCGCATCTCTACATCGCCCCGGGCATCCGCCCCCACTGGGTGCCGGACGGCGATTCGGTGGCCGTGGACGGCGCCCCGAACCTGTTCGGCACGCCCTTCGGCTACCGGCTCACCCATGACGCGGGCGCGCGGAAGGTGACCGTGGACATCACGCAGGCGCCCGAGCGGGTGCGGTACGTCTATCCGTGCCGGTTCGGCTCGGTGCGGGCGGTGACGGCGGACGGCCGGGATCTGACGGTGACGGGGGACGATGTGCACATTCCGGCGGGGACGGGGAGGTTCACGGTCACGTACGCCTGAGGCCGAGCCGCTCCTTCTCGGAGAGCCCGCCCCAGACGCCGAACCGCTCATCGTGTGCCAGGGCGTATTCGAGGCACGCGGGGCGCATCTCGCAGAGCTGGCAGATGTACTTCGCCTCGCGTACGGAGCTGCCCGGTTCGGGGAAGAAGAACTCGGATCCCGTCTGGGCGCACAGGGCCTGCTCCTGCCAGGCGAGTTCCGGCTCGGCTGTCATGTCGATCTGCATGTCGCCGATGCTGGCAGGGGGCGCGAAACAAAGGATCAACGAACGATCAACACCGCGCCGGGTGCTGTTTCGGGCTCCTCCTGCTTGCCCGTGGTGAGCGTGGCGAAACACTCCTGGGCGGGTTCAAGTGATGGACGGGGCAACCGGAGCCACCCCGTCCGACCAGTCCGGCATCACCCGGCGTGGCCGAACCATGCCGGACAGTCGTGGGCCTCAGCCCGCGCTCGGCGCCTCCGGCTGCATCAGCGCGAACCGCGCCCCGCACGGATCGGCCAGCTTGGCGAAGCTGCCGACGCCCGCCAGATCCATGCGCGCCACCCGCACCGTGCCCCCGGACGGCTCCACCTTGGCAAGGACCGCGTCCATGTCGGCCACCTGGAAGTACGGAATCCAGTACGGCCCGCCTTCGGCCTCTTCCGGGGAGTCGGACAGCGACCACAGACCGCCGAACATGTCGTCCTCGGTACCGCCGGCCGGGTGCACCATCGTGTACGAACCCTCGGCGAAGGACGCGGTGGAGCTGCCCCAGCCGAACACGGAGCCGTAGAACTCCTTGGCCGCCTCGATGTCCGGCGTACAGAGCTCGGTCCACACCAGGCTGTTCGGGGCGTCCACCAGGTCGAGGCCCTTGTTCGTGCCCGGCTGCCACACGGCGAAGCCGACCCCCTGAGCGTCGGTGAAGACGCCCATGCGGCCTAGGTCACCGACGTCCATGGCCTCATAGACCGTGCCGCCACCGGCCTGCTCGACCGCCTTGCCCGTCGCGTCCGCGTCCGGCGTCTTGAAGTAGATCATCCAGGCCGGAGGGGCCTGTTCGGCGGCGACGGTCATGACGCCCGCCACGGTCTTGCCGTCCGTCTGATACAGGCTGTACCCGCCGACTTCGGGCCCGCCCGACTGGAACTCCCAGCCGAAGAGCGAGCGATAGAAGGCGTTGACCCTTTCCGGATCCGGAGTGCCGAGGTCGACCCAGATCGGGGCCCCGGCGGCATAACGGGTATTGAGCATGATCGACTCCTTTGTCGCCTATCTCTTCCGTCCATCCGAGTCTTGCACTCGGCACTGACAGTGCGCACGGGCTGCCATCTTGTGAAGGAACGAAGATTCTGAGAGCGCTCTCAGTCACAACTCTTGACGCTCGTATGCGCCGCAGCGACAGTGGTCGCACCGCACGGCCAACCACCCCCCACAGCCGCACGACATCCCCCCACACCATCCCGGGAGACCTTCCGTGATTTCGCGTCGAGTGTTCCTGTCCACCGCAGCCGCTGCCACCGGAGCCCTCACCTACCCCGTCTGGGGAAGCGCCCTCAGCCCTGGCGCCAAGGCCGCCCCCGCGACCTGTGAACTCGCCCTCCAGAACAAGTCGTTGCCCGGCAAGGTGAGCGCCTACGTCACCGGACACGAGCAGGGCACGGACCGCTGGGTCCTGCTGAAGCCGGACGGCGGCGTCTACCGCCCCGATTCGCCCTCGGCCCCGCAGACTCCCCTGCCGGTCGACTGCGCGATTCCGCTCGGTGCGGCGGGCTCCGAGCCGAAAATACTGACGCTGCCTCAAATGTTCGGCGCCCGCGTCTACTTCGTACGGGACGACAAGCTGGACTTCTTCCTCAACCCGGGCCCTTCCCTGGTCGAGCCCGCCTTCGCGACCAAGGAGGACCCCAACTACGGGCGCACCTGGTCGTTCTGCGAATTCACCTTCAACAGCTCGCAGTTGTACGCCAACATCAGCTACGTCGACCTCGTGACCGCGCTGCCGATCGGCCTGACCCTGGAAGGCGACGCCACCCACAAGGTGGCCCCGCTGCCGGACGGAGCCGTCGACAAGATCGCCTCCGATCTCGTCGCACAGCAGGCGAAGGACGGGCAGCCGTGGGGCGATCTGGTGATCCGCGGCGAGGGTGATGACGTACTGCGCGTGATCTCGCCGCAGAACCTCATGGCTCCGTACTTCGACCGGCCGGACGAGATGCCGTTCCGGGACGTGTGGAACAGCTACATCGACAAGGCCTGGGAGAAGTACCAGAGCACCGACCTGAAGATCGATCTCCAGGGCGGCCGGGGCGTGTTCACCGGGCGGGTGAGCGGCGACACGCTGACGTTCAACGGCGGGCACGCCTTCCCGAAGCCGACGTCGAAGGACATCTTCACCTGCAACCACGGGCCCTTCGCCAACAATCCGGACGACCCGGACGACAAGAAGGGGCTGCTTGCCCGGATCGCGGCGGGGTTCAACCGAAGCATCATGCTGACGCACGCGGAGCAGCCGAACGGGGCCGGCGCCGGGGACTACTACAAGGGTGATGTGACCAATCACTGGGCTCGCGTGGTGCACGCCAACTCGCCCATCGGGTACGCGTTCCCGTACGACGACGTCCGGCCCGACGGGGAACCTGACGTGTCCGGGGCCGCGCACGACGGGAACCCGAAGCGCTTCACGGTGAGCGTCGGGTCGTAGCCCGGAAGGGAAGGCTCGTACGGCCCCGTCGCGAAGACACGCGACGGGGCCGTACGCCGTTCAGTGGTGAGGCGTCCTACTTGCAGTTGTTGCCCGCGGCGGGGTTGAGGGCGCCGATGAGGTTCAGGGAGTTGCCGCATGCGTTGATGGGAACGTCGACGGGGATCTGCACGAGGTTGCCACTGAGGAGGCCGGGCGAGTGCGCCACAGTGCCCTCGGCGTAGGCGCCGGGACCCGGGTCGGCGACCGCGGCACCGGCGCCGCCGATGACGGTGACCGCGGCGAAGGCTGCCGCCGCCAGAATTGCGCGCTTGCGCATGGTGTTACCTCCTGATGAGGGGAAGTGCTGCTTCGAGCCTCACCGGGGTGCGGCACGGCGAAAACGCCGGTGAGCCGCGCGGGGCAACGAGGACACTCGTTCGTGGGTAAGGGGGCGGCCTTTCGGCCCTGCGTCGGACGAGCCGGGCCCCTGGGACACAGCGCCCCTACGCCGATCCCCTGCGCACCAGCTCCGTCGGCAGCACGACACTCTCCGTGGGGCCGCCCCGCCGCAGCAGCATCCGTGCCATCAGCCGCCCCATCTCCTCGATGTCCTGGCGCACCGTGGTCAACGGCGGGTCCACCTGCTCGGCCACCGGCAGCATGTCGTCGAACCCGACCACCGCCACGTCGTCCGGCACCCGCCTGCCCCGCTCGCGCAGGACACGGAGCGCCCCCGACGCCGAAAGGTCATTGGCAGCGAAGACCGCGTCCACATCGGGGACACGGTCCAGGAGCTCCCGCATCGCACGCTCGCCCCCCGCCGGAGTGAAGTCCCCCTCCGCGACCAGCTCAGGACCCGCATCCGGCAGGACGTCGCGGAAGCCGTCGAGGCGGTCCACCGCCGATGTCTGGTCGAGGGCGCCCGCGATGTGCGCGATGCGGGTCCTGCCGAGCGAGACCAGATGGCGGACGGCTTCCCGCGCACCGCCACGGTTGTCGCAGTCGACGTACGGTGAGGTCGCCGTCCCCTCCGGCCAGCCGGGACGGCCGCCGAACACCGTCGGCACCCCCGCGCCCCTGATGATGCCGGGCAGTGGATCGTCGAGGTGCAGGGAGAAGACGAGGGCGCCGTCGACGTGGCCGCCCGACAGATAGCGGCCGACCCGCTCATGATCGTCGGGGCCCTCGGTCAGGAGCAGCACCAGCTGGACGTCCCGTGACGTCAACTCCTTGCTGATTCCCCGGAGTTGCAGTGCGAAGAACGGGTCGGCGAAGACGCGGGTCTCCGGCTCGGCGATCACCACGGCGACCGCGTCATGGCGCCGGGTGACCAGGCTGCGGGCCGCGCGATTGGGTACGTAGCCGAGCTCGTCGACCGCGTGTCTGACCTTCTCGGCGAGCGCCTCGCGCACCCCCTGGTCTCCGTTGACGACGCGGGACACCGTGGCCCGCGAGACGCCTGCCAAGGCGGCCACGGCCTCCAGGGTGGGGCGCGGGGCGGCGCTCGGCGGCTCGGTCACCTGGGGCTCCTCGGGGGCGGGGTACTGATGTTCGCCGGTCAGGATACGGCGGACGGGCGGGGCCGAAGGCGGCGCCCGGCGGGCTCACCTCCGGGCAGCCGTCACGATCGCCTCCGTACGTCCGTCACGCTGACCGCCGCGCATCCGCCCTGATCAGTTCCGCCGCCTTCTCCGCGAGCGCCACCGTGGGGGCGTGCGTGTGACCGCGCGTGATCCGCGGCATGACCGAGGCGTCCACGACCCGCAGGGCCTGCGCACCCCGCACGCGGAGAGCCGGGTCGGTGACCGAATCCTCGTCGCTGCCCATCCGGCAGGTGCCGACGGGGTGGTAGAGCGTCTCGGACGACGCCCGGATCGACCGGGCGAGGGCCGCATCGTCGACCGTGCCGGGATAGGGCGCGAGCGGCCCTGACACGTACGGGGTCAGGTCACGGCTCGCGAGGAGCTCCTCGGCGCGGCGCACCCCGGCGACAAGGGTGCGGATGTCGGCCTCGGCCGTCAGATAGCCGGGGTCGATGCAGGGCGGCGAACCGACCCCAGGACCCGTCGGCGTGATCCGGCCCTCGCTCTCCGGCTGGAGCAGCACCACGCCGATCGTGATGCCGTGTTCGGTGGGCGGGGTCAGGCCGTGGTTGACGAAGGGGACCGGCGCATAGATCAACTCGATGTCCGGAGCGGCCAGTTCGGGCCGCGTCTTGATGAAGGCGACGGCCTCGGCGATGTTCGACGTGAGCGGCCCGCGCCCGCCGAGCAGGAAGCGGCCGACGTTGGCGAGGGAGTCCGCGCCGGTCAGCGTGATGGGCTGCGGGCAGTGCGCCGTGACCGTATAGGCAAGGTGATCCTGGAGGTGGCGGCCCACCCCCGGGGACGCGACGCGCGTGGTGATGCCCGCTTTCGCGAGCTCGTCCGGGTCGCCGACGCCGGAGGCCTGAAGGAGCTGCGGGGAGCCGATGGCGCCCGCGCTGAGCAGCACTTCGCGGCGGGCGATCAGCCTCCCGGGGACGCCGTCGGCGATGACGCCTGCCACTCGCGTCCCGTCGAACTCCAGCCTGCGGACCCGCGCTTCGGTGAGGATGTCCAGGTTGCGTCGGCGCCTCGCCGGTTTCAGATAGCCGTCGGCCACGCTCCAGCGGCGGCCGCGGCGCTGGTTGACCGGAGTGAGCGAGAAACCGCTGTGGTCCGGCTCGTTCAGTTCGGTCAGCTCGTGCAGGCCCGCACCGCGGCAGGCGTCGAGGAACGCGGTGGTGGACGGGTTGAGGTCGCGCGGCGGTGAGATCCAGAGCGGCCCGTCGGTTCCGTAGACGCTGTCCGCGCCCGCCGGGCCCGACCAGCGCTCGGCGCGGCGGAAGTGGCGTTCGAACGCGTCGTAGGACCACTCGGGCCCCGCGGCCTCGCCCCAGGCGTCGTAGTCGTCGCGGTGGCCGCGCACCCACATCATGGCGTTCATCGACGACGAGCCGCCCAGCGTGTGGCCGCGCGGCCAGTACAGCTCGCGGCCGTCGAGCGCGGACTGCTTGGCGGTGGTGAAGTCCCAGTCGTACGGCGTCTTGAACAGCTTCGGGAAAGCCGCCGGAATGCGTATCTCGGTCTTGCGGTCACGCGGCCCCGACTCGACGAGCGCCACCCGTATCGCAGGGTCCTCGGAGAGCCGCGCGGCGAGGACGCATCCAGCGGATCCCGCACCGACGATGACGTAGTCGTACACGCTGTCCTTGCTCAACTCGGCTCCCTTGGGCGGTAGTTCGAGGGGTGCTCACAGGTGACGTGTTCGGGCCCCGCATGAATGAGGCGTACAAGGAGTACACCCAACTGCACCCACCGTGCACCTCTGGGCAAAGGGATACCGAGCGGATCCCGGTGTCCTACAGGATCTCCACACGACGACCAGAAGGGCCGACGCGCCGAGAGCGGCCGGCTAGAGCGAGATCTTCCGTTCGGCGGCTTTGAGACCGCGCAGCGTCCAGAGTCCGTACAGAGCCAGCAGCGGTTTGAGGAGGATCCACTCGCCGAGGCGGTAGTCACCCGCCGGCACGAGACGCTCAGCGAGATCAGGGCGCTGCCGACGCACGTACACGCGGACCTTGAGTGCGTGAGCCGGCTGCGAGGCGATCTTGATGCGGTCGACGCCTTCGAGCAGTGGGATCACGTTCGTCACGTTCTCCCATGTCGTCCTGCTCTGGTCCTCGATGAGTACGTGGCCGTCGAATCCGAACGCGGATTTCGCGTAGTCGGCCATCAACTGGGCTTCCGCGGGACCGCTGCCGGTCGCACCGCCACTGAAGATCACCCGGGTGTCGTGCGCACGGTCGGCGGCGATCGACCGCAGCCCGGCACGGACTCGCCACCGGTTGATGACG
The DNA here is from genome assembly GCF_043200235.1 of Streptomyces sp. NPDC048441. Lineage (NCBI taxonomy): Bacteria > Bacillati > Actinomycetota > Actinomycetes > Kitasatosporales > Streptomycetaceae > Streptomyces > Streptomyces sp. NPDC048441. Next base: position 144,640 of record NZ_JBICXM010000002.1, read on the forward strand.
TTGATCACCGCGTGCGGATTGCGGTAGCCCGGCACCACCACGGCCTCGGACGCACCGTCGACGTTCCCGACGAGTACACCGTCACGGTTCCCGACGAGCGTTCGAGACCAGCGCCGATTCAACCACTCACCCCAGGCCAGGGCAGCAGCCCCGCCCACTACCAACCCCCAGGTCGACCGCATGTGGCAACTCTAGGGGGCTTCGGCGCACCAGAAGACGCTCAGCCATGCCGACCGACCCCGGTGATGAGTTGTCGCGCCCGCACCCGTCATACCTACGACGGGACACGACACGACGGAAGGATGACGTGATGAGTACGGACAAGCAGCTGGAGGAACTGGGCGTGAGCGGGTTGGGCGAGGCCGACGAGCCCGCGTTCTCGGGGCTTGCGGAGCGGCACCGGCGGGAGCTGCACGTGCACTGCTACCGGATGCTCGGGTCGTTCGAGGACGCCGAGGACACCGTGCAGGAGACGTTCCTCCGTGCCTGGCGGCGGCGGGAGACCTTCGAGGGGCGGTCGACCTTCCGGGCCTGGCTGTACCGGATCGCCACCAACGCCTGCCTGGACCTGCTCGCCAAACGCCGCCCGGAGCCCGCGACCGGCGGTGAGGTGCTGTGGCTGCAGCCCTACCCGGACCGCCTGCTCGACGAGCTGCCCGCGGGCGACGCGGACGAGCCGGAGACCGTCGCCGTCGCGCGGGAGACGATCGAGCTGGCGTACCTGGTCGCGGTCCAGCACCTCGCGCCGCGCCCGCGGGCCGTGCTGATCCTGCGGGACGTGCTCGGCTGGCCGGCGAAGGACGTCGCGGAGCTCCTCGGGGACTCCGTCAACTCCGTGAACAGCGCACTGCAACGGGCCCGCGCCGGTATGCGGGAGCACCTGCCCGCGGAGCGGCAGGACTGGACCGGCGGCGAGGAGGACGCAGGGACGCGCGAGCTGGTGCGCCGCTACACCGACGCCAGCGTGGCCACGGACGTCGACCGGCTCGCCACACTGCTGCGGGACGACGTCCGCTGCTCGATGCCGCCCACACCGGGCCTGTACGTCGGCCGCGACACGGTGGTGAACTACTGGACCGAGAGCGGCTTCGAGGGCATGACGGGCCTGCGCGCCGTCCCCACCTCCGTGAACCGGCAGCCCGCCGTCGCCTACTACCTCTGGCAGAAGCCGGAGGGCGCGTACCTGCCGCTGGCGATCGACGTCCTGCGCGTCACCGGCGGGGCGATCACCGAGATCGTCTCGTTCCACGACGACCAGTTCCCGCGGCTCGGGCTGCCGGAACGTCTGCCGGCGGACGGCACGGAGTAGTCCCGATGTGGACGCTCGCGCTGCGCGGCGGCTCGCGTGTCGCGGTGGTCGCGGCGGACTGGCGTGACGCGTTCGGCGTCGTCACCCGCGGGCGGGTGCAGCTGGAGCTGCGCGACGGCGAGCCCGGACCGGTCCTCGGACGCGGCGCCGGGTTCTGGCTCCAGGGCACCGGCGCCCGCGCTCTGCGCAACCCCGGCCGTCGCACGGCGAGGGTGCGCATCGTCACCCCCGGGGCCAGGACCTCACATGCCGGTCAACACACCCGTACGCCAGGTACCGAATGATGGAGGAACGACATGAACAGCACGATTGACACCCAGGTCGCCGCAGGCCCGGCAGCGGTCCTGCCCAGCCGCACCCACCGATTCCGCGGGCTCGCCGGCACCGGCTTCGTTGCCGCGCTCGCAGCGGTGGCGGCCACCACCCTCGCCGCTGCGCTCGCCCGGGCCGCCGGCGTCGGCTTCGAGCTCCCCGACGGTGGTGAGACGATCCCGTTGTCCGGGTTCGCCGTGGTGACCGGCTTCTTCTCGGTCGTGGGCATCGTCATCGCCGTCGCTCTTCTTCGTTGGAGCGCTCTCCCGGCCAAGCGATTCGTGTGGACGGCAGTGTCGCTGACCGCCATCTCGTTCGTCCCGCCCCTCCTCTCCGGGGCAGACACCGCCACCACCGCCGCTCTCGTCGGACTGCACCTCGTCCCCGCGACGGTGATGATCCCCGCCCTGGCGCGGAGCCTGGGCGCCCGGACCGATTGACGATCACCCCGGACGGCCCGAACGAAACGGCCTGGCCGTGATACGAATCGGCCTAGCCGTGATCGTGACCGGACTCCTCGGATCCCTCGGACTTCCCGGACTTCTCCGACTTCTCCGCGGCCCCGGCGGCGGCATGATGCGGCTCGTAGTCCGGGATCGTCCCGTCCGCCTTCTTCACCAAGAAGAGGCCCACCATCCCCATGTCCGAGTGGCTCTGGACATGGCAGTGGTACATCCAGGCGCCCGCCCCCACGCCCTCCCCCGCGATGACCTGGAAGCCGAACGAGTCCCCCGGCCCGGTGATCTTGTCGTCGAGGATCTGGCTCGGGTCGTCGGGGCCGGTGAGCAGGCCCGTGCGGTTGTCCGCCCAGCGGTGACCGTGAATGTGGAACGTGTGGTAGTACTCGCCGTGCGTGATCGAGACGAACTCGACCCGATCCCCCACCGTGGCCTCGAAGTTGGGGCTTTCGTGGCCCGCCTTGTTGTTGATCGTCATGTCGTTGAAGACGATGGTGAAGGTCTTGTCCGGCAGCAGGTCGCCCTTGCGGCGCACGATCAGCGGACCGTAGAGACCCTTGCGCAGGCCGCCGGTTCCGTGGTCGGTGCCCACGACGTGGTCGTGGTAGTGCCAGTAGCCCGCGGTGCCGGGGCGCCAGGTGCCGTCCTTGCGGCGGCCGGGCGCGTGTGTGCGCCAGGTGTAGGTCCGCTTGCCGCCCGGCTCGACATCGCTCCTGGTGTGCTTGGTGCCGTCGCTGGAGATCTCGTAGTCCATGCCGTGGACGTGCAGGCTGGCGTTCACGTCCATCGTGTTCTCGAACTCGATGTGCAGGGTGTCGCCCTCGTTCAGCTCGATGAGCGGTCCGGGGATGGACGCCTTGCCCTTCTCCAGGCCGTAGCCCATTTGCCCGTCGGGCAGCTTCTCGGCGTACATCTTGATGCGGCGCACCTCGCCGCCCGCCGGCGCCGTCCTCGGTGCGCTCTCGGCCGTGCTCGCCTCGGGCGCGGAAGCGAGAGACAACGATGTCACCCCGGCCGTCGCGGCCGCCCCGCCCACGAGCATCCGCCGGTTGAAGCTCCGTCTGTCCATGCCGAACTCCCCACTGCGGTACGGAGACTGACGGGGCGCAGGTAGCCCCCGAGACGGCCACACGGTATCGGGGGGATCTTTGTTTATCCACACTCAGGACAAAGTTAGCGGCATTCCGGTGTTACCTATTGGCGAGTGGCGAAAAGAGGTCTAGCTTCATCCGCGCCTGTTGCTGTGACCGACGAGGGGTGGGTGTACTCATGCGGCTCACACCGCATCAAGAACCGTTGGCTGTACGAGGGTTGAGCAGAGTCAGACGCAGACCGAACCGCCACGAACAGGATCAGCGGTGGAACCGGAGCAAGGCCCGGACCCGTGACCTGATCCGCTCGCGCCGCGCCTGGGCCGCCGCCCTGCTCTCCGGGGCCATGGTCACCGGCGCGCTCTCCGCACAGGCCGCCACCGCGCGGCCCTATCCCGAGCCACCGTTGACAACGATGTCCCTGCCGTCACCTCCCGGCCAGGCGAACGTACGCGTACTCGTCTTCCACGGCTCCGCCGCTGGCGGCGACGAGTCCCCTGTCGTCAACGCGGGTATCGAGGCCATCGAGAAGATCGGCCTCTCAGGACCGGCCGACCAGCGGTTCAAGATCGAGGCGACGGACGACCCGGCGGTCTTCACGAACGAGGCCAAGCTCGGCAAGTTCAACGCGGTCGCCTTCCTGACCGGCGGCGGCGACGTCCTCGACCCCGAGCAGGAAGCGGGCCTCGAGACCTACATGGAGGCGGGCGGCGGTTTCCTCGGCATCCATGACGCGGCCCGCGCCGAGCCGTACTCGAACTGGTTCACCGGCCTGATCGGCGCACGTCCCGCCGACTCCAGCCCGACGAACGTCCAGCGCGCCACCGTCGAGGTCGGCGACCGGGAGAATCCGGCCACCAAGGACCTGCCCCTTCAGTGGAAGCGCCCCGACCAGTGGCTGAACTGGACCAAGAACCCGACCGGTGAGGTCCACACCGTGGCCCGCGTGCGCGAGTCGACGTACCAGCCGGGCGAGAGCAAGAACGGCGCCGACCACCCGGTCTCCTGGTGCCGTGACTACGACGGCGGGCGCTCCTTCTACACCGGAATGGGCGGCACGGCATCCTCGTACGACGAAACCGACTTCCGTCAGCACCTGCGCGGCGCCCTGAACTGGACGACCCGCATCTCACGCGCCGACTGCAAGTCGACGATCACCGCCAACTACAAGGCGCAGCGCCTGACCCAGCCCAACCAGCCGGGCCAGAACGACCAGATCGGCGAGCCGCACGGCCTGGTCACCGCGCCCGACGGCCGCGTCTTCTACATCGGCCGGGGCGGCGCCGACTCCTCGCAGCCGGTCGTCACCGACTGGAACAACCCGGACATCGGCAAGGGCAAGGGCGAGATCCACGTCTACGACCCCAGGACGAAGAAGTCGACGCTCGCCGGAGCGCTCACCATCTTCGGCAACAAGGGCGGCGGCGATGAGCTGATCAAGGTCGAAGAGGGCCTGCTCGGCATCGAGTTGGACCCGAAGTTCGAGCAGAACGGCTGGGTGTATCTGCACTACACACCCCACTCGAAGATCAACCGTGAGACGCACATGGCCGAGCGCTACGTCTCGCGCTTCACGCTCGACCAGGCCACGAACAAGCTGGATCTGGCCAGCGAGAAGGTCCTGCTCAAGTGGCCGGTGCAGATCCACAGCTGCTGCCACGCGGGCGGCGGGATGGCCTGGGACTCCAAGGGCAATCTCTACATCGCGACCGGTGACAACAACTCCTCCGGTTTCAGCGGCGGTTACTCGGGCAACAACCCGCAGCCCAACTTCAAGGGCGTCTCCTTCGCCGACGCGCGCCGCACGGCGGGCAACACCAACAACCTCAACGGCAAGATCCTGCGCATCCACCCGGAGACCGACGGGACGTACACACTCCCCGACGGCAACCTCTTCACCGGCAAGGAGCCGGACGAGGGCGGCGGCAAGACGCGCGGCGAGATCTATGTGATGGGTGTCAGGAACCCGGCGCGCATCTCCGTGGACAAGAAGACCGACACCCTTTACGCGGGCTGGGTCGGTCCCGATGCCGGGGAGCCGTCGACGACGTGGGGCCCGGCGAAGTACGACACGTTCGCCGCGATCACCCACGCGTCCAACCGCGGCTGGCCGTACTGCATGGGCAACAACCAGCCCTACCGCGACCGCAATCTGCCGGACCCGACGAAGCCGCTCGGCTGGTACGACTGCAAGAAGCTCAAGAACGAGTCGCCCAACAACGACGGTCTGGTGAACATCCCGCCGGCCGAGCCGAACAACATCTGGTACTCGCCACAGGGCGGCGGAGTCGACTACCCACGTGACGCGAACGGTATCCCGAGTTACCAGACGTCGGAGCAGAAGACGCTCCTGCCGTGGCTCAAGGGCGGCGGCCAGGCCACGATGAACGGCCCGGTCTACCGCTACGACGCGGCGAGCACGAGCGCCGACAAGTGGCCCTCGTACTGGGACGGCAAGTGGTTCGTCGGCGACTTCTACGACGCCGACCAGCCCCGGCACGCGGTCCTGACCGACCCGAAGACGGTCGGCAGCGGCGGCCTGCCGACCCATGCCGAATCCCTGAAGAAGATCATCCCGATCGGCAACGACGGCATCAAGAACCTCATGGACTGGAAGTTCGCCCCCGACGGTTCGCTCTACGTCCTCGACTACGGCCGAGGGTTCTTCACCTCGGACGCCAAGTCGGCGCTGTGGCGCGTCACTTACTCGGGCGGCGAGGCCACACCGGCCGCCAAGGACCTGGCAAGGAGGGCAGGATGACGATTCCCGCGGTACGCAAGCGAAGACTCTGGACGGCGCTTTTCGCGTCGCTCCTGATGGTGCTGGGCCTGACGTCGACGGCGGCCGGCCAGCCCGACGTCCCGGGCCCGGCGGCGGCCCAGACACTGACCTGGACCGCGAACAACGACATCACCAAGTACGCCTCCGCGCCCACCACGGCGGTCGCGGGCGCGACGACGATCGTCCTCGAGAACAGCGCGGCGACCGGCAACGACACCGGTATGCCGCACACGCTGACGTTCGACGTCTCGGACCCCGAGTACAACAACGACGTACCGCTGAACATCATGGCCAACCCGAACGACGACCAGGGCGGCAAGTACACGGCGGAGGTCACCCTCACGCCCGGCCGTTACCGCTACCACTGCACGATCCCCGGCCACAGCTCGATGCAGGGCATCCTCGTGGTCAGCGAGGGCGGCGGCGAGGACACCACTGCTCCCGAGACGGCGGCCAAGGCCGAGGGACAGACCAACGCCGATGGCGCGTACGTCGGTTCCGCCACCGTCTCGGTGACGGCGACGGACGCGGGTTCGGGCGTCGACAAGACCGAGTACGCGGTCGGGGCCGACGGCGCCTGGCAGCCGTACACGGCGCCCGTGGTCGTCGACCAGGTCGGCACCCACAAGATCCGCTACCGCGCGAGCGACAAGGCGGGCAACGTGGCGGCGGAGAAGGCCGTCGACTTCACGGTGGTCGCGCCGCCGACCGACGACAAGACGCCTCCGGAGACCTCGGCGACGGTGACCGGCGAGAAGAACGACAAGGGCGAATACATCGGGATGGCGACCGTCACCGTGACGGCGTCCGACACCGGCTCCGGCGTCAACAAGATCGAGTACGCGGTCGGCGACGGCGCCGAGTGGACGGCGTACACCGCGCCGGTCATGGTCCACGCGGCGGGCGCCCACAAGATCCGCTACCGCGCCTCTGACAAGGCGGGCAACCAGGCGGCCGAAAAGTCCGTCGAATTCACCGTGGTCACACCGCCGGTGGAGGACAAGACGCCGCCGGAGACCACCGCGAAGGTCGAGGGTGACAAGGACTCGGACGGCGCGTACGTCGGCAAGGCGAAGGTGACGGTCACCGCGACCGACGCCGATTCGGGTGTCGACAAGGTCGAGTACTCGCTCGACGGCGGCCCGTATCTCGCCTACTCCGCCCCGGTCGTCGTCGACCGCGTGGGCCGCCACACGGTGGCGTACCGCGCGAGCGACAAGGCGGGCAACGCGTCGGAGGCGAAGAACGTCTCCTTCACGGTCGCGGAGGGCGGCGGGGTTCCGGCACCCAACTGCGCCGAGTTCGACGAGCGGTCGACTGTCTTCGTCGGCACGGTCGACACGGGCATCCCGAACCGGGTCACCAACAACCGGTGCCGCATCAACGAGTTGATCGAGGACGAGAAGGAGTGGACGTCCCAGGCGCTCTTCCTGAAGCACGTCAAGAGCGTCACGGACAAGCTCCTGAAGGCCGGCGAGATCGACCAGCGCGAGTACAACAAGATCAACCGCGCCGCCAAGCAGTCCGGCATCGGCAAGCCGGGCCAGACCGAGGGCTACCGCAAGATCTTCGACGGCACCCAGGACTCCCTGAACAAGTGGGAGCAGGTCGGCGGCGGCAAGTTCGGCCTGAACGCCGACGGTTCGATCACCAGCAGCACCACCGTCGAGGGCATGGGCATGTTGTGGTTCCCGCAGCGCAAGTACGGCGACTTCTCGCTGAAGCTCCAGTGGCGTGACGACGCACCGGCCAACGGCAACGCCAACGGCGGCGTCTTCGTTCGCTTCCCGCAGGTCCACGACCACCCGGAGGAGCCGCGTCCGGAGTGGGTCGCCATCAAGTACGGGCACGAGGTCCAGGTGCTCGACAAGCCTGACGGCGACATGTACAAGACGGGCTCGATCTACGGCTTCGACCGGGTGGGCCTCGGCGGCGCCGGAGTCACCCCGAAGGGCACGTGGAACGACTACGAGATCAAGGTGGTGGACCAGCACTACTCGATCTACCGCAACGGAGTCCTCCTGAACGAGTTCGACAACACGGGCGGCCAGGACTTCACGCCACCGCGCGGCGACGACCCGGGCACGGACGGGCGGCGGTACTCGTCCGGCTATGTCGGGTTGCAGGTGCATGGGGTCACGGATGTGATCTCGTACCGGGACATCAGGGTGAAGGAGCTGTAGCCGGCGACTTCCTGCACCGGCTTCGGCCCCCGCTCCCCCGGAATGCGCTGTCCGGGGGAGCGGGGGCCGCTGTCACTCACTCCTCATGCCTGGCCCGGCTCGGCTGCACCCGCTTCGGCTCGCCCGGCATCTTCGGGTACTCGGGCGGATAGGGCAGGTCGCCGAGGCCACGGTCCCGTTCGTCCCGGTCGGCGAGTTCGAGGAGCGCGTCCAGGGAGAAGGCGTGCTTCTCCATGTCAGCGTGCACATCACCGACTTGCCCGAACCGCTCCGGCATGGTGCCGATGTCGAAGTCCTCCGGCACCGCGTCGTCGACCTCGTCCCAGCGCAGCGGCGCCGACACGGGCGCGTTCGGCCGGGGCCGTACCGAGTAGGCGGAGGCGATGGTCCGGTCGCGGGCGGTCTGGTTGAAATCGACGAAGATCCGCTCGCCCCGCTCCTCCTTCCACCACGCGGTGGTGACCGCGTCCGGCATCCGCCGCTCCAGCTCGCGACCGCAGGCGATCACGGCCCGCCGTACGCCGGTGAAGTCCCACCGCGGCTCGATCGGCACAAAGACGTGCAGCCCGCGCCCGCCGGAGGTCTTGGGCCACCCCTGGAGCCCGAACTCCTCCAGGACGGCCCGGAGTTCATGGGCGGCACGCACCGCATCGGCGTAGTCCGTGCCGGGCTGCGGGTCCAGGTCGATGCGGAGTTCGTCGGGGTGATCGGGGTCGTCGCGCCGTACCGGCCAGGGATGGAAGGTGAGGGTGTTGAACTGGGCGGCCCAGATGACCGCGGCGACTTCCGTGGGGCAGATCTCCTCGGCGGTGCGGCCGCTGGGAAAGGCGATGGTGCCGGTGGGAATCCAGTCGGGGAGATTCTTGGGGGCGCGCTTCTGGTAGAAGAACTCGCCGGTGACGCCGTCCGGGAAGCGCTGAAGCGTCGTGGGGCGGTCCCGCAGGGCGCGTACGATCCCGTCGCCGACTGCGAGAAAGTAGCGAGCGACGTCCAGCTTGGTGAAGCCCGGCCCGGGAAAGACGACCTTGTCGGCGCTTGAGATCCGCACAGTCCGCCCACCCGCGTCGAGCTCGACCGCTTTACCACCCATGCGGCCACGCTAGGCGTAAGGCGCGAGAGCCGCATACCGGGTGGAAGGTGACACATTGCGGCGGGATCGGCATATGGGTCTGCGGCGTGACAACAATGCCCAGGTCAGGTGCCTTGCCAGGGACAGGTGGAGGGGCTGCCCGGTTGAATGAGAGGACGCGAAGAGGTGGATGTGTATGAGGCCGTGGACAGTCGCCGGGCGGTGCGGGCGTTCAGCGATGAGCCGGTGCCCAAGGAAGTGCTCGAACGAGTGCTGAACGCGGCGACGCGGGCTCCTTCCAGCGGGAACCTACAGCCGTGGCAGCTGTATGTCGTAACCGGCGAGCCTTTGGCCGAACTGAAGAGGCGCGCGACCGGCAGGGCACTGGCGGGAGACCCGGGTGATGAGCGGGAGTATCCGATGTACCCGGCCGAACTGACCTCGCCGTATCTGGACCGCTTCTCCGCTGCGGCGGCCCAGCGGTACGAAGCGCTGAGGATCGAGCGCGACGACCCCGACCGGCCCCAGAAGATCGCTGCCTTGAACTCGGAGGCGTTCGGAGCGCCGGTCGTCTTGTTCTGCTACCTCGACCGGGCGATGGGGCCCGGACAGTGGGGTGACGCGGGAATGTACTTGCAGACGGTCATGCTGTTGCTGAGGGCGGAAGGGCTGCACAGCTGCCCCCAAGTGATGTGGACCATGTACCGCGAGACCGTCAGCCGAACCGTGGGAGCCGATGACGAGCTCGTGCTGTTCTGCGGCATCTCAGTGGGATTTGAGAAAGAAGGCGTGCCACGGCTGCGTACCGGGCGGGCGGACATGACGGAAACGGTGAGATTCATCGGAGTGTGACCGCTGACGGCCGAGATCGCCAGGACAGGCGGGCTGTCTGGACCCCACATAGATTTGAGCCATGGATCTGCCGGTCATGCCCCCCGTCAAGCCCATGCTCGCCAAACCCGTGGCGAAGATCCCCCCGGGTATGCAGTACGAGGCCAAGTGGGACGGCTTTCGCGCGATCGTCTTTCGCGACGGCGATGACCTGGAGATCGGCAGCCGCACGGGCAAGCCGCTGACCCGCTATTTCCCTGAGCTGGCCCAGGCTCTGCTCGAGCGCCTGCCCGCCCGTTGCGTCCTGGACGGGGAGATCGTGATCGCTCGGGACGGCCATCTCGACTTCGACGCCCTCACCGAGCGCATTCACCCCGCCGAGTCACGGGTCCGGACCCTCGCCGAGCGCACCCCGGCCTCCTTCGTGGCCTTCGACCTCCTTGCCCTGGACGACGAGGCTCTGCTCGACGCTCCCCTCACCGACCGTCGTACGCGGCTGACCGAGGCCCTTGAAGGCGTGAGCGCCCCCGTTCATCTCGCGCCCGCGACCATGGACCCGGAGCTGGCCCGGGAGTGGTTCAAGCAGTACGAGGGCGCGGGACTCGACGGCGTCATCGCGAAACCGCCCGACCTGCGCTATCGGCAGAACGAACGCCTCATGTTCAAGATCAAGCACGAGCGCACGGCGGACTGCGTGGTCGCGGGCTACCGCTTCCACAAGAGCGGGCCCATCGTCGGTTCGCTACTCCTCGGCCTGTACGACGACGGGGGCACCCTGCAGCACGTCGGTGTCTGCGCCGCCTTCTCCATGCAGCGGCGCGCGGAGCTGGTGGAGGAACTCGAGCCGCTGCGGCTGGAGTCGGCGTCGGCCGAAGGTCATCCTTGGGCGGCCTGGGGCGACGAGGCCGCGCATGAGACGGCCCGGATGCCTGGTGCGCCCAGCCGCTGGTCGGGCAAGAAGGACCTGTCCTGGGTACCGCTGCGCCCCGAGCGCGTCTGCGAGGTCGCGTACGACCACATGGAGGGCGGGCAGCGCTTCCGGCACACGGCGCGGTTCCGCACCTGGCGACCGGACCGTACACCTGACAGCTGTACGTTCTCCCAGCTGGAGGAGCCGGTCCGGTACGACCTGGCGGATGTGCTGCGCTAGCACTCCGGCCATCCGCACGTCACACCACCCTGCCGCGCCCCCACTCCGGCAGCGCATTCACGCCAATGTTCGGGCCCCCGCCCCCATGCCGCTTCCACGTCCCCGGCGGCGACCGTAAGCTCCTGCGCCTGATACGGGAGTTACCGACGGTAAGGGGTTCTGTCCATGGGGTACTCGGGAGCTGCGGGCAGCACGAGACGGACATTCGTCGCGGGGGCGGCAGCGGCGGGCGGCGTGGCGGCACTGGGAGTCGGGGCCCTACCGGCGGCGGCCGAGGACAACGCCCCGCGAGCGGACGCGGCACGGCAGTCCGTGGCCGTGCTCGGCGGCGGTGTCGCCGGACTCACCGCGGCCCATGAGCTCGCCGAGCGCGGCTTCGCCGTCACGGTGTACGAACGCCGGGCACTGGGCGGCAAGGCGCGCAGCATGGACGTACCGAACAGTGCGAAGGGCAACCGCAAGCCGCTGCCCGGCGAGCACGGGTTCCGCTTCATCCCGGGGATCTACCACAACCTCCCGGACACGATGCGCCGCATCCCGTTCCCAGGGAACGCGAACGGCGTCTGGGACAACCTCGCGGCGCCGCACGAGATGTCGTTCGCGCGCACCGGGCGCGAGGACATCCGGATGCCGATCCCCTGGCCGGGCAGCGAGCCGGAGAAGCTCACCCTGGACGACATCGCGCGTGCGCTCACCGCGCTCCTGGACACCGCGTTCAACCTGCCCGCGCACGAGGCCGCGTACTTCGTGAACCGCGCCCTGGTCTTCCTCACCAGCTGCGACGAACGCCGGGACGACACCTGGGAGTCGACGCCCTGGTGGGAGTTCACGCGCGCCGAGAAGATGTCGAAGGACTACCAGCGCATCCTCGCGATCGGCGTCACGCGCAACATCGTCGCCACCAAGGCCGAGGTGGCGAGCACCCGCACCGTCGGCACGCTCGGCGAGGCCTTCGTCTTCAACGTCCTCGGCCAGGGCGCGGACGGCCCGCCCGACCGGATCCTGAACGCGCCGACGAACGAGGCGTGGTTCGACCCGTGGGTGTCCCATCTGAAGTCACTCGGCGTGGAGTTCCGGATGGGCTGGAACGTGCGGCAGCTCGGCTTCGCGGGCGGTCGCATCACGAAGGCCGTCATCGAGGATCCCGACGGCGTACGCCGCGACATCACCGCCGACCACTACATCCAGGCCATGCCGGTGGAGCACGCGCGCACGACGTGGAGTACGGAACTGAAGGCGGCCGACCCGCAGTTGGCGCGCTGCGACCAACTGAAGACGGACTGGATGACGGGCATCCAGTTCTATCTGACGGAGCGCCCGCCCGTCGTGAAGGGGCACTTCAACCTCATCGACTCGCCCTGGTCGCTCACCGGCATCGCGCAGGCGGGCCACTGGCCGGACCGTGACTTCCCCGCGGACTACGGAGACGGCGTCGCGGTCGAGTGCCTCTCCGTGGACATCTCCGAGTGGGACAAGCCGGGGATCCTGTACGGCAAGACGGCCAAGCAATGCACGCGCGACGAGGTCGCCAAGGAGGTGTGGGCCCAGCTCAAGGCCGCGCTCAACGACACCGGCAAGGTCGTCCTGAGCGACAGCAAACTGCACTCGTGGTTCCTCGACCCGGGCGTCGACGGCATCGGGACGCCGAACCCGACCAACGAGGACGAGCTCCTCATCCACCCGGTCGGCACCCTCCACAACCGCCCTTCGGCCGCCACGAAGATCCCCAACCTCTACCTGGCGGGCGACTACGTGGCCGTGCCGATCGACCTCGCGACGATGGAGGGCGCCAACACTTCGGCGCGACAGGCGGTGAATGCCCTCCTGGAACGCGTCGGTTCGGATTCCAAACCGTGCACGGTGGCCTCCTTGTTCCGCGCCCCGGCGATCGAACTCCTCAAGCGCCACGACCGCACGCGCTACCGGCTCGGTCTGCGCAACGCCCTCGATCTGGGCTGAGGGGCAGAGCTGAGGGGCCGAGAGGCGGGAGAGCAGGGGCGTACGGGGTAGGAAGCCGGTATGGGAACGCGGAAACGGACACGACGCAGGACGGTGGCGGCGGTGGCGGCCGTCGCCACCTTGGGCCTCGCGCCCGGCTGCACCCTGAGCGACACCAGCGGGGGCGACGGGAAGGTGCCGGGCGGCAGCGGAGGGCGCGTACTCGCCGTGAAGATCGACAACGTGGGCCCGGCACGCCCGCAAACGGGCCTTGAGGCGGCGGACGTCATCTACGCGGAGCAGGTCGAGGCGGGTCTCAGCCGCCTGATGGCGGTGTACGCGGGCCGGTTGCCGCCGGTAATCGGCCCGGTGCGCAGCGCACGGGAGACGGACCTGGAGCTGCTCCGGCAGTTCGACGATCCGGCGCTCGCGTTCTCCGGGGCGCAGTCGAAGCTCCTCCCGCTGATCTCGTCGGCTCCGCTGCGCCCACTGTCTCCAGGCAAGGCACCGGGCGACGCCTACTTCCGGGGAGGCGACAAGGTGGCCCCGCACAACCTCTTCGTACGCCCCGAAGCCCTGAAAGCGGACCCGCGCGGGGGCGGCCTGGCCAGCACGGGCTTCCGGTTCGGCCCGCGCCCGAAGGGCGGCACCCCGGAGCGTGAGCGGACCGTCCGCTTCCCGGCGGCGCGGTTCACCTTCGACTGGTCGGCCGAGCGGGGGCGCTGGCTGGTCTCCATGGACGGGCGACAGGCCCGCACGGCCGACGGCAAGACGCTGGGCGCGGCCACGGTCGTCGTGCAGTACGTGAAGGTGCGCGAGTCCCGCTTCCACGACCGCTCGGGCAACAACACTCCCTTCACCGAGACCGTCGGCTCAGGCAAGGCACGGGTCCTGCGGGACGGCCGCGCCTACGACGCGCGCTGGGAGCGGTCGTCCCCGCAGGACGGCACGGAGTTCACCACGGCGGACGGCGGCGAGCAGCTGCCCTTCGCGAAGGGCCAGGTGTGGGTGGTGTTCGCGAAGGCGTGACTCAGCGGCTGTTGACGGGGAGGGGCTCGGCGGGATTGCGGAGCCCCTCGGCCGCTTCGGAGACCCGCTGGATCAGATCGAAGAACACGGTCTGCTCGTCCGCGGAGAGCGGTCCGAGGAAGATCTGGTTCATCCGGGCCGTGCGCACGGTCAGCTTGCGGTGCGTGCGCTTGCCCTCTTCGGTGAGGTGCAGGAGATACCGGCGGCCGTCCTGCGGGTCGCGCACCTTGTCGAGCAGCTCGCGGCGGATCAGGCGGCTGATGACCTCCGCGATGGTGGAGCGGTCGAGGCCGACCCGCTCGCCGACGGTGCGCTGATCGAGACCGGGCTCGGCGACGAGCGCGTTCAGGACGGCGAACTGCGGCGAGGTGATCTCCTCGGAGACCATCGTGTTCCACAGCAGATAGTGCGCCTGCTGCAGCCGCCGGGCCAGGTGCCCGGGGTGGGTGGTCAGGTCCACCGAGGCCATGAGTCCTCCACTGCATCGCGCCTGAGAATTTCTGTAGGTGCACTGAACACTACCCGCCCTTGACGCCTTACGTCACGAGTGGCAGCGTAAGTTCAATCTCGCGTAGATAGTCAGTGCCCTGATTAATTGACGGGCATCGAAGGCCGGGAATCGCAAGCCTGGAAGAGCTGGAAGAGATGGGGCTCGACGGATGGACAAGGTGGTGGCCTCCGCTGCCGACGCGGTGGCGGATGTGCCGGACGGTGCGTCGCTCGCGGTGGGCGGCTTCGGTCTCAGCGGTGTGCCCGGCGTGCTGATCGCGGGGCTGTACGAAGCCGGCGTGTCGGGCCTGCGGGTGGTGTCCAACAACTGCGGGGCCATGGAGTCGGGGCTCGCCGTGCTGCTCTCGGCGGGCCGGATCGCGCGGGTGACCGGGTCGTACATCGGCGGCAACAAGGAGTTCGCCCGCCAGTACCTGGGCGGTGAGCTGGAGGTGGAGATGATCCCCCAGGGCACGCTCGCCGAGCGGCTGCGGGCCGGAGGGTGCGGAATCCCCGCGTTCTACACGCCGGCCGGGGTGGGCACCCAGGTCGCCGACGGCGGGCTGCCGTGGCGCTACGACGGCTCGGGCGGGGTGGCCCTCGCCTCGCCGCCGAAGGAGGTGCGGGAGTTCGACGGCGAGGAGTACGTCCTCGAGCACGGCATCCGCACGGACTTCGCGCTGGTGCGGGCCGCCAAGGGCGACCGGCACGGGAACCTCGTCTTCAACAAGTCCACCCGCAACTTCAACCCCCTTGCCGCGATGGCGGGACGGATCACGATCGCCGAGGTCGAGGAGCTGGTGGAGCCCGGCGCCATCGACCCCGACGCGGTGCACCTGCCGGGGATCTACGTCCAGCGCGTGCTCGCCCTCACCCCGTCACAGGCCACGGACAAGAACATCGAGCGGCGTACGGTTTCCGCGCCTGAGGCACTGGGAACGGTGAGCAGCTGATGGCCTGGACCCGTGAGCAGATGGCAGCCCGCGCCGCACGCGAACTGCGCGACGGCCAGTACGTGAACCTGGGCATCGGACTGCCCACGCTGATCCCCAACTACCTCCCCGAGGGCGTCGAGGTGGTCCTGGAGTCCGAGAACGGCATCCTGGGCGTGGGCCCGTATCCCACCGAGTCCGAGGTGGACCCGGATCTGATCAATGCGGGCAAGGAGACGGTCACCGTCCGCCCCGGCGCCTCCTACTTCGACTCCGCGCTGTCCTTCGGGATGATCCGCGGCGGCCACATCGATGTCGCGGTGCTCGGCGCGATGCAGGTCTCGGCGCGCGGGGACCTGGCCAACTGGGCGATCCCGGGGAAGATGATCACTGGGATCGGCGGAGCCATGGACCTGGTGCACGGGGCACGCACGGTGATCGTGGCGATGACCCACACCGCGAAGGACGGCTCCCCCAAGATCCTTGAGGAGTGCGCGCTGCCGCTGACCGGCCGTGCCTGCGTGAACCGGATCATCACCGACCTCTGCGTCCTGGACATCACCGGAACCGGCCTGGAACTCGTCGAGTCGGCGCCCGGCGTCACCTCGGACGAGATCGTCGCCAGCACCGCGGCCAAGGTCCACATCCCCGAAGCGATCCTCGAAGGACGCCCGTGATGCCCGTGATGCCCGTGATGAGTCTGCGTGACGGCTCCATCGTCTGATCATTCGCAGCCTCAGCACCCCGCCGTACTCCCCAGCACCACACCGTACTAACGGAGCCCAGAGACATGACCCGTTCCGAACCCCTGCCCGACGGTCTCAGCCAGCAGGAGATGGACACGGAGGTCGCCAAGGCGCAGGCATCGGCCGCGCCCGGCGCCGACCATCCGCCGCGTGACTATCCCCCGTACCGCAGCAGCCACTTCCGCCACCCCCAGCAGCCGCTGATCCCGCTGCGCGACCCGGAGGCGGTGGAGCGATACGGCCCCGCGTTCGGCGTCACCGACGTCACGGCGCTCGACCGCGATCTGACGCGGCAGCACCTTGCCGAGCCGCTCGGCGAGCGGATCACCGTGTCCGGGCGCGTCCTCGACCGCGAAGGGCGGCCCGTGCGCGGCCAGTTGGTCGAGCTGTGGCAGGCCAACGCGTCCGGCAGATACGCCCATCAGCTCGACCAGCACCCGGCCCCGCTCGACCCGAACTTCACGGGCTTCGGCCGCTGCCTGACCGATGGCGAGGGAACGTACTCCTTCACGACGATCAAGCCGGGCGCGTACCCGTGGCGCAACCACGTCAACGCGTGGCGCCCCGCCCACATCCACTTCTCGCTCTTCGGCACGGCGTTCACGCAGCGCCTGGTGACGCAGATGTACTTCCCGGGCGACCCGCTGTTCCCCTACGACCCGGTCCTCCGCTCGGTCACCGACGAAGCGGCCCGGCAGCGCCTCGTATCCGCCTACGACCACGATCTCTCCACCCCCGAGTGGTCGCTCGGCTACCGCTGGGACATCGTCCTCGACGGCCCCTCCGCGACACTCTTCGAGGAAGGCGACCACCACTGATGTCGTACGCTCCCACCCCCTCCGCGCCCACTCCCTCCCAGACCGTCGGCCCGTTCTACGGCTACGCGCTGCCCTTCCCGCGCGGCGGCGAGGTCGCACCGGCCGGGCACCCGGACACGATCACCCTGCACGGGTACGTGTACGACGGCGCCGGAAATCCCGTACCGGACGCCCTGATCGAGACCTGGCAGCCCGCGCCTGACGGCTCCCGCACGGGCGCTCCCGGCTCGCTGCGGCACGACCCGGTCACGGGCGAGGTCATCGGCCGCGACGGCGTCGCGTTCACCGGGTTCGGCCGCGTGCCGACCGACGCGGACGGCCACTGGACGCTGCGTACGCTCCCGCCGGGCGGCGTCTCGTACATCGCGGTCGCCGTCTTCGCGCGCGGTCTGCTCCACCACCTGTACACGCGCGCGTACCTGGTCGACGAGCCGGGAGACCCGCTCCTCGGCTCCCTCGAACAGGCGCGGCGCGCGACGCTGATCGCCCGCTCCGAGACACCCCGCACGTACCGTTTCGACATCCGCCTTCAGGGCGAGGGCGAAACGGTGTTCCTGGAGTTCCAGTGAGTCTTGAAAGTGCCGACTTCGGCCTGCTCGCCCCCGGGCGAGCGGGCTCCCCCGCCGATACGGCGACAGGCGACACCGCCTTCCTCCAGGCCATGTTGGATGCGGAGGCCGCGCTGACGCGGGCACAGGCGACGGTGGGCCGAGCCCCGGCTGAGGCGGCCGACGCCGTCACCGGAGTGGCCCACGCCGATCGTTTCGACGTACGAGACATCGCGCTCCGCGCGCGGACCGGCGGCAACCCGGTGATCCCGCTGGTCGCGGACCTGACGGCCGCTGTGCCCGCGGACGCGGCGCCGTACGTCCACCGGGGCGCGACGAGCCAGGACATCATGGACACCGCGATGATGCTGGTCGCGCGGCGCACGCTGGACCTGATCCTGGCGGACCTGGCCCGCGCGGAGGCGGCACTCGCCCGCCTCGCGTCGGAGCACCGGGACACGGTGCTGCCCGGCCGCACCCTGACGCAGCACGCGGTCCCGACGACGTTCGGCCTGAAGGCGGCGGGCTGGCGTGCGCTGGTCCTTGACGCGCGGGATCGTGTGCGGTCGGTGCGCGACTCACTTCCGGCTCAACTCGGGGGTGCGGCAGGAACGTTGGCCGCTTTCGGGGCGTACGCGGATGGCGTGCGCCCTCGTACGACGCCTTCGGTAAGGGCGAGGCTCGGGGAAGACCTCATCGCGGCCTACGCCCGTGAACTGCCTCTCGCCGAACCCGACCTGCCCTGGCACACCCTCCGCACCCCGGTCGCCGATCTCGCCGCGGCCCTCGCCTTCACCGCGGGAGCCCTGGGCAAAGCGGCCACGGACATCCTCACTCTCACCCGCACGGAGATCGCCGAACTCTCCGAGGGGTCGGGCGGCGGCTCCTCCGCCATGCCGCACAAGGCGAACCCCGTACGCTCCACCCTCATCGCGGCGGCAGCCCGCCGCGCCCCCGCTCTCGCGGCAACGCTCCACGCGTCGATGGCCGCCGAGGACGAGCGCCCGGCAGGCGCCTGGCACGCGGAGTGGGAGACCCTGCGTGACCTGCTCCGCACGGTCGGCGGCGCGAGCCACCACGCCGTGGAACTCACCGAGAACCTCCAGGTCCACCCGGACGCGATGCGCGAACACCTCGGCCTCACCCATGGGTTGATCGTCTCCGAGCGCCTCGCGGCAGAGCTGGCGCCCTTCGTCGGGCGGGCCCGCGCGAAGGAACTCCTCACCGCGGCGGCCCGCCGCACCCGGGACGAGGGCAGGTCCCTCGCAGAGGTGCTTGCCGAAGAGCCCGACCTTTCGGGCATCGACCTCGCCGACCTCGCCGAACTCACCGACCCCACCCGTTACACCGGCTCCGCCGGAACCCTCACGGACCGAGCCCTGGAGCGACGATGACCAGCAAGCTGCCGCACCACACCACCGAGGGCGCACCGACCGCGCCCCCTCTCCTCCTCGGCTCCTCCGTCGGCACCTCCACCGCCCTATGGGACGCCGTCGCGCCCGAACTCTCCACCAACCACCGGGTCATCCGCTGGGACCTCCCCGGTCACGGCAAGTCCCCCGCCGACCTGATCGGCCCGGGAGCAACCGTCGCCGACCTGGCCGCGCTCGTCATCGCGCTCGCCGACTCCCTGGGCATCGACCGCTTCGCGTACGCGGGCGTCTCACTCGGCGGAGCCGTCGGCCTGCACCTGGCCGTGCATCACCCGGAGCGGGTGGAGAGCATCGCCGTGGTCTGCTCGTCGGCGCACTTCGGCGGCAGCGCACGGTGGGAGGAGCGCGCGGCACTCGTACGCAGCGAGGGGCTCGCCACGCTCGCGGAAGGCGCACCGGAGCGCTGGTTCACGCGCGGGTTCACGGTCCCTCGGCTGGTCGACGACCACCGGAACACCGACCCTGACGCGTATGCCGCGTGCTGCGACGCCCTTGCGGCGTACGACATCAGGGAGTCGCTGCCGACGATCACCGCGCCCACGCTCGTCGTCGCGGGCCGCGAGGACCCGGCGACGCCGCCCGCCCATGCGCGCGAGATCGCCGACGCGGTGCCGGGTGCCTCGCTCACGGAGCTCGCGGGCGCCTCGCACCTGGCGCCCGCGGAGCGTCCAGAGGCCGTGATCGCCGTGCTGCGCACGCACTTGACGGGTACGGCCGCTAGCGGGATGGCGGTCCGCCGGGCGGTGCTCGGCGACGCCCACGTGGATCGCGCGCAGGGGGACACCACGGCCTTCACGGCCCGCTTCCAGGACTTCATCTCCCGCTACGCCTGGGGCGAGATCTGGACGGATCCCACCCTGGCGCACCGCGAACGCAGCATGATCACCATGACCGCCCTGGTCGCGCACGGGCACTACGACGAGTTGGCCATGCATGTCCGGGCGGCCCGCCGCAATGGGCTCACGCCGGAGGAGATCGGCGCGGTGTTGCTCCAGACGGCGGTCTACTGCGGTGTCCCCGCGGCCAATTCGGCGTTCGCGGTGGCACAGCGGGTCCTCTCGGAGGAGTAGCAGTCACCGGGGAACCCCTTGGGCTGCCGCTGCTCAGGGGCAGGAGATCTGCCCGGGGGCTTCGCCCTAGGTGGCGCTTCGCTCGCTCGCCTCGCGATACCGCCGCTCCATCTCGTCGACGTACGCGTCGTCACCTGGCCGCCCGGCCCGCAGCAGGCGCCACCACTGCTCGATGCTCCAATTGGCCGGTTCCGTCGCCCCGATGAACTCCTCGACGAGCGAGAGGAAGCGCGCGGGATCGCTGTGGAAGGGGAAGTGCCCGGCCCCCGGGAAGACTTCGAGGCGGCTGCCGGGCATCGCCTCGTGTGCGGTGAACGCGTGGTCGACCGGCAGGACGCCGTCCCGGTCGCCCCAGACGAGGAGCGTGGGCATCCCCTGGGCGAGGTAGCAGCGGTCGAGCATGGTGACGACCTGGCCCCGCCAGTCCACGACGGACCGCAGGGTGCGGATGAACGCTGCCCTGGCCCAGACGTCCGGCAGCGCGTCGACCAGGCCCATCAGGTCGGGGGCGTCCTGCCCGAGGTCGGTGTCCAGCAGCCGGAGCAGGGCCACGACCGCCCGCACCGGCACGTCGGCGCCGGGCAGCCCGAGCAGGGAGAGCAGCAGCGCGGCGCCCGGCAGCGATACGCCTCGCAGGACCGGGCTGACCTGCGGGCCGACGCCTCCCGTGCTGACCAGGACGAGCCGGTCGACGCGCTCGGGGAACTGGTAGGCGAACTGCATCGCGACGCCGCCGCCGAACGAGTGCCCGACGAGGGTGACCCGCTCGATGCCGAGTACGCCGAGGAGATCGCGGACTCCGTTGGCGTACGCGGCCACCGAGTAGTCGGCCCGGGGCTTGTCGGACGCGCCGTGGCCGAGCAGGTCAGGGGCGATGACCGTGTGGTTGCGGGCCAGTTGGGGCATCAGCGGGGCCCAGGTCGCCGAGGCGTCACCGATGCCGTGGATCAGCAGGATCGCGGGGCCTTCACCGGCGACGCGGTACGCGCGCCGGTAGCCGTGCACGGTACGGAACCGCAGGGTGGTGGCCCCGCTCTCGTCGCCGGCAGGAAGCCGCCTGGACTGGAAGGGCAGGATCCGCGCCATGGGCCGGAGTGTAGGCGGGCGGGGCGGTTGGGTGGTTTCAGAGGGGTTTCGGGTGGCGCAATTCGGGCGCACCACCGTGGCGCTAGGGCCTTTCGTTTGGGTCAGGCCGGATCAGGGAGCGGGGTCTGGTGCGTGCAGCTGCAAGGCGGAGGAGGGAGTCAACGCGGAGCGTTGGGGACTGACGACAACGCCGCAGATGTGCGTGCCAGACCCCGCGAGCCCGGCCTGACCCAAACGAAAGGCCCTAGGCGGCTTCGTAGCACCCGAGAAACATGTCGACACCAGCAACGATCAGGCGCTCCGTCAGGTCGTCGCTGATGTCGGTGCCGTACGCGCCGAAGACCAGGTGCGGAAAGACGAGCAGGGAGTAGAGCTGGATGACCGCCGCCTCCAAGTCCGGGATGGCGAGCCGTCCCCGCTCGGCGAGCTCGCGCAACGCACCTGCGATCGCCGGGTGATGGCTCTCCGGGCCGTGCTGTTCCCACGCCTTGCCGAGCGAAGGGAAACGGTGGATCTCGCGGGCCACGAGGTGGCGCAGGGCGTTCATCTCCCGGTCGGTACGGACGGCGTCGACCCAGCTGCGGGCGGCACCGAGGAATGCCTCGCGCAGGTCGTCCGCCTCGGTGAGACCGTCGAGCGCGGAAACCGATGACGACGCGGCGAGGGGTTCGTCGAGCGCGCCCGCGATCACCGCGGTGAACAGCGCTTCCTTGTTGCCGAAGTGGTTGTAGACGGTCACCTTGGACACGCCCGCCTCGGCCGCGATGGCGTCCATGCCGACGCCGAATCCTTCACGCAGGAAGAGTGCGCGGGCCGCCCGCACGATGGCCTCGCGCTTGCGCTCCGCGCGCGGGCCGCTGGGTCCCACGCTTCTTCCCTGGCCGCTTCTGACGCCGCTTCCCTCGCTGCTCATGCGTCGCACTTTATCAGCGAACTGAACTGAACAGTTGAGTTCATGTGAACTAGTCAGTACAGTTCAGATGCGTCAGCGACGTGGCCACGTCCGCTTTCGGCCCCAGCCCATCTCCCTAGCGAGGACCTGCCATGACGCATCCCCACCCGACCCCCGCCGCGCCCCACACGGCCGAGCCACCACCCGGCGGCCCACGCCCCTGGACCGCGCTCGCGCTGCTCTGTCTCGCCCAGTTCATGCTGGTGCTCGACGTCACCGTCGTGAATGTCGCGCTGCCGAGCATGGCCGCCGATCTCGACCTCGGACGGACCGCGCTGACCTGGGTCGTCACGACGTACACCCTCTGTTTCGGCGGTCTGATGCTGCTCGGCGGACGGCTCGCGGACGTCCTGGGAGCGCGCTGCACCCTCCTCATGGGCCTCGCCCTGTTCACCGCGGCCTCACTGATGACCGGCCTCGCCTCGGGGCCGGCGACGCTCCTCGCGGGCCGCACCGCCCAGGGCGTCGGGGCCGCGCTGCTCTCCCCCGCCGCCCTGGCGCTCGTCACCACCTCCTTCCACGGCCGCGACCGGCATCGCGCGCTCGGCGTGTGGGCGGCGATCGGCGGCGCGGGCGCGGCCATCGGCGTGCTGCTCGGCGGCGTCCTGACCGACGGTCCCGGCTGGGAGTGGATCTTCTACATCAACGTGCCCATCGGCGCGGCCCTGCTCCTTGCCCTGCCCGCCGTCGTCCCCGCCCGCGCGCCCCGGCCCGCCCGGCTCGACATCCCGGGAGCGCTCCTCGTCACCGCGGGTACGGGTTCGCTCATCTACGGCCTCGTCGCCGCGGGCGACACGGGCTGGTCGGACCCTCGGACGCTGGTGCCGGTGGCGGCCGCGGTGGTGGCCTATGGAGCGTTCACCTTCGTCGAGCGTGCGCAGAGTACGCCGCTGATCGACTTGGCCGTTCTTCGGCGGCGCCCGGTGGTCGCGGGCTCGTATCTGATGCTGGTCGCCACGGCGTTGCTGATCTCACTGTTCTTCCTGGGATCGATGTTCCTCCAGGAGGTACGCGGCTACAGCGCCCTCAGGACCGGGGGGCTGTTCCTTCCGGTGGCCGTCGCCACGGGGGTCGGCGCGCACCTGGGCGGGCAGTTCGTGGGCAAGCTGGGGGCACGGCCCACCGCGGCCGTGGGGCTCGCGCTCGCGGGGCTCGGCACCGGGCTGCTCACCGCCGCGGGGCCTGCCGGCAACGCGTGGACGAGTGTGGCCGTCGCCATGTCCGTGGCGGCGCTGGGGCTCGGATCCGTCTTCGTCGCGGCTACCACCACCGCGCTGGGATTCATCGCCCACGAGGAGGCGGGCGTCGCGTCCGGTGTGGTCAACACCTTCCACGAGGTGGGCGGCTCGGTGGGGGTCGCCGTGGTCTCGACTGTCGCCGCCGCCGGTATCGAGAGCGGAACGAGCGGCGCCTTCGCCAACGCATTCACGGTGTGCGCCGTCGTGGCGGCGGCGAGCGCGGTCGCCACGTTCGTACTCGTGCCGCGCGGGAAGCCACAGCTGACGGGCGGGCCGCACGTGCACTGACCCTGTGCCGGGCTTCCGTGCCGGGCTCTATGCCGGGCTCTGTGCCGGGCTCTGTGCCGGGCGAGGCGCACCCGCCTTGCCCGGCGCGAATGCGCCACGTACTCCTGATCGAAGGGTGGCTATCGCGCCATGTCACCACCCGGTCACCTTGATGACACATCTGGCGGTTAAGTTGCTTGGTGACGATAAGAGTTACGCAGCCACGTGAGGACTTTGCCACTGTGACGGCCACTGCCACGGGATCCGGAGCGCGCCGACGCGTGCTGCCCGCGGTGATGGTCGCGGTGCTTGCCGCCGTGATCCTGGTGATCGTCCAGTTCTTCGCCCACGGGGTCAACGAACCCACGTCCGCCCCGGAGTCACGCTCGGCGCCCGCCACATCGCCGTACACACACTGCGGCGACGACACGCACCCGGAAGAGACATCCGAGCGTTTCCGGGTCCGCGGCCGGTCGCACTGCCGCGACCTCTCCCCCGATTCCGCCCCGCCCAGGCCCGCCCGTCCCGGCACCACCGTGGACGACGGCACGCGCGCGTACCGCCCCGTCAACGCCGCCTACCGCGAGACGAGACCCGCGGGCCGCGAACTACCGGCCATCCTCCAGGTCTTCCGCTGCTGATCGGTCCCTCCGGCGCGGCTCTGCCGCCGGGCTCCCCTGCCTGACGCCGCCGCGAGCCGGACCCGAACACCGGTCCACGTCACACCGATGCGCCCCCCACGGCGCTCAGGAGTCAACCGACATGCAGCATTCCCCTGCCTCCGTACTCGACCGCGCCCGCTCGCTGTTCAGCGCGCGCGACAGCGCGCGGCACGATTTCACCGCCTCCGTAGTCGTCTTCCTCGTCGCCCTGCCCTTGTGCGTGGGCGTGGCCGTCGCCTCCGGAGTACCCGCCGAACTCGGCCTGATCACCGGCATCGTCGGCGGTCTCGTCACCGGCCTGCTGCCCGGCAGCAGCCTCCAGGTCAGTGGTCCCGCCGCGGGACTCACCGTCCTCGTCTACGAAGCCGTGCGGGAGTACGGTCTCGCCGCGCTCGGCGCCCTCGTGCTCGCCGCCGGGATCCTCCAGCTGGCCATGGGCGCACTCCGGCTCGGCCGCTTCTTCCGCGCCATCTCCGTCGCCGTCGTCGAGGGCATGCTCGCCGGCATCGGACTCGTCCTGATCGCCGGGCAGTTGTACTCCATGGCGGACCGCGAAGCCCCCGCGAGCGGCCTCGGCAAGATCGCCGGGCTGCCTGGGCTGCTCACCGGGATCGTCGGCTCGGAGCGCGCGCTGACCGCCTTCGGGCTCGGCGTGGGCACCATCGCCGTGCTCGTCTTCTGGCGCAGGCTCCCCGGCAAGCTCCGCGTGGTGCCCGCGCCGCTCGCCGCCGTGGCGCTCGCCACTGGTGCCTCGCTGCTCTTCTCCCTGCCCGTGGCCACGGTCGAGGTGCAGGGACTCATCGAGGCGGTACAGCTGCCGGACGCCACCGCGTTCGGCGGGCTCATGAGCGTCGGCGCCGTCGGCACCGTCCTCGCCTTCACCCTGATCGCTTCGGCGGAGAGCCTGTTCAGCGCGGCCGCGGTGGACCGTCTGCACGACGGTCCTCGCACCTCGTACGACAAGGAACTGATCGCGCAGGGCGCGGGCAACACCGTGTGCGGGCTGCTCGGCGCCCTGCCGATGACCGCCGTCATCGTCCGCAGCGCTGCCAACGTGCAGGCGGGCGCGCGGACCAAGGCGTCCCGCGTACTGCACGGCGTCTGGCTGCTGCTCTTCGCGGCGCTGCTGCCCGCGGCGCTCGGCCTCATCCCGGTCGCGGCACTCGCGGGCGTCCTCGTGCACGCGGGCTGCAAACTGGTCCCCGTACGGCAGTTGGCACAGCTCTGGCGCGAGCACCGCGGTGAGGCGGTCGTCCTGGTCGTGACGGCCGCGGCGATCGTCTCGGTGAGCATGTTCGAGGGCGTCCTCATCGGACTCGCGCTCGCGGTGATAAAGACCGCGTGGGAGACCTCGCACGTGAATGTGGAGGTCATAGACAAGGGTGCGGGTCCGATCAGCGCACACCTGTCGGGCAACGCCACGTTCCTGCGCCTGCCCAAGCTCCTCGACGCGCTCGAGGCGCTGCCCCAGGACCGGCCGATCGAGCTCGATCTGACGGGGCTGCGGCATCTGGACCACGCGTGCCGTACGTCGTTGGAGAACTGGGCGGCGCGGCACAGCGCCAAGGGCACGGAGCCGGTGCGGGTGGCGTCCAAGGCCTGAGGCCCCTGATGACAGGTAGGGCGGGATGGGGCGCTTCACGTTCCCCGTTCCGTCCCTACCTCGCCCCGTACACCGGCTGAGGAACCTCCGACCCGGAGAGCAGTTTCAGCGCCGTCTCGCCCGCCTCCGCCGGGGTCCAGAGCGCACCCTTGTCGGCGGTCGGTCCCGACCGCCAGCCCTCCATGACGGTGATGCGGCCCGCCTCGGCCTCGAAGACCCGCCCTGTGACCCCGGCGGACGCGGGCGACCCGAGCCACACCACGAGAGGCGAGACGTTCTCCGGAGCCATGGCGTCGAACCCGCCCCCGTCGGGTGCGGCCATGGTCTGCGCGAAGGTCTCCTCCGTCATCCGTGTCCGCGCGGCGGGAGCTATCGCGTTGACCCGCACTCCGTAGGAGGCGAATTCGGCGGAGGCGACCATGGTGAGCCCGAGGATCCCGGCCTTGGCCGCGCTGTAGTTCCCCTGCCCGACGCTCCCCAGGAGACCTGCCCCGGAGCTGGTGTTCACCACGCACGCGTGCCGCGCCCGCCCCGCCTTCGCCTCGCCCCGCCAGTACGCGGCCGCGTGCTTCAGTGGCAGAAAGTGCCCCTTCAGATGCACGCGCATGACCGCGTCCCAGTCGTCCTCCTCAAGGTTGACCAGCATCCGGTCCCGTAGAAACCCGGCGTTGTTGACGAGGGTGTCGAGTCCGCCGTACATGTCGAGCGCGGCCCTCACCAGGGAGGCGGCACCCTCGGACGTGGCGATGTCGCCGCCGTGCGCGACGGCTTCGCCGCCCGCCGCGCGGATCTCCTCCACCACCTCCTGCGCGGGCCCGCCGGATCCTCCGGAGCCGTCGGGTCCTACGCCGAGGTCGTTGACGACGACCTTGGCGCCCTCGGCCGCGTAGGCGCGCGCGTGCGCACGGCCGAGGCCGCGGCCCGCGCCCGTGACGATCACTACACGGCCCGCGCAGATGCCGGCGCCCGGCTTGTCGGCCTCATCAACCATCTGTTGCGTGTCAGTCATCGCTGCTACCTTCCTAACTAACAAATGTTTGGTTGAAAGCGCTTGGTTGAAAGGTAGCGGATCCTCTGATGTCTGTCTCCACCTCGACACCGGACAAGGGCGTGGCTGTCGTCACCGTCGACTTCCCGCCTGTCAACGCCCTGCCCGTGCGCGGGTGGTACGACCTGGCGGCCGCGGTGCGCGCCGCAGGACGCGATCCGGACATACGCTGCGTCGTCCTTGCCTCCGAGGGCCGCGGGTTCAACGCGGGCGTGGACATCAAGGAGATGCAGCGCGACAGCGGTCACAGCGCGCTGATAGGCGCCAACCGCGGGTGTTCCGAGGCGTTTTCAGCGGTGTACGACTGCGAGGTGCCGGTCGTCGCGGCGGTGAACGGCTTCTGTCTGGGCGGCGGCATCGGACTCGTCGGCAACGCGGACGCGATCGTGGCGAGCGAGGACGCGACGTTCGGGCTCCCCGAGCTGGACCGGGGCGCGCTCGGCGCCGCGACGCATCTCGCCCGGCTGGTGCCGCAGCACCTGATGCGCGCCCTGTACTACACCTCGCGCACGGCCACCGCGGCCGAGCTGCATGCCCACGGCTCCGTGTGGCGGGTCGTGCCGCGCGCGGAACTGCGCGAGGCCGCTCTGGAGTTGGCGCACGAGATCGCGCGGAAGGACGGGACGCTGCTGCGGTTCGCCAAGGCCGCGATCAACGGCATCGACCCGGTCGACGTGCACCGCAGTTACCGCTTCGAGCAGGGCTTCACCTTCGAGGCGAACTTGAGCGGCCTCGCCGACCGCATCCGCGAGGGCTTCGGACAGGAATCCGGGAAGGAAGAGGGGGGCAGGGCATGACGGACAAGACCATGACGCCCGACGAGATCGTGGGGCGGCTGCACAGCGGGATGACGCTCGGCATCGGCGGCTGGGGATCCCGCCGCAAGCCGATGGCGCTGGTGCGCGCGCTGCTGCGGTCCGAGATCACGGACCTCACCGTCGTCGCGTACGGCGGCCCGGACGTCGGCCTGCTCGCCGCGGCCGGGAAGATCCGCAAGCTGGTCACGGCGTTCGTGACGCTCGACTCGATCCCCCTGGAGCCGCATTTTCGCGCGGCACGCGAGCGTGGCGCCTTCGACCTTGTCGAGCTGGACGAGGCGATGTTCATGCAGGGCCTGACGGCCGGCGCCCAGCGGCTGCCGTTCCTGCCGATCCGCGCGGGCCTCGGCTCGGACGTCCTGCGGGTCAACCCCCAGCTGCGTACGGTCACTTCGCCGTACGAGGACGGGGAGGAACTTGTCGCGGTGCCCGCCCTGCGGATGGACGCGGCGCTCGTGCATCTGAACCGCGCGGACCGCCTGGGCAACGCCCAGTATCTGGGCCCCGATCCGTACTTCGACGACTTGTTCTGCGAGGCGGCCGACTCCGCGTACGTGTCGTGCGAGCAGATCGTCGAGTCGAGCGAGCTCACGGAGCACGCGGCGCCGCAGACGATGCTGGTCTCCCGGCACGCGGTGACGGGCGTGGCCCAGACGCCCAAGGGGGCGCACTTCACGTCGTGCGTGCCGGACTACGGCCGCGACGAACCCTTCCAGAAGGCGTACGCCACCGCGGCGGGCGACCCGGACGCCTGGAAGGAATTCGAGGACCGCTTCCTCACCGGCACCGAGCAGGAGTACCAAGCAGCCGTCCAGGCCTGGCACAAGGAGCAGCGATGACGCAGACCGACCCGACCGCGGCGAGCGGTACTGCCGAGGCGACCGCCGTGACCGCCTCCACCGTCACCCGCGCCGAGTTCTGCGTGATCGCCTGCGCCGAGGCCTGGCGGGGCGCGGGCGAGATCCTGGCGTCGCCGATGGGCACGGTCCCGGCGATCGCCGCCCGCCTGGCCAAGCTGACGTTCTCGCCCGACCTGCTCCTCACGGACGGGGAGGCGCTCCTTATCGGCGATGTGCCCGCCGTGGGGGCGCCGTCCGGCGTGACGGAGGGCTGGCTGCCGTACCGCAAGCACCTGACGATGGCCATGGGCGGCAGGCGGCACGTGATGATGGGCGCGAGCCAGATCGACCGCTTCGGGAACCAGAACATTTCCTGCATCGGCGACTGGGAGCGGCCCAAGCGCCAGCTGCTCGGCGTGCGCGGGGCGCCGGTCAACACCCTGAACAACCCGGTGAGTTACTGGATCCCGCGCCACTCGACGCGTGTCTTCGTCGAGAAGGTCGACATGATCAGCGGTGTCGGTTACGACAGCGCGGCCGCGGCCGGTCCTTCCGCGGCCCGCTTCCACGATCTGCGCCGGGTGGTATCGGACCTGGGCGTCTTCGACTTCGCGACTCCCGACCACGCGATGCGCCTGGTGTCCCTTCACCCGGGCGTGACACTCGACCAGGTGCGTGAAGCGACCGGCTTCGCCCTCTCGATACCGGACGAGATCCCTTACACCCGCGAGCCGACCGCCGATGAACTGCGGCTCATCCGGGACGTGGTGGACCCGCGTGGCCTGCGTGATCGCGAGGTGCGCTCGTGACGTCGGCTCCGGCGGGCCTGGAGACGGCCCTGACCAAGCTGGTCGGTGTCCGGTACCCGATTGTGCAGACCGGCATGGGCTGGGTGGCGGGCCCCCGCCTGGTCTCCGCGACGGCGAACGCGGGCGGCCTCGGCATCCTGGCCTCGGCGACCATGAGCGTCGAAGCGCTGCGGTCCGCCGTCCGGGAGGTCAAGTCCCGTACGGACGAGCCCTTCGGGGTCAACCTGCGCGCCGACGCGGGCGACGCACGGGACCGGGTGCGGGTCATCGTCGACGAGGGAGTGCGGGTCGCGTCCTTCGCGCTCGCCCCCTCGAAAGAGCTGATCGCGGAGCTCAAGGACGCCGGGGTGGTCGTCATCCCGTCCATCGGCGCGCGACGCCATGCCGAGAAGGTCGCGGCCTGGGGTGCGGACGCGGTGGTCGTACAGGGCGGCGAGGGCGGTGGGCACACGGGCGAGGTCGCCACGACGGTGCTGTTGCCGCAGGTCGTGGACGCGGTGGACATACCGGTGATCGCGGCGGGCGGTTTCTTCGACGGACGGGGTCTTGTCGCCGCGCTCGCCTATGGCGCCGCGGGGGTCGCGATGGGCACGCGCTTCCTGCTGACCTCGGACTCGACAGTGCCGGACGCGGTCAAGGCCCGCTATCTGGAGGCGTCGGTCAAGGACATCACGGTGACCACGCGGGTGGACGGCCTCCCGCATCGGATGCTGCGGTCAGAACTGGTCGCTTCCCTTGAGAAGTCGGGTCGCACGGCATCCCTCGCGCGTGCCGTGCGGCACGCGGCGGCGTTCCGGAAGATATCCGGGATGGGGTGGGGCGAGATGGTCCGCGACGGACTCGCCATGCGGCACGGAAAGGGACTGACATGGAGTCAGGTCCTGCTGGCCGCGAATACGCCGATGATGTTGAAGTCGGCGATGGTGGAGGGCCGGGTGGACGCGGGAGTCATGGCTTCCGGCCAGGTGGCGGGCGTAATCGAGGACCTGCCGTCGTGCGAGGAGCTGATTTCGGGGGTGATGCTGGAGGCAGCTGAGGTGCTGGGACGGCTGAGGGGTGTTGGGGCCGGGGTGCGAGGCGAGTGAGGCTGGGGGTGAGGGGTGCTGCGGCCGGCTGAAGGGCGCGTGAAACTGGGGCGGAGGGATGCTACGGCCCGGCTGAAGGGCAGCCGAGGCTAAGGGCTGAGCGGATGCTGCGGCCGGGCTGGACGGCAGCTGAAGCTGGCGCGGAGGAGCAACTGCGGCCCGGCTGATGGACGACCGATAGTTCGGCCTCATACTCCGGACCGGCTGGTCGCTTTGGTCTCGGCCTCCAAAGCCGTCCGTGCCCGCGCGGCCAATCCGTCCGCCCCGCATGATTCGGCCAAGGCGAGCCCTCGCGCCAACTCGCTCGCGGACCCCGCCACCATCCCGTACTCGACGCGTGCGACCGCATGTTCATAGGCGCACGGCGACGCCTCCAGGCAGGCGACCGCGCGGGCATACAGATCGACCGCTCGCTGCCCGCTCTCCAGCGACGCCGCACACCGCAGTGCCTCGCCGATCGCCGTTTCCGTACCGAAGAGCTCCGCCTGGACCCGTGCCTCCTTGGCGAGCTCGGCGGCCCGCCTCGGGTCCTCCGTGGCGACCGCGCGGGCGAGGTCGTGTGCCCAGAAGGCGACGATGGTGTTGTAGCGGCCGCGTTCGTTGGAAGTCTTCGCAGCCACCTCCAATTCGTTGACACCCTCCGGCCGTCGCCCCGTGGCGATCAGCAGACGGCCCCGCACGGAGTGGATGTCGGGCAGGAAGATCGTGGAGGGGTAGGGCGGCGCGATGCCGTACCGGTCGGCGATCTCCTGGGCCTCGTCCACCTTGCCGCGGGCGAGCAGCGTCTCTATGAGCTTGCACGCGGCGTCCCAGTGCATCGGGAGTCCGCTGCCGACGCGGTCGGCCAGGCGCAGGCCCTCCCGCAGCGAGGCCTCCGCCTCGATGAGTCGTCCACGCCTGCGGTGCACCAGACCGACCCAGGCATTGGCGAGGGCCAGATGGCCGCCGCTCCAGCCCGCCGTCTCGTAGTCGCGGACCGCCTCGGCGAAGAGGCTCTCGGCGCGGTCGAGGCGGTCGGTGAAGATATAGGCGCCGCCCAGCATGATCAGGAGCTCCAGGCTCCACTCCGTGTCGGTCCAGCCGAGCCCCGGCGCGAGACGGCCGTTGACGAGGACGCGGTCGCAGAGCTCGACGATCTCCTCCGCGTTCTCCCCACGGGTCAAGCCGTCGAAGGCGCGCAGGATCAGCAGCGCACGCTCGGAGTTGTCGCGTCCCCGCAGCGGACCGGCGATCGCGGCGAGACGACGCGAACGGCTCGGCGCGTCCTCCTCGCGTGAGTGGATGCCCTCCCACATGTAGTGGACACCTTGCAGCCGCATCTGGTCGAGGCCCGGCTCGAGGCTGGCGGCCTCGGCGTCCACGACGCGCAGGGCCTCCTCCAACTGGTCGTTGTGCACGAGCGCTTGGGAGAGGCGGCAGACGGCGTCCACTCTCCGCTTGGGGTCGAGACCCGGGGTATGGAGCGCCTCGCGCAGGTGACCGATGGTTGTGACGGGTGAGGTCAGAAGGGTCGCGCAGCCCAGTTCATAGAGCACGCGCGCGTGGGTCTCGGGCAGCGGCGGTTCTTTCAGGGCGCGTTCGAGGCAGCGGCGGGCCGCGTCCGGTGCACCCACGGCGAGGTGCTCGGCCGCCGCCTCGCGCAACTGCTTGACCAGTTCGGGGTCGTCCTCCGGATGCACCTCGAGGAGGTGCCGGGAAGCTGCCGCAGCGCCACGCCCCGACAACGTGACGGCCCAGGCGGCCTGGCCGTGGAAAGCGGTGCGGGTGGCGGGCGGGATCGAGCGGTAGACGGTGCTCGCGATCAGCGGATGGACGAACTCCAGGCCGTGTTCGCCGCCGAGCAGGATGCGCGCGGCACGCAGCCGCTCCGCGCACCGCTCGGCCTTCTCGCGGGGCATCCCGGCCAGTGAGGCGGCGAGGTCGAGCGAGATGGCGGTGCCGAGGATCGCCGCCGCCCACGCGAACCGCGTGACGTCCGTGCCGAGTCCTTCGAGGCGGGCGACGAGTCCACGGCCCCGCGCCGAGCGGTTCAAGGCGCGCAGTTCGGCGGCGGAGCTCTCCACCGGTTCGAGCTCGCTGTCCTGCACCTTGGCGAGCAGTTCCACGGATTCGTACGGATTGCCGCCGGTGACCGCCCACACCTCGCGGCAGAACGGGGCGTCCGCGTGCTCGCCGAGGGTGGCGCGGGTGAGTCCGGCCGCCGCGTCCGGGGTGAGCGCGCGCAGCGGAGGCGAGAGGCGGGCCGCGGCGCCGACCGCCGCGAGGTGGCGCGCGCTTTCACCGATGGCTTCGTCCGGGCGGTGGGCTACCACCACGAGGACCGGCAGTTCATCGAGGCGCTGGGCGAACGCGGCCAGCCAGTGCAGGGTTTCCTGATCGGCCCAGTGCGCGTCGTCGATGAGCAGGACGAGCGGCCAGTGCAGCCCCGAGAGACGGGCGACCGCCTCGACCAGGTC